>JAMNYO010000017.1 GCA_023622765.1 Bacteroidota bacterium | reverse complement strand
GGAGATCGCCGAGCAGCTGAATATTAGTCTCAACACGGTGTTGACGCACCGCAAAAATATCATCGCGAAAACGGGTATCCGAACCGTGTCGGGGCTCACTTTTTATAGTCTGCGGAATGGATTGGTATCTATGCAGTTAAGCTGACTATACAATATGAGCTATCATTTAAAATGAAATAATGATACATCGAAAGTTCATTAGAATAGTTCCATGTACTATATTTTAATGTAAAAATAAAATAATCGTGTGAAACCGAGAAAGAACAAATTCCTACATATGCTTTTCGCCAACTGGGGCGAAGTGAGCGAACACGCGTACGACCTGGCCATCCTTCCGTGGGGTGCCATGGAGCCGCATAACTACCACCTTCCCTACCTGACCGATTGTGTTCTCTCGAGCTCGATCGCTAGCGATGCCGCCGAGGCCGCATTCGAGCAGGGGGTAACCTGCATGGTGCTGCCACCCGTCTTCCTGGGTTCGCAGAACGCGGGGCAATGGAACAAACCTTTCTGCGTGCATACCCGAGGGGAGACGCAAAAGGCAATCCTGGTGGATATCGTTGCCTCCCTGCATGGGCAGGGTATCCGGACGTTGGTCATAGTGAATGGCCACGGCGGGAACAGTTTCAAGTCGCTCGTGCGCGACCTGGCGATGGCTTACCCAGATTTTCGGGTAGTGCTGGTGGATTGGTATAACGTGCTCCCGAAGAGGGGCTTCTTCGAGGAGGAGGTGGATGACCACGCCGGAGAGCAGGAGACATCGGTCATGCTGCACTATCACCCGGAGCTGGTGGAGATGGAGCGGGCGGGCGACGGTCGTGTCACCCCTGGCAAAGTTCCCTCGCTGGAGGAGAAGATAGGATGGATGCCCAGGCATTGGGACGAGGTGTCGGCTGATACCGGGATCGGGTACCCCAAGAAAGCGACCGCCGAGAAAGGGAAGCGGTACGCGGAGGCGGTCGTCAAGAAAGTCGCACAGTTGCTTGTGGAGCTCGCGGAAAACCGGTAGAGTTTTCGTCCATGGGATAGAAAGTTCACTGGTTTCCGGTACCTGTTGAGACAGGCATGAGATTACGGAAAATTTGCCGGGGCAGTTCCCTTACGTGCGGAGTACCCGGGTAGACAACGTGTGGTACGTCCGCCAAGAGATCGAGGTGGAGGATGTTGAGGAAGCGAACAAGCGGGCACATACCCTCCTCGAGCGGGGGATTACCTCCCTTGGTTTCAAGTTGCCGGGTAACGAGTTATCGGCCGAAAACGTGAGGCGGCTCCTCGACGGGATCGCCCCCGATAAGGTAGAGCTGAACTTCAGCACCGGTACCGACCGGATCGTGGAGTTGGCGAAACTGGTGGTGGTACACGTGCAGTCGCTGGGGCTCAACGTGATGGACTGTTTCGGTTCTATCGAGTTCGATCCTTTCGGGAGCATCTTACAAGAGGGGGTCGATGAACCGAAGTGGCTGGATTTGGCTGTAGAACTGGCGACGGTTACCGCACCCCTGCCGCGCTACCGGGCAATTGTGGTATCGGGCAACCGGATGAGCAACGCCGGGGCCTATAGCTACCAGGAGCTTGGCTATAGCCTGTCGTACGGCAACCAGCTTTTGGGTGCCATTATCGAGCGGGGAGTCGATGCGCAGTTAGCCGCGAAAAAAATCAAGTTCAAGTTCGGGGTGGGGGCCAACTACTTCATGGAGATCGCGAAGTTCCGGGCGGCTCGTTGGCTCTGGGCACTGATCGTGGATGCCTACAAGCCACACTGTTCGCACGACTGCGATAACAAGTCGGAGGAGGGGATCTGCCGCTGTGCCGCTAAGATTAACGCCCACGCGATTACTACTACCTTTAACCAGTCGGTTTACGACCCGTACGTCAACCTGTTGCGTACCCAAACCGAGGCGATGTCTGCCGTTATCGGGTCGGTCGACTCGCTCACCGTCCGTTCGTTCGATGAGGCGTTCGAAACGCCTACCGACTTTGCGGAGCGGATCGCGGCCAACCAGCAACTGCTGCTGAAGGAGGAATCCCACTTCGATAAGGTTAACGACCCGTCATCGGGTTCTTACTATATAGAAATGCTTACCTCCTCGCTGGCGAAGCAGGCCTGGGCCCTCTTCCTCGAAACGGAAGAGACCGGCTTCTACAACGCGCTCAAAGCGGGAACCGTGCAGGATGCCATCAACGCGTCTGCCGAGGCTCGCTTCAAGGCGGTGGCCAACCGCAGGGAGATCCTGCTGGGTACCAACCAGTACCCCAATTTCACCGAGAAGATGGGGGATAAGATAGAGGATATACCTGCCGGTGCGTTTAGTGCTGCTTCCAAAGACGCTTCTGCCGATTCGCCTGCACCGTTGAAGCGGTTGAATAGTCGTCGACTGGCGGATGCGTTCAACGAGCTGCGTCTCGCCACGGAGCGGAACGAAAAGCAACCGAAGGTGTTTATGCTCACCATCGGCAACCTGGCCATGCGGCTTGCCCGCTCGCAATTCTCGAGCAACTTCTTCGCTTGCGCGGGGTACGAGATTATCGATAACCTCGGCTTCGATAGCGTGGCCGAAGGGGTAGGTGCTGCCCGCGAGAAGGGGGCCGACGTGGTGGTGCTCTGCTCAAGTGACGATGAGTACGCGGAGTTTGCCCCGGAGGCGTACAACTTGCTGAAGGGGGGTAAGGAACTCTTCGTGGTGGCGGGTGCACCGGCCTGCATGGAGGAACTGAAAGAGCAGGGAATCGAGCATTTCATCCACGTGCGCAGCAACGTGTTGGAGACGCTGCAAGCGTTTAACGACAAGCTGTTATCGTGAGAAGGTTGTCGTCGTGAGGAGGTTGTTATCATGCTAAACGTGAGTAGAGCATGCCAATGGAAGGAACAAGTAGTCATAAGGCCGAGAGGGTAGGGGGACTGAGAAAATGGGTGCTTTTAGCGCACCCGTGGTCTTTCCCCGCATCGGTATCGCCCGCGGTAGTGGCCGGTTCGTACGCGTACTGCCTCTACCGCACCGGGGGTGTCGATACCCTCAACTGGGTGCACGGCATCCTCGCGGTGATTGGTGTCGTTTTCTTTCACGCGGCCGGGAATATCCTGGGCGATTACCACGATTTTCTGAACGGCGTGGATGTGAAAGAGAAAAGCGACCGGGTTCGTCCCATCGCCAAGGGGTACTTTACACCCAAATCGGCCCTGCTTTATGGATGCTCGATGCTGCTCATCGGTATCCTGCTGGGTCTTTACCTGATGATGCGTACCGGTCTCCCGCTGTTGTTCATTGGCCTCGTCGGTGTCCTTAGTGCCACACTCTATTACAAGTTCAAGTACGTGGCGTTGGGTGACCTGATGATTTTCATCTGCTACGGCCTGGCTATCGGGCTGGGAACGGTCTACGTGATGACGGGACAGCTCGTTTGGGCGGTGTTGCCGGTATCGGCCCCGCTGGGGCTGCTTATCGTGGCCATCCTGCATGCCAACAACACCAGGGATATAGAGCAAGACAGGTCGGCAGGTATCCGCACGTTGGCGATGAACCAGGGATTGGAGGGGGCGCAGGTCACCTACCAGGCGTTCTTGCTGACGGCATACCTGTTGGTAGCCCTGCTGGTGATGTTGAAGCTGACGAGCCCGTATACTTTCCTGGTGCTGCTTAGCTTTCCCTTGGCGATGAAGAACATCCGGCAGATGAACCGGGCATCGATACACGACCTGGAGGCTATCCAGACGCTGGACGCCCGTACCTCGCTGCTGGTGATGCTGTTCGGCTTGCTGCAACTAACGGGCAACGTCATCGCCGCTGTAACGTAAGTCGTAGTTTTAGGTTTTAGCGAAACCCATTGTTTCAACGCGAATCATTATATAACGTTCTCGCATCATTTCAACGCAGGTAACTGCTTTACCATACATTGATAAACAAGAAAAAATAGATTTATACATGCAACCAGATTTTAAAGGTATTGATATTCAATCCGAAGGTTTCTGCCCGACTGATGTGAATGAGTG
>JAMNYO010000130.1 GCA_023622765.1 Bacteroidota bacterium | reverse complement strand
CTCCTCCTTGACGGGGAGCGACTTAAAGGTCACGTCGTCCACGATACCGATGGTAAAGTCGTTCTTCGGCATCTTCATCGACAAGTTCTCGTACACCGAGAGGATCTGTCCCGGAGTGGTATCTTTCGATGACAGCCCGTAGATACCGCCCACGATTTCGGGAGCGTTCTCCTTGCCGTAGTAGCTATCCTTCACGTCCAGGTAGAGCGGCTGCCCCGTGGAGCCGGGCTCCTTGGTGCGGTCCAGCACGGCGATGCGCTTAACGCTCTTCGGGATGACGGAGAGCAGCGCATCTGCCTTGAACGGGCGGTAGAGATGTACCGCCACCAAGCCCACCTTCTCGCCTTTCGAAATCAGGTAGTCGACCACCTCGCGCGTGGTCTCGGTCACCGATCCCATGGCGATCACGATCCTTTCGGCTTCGGGGTGGCCGTAGTAGTCAAACAGGCCGTACTTGCGACCTGTCACCGCGGCCAGCTTTTCCAGGTACTTCTCCACGATATCCGGTACCGCATCGTAGAACGGGTTAGACGCCTCACGCGCCTGGAAGTAGATATCGTCGTTCTGCGCGGTACCGCGTGTTACCGGGTTATCCGGGGTAAGTGCCCTATCGCGGAACGCTTTCAGCGCCTCCTGGTTTACCAGCGGCGCAAGTTCTTCCGTTGACAACGCCTCAATCTTCTGTATCTCGTGCGAGGTACGGAAGCCGTCGAAAAAATGTAGGAAAGGAATACGGCTCTCGATAGCGGCCAGGTGCGCCACCGCCGCCAAGTCCATCACCTCCTGCACCGAGCCGGTGGCGAACAGGGCCACGCCAGTGGGACGAGCAGCCATCACGTCCTGATGGTCCCCTAAAATAGAGAGCGCTTGCGCCGCTATCGCACGTGCCGACACGTGAAACACGCCGGGCAGCAATTCGCCCGACATCTTGTACATGTTGGGCAGCATCAACAACAATCCTTGCGAGGCCGTGAATGTGGACGTGAGGGCACCCGCTTGCAGCGATCCGTGCATGGCTCCCGCCGCTCCTGCCTCAGATTGCATCTCCTTAACCAGTACCGGTTGGCCGAAAATATTCTTTCTACCGGCAGCCGCCCACTCGTCAATATACTCCGCCATGGTGGAGGAGGGTGTAATCGGGTAGATAGCTGCCACTTCGCTGAACATGTAAGCGATATGTGCCGCGGCCTGGTTACCGTCAATGGTCAAATACTTTTTTTTCTTTGTCATAAACAGTGATGATTTGAGTGTATGTTTTGAATTTAGTTAGTTTTTTCGTCGTCAATTTTCGGAGTTTCGACCCTTTGAATCTAAACCACGAAATTAGTACAAAAAAGTGGAAGCAGCAAGCGAAGCCGCTACTTTAACCTACGAAGTCGCGATGCAATGATTGCACGAAAGGGAGCACGTTGAGAAGAACAGGCCGAATCAGCATCGTTAGAAGCGAAACGCTATCAACAAACAGGAAAAACAACCCAACGCGATGGCGAGAGTATAATCGTGTCAAGAGGGCTCACTAACGGTCATTTCGCCCCGGAGTGGGGTTTCCATCAGGCGGCACACCTCCCGGGAGGATTTTCCCGAACCCAACAGGATCATTAACTTCGCAAGTGCCGCCTCGGTCGTGATATCATGTCCGCTGACCACGCCCAGCTTTTGCAACTGCTGCCCGTTTTTGTAACGGTGCATCTCCACCCGGCCGTAGAGGCATTGGGTAACGTTCACGACGACTAGGCCACGGTCGACCGCGCTTTTCAACCGTCCGGTAAACCACGGGGTGATGGGCGAGTTCCCGCTCCCGTAGGTCTCCAGGACGAGTCCCCGCAGTCCGGGGATTTCAAGGTACGCGCTCACCACCTCCTCGGAGATGCCCGGGAAGAGTTTCAGCACGGCCACCCGCGCATCCATCTCGTAATGGAACCGCACAGGTAGGTCGTAATCGGGCGACAGGATAAACTTGTCGTTGTAGCGAATATTCAGTCCCGCCTCGGCCAGATTCGGGTAGTTGGGACTGGTGAACGCGCTGAAGTTATCCGCGTTCACCTTGGTCGTCCGATTGCCCCGCATTAACAGGTTCTGCATGTAGACTGTTAGCTCCGGCACGGCTGGCCTGCCTGAATCGTCCTTATCCGCGGCGATCTCCAGCGCCGTGATCAGGTTCTCCTTCCCGTCGGTCCTCAGTTTCCCGATGGGCAACTGCGAGCCGGTGAAGATCACCGGCTTGGTCAGGTTCTCCAGCATCAATCCCAGCGCCGAGGCGGTGTAGGCCATGGTATCGGTTCCATGGAGAATAACGAAGCCATCGTAGGTGTCGTACCGCTCCTCGATCACCTTCACCATCTGTTGCCAAATAGCAAGAGAGACGTCTGACGAGTCGATAGGCGGGTCGAACAGGTAGCTGTCCACATTGAATTTCAGCCGTTGTATCTCCGGCATATTCGAGCGCAGGTGGCTGAATTTAAAGGGCTCCAACGCCCCGGTCACCACATTTTCCACCATTCCGATGGTTCCACCGGTATAAATAAGCAACACGTTGGCATCGCTATCAATCTTGGTCCTTTTGTTATACATAAAGCTCGCTGAAAACCTTCGCTTTGAAAGCAAAGTACAACAATAATGTCACATCACACGAAATCCGCATGCAAATATAACAATTTGCAAGCAATATCATGTCATTTTGCTGGATTACTTTATTTTCAGCAGGCCATAGACAGCCGTGACACACAAGAAGACAATGATAATCGTCATCCAAACAGTATCACGAAACCCCGTTATTCTTGAAACATGCAATAGACAGGATATAGCAAGGCTGGTTATCACGAGCAATAACACTATTTTTAGTATTTTAGATTTATTGGATTGTTTCATTTTTTACTTATACGCTTATTGGGATTGTTTCTTGTTAAATAATATGCTGCCC
>JAMNYO010000113.1 GCA_023622765.1 Bacteroidota bacterium | reverse complement strand
TGGCCGATGCAACCCAGCGCTTTCCCTTTATACCATCCGCCGAACCCGTGGGCCACATCTTCGACTACCGTCAGGTCGTGCTCTTCGGCCAGCTTCATGATCTCATCCATCTCACAGGGGTATCCTCCAATGTGCACCGGCATGATCGCCTTGGTCTTTTTGGTGATCTTCCGCGCGATATCCTTCGGGTCGATGTTCAAGGTGAGCGGGTCCACATCGGCCAGCACCACCTTGGCACCTATGACTAAAGGATAGGCAATGGTTGACAGGAAGGTGATAGCCGGTGCGATCACCTCGTCACCCGGCTTCAGCCCGGCGAACTTCAACCCGATCTCAAATCCGGCGGTCGCGTTGGTGATAAAGCAAGCATGCTTCACCTGGAGGTACTCCTGCATCTTCTCTTCCAACGCTTTCACATTATCCCCCAGGGTCAGCTTGGAGGCATAGACACCTTTACCGGCCAAATCCTGCAAGGCTGACATCACCTTTGACATTTGATTATCGTAGGCACTTGGGTCTTCTCCCGGCTGAATCAAAAACCTGAGCATTGCCTCAATGTCTGACACGGTTACACTCTCGCCTACCGCTGCCCAAGGAACGCGGGCATCACCCGTCTGATAACGAAAATCTGATTTCTTCTTCTCTTTCTCTTTCATAACCAAAATATTTTTAAAGTGTGAATATTAAATAATCCGTGAATGAGTCGCTATATTATTGTTTTACTCCGGCGCACCCAACAGACCCTCGTGATGAAAAACGGGTTTATACCCCTTTTCGGTCAGCCACCGAATGGTCTGTTCAAGCCTTTGAAAATGATCCGGCAGATAGTTGGCGTAAAATGGCCAGAAGTACTGCTCGTGAGTGAAAATATTCATGACCTCCGCGGATCGGGTATCTTTTACCAGCTCCTCAAGGGTGGAGATGGTTTGATCGAGGGCTGTTTTGTTGCAGGTAAAGTCCATCCTCGAAAAAACAATGCCGGAGTCAAAATCCTTCAACATCTTATTTCGTGAGAGATAGACGGTGCGTGTTTCATCTAACCCCAGGTTGAGATCCAGCCCCTTATCGGTTTTCAGGAAATAGGCGCTTAGGGAGCGAACGCCTTCTGCCGCCAACGGTTTTAGGGCAGAAGGTTGAATCATTACCCAGTGAATCGCGGTGGGTGGCGAGTAGCTGTTTTCTCCGGCAAACCGATATATTTGCTCTTTAACCAAGTTCAAATCGGCAATGAGTTTTTCTACAGGCGCGTTTTGATAGGGCCTGTTAGGAAACTCAGAGTAGGCGTTGAAGGCCAGCTTCAACCAATGGGAGTTGCTTTCCCACTCTTTTTTGTAGCGATCCGGAAACTCCGTCAGCAGAAACTCTTTACCGTTGTTGTACTCCAAACCATCGCTGAAAAAGATGTTCAGAACAAACTTGGTGCCGTACTCCCGGTGCAGTTTCCGAAGGCCATCCAGGTAGAAACAGTCGAAAAGCGACCTATATCTCTTCCTGGCGATGTCGCGTAAGAAGAAGATATTGTTGTTGATGGCAAAGCGATAGCGTGGGAATGAGTACATATCCCACAGCACCCGCACGCTATGCCTTTTCTGGCCGAAACAGTCATAGGCTAAGGCAGTGATTTCGGTCTCCTTACCGGTAAAAAGGATATGGGAGATGAAGCTGCTCCCTTCCCGTTGTGCCGCCACCCCATTAACCATTATCTCGCTGCCCGGGGGAGCCTCACCTTGAACCTTGATTTTTAAGCCATCACCAAATTTCTCCCCGTGCCGCCAGTTCAACACGGCCCCATGAAAGGGTTCCACTATCCTAACTTGGCCGGAAGGGTTGCTCTCTTTCGAGAAAATCGGCAGGTGATGGCCCAATAGCATACCCCCGCCTACCACCACACCTGCTTTTCGAATAAACGCGCGTCTCCCGGTTTTCATTGTCATTTACCTGTTTAAAAAATCAGTCTTCCATAATCATCCTTTTGATGCATTTTTATGCACCCTAAAGGCATCTTAGATATTCTCGGTTCGAGGCAAGCTCCTCATTTTGACGCTCTTTCATGCACCCAAAAGACCATCGTTCCAGAAAACAGGCTTGTAACCGTTCTCCGTCACCCACCGTATGGCCCTGTCGAGCCGATCGAAATGATCTGGGACGTAGTTGGCGTAAAATGGCCAGAAGTACTGCTCATGTGTCATTAAATCCATGATCTCTGACTGAAGCACATCGCCCTTCAACGATTCAAGGATGGGCACGATCTCATCAATGGGGGTGTTGTTGAGTACCATGTCTGCTTTGCCGAAAACGATGCCGCTATTAAAATCCTTCAACGCGTCATGGCGATTGATGTATTCCGACCTGATCTCATCCATGTTTTGATTCACATCCCAGACCCCATGTCTGTTTTTAGTGAAGTACCCGCGCAGAACGCGTACCCCCAGATCATACATCGGCTTAAAGGCCTGTTGGTTGGCCATCCCCCAGTGAACGATAGTCGGCGGAGTATAAGTCTCCTCTCCTGCAAACCGGTGGATCTGCTCCGAGACCTGCCGGATATCGCTGATTATTTTATCAACCGGTGCCTCTTGGTAGGGCCTGTCAGGGAATTCAGCGTAGGCGTGAAAAGTCAACTTCAGCCAGTCGGCATTGTCTGCCCACTCCTTTTTATACCGGTCGGGAAACTGATCCAACGTGAATTCAGTTCCATCGGAATAGAGTGATTGATCGGTATAGAAGAGGTTCAGCAATACTTTCGTGCCGTACTTCTTATGTATATCACGCAGCCCTTTCAGGTAAAAGCAATCAAATAGGGATTTCGGTCTTTTACGCGCGATATCACGTAAGAAATAGATGTTGTCATCAATTTCAAACCCGTACCTGGGAAACGACTTCTTGTGCCACAATACACGGACGGTATGTTGGTCTTTTCCAAACAAGCCATTGGATACGGCCGTGATATCCGTCTCCGTGTCAT
>JAMNYO010000064.1 GCA_023622765.1 Bacteroidota bacterium | reverse complement strand
CAACTCGGTTACCACTGCCCTCACGGTAAAACCCGGTACAGAACGCTCGGCAAGCATAAACTATGGGCTTACTCGCGCTCCGCGTGGATAAATTTCAGAAGGATCCTCAAACATGTCACAACAACAAGTGAAAGAACGCTTTCAGGACAACTTTCGTCCTGTTTTTTCACCGGTGTACCGGCGAAAATATCTTTTTTAGTGAAAATATTTTTCAACAACGTCAAATTCTTGAAATCCCGGGGAGAAACCGCTTTTTGGGCCGTTTCATGAAAACGGGGTTTTCAAAGGGGACTCAAATTTATAATGTACAAAAATTGGTAAAATTGAATGTACAACTTTTCATAAAACTCAGCCATTAACTTTTTAATCAATTTAACCTTAAAGCCTTTTGACTTGATTTTATTTTATAATCTTTTTATAATCTATCATTTTAAAAGTTCAATCTTGCTTTTCCCTTTTAAAGTGTTTGTCAACACCTTGTATCGAGGTAAAATATGAGAACAACTCCTTGCCGCTCTTTCATCCTTGCATGAAAGTTTGCCGGTGTGACATCCTGTATCCCTCTCCCTCGAGCTTCAACACCTCGCAACGGTACAGCACCCTGTCTAAAATAGCAGTTGCCAAAACCTCGTCATCCAACATCTCCGCCCATTCCACGGGAGATTTGTTAGTAGTGATAATCAAGGAACAACGTTCGTGAAGGTAATTGATGAAATTGAACAATTCAACCGCTTCACCCTTTTCAACGGGAAACATCATGATGTCATCAATGGCTATCAGTTGCGCTTTCAAGTAACGTTTCCACGTCCCAGCGGCCTTGCCCTTTATTTGTTTCTGCCGTATCGTGTCCAGGAGATCGGACATGGTTACAAAGTATGCCCTGTACCCGACCTTGATGGCATCATTGACTAAGCCGGCGGCCATGTAGGTCTTTCCCGTACCGCTGGGTCCCATGATTACCAGGTTGTACAGCTGGTCAACCCAAAGCAACTCCCTCAACTGTTTCATCCCGATGCTGTTGGAGCACCTGAAGTCGTAATCATCCAAATTGTGCGAGCGAGGCAGGCAGGCGGCTTTCAAGCGTCTTTGATAATCCCTCCGGCTTCTTGACTCCAGCTCGTTGGCGAGGATGTCCGCCAAAAAGTCGCTGTAGCAGGGAGAGTTGATAGTCGTCTCATGCAACACGCCCTGAAGGTTATCCACAAGGTAACCCAGGCGAAGAACTCTCGCCTGTTCTCTAATTGATTCTACGCGTCCCATCTTGCTTTACCGGATAATTTGTTCATATTGAAGGATATTGCTGCGGGATGGATTGTACTTCGCGACATTATACTTTGCAAGAGAACATGAATTTGAACTTGAAACGGCTTTTGCCTCGTTTTCACCCCCTCCAAGATAATTGCCCGTTTCACGAAAATGTTCAGCCGCCTCGAGAACCGAGAACCCGTTATAAAGCATGCGTTCGTGACAGTAATCCAATGCTTGTTCGACTATCGCCGGGTCGTACCGCGATATTACTTTCCGTATTACATCGACGTTGTCTTTAAAGTACCTGGGCTTGTCCGTGTACAATCGATCGAGGTAATCGCCTATTAATGACGAGGCAGGCAACAATGAAACCGTCTGTTGTTTCATCTGTTCCATCCTTTTCCCTCGTTCTTTCCTGTACGTGCTTTCACCTATCGTTTTGCCTTGCTCGAAACATATCGGGTGTTTTACAAGCAAGACCCCTTTGCTGTCAAACAACGATATATGGTCTTGCTCCTTTTCAAGTAACACCTTGCTGCCACGCCCGCTGTAAGTACCGTATGGTACCCTGTAAAGATTGCCCTTGTAACTTATGGAGTTGTCTTTTCTCACGGTATATCCGGCAAGTTGTTCGCCCGAGGAGAAACCGTGTGAAAGAGCTCTATAGGGCAGAAGATGTTGTTTCTCGATAAGCCACTCTTCCTTGGGTATTTTGGCCGTGGCGTGATGTTTGGTGCCGTTGGCTCTTCGATCGAGCCAATCGAGAACTTCATCGTTTAAACGGTCTATATCGTGAAAAATGCTGGAACGCAAGAAGTTCTTTTTCACGTGGCCTATAAGGTTTTCCACTTTGCCTTTGCTCTGGGGATCTGCCTTGCGACAAAACTTGATGTTGAGATCACGCTCGTCGCGGTAACGGGCGAAGTCTCCCGCGAGGATGTAATCTCCCAGGTTCTCGTTGCTGATCAGCACCCTGTCTGATCGTAAACCAAGTGGCGGGGAATACCCTGGAAATAGGCGAATGCTTTCTCGTGAGCTTCAGCAACGCTTCGACCGGTAAAGGTGTAAACGGAAACTGAGAATACAGCATTTTCGGTAAACACGAGTGCAGCACTTTCGGTAACAATCGTGCAGCGTTTTCGGTAACAATCGTGCAGCAGTTGCAAAGTTAGTTTTTCTTTTTTACATACCATCAACTTGTCCTTTAAAAATGGTTTTCCTGTTCTGCATACTGTAGCTCTTGCCCGATAGTTGAATCAACTCGCACTTGTAGAGCAACCTGTCCAACAGGGCCGTCGCCAGGACCTCGTCGTCGAGCGACCGTGCCCATTGCGCGGGGGACTTGTTGGTGGTGATGATGAACGAGGTCGACTCGTAGACGCTGTTGACGAAGGCGAAGAGCAAGTTACCCTCCTCCCTGTTCACGGCGATGTTCATCAAGTCGTCTATCACGATCAGCTGCGCGGCGGGTAAGTCTTGGTCAACTTTCAGCATTTTCTTTACATCAGGGTGATAAACGGATAAAAGGCGCTTGTACACTCGAGGCTTCGAGATGAAATCGATGAACTCCCCCTCGCTCATCGAGAGGTAGCGGGAAACAGTGCGACGATATCTAATGTTTTCAGGGGAAATAAAAAACAAAGATAAGAAGACTCTTTTTTTAACGTTTTTTACGTGACTTGATGTTACCAATTCTTGTACACTCAACGTTACCAAAAGTTGTATATACAAAGTTACCGATTACATGGATTTTCAATCCATAGTGGTTCAGTCGATTGCCACCTCGAAACTGCTTGCCACAAACATGGCATTTGTACATCTGATATCCGTTTTTGTGTCCATTTTTTTTGATTATTGGACTGCCACATAAAAGCATTTTTTTTGTTCATAACCTTTGATTTGCTGCAAAGGTAGCAACAGAAAGCGATTCAGAAATTTTCAGCCTACTTTTTGACCTATAAGTCTCCTTTTGCGAGAAGTGGGGCGAACTTTACCCGTACTTCAAGAGACGAAGGCCACGTTGCTGTTGCTGGGAGGTGTGAGCATGAACCGTAAGGCTCACGGGCGTAAACTACCCAAGTTGGATTATGAACAAGTCAAGTTTGACTGGGAAGAAGAAGAGTAGCGGGCAGCTTCGCCTCGGCCACGCCTCCGCTTCACTGCCCGCCACTCTTTGTGATATCAAAAATTATGAATAATTTTGCAACAAACAAGGATAGAAATTACACACTTTCTGGGATACTACCCATTCTTCTCTTTATATATATATCCTTAATTTTCTGGTCTTTGTAAAAGTAATATGTTTTTGCCCCCCATGTTGCTGTATAGTCACCTCCTAAATCCGCTGCTTCATCCCAATTTAAGGTATAAGGACTCTCTATATATAAGTATATAGTATATTCGTAATAATTGGAAGATTCTGAGAATGGAATGTCAAAACTGATATTTTCTACTTTCCCGATTAATGATTTATCCTTTCCCCACGGACTAAATTCTCCCGGAACAACATCTCCTAATTTTATTTGGCATTCATCAGCCCAGAATTGTATTGTTTTACCAATATATCGTGCCTTGTTTTGTTCGTAATTCTTTTCGATATACTTCAGTGTGTCATTATTACACTCTTCCATGGTGTAATAACGGCTCTGCGCATAAGTGCTTAACATTGTCATACACAGCGTAACTGTTATAAGTATTGTTCTCATATATTTTTACGGACGGGTGTAGTTTTTTATTTTCTCCCCATTCTTCTGTTTGTGAATATATATATCTTTAATTTTTATATCTTTGTAAAAATTATAGTATTTAGGTCCCCAAGACTCACATTCATCCCCTTCCAAATCCATTGCGACTTCCCATCTGAGCGTATAAGGCGCATCTACATATAAATATATATGATATTGATATTCTTTAAAATATATAGTAAAGGATAAATCTTTTATTTTTCCGATTAATGATTTGTCTCTTACCCAAGGACTAAATTTTCCCGGAACAAATTCTTCAAATTTCAATTCGGATTCGTCTAATAATAATTGCAAAGTTTTGCCAATATATCGTACTTTATATTGCTCATAATTCTTTTCAATATACTTTAATGTATCGTTATTACACTCTTCCATGGTGTAATAACGGCTCTGTGCATAAGTGTTTAACATTGTCATACACAGCGTAACTGTTATAAGTATTGTTCTCATATATTTTTACGGACGGGTGTAATTCTCTATCCGATGCCCGTCTTTCTCTTTATATATATATATATCTTTAATTTTTATTCCTTTATAAAAATTGTAATACTTGGGTCCCCAAGGCTCAGATTCATCCCCTTCCAGATCCATCGCGGCTTCCCATGTCAGTGTATAGGGTGCGTCAATGTATATATATATATCATACATATAGATTGAGTAATAAATTGGGAAAGATATTAATTCTAGTTTTCCAATTAATGATTTGTCTCTTACCCAAGGACTAAACTTTGCAGGTATAAATTCTTCAAATTTTAATTCAGACTCATCTAATAATACCTGCAAAGTTTTGCCAATATATCTTGCCTTGTTTTGTTCGTAATTCTTTTCAATATACTTCAATGTGTCATTATTGCATTGAGGCATTGTGTAATATTGATTCTGAGAATAGAGTATTAATGTTGCTATACTCAGTAAAAGTGTTATAAATATTGTTTTCATTTTTTTTGTTATTTTATTGTTATTTACATTTTACCACTTGATATATGCCATCGGCATCCTTTTTCATATGTAGGGAGGTAAATCCGTTTTCGCCTTTCTTTTGACGGAATAGCCCGATACCCATGTCGTATTTATCGATTATATAGGCTAAAGCGTAATTCCAAGCATCTTCTGCCCCCAATTTATTGAATTTGGTTTCTGATTCTTTCCAGTATTTAAAAAATTCCATATTTTTCTTAAAATGATTAGTTGCATCTATAATCATCTCATCTTTGTATTTGTCCCAAAATGTCTTGGCTTTATTCCTATTGGTAACGTAAAAAGCGTAATACGTACCGTCATTGGTGAGGGTGTATAGGGCTTTGTATTGCGGATACTCTACCACATTTTTTATCATTGTCCGCAAATCTCGTGGCGATGGTGGCATATTGTTTGGATGGTTATGTACGTTGGCAACCGTGAGGTTGTCTGTAATTATTGTTACATCATGTGTGTCACCCGTTTGAATGGCATTTGTTATGTATTCGTCATTATCGGGGTAATATTTCAAACTTATGGAATGCTCCCGAGTAGGGTCTGATTGAATTTTAGCCAGATATTCGGAGTATGATGGAAATTTTAATTTGTCATCATATGGTGATTGAAAATTAATGAATGTATCGTTATTTTTTTTCAAAGCATTTTTCAAAGCTATTATTATATCGTTGCAATCCTCTAAAATATCTTTGGGTTTCTTTTTCGGGAGATCGCTTTTGGGCTTGATTGTATTTACCGGCGGCGGGGTACTTCCTCCTCCACCACTACCTCCTCCATAGAAATGGTCTTCACCGCTACCATAACCACTGAAATCTAAGATATACATGACGAAAACATCCTGTACATAATACATGCTACTCCAACAATGCCATCCTGTACTTACTTCTACCAGTTGTCCATCATATTCTATTCCTGCAAAAGATTGAACACAATGTATACTCTCGACCCATCCTCTTGTTGATGGTTTGTTATCCTTAACTTCGAATCTGACACCACTTTTGGGCGTTTGGTTTAAGACCTCTTGTGTGAAATAATCGAAACTCCATGAATCCTCTATTCCCACTCTATCTTTTCGCACAGGATAATATCGTATCTGTTCGTTGGTGATTTTGAACGTCCAAATTGTTTCTATTTCTTCAAGTTGGACGTTTTTCACAGGTATAAATAACAAGATTTGTCCATCATTGTACACGTTAACAGCTTGCTGCCAAACGGGATAGCCATATTCTTTCACGAATGTTTCGATAAATTCAGTTGAGTCGTTTTTGTTCTGTAAGTATCTAATTATATTAATTGTTAATATGTGATTGCCTTTGTATTCAAAGAACTTATCGATCAAGTTTTCCTTAAATTCTGTTTCATATTGGTTTTCTCTATCACATCCGCCCCCGCTTACAGCTATAAGCAAAAGGGCACATAAGAACGTAATAAACGTTTTATTTGTTTTTGTTTTCATGCCTACTTTAAGGTTTAGAACAAAGGCTTTGCTTTCAGCCTTTACCCGTTAATAAAAAACATTCAAATGGTTACCTTATCTACTGTATCGCCTCTTTTCTTTTTGTGCAGTTCCATGGTTTGAAGGCATGCTTCACTTTTTAGTTAATGTTGGTGGCGAAACATTGGTAAGACTCTTCTCCTTTCATAAAAGTGTAAACACTAATAGTATTTACTTTGTAAATATTGCTTAACATGAATAAATTGATTGAGTTAACAGCCTTTGCATCTGGAGTGCGGGGCCACTATCCGCCCTGCGAAAAGGATTTACAAGTCATGCATGGCTCCGCTCGCAGGGCGGAAATGTGTCTGCATCGCGTGCGGGTGTTCGTCCAATGAGACGGAGAGCATTTTTTTTGATATGTTGAAAGCGTGTTTTCATATATACAAAGATAACGTTTTATTTGAAATTTCAAAAAAAAGGAATATTGTTCGTAGAGTCCTATTGTTCAGGTAGTTTTTTACTTCAAACTCACGTTACATAACTTTCTTAGAATCTTTGATGCGAAGCGAACTCTAAAAGCAAAAAAATAAGGGACTAGAACTGGAAAAATGAGAAGTGAACGTTCCCGTATTTACGTTCTTCCTTGAAGTGTGGAAGGAGCGAGAAGTTTAGATGTTTCGAGTGCTCCATGATAAAGAGCCCCCCCTCCTTGACCAACTTTTGCTCGATCACGAGGCCGGGTATCGTGCTCGCCTCCTTAAGGTCGTAAGGGGGATCGGCAAAGACAAGGTCGAACCGCTGCTTGGTCGACTTCAAGTACTTGAATACATCGGCCTTGATGGGGAACAGCTCCTTCGCTTCCAGTTTCTCTTGAGCCAGGCAGATAAACCGAAAATGGGTTGGACACTGCTCCACGCTAACCACGTGGGGGCATCCCCTGGAAATCAGTTCAAACGCGATGCTACCCGTCCCGGAAAAAAGGTCGAGCGCGCTGGTCTCCTCCCAATCCACCAGGTTGTTAAGCACGTTGAAGAGACCCTCTTTCGCGAAGTCGGTCGTGGGCCGTGCCTTTAGGTTAGCAGGCACCGCTATCCGCCGAGATTTGTATTTTCCACTTATGATTCGCATAGCATGGCAACTATATCGGTAGGTAGGGTGCGGAGTTGCTCCCCCGAAAGGTTCGTTTTGGGATGTAATGCTGTCTGTTCCACTTTTGCAATGAATCTCGAGAGCTCGTCGATCACCTCGCTATGGCCATCCAGGTTACCGGAAAGCAAGAGGGAATCAGCCGATTGGTCGAAAGCTAACTTCTCCCACGCACTGGTAATGTAGTAAAGGGTATCCTGTGGGTGGGTTGCCGGGAACATGTTGGCGGTAAGAAGCCCTTCATCGAATGCGAAGAGGGAAACAAACCGATCGTGAAAATCGACGAAACAGCATCGGTCACCCCTCTCAACTGCACGCGTGGCGAACAGCTTCAAAAGGTGTGTGGATTGGTGATAAAAGTGGGGGTTCCACAGGTTACGGGATAGGAACGAATGGACCTCTTCATCCAAATGGTAAACGATGTGGATGCCTTCCAACGCTGAATCGCTGAGAATCTTCCCATCTGTTTCATGGAAATTATAGTGGAAAAGCGCTTTTGCCCGCTTGCGGTCGAAAAACTTGCCCGGTACAAGGGTAAACTGGGGGGAGACCACCGTGGCTTTCGTGCTGCGGAAGGGCTGACTGAAAAAGCCAAGGTCGAAAATTAACCGCTTAACGCTCTCGGTGTAGGTGAACTTGCTCCCCATACCGGTCTCTTGGTAATAGAAAACGGTTGGGTCGCTTACCGAGTAGATGCAGAAAGAGAACCCATCGGGGGTCAACCGAATGGACAGATCGTAATTTTCGGCGTGGGCTAAATCAATATTCTCGGGCAAAAACATCTTGGTAAACTTATATAAGCAATTAGGTTTTTCTTTATTTGACTTTCGTGTGTCGTGCTGTTGTTGTTTTTTCTGCTTTCAAGACGAGGACCTTAGCTTGTTTTGCGGGGACACATCCTGTGCAGTTCGTGTTAAAAAAGAAAAGCTGTTTGAGCGAAAGCGAACTTTTGCGTTAAGCAAGACGAGCAGGGATGAACGTGTTCATATATGCCGTCGCGAGCAACTTTTTCGTTAAGCAATAGACAGAAGACAAACTTGTTTGGATTATGTTATTGCGAGAAAAAGTAGAACTAACTTCAAAAGTGCAGCAGAGCTGAGTTCTTTTCTTTTAGCGAACAAGCAGTTGATGGGTCGCAAATATTTGCGGTAAGTAAGAGCAAATGCAAAGCTTGCTTTGACTTTGCCGAACGTAGCAAATATCTATCGCATGAAAACAAGCTTCAGTCAGGCTTGAAAGCAGAAAAAAAAGTAAAAGCTAAAGCTGAATATCTTTATTAATCCTACAAATGTAGAAAAAGAAAGAGAATTGTGCTACTTTTACCGCTGAAAAAGGAGCTGCAGGAATGATAAAACGCTATTTCATTGAGAAAATCAAGGAGAATTTCCCGTTTGAGTTGACGGGCGACCAAACGAACGCGCTGGAGAAAATTGGCCGTTTCCTCTTTTCGGGTGACGGGCAGGAGCTGTTTCTACTCAAAGGGTACGCCGGCACCGGGAAGTCGTCGCTTATCGGGGGGTTGGTACGAATCATGAATCACTTCGAGCAGAGGGCGGTATTGCTGGCTCCCACGGGACGGGCGGCGAAGGTTTTCTCCGGATACGCGGCGCAGCAGGCTTTCACCATCCATAAGAAGATTTACCGACAGCAGAAGTTCGGGGAGGGAACGCCCCAGTTCTCGTTGTCAGATAACCTGCATACACACACCCTATTTATCGTGGACGAGGCCTCGATGATCAATAACGAGTCCCTCGACTACTCTATCTTTGGAACGGGAAGGCTGCTGGACGACCTTATCCAGTATGTTTACTCCGGTGAGGGGTGCCGGTTGATGTTAATCGGGGATAACGCGCAACTGCCGCCCGTGAAACAGGAGAGCAGCCCCGCGCTTGACTGCGAGGTGCTGCGTTCCTTTTCCCTGCATGTGCAGGAGGCAACATTGACCGAGATCGTGAGGCAGTCCAGTGAATCGGGTATTCTGACAAACGCCACCGCCTTACGGGATGCGCTACGTTACCAACTCACGGACGACTACCCGAAGCTTCAAGTGAACGGTTTTCCTGATGTAAGGCGCATCACGGGACTTGAGCTTATCGATGAGCTGTCGGACGCTTACCGAAGGGACGGGATGGAGGAAACCATCGTGATCTCGCGTTCCAATAAGCGGGTGAACGCCTACAACAACGGCATACGAAACCGGGTACTCTACCGGGAAGAGGAGCTCTCTTCGGGTGATATCCTGATGATCACCAAGAATAACTACTTTTGGACCCAGGAGTTCGAGCAGATGGAACGCCTTGATTTTCTCGCGAACGGCGAGTTCGTGGAGGTGACGCGGGTGAGGGGCGAAGAGGAGATGTACGGCTTTCGATTCATCAACGCGTTGTTGTACCATCGCGATTACGACATCGAGTTTGAAGCCAAGATCAACCTCGACTCGTTGCATACCGAAATGCCGGGGCTTACCCGAGAGCAGAACGACCTGCTATTCACCCACGTGATGGAGGATTACCAACACCTTACCCGAAAGTCGACACGCTACAGGGAGGTGAAAGCGAATCCTTACTTCAACGCGTTACAAACGAAGTACGGCTACTCGGTCACCTGCCATAAAGCGCAAGGGGGAGAGTGGAAAAACGTCTTCCTGGATTTGGGGTACGTGCAAAAAGCGCATATGGGAGACAATTTTTATCGCTGGCTCTACACCTCCATCACCCGAAGTACTGAAAAGTTATATCTTGTAAATTTACCCGATGAATTTGTCGCAACTCCTAAATAATGATTACTTTTGTGTTAAGAAGAGCAGTTATGATCATTCGTGGGGGAACTGCACTTGAAGTCATATGTAAAACGATGGTAGATGTTGGAGAAAAGAAAGGAGTACATTGATCAACTTCTAGATAACTTGAATAGGTTGAAAGAGAAGGTGTTGAGTGCCAAGCAGAACGATGCGCTCCCTTTCTCCTTTTTTAGGGAATCATTCGATGCACTGCAGGAGGCGTCGAGGACGCTGCATCAGCTCGAGTTCATGCAGATCGATGAGATGAAGGGGCAGATGGAGAGATTGGTCAACTTCCTGTCGGAGACTGGAAGCAGGGCGTCGGCCGAAACGGAACCAGTTGCTCCTGAAAAACCGACACCTGTTATCCCTAAAGAGTCAACACCAGCCGCGAAGCCAGCCGTTACCGTTGAGTCGCCAAGGATTGAGGACCCGGTGGTAACCAAGCCGACTGCCCCTTCGAGGTTGGCTGTTTCACCGCTATCGGGTGTTCCCAAACCGGAGGGAGCGATGCCTAGGAATCAGTACGCGCAGGATGTTGTTCTGCCCGAGTACAGGAAGCTGAAGAGTCCCCCGACAAGGGAGGAGTTTAGTGCACCGCCCTCTTTGAACGACATGATATCCGCGCCGCCTACATTCGTGGACCTGAAACGTGGAATTAGCCTGAACGACCGTTTCCTGTTCCAGCGGGAGCTTTTTGGGAACGATCCCAAAAAGATGAACGAAGCGATGCATACGTTGGGTACCTTTACAACCTACGAGGAGGCCGAGGAATACGCGCGAGCGACGTATCCCTGGGATTTTGATGATCCCACGGTCGGTGAATTCTTACAGGTGGTTAGGAAAGGGTTCGAGTAACGGGAAAAGCACACGATGGGAAAGCTGTTCGTCGTACCTACGCCAATCGGCAACTTGGAGGATATTACCATGAGAGCGATCAGGGTGCTGAAGGAGTGCGACTTGATACTGGCCGAAGATACGCGGACAAGTGGTGTGTTGCTGAAACGCTATGAAGTGGAAACAGCGATGCAGTCGCACCATATGTTTAACGAGCATCGGGCAACGGCCTCCCTGGTAATGCGAATGAAAGGAGGTGAGCAGATGGCCTTGATCTCCGATGCAGGTACACCAAGTATCTCGGACCCCGGTTTTTATCTGGTTAGGGCCTGTTTAGAGGAGGGAGTGGAGGTGGAGTGCCTCCCTGGTGCTACCGCTTTCGTGCCTGCTTTGGTCGAGTCGGGCTTGCCGAGTGACCGCTTTTGCTTCGAAGGGTTCCTCCCCCGTAAAAAGGGAAGGTCAACGAGATTGCAGCAGCTGGCGACCGAAACAAGGACCATGATTTTTTACGAATCGCCCTACCGGGTGGTTAAAACGTTAACTCAACTGGCTGAATGCCTTGGTGAAGAACGGAGTGCATCCCTCTCTCGCGAACTGTCCAAATTGCACGCGGAGACGGTGAGAGGAACACTAAAAGAGTTAAGCGCTCATTTTTTGGAAAATACCCCGAAGGGGGAATGTGTTATTGTCGTGGCGGGAGCGCCCGAGAAATAGGACTTGTGTGTCCGTTTTGGCTTTCAAGGGAACCATATACGCCTTGAAAGATGAAATCATTTTAGATGAGAAATGTAAAAAATGAATTGTATGAAAAGAACATGGATGTTATGGATAGCCATTGGGCTAATCGTTTCGTGTACCAATGTTAAGGAGTCAAAAGAGTACAAAGCGCTTGAGGCGCAGCGAGACTCCCTGATGATGATCACGGTGGATACCGAGAGTGAAGCGATCGAGATGATGTCGGTTATCAGTGAGGTTGAGGCCAACTTCGATCGGATACGGGAGGCGGAGAAGTACATCTCCACGCAGTCGGCCAAAGAGGGCGAGATGAGCCAAGATACCCGGACACGTATCACCGAGAACTTCAAGATGATCAACGATATCCTTCAACGCAACAAGGCGCAGTTGCAGGAGTTGAACCGGAAGTATAGCGGTAGTACCAAGGAGGTGGCCTCGTTGAAAAACACCATCGTGAGGTTGAACCGGGAGATGGAGGAGAGTGCCGTTCGCTTAGCGGGATTGCAGCAAGAGTTGGCCGCTAAAGATGAGAAAATCGCACAACTTTCGCAAGACATCACAGCCCTCGCTATCGAAGCGGAACAGCAATCGATAACCATCCAGGAGCAGGATCGTAGCTTGAACACGGCCTACTACGTTTTCGGGACGCAGAAGGAGTTGAAGGATCAGAAAATCTTGTCAGGAGGCTTTATGAAGGCCCCCCGGGTACTGCAAGACACCTTCAACAAGGAGTACTTCCTGACCATCGATATACGGGAGGTGACCGAGATACCCCTCTACGCTAAGAAAGCCAAGCTGTGGTCAACTCACCCGGAAGGAACTTACGAGTTCGTTACGCTTAAAGATGGGAACCTCCTGTTTCAGGTGACCGATACGCAGCGCTTCTGGAGCTTAACCAAGTACCTGATTATCGAGGTAATGTAAGGTGCATGTGCTACAGGGACCTGTTTATCGACTTGGATGACACCCTGTGGGACATCCACCGGAACGGGAAGGAGTGCCTCGAAGCGATTTACGTCGATTACGGCTACGGGGAATATTATCCCGGGTTCGAGGATTATTATGACGTATACATGCGGAACAACAACCGCTTGTGGGGGCTTTACCGTGATGGGGTTATCCAAAAGGAGGAGCTTATCGTGGAGCGATTCCTTGTGCCGGTAAGTGAGTTCGGTATAACTGACCCTGAGTACGCGAAGAGGTTGAACGACGACTTCCTGGAACGGACGACCCGAAAAACGGGGTTGATCGATGGGACGATGGAGTTGTTGGAATACCTGAAGCCGAAGTACCGGATGCATATCCTCTCCAACGGGTTCACCGAGGTGCAGCACAAGAAGATCGGGAACTCGGGGTTGCGCCCCTATTTCGACACTGTTATCCTATCGGAGGAGGTGGGTGTCAACAAGCCGCACCCCGGCATGTTTACCCACGCGCTTGAACGCGCCGGTGCAAGGCGTGAGCAAACCGTGATGATAGGGGATAGCTGGGAGGCCGATATCGTGGGGGCGTACCGGAGTGGCATCGATCAGATATGGCTCAACCCAACCGGGGAGGTTCCTACTGGAGCAGTTTTGATGGGTAAAACCAATGCCGAGGAAGTTTCTCCCGGGGAAGCCTTTGTTATACCCACCTACACCGTGGGTAGTCTAAAAGAGATCAAGGAGATTCTTTAACCCTGTTCCATCCCGACTGTCGTTATCCTGCCAAGCTGCAGCCTGTTGCCCGGTTTGTTGCCAGTTCCCATCTACTGTAAACTGGCCCGCCGTAACGGCATGGTCATACACCTCGGCCCGCCACCTCCGCGGGGTAGCTCCGATCCATCGATGGTAATCACGCAATTTCCCATGGAAGAGAGTTCCCGTTTCCCCTCTATCACCTCCTTTGCGGTTACCACCTTAAACCCATTTTTATCCAGCTCCTCCAAGGTGTGGATGTTGCGGGCGTAGGAGAGGACCTGACCGGGTGCGACGGCAAGGAAGTTGGCGCCGCTATGCCACTGTTCTCGCTCTTGATCCCAGTCGTCGGCTTTACCCCCGCAGACGATGGGCTTCAAATCAACGCCTAACGTGCGTAGCGCGCTGAGGATGCTACTTACCGAAGATATCTTGACGACCTTGCCGTCTTCTATTTCGATATGTACGGTCTGGTAGGGGGAGTTGTTCTTGATAAGGGGCTTATAGACCATTGCCTTGTCGCGATCCAACATCGTGAATACCATATCGAGGTGAATGAACGATTCGGGTGAGTGGGGTAGCTGCTGCACGATCACATGTTTCCTCCCGGGGCCGAGCCGGCAGTACTGCTTTACCAGGAAGTCGATACCCTCGGTGCTGGTCCGTGAGCCATTGCCAATCAGCAAGATATGTTCATCGGCCACCAGAATATCGCCCCCCTCGATCATCACGTTTGGCTGATCGCGTGTCAACTCCGGGATGCTGATTACCGGGATGGCACCCAAAATACCGCTTTTAAAGATCGCCTCCATGATGAATGATTCCCTCGCCCTCACTTTGTTGGCCATTTTGCATACCAACGAGTGATGGCCGATTACTGCAGATGGATCCCTGGTGAAGTAGAAGTTGTACAGGGGTGGTAACGCGTAATACTCCTCACGAAGGAAATCAGTCAGTGTCTCTACCCGTAACGGGAGCCCCTCGATTAGGACTCTTGATAGGACGGCGGCGGGTAAACTTAATAACTCCTCTTCATACCCCGTTGCTTGCTCCATCTCGCAAATCTTACGGATCAAGTCCGTTCTGAGCTCCGCTTGTTCCAGTAGTCGCGTCAAGAGATCGGATACCTTAAACACGTTCGATGTTTTGTGCAATACGCCGAGCAGTTGATCGTACTCTTTTTGAGCGATAGAGAGGTTCAAAATATCATTGTATAACGCGCGTTGCGCGTTGCCGGGGGTCATGTTCTCTACCTCAGCCCCAGGGTAGTGGAGAAGGACCGCTTCAAGCCTTCCCACCTCCGATTGAACGGTTAAAGGGGTGTTTACGTTGGACATTGCTTAACGGGTTAATGAATGGTACATTCAACAACTGGTAATTAACTGTAGTTAAATGGCACTTTAGTTGGTATCGCGAAAATAGATGAAAAATGAGGCTTTTCCAAGCGTTTCTTTCCCATCGAATCTAAAATTTGACTATTTTTGTCTTGCCAGGGTGTAAAGTAAAAGGACGCGTATGAAGCCGATTACCTTAAAGGATATTGCGAAAGCGCTTGGATTATCCCCGTCAACGGTGTCGAGGGCTATGAAAGATAACCCCGCGATCAGCGTGCAAACACGGGAGAGGGTGCAGGCGTACGCGGCCGAGCATAAGTATAAACCCAACACCTTAGCCATGCAGTTGCGAACCAACCGCGTGAATACCATTGGTGTAATCGTCCCGGAAATCGTACACTACTTTTTTTCTACGGTGCTGGCCGGGATCCAAGACGAAGCGGAAAAGAAGAACTACAACCTGCTTTTCTGCCTATCCAACGAGGATTATGAACGGGAGGTGAAAAGCGTGGAGACCTTGCTGGACGCACGTGTGTGCGGCATCTTGGCTTCGCAATCGAAAAGCACGCGTAGTTTTGACCACTTCCAAGAGATTATCGATAACAAGGTACACCTCGTCTTTTTCGACCGGATATGTACGGGCATCAACACCGACAAGGTAGTGGTGGACGACTACGCCGGGGCGTTCAACGCGGTGGAATACCTGATAAGTACCGGGTGTAGGCGCATTGCCTTCCTGGGGGCCACCCCTTGGTTGCCCATCGCCAACAACCGCCGGATGGGGTACGAGGATGCGCTGCGAAAACACCGGCTGCCCATCGAGAAGGAATTAAACCAGGTGTGCGACACGGTGGACTTGGCAAAAGTGATCATCCCTCAGATGTTGTCGTTAGACCCCCCACCGGATGCCTTCTTTTGTATCAACGACGAGGTGGCTGCGTATTGTATCCAGATCACGAAGTCGACAGGCTTGGATGTTCCGGAAGATGTGTCGGTGTGCGGGTTTACCAATAGCTACCTTACCGAGGTGACCTATCCCAAACTCACGAGCGTGGATCAGCACGGTTACCGGATGGGCGAGGTGGCGGCCAGGCTGCTCATCAACCGGATTGAAGGAAAAGAGACCAAGCCCGGTATCGTGAGCCGACTGATCAAGACCAAGCTGGTGGTGAGGGAATCGACGAAATAGTGCATTAAAGTTAGACTATTTCTCGCCACGGCATAGTCCAAGTGAACTTGTCCAATGCTCGTTTGGCTTAACGAAATAGTTCATAAAAAAAGAGTGATGAAAGCGATAAAGAAGAGACGACTTTCTTTTTGGGAAATTTGGAACATGAGCTTCGGCTTCTTGGGTATCCAGTTTGGCTTTGCCCTGCAGAACGCGAACGTGAGCCGAATTTTTGAAACACTGGGCGCAAGGGTGGAGGATATCCCCATCCTGTGGATTGCCGCCCCCATCACCGGGCTGATCGTTCAACCCATCATTGGTCACCTGAGCGATAAGACCTGGAACCGCTTTGGACGGCGGCGACCCTACTTTATGGTCGGGGCCATCTTTACCACGTTGGCGCTCTTCTTGATGCCCAACTCTCCCGCGTTGTGGGTCGCCGCGGGAATGCTCTGGATCATGGATGCATCCATCAATATATCGATGGAACCGTTCCGGGCATTCGTCGGTGACAACCTGCCGACTGAGCAGCGAACCATGGGCTTCGCGATGCAGAGCTTCTTTATCGGCACGGGCGCGGTGGTAGCCTCTGCGCTCCCTTACATCCTGACCAACTGGTTTGGCGTTCCTAATACTGCCGAGGAGGGGCTCATCCCGTTATCGGTGAAATTGTCTTTTTACATCGGTGGCGTGGTGCTTTTCCTCTCGGTATTTTACACCGTTTTCACTTCCAAAGAGTATTCGCCCGAAGAACTGGCGGCCTTTGAAGAGGCTAAGGAGCAGCGTACCGGGATTAAAATGACAGCCAGATCCCCTGTTACCGCCCCCCACTTTTTCAAGCAGGGGATAATCTGGACCCTCGTGGGACTCGCGGCCACGTTGCTGATCGCTTTCACGGGACTGGGTACCCAAAATGGGCAACTCTATATCGTAGGGGGATTACTGCTCGCCTTTGGTCTTATCCTGCTCCTATCGGGGGTTATAACGAGTAAAACGACCAGGCAGAATGGTCTGGTGGGGATCATGAACGATCTGCTGCACATGCCCAAGACGATGGGGCAGCTGGCCATCGTACAGTTCTTTTCGTGGCTAGCCTTCTACGCCATGTGGATTTACACCACTCCCGCTATCACCCAACATATCTATGGAACCACCGATTCTACCTCGGAGCTCTATAATCAGGGAGCCAACTGGGTGGGGGTACTGTTCGCCGTCTATAACGGGGTGTCGGCCGTCAGCGCCTTCCTGCTACCGCTTATCGCCCGGCAAATTGGACGTAAGGGAACGCACGCCATTGCCTTAGTGGTCGGGGGACTGTCCTTTATCTCGCTTTACTTTGTGAAAGAACCCACCACGCTACTTATCCCGATGATCGGGGTGGGATTTGCCTGGGGTAGCATCCTGTCGATGCCTTACGCGATATTGACCGGTTCGTTACCCGCCGACAAGATGGGGACCTACATGGGCATCTTCAACTTTTTTATCGTTATCCCGCAAATATTGGCAGCTAGCATCTTGGGGTATATCACGAGTACTCTGTTCCACGGGCAGGTGATCCTCACGCTGGTACTTGCCGGTTGCTCGCTTATATTAGGGGGACTCTCCGTCTATTTCGTTCAGGATAGGGACGATGTTTACCGGTTAAAGAGGAAGGTAAGTTGAACTAACTTTTACTTCAAAAGTGCTGTGAATCAGAAAGTTCAAAAAGTGTAAAGCGCAATGTGAAAAATTTGGTGGTGAAATCTGTGAAAGTTGAGTAGCGGGAAAAGTGGAAAATCAAAGGGGAATGGTTGGAAAAAGAGATAATGCATTAAGGTGGCTTGTATTGTTAAGTTGTTTCGTGGCGCTCTACGCTTGTGGGCCTCAAGATAAGAAGAGGGCAGGTGAGGAGGAGTTGCAAGAGGAGGCGTGTCAATGGTTGGAATACGGGATCTGCATGGATTCACTGGATATCACCCGCTACACGATTGAACGAGGGGATCACTTCGCTTCTATACTCTCGAATTTAGGGTTTACCCCTGCTAAAGGGGAGAGGATCACCGCGGCAATTACTCCCTACCTGTCCCCTACTAAGTTGCAGGTAGGTCATGTCTATTCCGCCATCTCGGAGCGGGATACCGCATCCACCATTCGGTATCTCGTCTTTGAAAAGGGACGGATCGATTTTGCCGTTGTCGAGATACAGCCCGATACGGTGCTCGCTTATGAAGAAGCCCGTCCAGTGACGCTTAAGCGGGAGTACGCCGAGGGGGTCATCACCTCCTCCATGTGGAACACCATCGTTGCTTCCGGTGCCCCGGTGATGCTCGCCCTCATGCTGTCGGACGTGTACGCGTGGCAGATCGATTTCTTTGACGTGAAGGAGGGGGACTCGTTCCGGGTGATGTACGATGTGGCTTACGTGAACGATACCAGCCTAGTTGAAATTTCTGCGATCGAAGGGGCCGTTTTCACCCACCGGGGGGAGGAGTACTTAGCCATCCCCTTTCAGCAGGACTCGGTGAGGGAATACTTCGACATGAACGGCAATAGCCTGCGGAGGGAGTTCCTGAAAAACCCGCTCGATTTTTTCCGTATCACTTCCCGTTTTTCCCACTCCCGTTTCCACCCGATTTTAAAGCGACGTCGTCCCCACCACGGGGTAGATTACGCGGCACCCGTTGGCACGCCGGTGAAGACCATCGGTGATGGCGTGGTGATCGAGCGGGCCTACCAGGGGGGTGGGGCAGGGAACTACCTAAAGGTGCGGCACAATTCGGTCTATACCACCGCCTACATGCATTTGAGTCGCTTCGCGAGCGGTATCCAAAAGGGGACGACCGTGAAACAGGGGCAGGTAATCGGGTACGTGGGATCCACTGGCCTATCTACAGGTCCCCACCTCGACTTTCGGGTGTATAAGAATAACCAGCCGGTCAACCCGCTGACCATCGAATCGCCACCCTGCGATCCCGTTAAGCCGGAACTGTTGGATAGTTTCCGAACGGTGCAGCAGCAGGTAATGCAGGAACTGGACAGCTTGCGCCTTGTAAACGGGACAGGGGTTGCCCCGGTAGACGCAAGCGTTGAACAATAGTGACGTGGTGTTTGCGAGCCGCAACCTCCCCAAGAACCTACTCCTTAAACGTGCTGAATACCTTGAAGCTGTTCGCCGGAACGGTGAAACTCGTTGTGGTCGACGTTACCTTTAGTGTCTCACCCGGAACCATGTAGTTGTACCATGTACCCATTTCGGGGAAAGCGGTGCTGGCTTGGATAGCCGCGTTGGTGAAGTTGCCGACTACCACCACGTGCTTTGCGTTACCAAATGATGATAAGGTGATATATCTTCCCTGACTCCAAAAGGCGGTGCTTACCCTCCAGGTAAGGGTAGCCGTTGCGTTGAATAGTTCCGGGTGATCGAAGCGGAGGCTGATCAACTTGCTGTAGGTGTCATGTAGCTCCTTGCGTTGAGGAACTTCCAAATACGCCCATTTAATCGGCTTTTTGCCCGTTCGCCCGTTCTCCTCGATGGAGATATCGTACCCCATCTCCCCGAACTGCCACACCATCTTGGGTCCCGGCACGGTAAAGAAGAATGCGGCGTTGGTGGCCAATTGCGACATCCGGGCGTTGATATCCGTCTTGAGGATGTCGTTACCCCACTGGCTCTGCTTGTACCCCATTCTCTCCTCGTCGTGGCTCTCCATGTAACTGACTAGGCTGTTGGCAGGGCGGCTGGAACTGTTGTAGTAGGTTCCGGAGAAGTCAGAGTTCTCGCTATAGCCCATGGCGGTTTGGCAGTACGCGTTGTTCATGTTGCGCCAGACCATCATCCCCTCGTTGGCCAAAATGGTCTCCTCCTGGTTGTCGCAAAAATGCTCCAGGATAACCAGTGCATCGGCCTTCACCTCCTTGATGGCGTTGTTGTAATCCTTTAGTATCGCCACCCGTGTAGCGTCGTAGTTGGCGGCGGTTGATTCTGACGACCTCTTCTGGGTAAACCCTTTGGTCAGATCGAACCGGAAGCCATCAAAACGGTATTCTTCCAGCAGGAACCGTAGGTTGCGCTTCACGAACTCCCTCACCAGGGGCGATTCGTGGTTAAAATCGTGGAAAACGGAGTAGGGGTGCGGCGCGTCGACGTTAAAGTAGGGGTTGTTCGCCGCCGTCTTGTTGGCGGAAGCGTTCCACCACATCTTGGCAAACGGGTTGGCACCGGTGGCGTGGTTGTACACCACGTCCAGGATGATCGCTATTCCCCGTTGGTGGCACGCGTCGATAAACTCCTTGTACATCTTGTCAGTACCGTACGCCTTGTCCATCGCGAAGAAGAACGCGGGGTTGTAGCCCCAGCTGTCGTTCCCGTCGAACTCCTGTACCGGCATCAGCTCGATCGCGTTAACCCCCAGTGTTTTGAGGTAGTCGAGCTTCCCCATCGCACCCTTCAGGTCGCCGCTCTCCGTGAAATCACGCAACAACAGCTCGTAGATGACCATGTTGTCCGGCTTGGGCGTTGTAAAGTCGGTCACTTTCCACGTGTAGGGTTCCTCCTGGATCCGGAAGACCGACACGACGCCTATCGCTCCTTTTGGGTACTCTTTCGCCTCGGGGTAGGTGGAGGCAGAAATCCACGGGTCGTTGGAGGGATCCAGTATCTTGCGGGAGTAGGGGTCGGCCACGCGTATCGGATCGCTACCGGTCGTTCCCACGTAATACTGGAACGCGTACTCCCTTGATGGGTCTAACCCGCTGAGCGTAAACCACCAGCAGCCGGCCGTCTCGTCGTAGGTCATTCGTGAATGGTCGTCGTTGCTCAGCGTCCAGTTGTTGAAGTCGCCCACCACGTGCCCGTAATCCTTCCGTTTCCCGTTGCTGTCCTTATCGTACAGCACCAGGGTAACGGTGTTGTTGTTTATGAGGTTGATGCCATGTTGCAGTCCTGCCGGCATCGTGCCGGTTTGTGCCGGTCCGGGTTGGAACGGGACGTGCTTTGTATCGGTGATCTTATCAATGAAAAAGTCTTTGCCGTCCTGGTTGCCTTTTTTGGTGCCATCAGCACTTCGGATTACTAGCCCTATCTTGTTGATGGGGACTTCTGTATCCTCTGCGCCGAACCACTTGCGGATGGAGGGTGTGAGTAGCAGTTGCCACGCGTCCTTCTCATCGGGTACCTTGCTCATCTTGCACTTGGCGATATTCTCGTTCCATTCCGCGGGAACAAACTGCCAAGCCCCTTCGCTCACCACGCCGATATGCATGTAGACATCGCCTGGCCAGCCCGATAATCCGGAACCGGCAGGTGCCTTGAAGTAGATGGTCAGTGCCTTGTCGGCGTCGGGTACCTCCGGGTCCCAGGAAAACCAATCCTTCAGGGGAGCCGGTTCCTCCGTCCCAGGATCCTCCGTTCCCGGCTCTTCCGTATCAGGTTTTTCCGGTTCGGGCTTTACCACCGGATCGTCTCCGCACCCGTACGCGAAGGCAAGGATCAGGAGCCAGATCCAGATCATGGACAAGTATTGCTTTTTCATTGTTAATTTGCTATCGCGCCTTTTCTGTCGTCGCTCGGCAAAGCTTGAACAAGTTCAGCTCTGCTCTCGCTCCTAAGAAATTTGCTATCGCGCCTTTTCTGTCGTCGCTCGGCAAAGCTTGAACAAGTTCAGCTCTGCTCTCGCTCCTAAGAAATTCGCTATCGCGCCTTTTCTGTCGTCGCTCGGCAATGCTTGAACAAGTTCAGCTCTGCTCTCGCTCCTAAGAAAATTGCTCATTGTTAATTACTAATTGTTCATTGTTCGCTACTCCAGCAGGAGAATCTCCCTTGGGGCGAGGGTCAACATTTCGCCCAGCGTTACACTCCTGCCCGACAGGAAGTCGGTCCAGTCGTCCTTGTTTTGTATGGACTCGCTATAGCGGTCAAGGTTTATTTCCACCTCGTTCGATGTGCCGTTCATAAAGATAAGCACCTGCTCGTTGTCGAGGTACCGCTCGTACACGTAAACCCCGTTTTGCAGCACGTAGTGTTTCATGTTGCCGTAAGCGATCACATCGTTTCCTTTTCGCCAATGGAGCAGTTTCTTCATAAAGTTGAACGCCTCGTTTTGCAGATCGTCGCGTCCTTCCTCGGTAAACTGGTTCACGGCATCACCCGGCCATCCCCCCGGTACGTCAAGGCGGATGTCGCCGTCGCTCCGACTCTTGTTGCCATGCATGAGGAGCTCGGTCCCGTAATAGATTTGCGGGGTGCCCGGCATGGTGAGCAGGAAGGTAATGCCTTGCTTCCAGCCTGACAGGTCGGCCGAACTCTTGGGGTACTCCTTTAGGAACCGGTCGGTGTCGTGGTTATCCAGAAAGCGCAGTACGTTGTGGATATCGGGGTAGATAAAGTCGTAGGTCATATGGTCGTAGATGCCTTGCAGTCCCCCGTTCCACCCGCCCGTCTCCTCGAAGAAGGCGGTGTGAGACAGCCCCATGAAACGAAAATCCATCACCGATTTCAGCTTGGTGTCGTTCGGGTTGAGGGGACTGTTCCTCTGCCAGAACGCGGTGCCGATGGGGTTGTCAAGCCACGCCTCGCCCACGATGTTGTAGTTGGGGTACTCCCTTTCCACCGCCTCGATCCAGCGCACCATCATATCGTAGTCGGCGTAAGGGTAGGTGTCCTGGCGGATGCCGTTTACCCCCGAGTACTCGATCCACCATATGCTGTTTTGGATCAGGTACTTCTCCACATGGCGGTTGCGCTGGTTCAAGTCGGGCATGGTGGGTACGAACCAGCCGTCCACCATCTTGTCCCAGTCGTATTTCGAGACGTAAGGGTCGTAGTACATCTCCTTCCTATGTGATGTCTGCACGTATTCCTCCGGGTTGTTGAACCAGTCGGCTGAAGGCACGTCGTACATCCAGGGGTGGTCGCTTCCGCAGTGGTTAAAGATCATATCCATCACCACCTTCATCCCTTTGGCGTGGGTGTTGGCGATTAGCTCTACGTACTCCTCGTTGCTACCGAAGCGGGGATCCACGTTATAGTAGTTGGTTGTCGCGTAGCCGTGGTATGACCCACCCTCCATATCGTTCTCCAGAACCGGGTTGAGCCAGATAGCCGTTACGCCTAGGTCGGCCAGGTAATCCAGTCGATCCGATATTCCCTTTAGGTCGCCCCCGTGCCGGGCACTATGGTGCTTTCGATCCACTTTATAGGGCATCCGCATCTTGATCTGGTCGTTCGATGGATCGCCGTTCGCGAACCGATCCGGCATGATCAGGTACAAGACGTCAGACGAATTGAAGCTCTCGATGTTCAGTCGGTCGGGATTCCGCTTTTTCAGCTCATACCGGTAGCCTTGCGTAACTCCCTGGTTGGAGAAGAGTATGTCGAACGCCCCGGGTTCGCTACCCGAAATGTCTAGGTAGAGAATCAGGTAGTTGGGGCTGTCCAGTCGCACCGTCTCTTTCAGGCGTACCTGGGGCGAGTTTATCTCTACCGCGTAGTGAGCGATATGCTCGCCATACACCATCAACTGCAGTTCCGCTTCTTCCATCCCGCTCCACCAGAAGGCGGGTTCTACCCGGATGGGTTTTGCCTCGTTGGCATTGGTGGTTGTTGCCACGTTGACGGGTTGCGTCTCGTTGGCTTGTGGTATGGTAGTTACAACGTTGGCCAGCCGCGACGGCGAAGCGTGAGCTGTCAAGCAGCCCACGCTCACCATTAGCGCTATCAGTAACTGTCTCATCGTCATTATCTAATCATCTTGGCCTTGTAGGCGGTCGGATTTGACAGGTCGAGCGTGATCTGGTAGGTGCCGGATTCTGATACAGCGATGTTACCACCGTCATACGACAGGTCCTTCATGTCGCCGCCCAGGTTAATAGCCCAAGCGTCGTTGGCACGGAACTTGAACGATTTGCCCGCCTCGAGCGTGGTTGTAACGCTCCATATTCCCGTTTCGGGGTCATATGCCATCGGGGTGGAGCTATCCCACCCACCGGGGGTGGCATCGCCGATCAGTCCCCACTCGGTTTTTTCGGCCGTGTAGGTGTAGGGTGATCCGGAAAGATCCACGTTCAGCTTATAGTAGCCCGCCTCCGTTACATTCAAGTTGCCGGCACTGCCATCGTCGGACAGCACCTCCTCGCTACCGCCGTCGCCGTAGTTGGGACCGTCCCAATTGGGCTTCGCGGTGAACTTGAATGCGTGTGGCCCGTCAAAATAGACATACCCATCGTACTTGAAGTCGAAATGCTTGCAATAGACAGTGGGAGCTGTTCCCGGGTTCCAGCCTTGATGGCTACCCGCCACGTAGAGTGTAAGATTCATCTCACCAATGATCTCGATGGTGTAGGTGTACTCCATCATGTTAAGCGTAATCTTAACCCAGCCGGGAGCTTCAATCTTCATCGCACCACCGCCAACAAGTTCACCTGAAAGAGCGGGATTCTGGTCAATGGGGTTACCCAGAACGCCATCCCAGGAACCGGCATCTTTGCATGATTTGGGAACAATTTTAAAGTTGCCCTCTATATTGTTTGCCAGCAGGGTGAAGATAGGATCTTCGTACACATCTTTTCCGCTATGGGAGAATTTGTAATCTCCAAGATTGTTGAAGTTCCACCCGTTGGCATCTCCAATAAGGTAGTATTCCGTTTCGATTACCGGACCTACGGGAGTAACTTTAACGGGACCCAGTACATTTTTTTCGGGCAGTAGAATTTTCTGTCCTCCCTCTTTAATATAGGACAACACCTCCATGTAGAGAACCCGTTCATAGGGAGCTTTACCGTATAGCGTTTTGACCGCCTCGTTTAAATCGTTCGCGGTTATGGTTGCCACGCCGTTTTCTGTTGTTGACGATAGGTTAACGGCATTTTCAAACGACTCGTCGTTCGATAACCTCAGAGAGAAATCGATGGATGCTCCTTCGCTCAATTTGCCTGTGGAGGTTGTTTTAACCGCGCTAAAGGTGGCGCCGGTAAGTTGCTCTTCGGAGAGAACAACCGCCGATGCGAGTTGATCTCCCAATGCAAACTTAAATCCGGTTGTTTCCTGCAACTCCTCCTGTTCGCTTGTTTGCGGAGGTTGCGCTACATGGTCGTAAACGCTATCATCGCAACTCCACAATACACCAACTATTACGGCAAACAGGGTAATCAAATATATTTTTGTTCTCATTATGATTAAAATTATTGCTTTCAAAAATATTCTATGTAACTCGCTTGTAGTCATGCACTAGCGTTGATGATTTTGACGCTCGTTTCATGAAATTGAGCTTATTCTATCTTACCGGTTCTTTTGGTGAAGTTGATATACAACCGTTGTCCGGCTTTCCCCTGAATACGATCCTGGTCGCCTCCCGTACCGCGAGGTACCAGCACGCCATCGAATACCAAAAATTCGGTATGCCACCACTCCTGTCCCGGCAGTTGAATGTTCGCCCGGATCTCCCCGTCATTGGTAAACGCGGGAGATACAAAATCGGCATCAGCACCTAAGGAGAGGTCGGGTACCGCGAACTTGAATTCCGCCAGATTGTCCCATTTGTCTCCTATGATCTGTCCCTTGATATATGCTTCTGGTTTCAAGAAATCTACCTTGAACTTGTAGTCCCTGCCATCGAGAGAGGTGGTGACCACTACAATATACCAGCCGGGATTGCCGATTTTTATATTGCCGCCTTCATCTGACGGTGCGGCCAGTGTTACCGACTCATCACCGAAGGTGACTTGCCCGTGGCCAAATTCGTTCCCGTTCCAGGCTTTCGCGTAGTTGAATTTAATTTGAGCGTTATCGCCTCCATCGGTTTGTCCCAGGTATTGCATATACCAGAACTTGCCGGGTGCTCCGTAGACCGGAACCATCTCGGTCGCATTGTTCCAATCCCAGTTCCCCGCGACATTGCCAATAATATACATCTCTTCAGGTAACTGTACTGGTTCCAGTGCAAAGTAGCCCTTTACCCGCGGCAGTTCAATAACATTGGAATAGACAGGTGCGAGCCTGCTGTCATCAATTGTTGCCGCTAACCGCACAAAGAGCGGATGGGGATCCGTTGGATAATCCTCTTCGACCTCAGCCTTGTGAAGCGCTACAAGCGCAAGAGCGATATCTTCGGCGGGAACATAGAAGCGTACTTTGTTGTAGCTGCCCGGAACATCGACAAACTCAGTAAAATTTTTTGTCAAGGAGAGCTGTACCGAATAAATTGTTGCCGCTGTAAAGCCGTAGTTGGGCTGATTGGTAGAAAACTCAACCAATCCGGCAGTTTTCAGGTCATACACAGCCGAAGAGTACTTAGGGACATTAAGTACGAAGCTGTCAGGTTGTTGTAAAACAATTTTTTCATCCTCTTGACACCCTACCATAAAGAGCAGAGATATGAGGAAAAATGTGAAACCATATATCTTTTTCATACGATTGCTTTATTTAACTGTATGTGTATGGAACCTGTCGGTTTCATACGATTATTTTTTGTCTGTTAATATCCACTATTCTGTACAAGATTGTTATTCGCGCCGGTATCATCGGCAGGCAAAGGATAGATCTTAAAGTGATCAGATACCGCGACACCCTCGGCCACGTTGCCTTTCCAGGGCCACAGATACGACGAGCCCGTGAACTTGTTGAAGCGTATAAGGTCTGTGCGGCGTTGTGCCTCATAAAATAGCTCTCTGCTTCTTTCGTCCAACAGGAAGTCGAGTGTAAGCTCATCGGCCTTTACAGTCGCGGCATTGTCGTTGTTGTAAGACCGTTTGCGCAGATCATTAATAAGTTGCAGGGCCGTGGCTTTGTCACCGCCGGTACCACCCCTTAACACCGCTTCGGCATAGTTGAGATATATCTCTCCCAGCCGGAACAGCGGGAAATCGGTATACACGATATTGCTTGGAGGCATAGAGCCGTTGCTATAGACATTGTAATATTTAACAATGGGAATACCGTTATCAATAAAGAGCGACTGATCTACAATCTCCACGTTCTCAGTTTGATCGAGACGGAGCATGGAGAAGCGACTATCTTCGGTATGGATGTTTTCGCGCTCAAATGTTCTAAGCAACGAAACGGGGGCACGGTTGCCCTGCCAGGCACCGACCGAGTTCACTTCGTTTTGCAGGGCAGATGGTACGGTGCTGCAGATCAAAAAAGTCATTCCTCCCCAGGTTTGGGTGTCCTCTCCTTCATATCTGATTGGGAAAATAAACTCTTTGGACTTGTGATTGTCTGCCATAAACAGATCTCCATATACAGGTTCCAGAGAGTAACCGCTATTTAAAACCTTTTTGCTGTAGGTAATACTCTCGGTATACTTTGCCTGTCCGATATAGGTTTCAGCGTTCAGATATAGCCTGGACAGAAGTGCCCAGTTGGCGGCTTTATGCGCACGTCCGTAATGTTTACTGTCGTATCCCACAAAGGGGGCAAGCATATCGGCTTCGCACTCGAGCAGCTCTTTCTCAATATAGTCGAACAGCTCTTTTGCCATTATTTGAGGAGGCAGATCGCTCATTGAGCTGTTTTCATCTACAAATGGTACATTGTGAAACGCGTCCAGCAGATAGAAATAGGAGAGCGCCCTTAAAAAACGGGCTTCAGCTCTGTATATTTTTAACTCCTCTTTTACCGCGCTGCTTACTCCGCGATCGTTAAGCTTCCCATCCGTGGTCTCCTTTAGAAGGGCGTTAGAGAGGTTGATCTGATAATAGAGCCTATAGTAGAAACCCTTTATAAACACGTTGTTCGCCGACCAGCTTATACGGTTCAGGTCGGGAATACCTTCATCGTTCCAGGTACAGTGAGCTTCATCGGTAGGTAGCTCCTGCAGATTCCAAAGACCGCGCAAAAATGAGGCGTGACTACCACCGTCAACTCCGGCAACATCAGGATCGCCATCGCCACCACTGTTGCCGCTGATTGCTAACCCTGCATAAATTTTGGCCAGCAGTTGCTGATAGGGCGCTATATCTTCCGTAAAGACTGTGCCCGACACATGCTCTTCGGGGTCGAGAGGGATGGTGTTCAAATCGCCCACGCAAGAGGAGAGTCCCGCTATCACCAGGATGGCAGTGATAATAGAAAAAGAAATATATTTTACTGTTTTCATCTTCATAGAAAATTAAAAATTGAGACTTACACCAACGATAAATACACGCGGATGCGGGTAAATATTGTTGTCGATACCGTTGTTAGTAAATTCGGGGTCCAGACCTTTGTAATTGGTTATTACAAAAGGATTCTCTACCGTAAAATAGAGTCTGCCCGACAAGGGGTTGTTAATCACCTGGTCAAAGTTGTATCCCAATGAAATGTTATCCATCTTCAGGAATGATGCATCCTGAATATAGTAACTCGAGAGGTAGCGAACGTTTTCAAAATCGGTATATGTCGCACTGTTAACCCTGTTTTTCAACCAGCCGGCAGGGTCATATATCGTGGATTTTGCCTCTCTGTTGGACTGTATGTTGTTGTACACGTAGTTGCCAAGATTTGCCCTCATTGAGAAATTGAGGTCCCACTTCTTGTAAGAGAATCTGGAAGAGAGCCCCATATGGACATCGGGAGCCGAATTTTTATACGCGACCAGGTCGTTTTCGTTGATGCTGCCATCGGCATTTTGGTCTACAAAAACGCCGTCAACCGGTTTGCCGTCGTTGTCATATACCTGCTCGTATACAAAGAACGAACCCGCGGGGTATCCCACCCTATGAATAGCCACATTGTTACCGGTACCGCCATCTATTCCTCCAAAACGCACGCCAACATAGTTGGGATCATCGTTTATGGTTAGCTTGGTAATCTCATTTTTGTTGTGTGTAACGTTGTAACTCACCTCCCAATTGATATCTTTGCTCACAATGGGACGCCCTGTAATGCTAAACTCCATACCTTTGTTTACCAGCTCTCCCACATTGGTGAGCAGTTGATTGCTGAAGTTGGTACCCGCGGCAACTGCTACGGTGTTCAAAAGGTCGGTAGTCGTACGGTGATAAACATCGAAAGCTCCGGTTATCCTGTTATTTAAGAAACCAAAATCGAGTCCGATGTTGTAGGTTGTGGTCTCTTCCCACTTTAGATCTTCATCGTATGCCAGCGGTCGTATAAGCGGAATCTTTTTATCTCCAAAGAAGTAGTTGGCCCCGGCCTGACTGTAGCTGTAGCGCGCCATCCATGGATAGTCGCCACTGCCCAAGTTCTGCTGTCCGGTAACTCCGTAACCGAGACGAAGTTTCAGCTCTGAGAGGGTTTTGCCGGCATTTTTCATAAAGGGCTCGTTGATAACTTTCCATGCAAAAGCGGCAGAGGGAAACAGACCCCACTGGTTGTCGGGACTAAATCGCGAAGAGCCATCGTTACGGAGGGTAACCGTAAGGAGATAACGGTCTAAAAGAGAGTAGTTCAAACGTCCGAAAAACGAGACTACATAGCTTTCGCTCGAGTAGTCATTGCCATCTGTGTAAAACTCTTTGCCGGTCTCTTGCTGCATGGCTTCTGAATAGGGATACTCATTTTCGGTTTCATAATAGAAATGTTGCCAGGAGTACCCCGCCATGGCGTCAATATTGTGTGCAGAACCCAAGTCTCTGTTAAAGTTGAGGTAAAAATCGAGTAATGTGTTGCGTTTGTGCTGATAGTACCGGGAGTTTTCTCCCCATCCGGCTTTATATCTACCCCATGTGTAGGTCATCGGGGAGTTGTCGTTGATAATCACGTCGCCGTTGCTCTTTGAGATGTCGTAACCCAGATTGAGATTCGCACGTAACCCTTCCAAAAATGGCAACTGGTAGTCGGCCTGCAGGTTTCCTATACTCCTGTATACTTTCGATTTATCGAATTTCTCATTTAAGATAGCGACCGGGTTAGCAATAGCTATATCGATGGGGGAGCCATCGGCCTGTTTGAGCGACATGTAGTAACCGTTTCCATACTTTGAACCTGTATCATATATAGGTTGTGTAGGGTCGAATTGCGAAGCGGAGTTTATGGCCCCGTTATCCGCGAACCTGTTGGTGTTGTAGACACCTTTGGCATTAAGCTGCAATTTCAACGCTCCATCCAAAAGGGAGGGAGAGAGGTTTAAGCTACCGGTGTACCTGTCGAGACTTGAAGTGCGCAATATACCGTTTTCTTTGGTGTACCCAACAGAGACCCTGAACGGTATCAACTCAGTAATTGAGCCGGAGACACTCACGTTATGGTCAGTACTTACGGCGTTCTTAAAAATCTCATCCTGCCAGTCCGTGCTGCTGCTGCCTAAAGCCGCCGCCTGTGGGCTGTCGCTTCCAAACAGGGTAGTAACATGATTGCGGAAGGTGTCGGCATCCATCAGGTCTATCGAACCGGTACGCGTACTCGTTGATACGTTGCCGTTGTAAGAGAGACTGATTTTTCCCGATTTGCCTTTCTTGGTTGTAATAATAATAACACCGTTGGAGGCGCGGGAGCCGTAAATAGCGGTTGCGGAGGCATCCTTCAATACCGTGAATGTCTCGATGTCGTTCGCGTTGATGGTGCTTAACGGGTCGGCCATACCGCTGATGCCGCTTGTATTGTCGACAGGCACCCCGTCAATTACAATTAGCGGATCGTTGCTAGCAGACATAGAGGAGCCGCCACGAATACGAATATTGGATCCTGAGCCGGGTGCACCTCCCGAAGAGATAACACTGACTCCAGAGATCTGTCCCGCGAGCAGATCGGCAGGAGAAGTAGCCAGTCCCCTGTTTATCTTATCCGCGTTTACAGCAACCACTGAACCGGTGGCATCATCTTTCTTTACGGTTCCATACCCGATGACCACCAGTTCCTCCAGCATTTCGGAATCCTCCTCCATGACCACGTTGATGGTGGTTCGGTTGTTAATGGCTATCTCTTGTGTTCGGTAGCCGATGTAGCTTATCTCCAACACACCGTCAGCGGGTGCCGGAATCGTGAAGTGACCGTCGAAATCGGTCACGGTTCCCATAGGGGTGCCTTGGAGACGGATGTTGGCGCCGATAACGGCTTCGCCTTTACCGTCTGTAACGGTTCCCCTCACATTTATCGTGCCCGTCTGCGCGTTGGCCGATAAAATGCATAGCACACCCGATAACAGGGTCATCAGGATGGCTCTCGTAGTTTTTTTGAATGTCACATACATGTTGTTAATGTTATAAGATCAACTAATTATTATGCAATTTATTTGAAAGCGTTTTATTACCTCAACATTACATTATACCATATACAAAGTTACCTTTTATCACATCGTGTCGGGTGATAATTGGGCTAATTCTCCCCGTTCGGTTGTGCAAACGATTGCATTTTGATTAATTAAGGCATAAGTTATCAATTAGTTATGATAACTGAAAATTGGATAAAGAAAGGTCAAAAGGAGGCTGGTGGTTTAAGTAAATAGGAAGCTTAGGAGATGTGATTCTGACGTTTTGATAGATATGCTTCTATTCGTTAAACCAAAAAACTTGTTTTAGATCATTTAGGTAATTGTCAAATTGGTCTACGTTTTCTCCTTCGTTTTAATTTTAATTTTGGAACCTTCACGATTCGCTTTTTGGCTTGGGTGGTGATTCGGCGTCTTAGATTTATAAGGAACCGTCTGTTGGGCTTGCTTTTAAGGTACGATTCGATATGGCGCGCCCGCTTCTCCTCCAGTATCTGTTCAATCTCGATAAGGATGCCCGACTCCTCCACATCTCCGAACTCCCTGTTGATGGCGGTGCCGAAGAAGCGCATGGTGGGCGACAGGCTCATGTAGGCGTTGATGAGCGGTGGTATGTTGTACCCCAGCGCGCGTACCTCCTTGTTCAGTATCCGGTAGTCCTCGGCGAAGCTCTTGCCGTGGAAGAGCTGCCTCATCGCGTTGTGGTCGGTGCCGGTAAAGAGCGGCTCTATCGGGGTTATCAGTCCCTCGTTATCCGGGAAATGTTTCTGTAGGAAGTAGAGGATCATGTTGCGCGCCTGCTTGTTGTAGGTACCGTACATGGTTACTTTGCCGAAAAAGTACTTGATTTCGGGGTCGATGACCGTTAGCGCTCCCAACCCGTCCCACAGGTTGTCGAGCGCGAAGATGCCTTTCCTTCCCCTCAGGGTCGATTGATACTCCAGCGTGACGAACGAGCGGCCCAGTTCCACGGTTCGTGGAAGGATCTTTTCGATAAACTGATCCGAGAAATTATAGAGGTGGGCAGTAGCTAACATCGGTTTACCGCTCTCGTCGAACGCCACATCGGCACCGTAGATAAAGCGGTATCCTCCCAGTATCTCCTCGTTTTCCGGGTCCCACACGATTAGTTGACGGTAGGGCACCTCCATGGTGTCGTACATGTCGATATCGGCTTCCAAACCCGTACCGCCACCGTAATGACGGAAGGCGATCTCCCTAAGCCGTCCCACTTCCCTCATCAGGTTCGGCGAGTCGTGCGCGGTAAAGACGTAAATCTCGTTGTTGGCTTTGTTGGTGGTGCGAACCCGTTTTTGGACAGTCAGCTCGCTTTTTATCAAGTTTTTGTCTACTGGGTCGATGATAGGTTGCATACAATTCTTATTTTTTAAGTGGGGTATGAGGAGCCTGATGGGTGCGCGGTTGAGCTTTTAGGGCGTAGGACTGCTTCTTCACAAACAGTGCCCACTCCGAAGGCGTTTTGGAGTTATCAAACGTTTGCCAGGGGATCGGCTTGCCGAACGTGATGGTGAAGGTTTCCCCGCGGTTTTTGAACATCTCGTCCGGCAGGTAGATCAACTCCGCGTTAAACTTCAGCCCCGATGCCTTGCGCAAGTTGGCAAGGTTGTAAAAAAAGGTGGAGTTCCTCCCCTCGAAATGCACGGGAATGACATCGCGTTGAAATTCCACTGCCTTGTTAATGAAATTCTTTAGCCAATCGAGGTCGGTGATGATACCGTTCCGCTTCCTGGAGCAGAGGCCCGCCGGGAACGTGATGATCTGGTTGTCGGAAGCGTAGGCCTCGTTGATAGCTTTGACCGATGCCTTGCCCTGCGCACCGTACTTGTTAATCGGAACGAAAATTGGTTTTAGCGGTTCAATGTAGTAGAGTACATCGTTCACCAAATATTTGATTTTCCCCTTGAACTTTTCACCCAAGAAGGCCGATAAGCAGATGCCGTCCAGCCCACCCAAAGGGTGGTTCGATGCGAAAATGAATCTCCCCGTTTCCGGGATATTTTCCTCGCCCTCTGCATGTAGGGTGACCTTGAACTCCTCGTCCACGAGCATCCGCATAAATTCCACACCCTCAAGCCCTTGGTTGCGATCCAGGATGTCGTTGATCTCGTTCTGATGAATAGTTCGCTTTAACCAGTTGATAAAGAACCGGGGAAGCTTGTTGTAGAACCGGGGCGCCTTATCGCGCAAAACACGGTCGATGTCTATTCTGAATGGCCTGTTATGACTCATCGCATTTTCCTAAACAAATGAGATGCAAATGTACGAAAATTCACGGATATAACAGCATGTTCATACTGTAAGGTTTATTAATATCCGAGAAATGAGTGAATTGGGTAAAAATTGGACCTGTTGATAACTTTTTGTGGGGAAATGTGGGGGGAAGTGGATTATATTTTTATCCCGGCTATCTTTCGCAAACGCTTGCAGAGCGAGGGCGAGGAGTTCTTGGTGCTTCGCAAAGATATTTTTCAGGATTGCCTCGTGTTGTACCCGGGCAGCGTTTGGGAAAGAGAGATCGAGACACTGCGATCCCGGCTAAACAGGTGGAACAGGGAACAGCAGCAACTGTTCCGGCAGTTCGTGTTGGATGCCGAGCGGCTCGAGTTGGATGCCAATGGGCGGGTACTTATCCCGAAACGCTACTTGCAGATGGTGTCTATTGACACGGAGGTTCGCTTCCTGGGCGTGGATAATACCATCGAGATTTGGGCGAGCGAAAAGTTGGATGAACCGCTTGTCGCTCCCGACGAGTTTGCCGCGAAGTTGCAGGAGTTGATGGAATGATGACACCTTTTACCTACCATACCCCCGCGCTGCTTCATGAGAGCGTGGACGGGCTGAATATTCGACCCGATGGCGTCTACGTGGACGTGACGATGGGGGGTGGGGGACATGCGCGGGAGATATTGCGAAGGCTGGGCAAGAAGGGGCGGCTAGTCGCGTTCGACCAGGACGAGGAGGCCGCGAAAAACGTGCCGGACGATCCTCGTTTCACGTTCGTTAGAGGCAACTTTCGCTACCTCGCGAATTTTCTTCGCTATCATCAAGTAGAGGCGGTGGACGGGCTCTTGGCCGACTTAGGGGTTTCCTCGCACCACTTTGATGACCCGGCACGTGGTTTCTCGTTCCGGTTTGATGGGGTGCTGGATATGCGGATGAACCGCGATGCGACGATTACCGCGGCAGATATCCTGAACGACTACCCGGTAGAGAGGTTGTCGGAGATTTTTCACAGGTATGGGGAGCTCCGCCACGCACGGGCGATCGCCGAAGCGGTCGAATCGTTCAGGCAGGAGCGGAGGGTGCAACAAACGGACGACCTACTCACGGTGCTGGAGCCTTTCACGCGGAGAGACCGGGAGAGAAAAGTATTGGCCCAGGCGTTCCAAGCACTCCGCATAGAGGTGAACGGTGAGATGGAGGCACTGACCGAGATGCTGGAGCAGGCGTTGACCTGGTTAAGACCGGGGGGACGGTTGAGTGTTATCTCTTACCATTCGCTGGAGGATCGACTGGTCAAGCATTTCTTCAGGAGCGGCAACTTCGAGGGGAAGCAGGTAAAGGATTTCTACGGGAACGTGGAGACACCCTTTAGGCTGGTGAACCGGAAGGTGATCGTGCCGACCGAGGAGGAGCAGCGCCTGAACCCCAGGGCACGGAGTGCCAAGCTCCGCGTAGCAGAAAAGATATGCAATTGAAGTTCGATAACATACGTAAGTCGTTTGTCCATGTTTTTGGAGGAAGTGTTCTCACTGAGAACTACTTCCTCCGGAACATGCGATTCATCCTCGTTACCGTGCTGATCATGATTCTGTTCATCAGTCACCGCTACTCGGTGCTGGAGAGGATGTCGGAGATCGAACGGTTGCAACGCGTCTTGACGGACGCGAAGTACGAGTCGCTCACCATCTCGTCGAGCCTCACCGAGGCGAGCCGACAAGGGGAGATAGAGCGGAGGGTCGAGGAGGCAGGATTGGAACTGAAAATCACTAACGAGCCGGTCTATCGTATTGGAAAGTGAGTAGGCATGTAAACATAGGGAGTGAGGGATGAGTAGACAGAAGAGGAAAAGGGTGGCATTGGCACGGTACGGGCTTATCGTGACCGTGTTGATGCTATTTGCCGTGATGGTTATCATCTCTGCCGGCAAGATCGTGTTCACTTCCGAGGGGAAGAAGTGGCGTGAGGTAGGGGAAAAGGAGACGGTCATCCGTGATCGGGTGATTTTGCCCAAGCGCGGCAATATCTACACCTACGACGGGAAGCTGCTTGCCACCACCGAGCCCCTCTACAGTATATACATGGATTTTTGGGCCGACGGGATTAGAAAAGACACGTTGGAAAAGTACGTGGACGGTCTCTCGAAAGAGCTAGCCCGTAAGTTCCCCGATAGAAGCGCGGCGCAGTACAAGAACGTGATTATGAAAGGCTGGAATAAGCGGGAGGAAGAGGAGCGACAAATACGGGAAAACCGGGCGAAGGGGAGCGAGAAGCGGGTATCCCTCCAGTCGAGGTACGTGAAAATATTGAGAAACGATATTTCGTACGTCGATTTGAAAGAGATTCGCACCTTCCCGTTCTGGAACCAGCGTTCCAACCGCAGTGGCCTGATCGCGGAGGAGCGTAATGCCCGTAAGAAGCCGTACGGTAATTTGGCTACCCGGACCGTGGGAAGCGTCTACAAGGATCTGGAGAAGGGGGGAGCCAGCGGCCTTGAGTTGAAGTACGACTCCCTGCTGCGAGGAGTCAACGGGGTGAAGTACCGGCAAAAGATACAAGGTAAGTGGATGGACGTGGTGGAGACGCCCGCCAAACCGGGTTGGGATATCGTCACGACCATCGATGCCCATATTCAAGATATCACGGAACGCGCCTTGCGAGATAAGCTGGTGGAGACCGATGCCGAATCGGGAACGGCCATCATCATGGAGGTGAAGAGTGGGGAGATAAAGGGAATCGCGAACCTCGACAGAGTAAGCGAGGGGAGGTACGCGGAGGGGAATCCCAACGCGTTCTCATACATGAACGAGCCAGGCTCCACTTTTAAAACGGTGACGGTGATGGTGGCGCTCGATGATGGGGTGGTGGAACCAACCGACTCGTTTTACGTGGGCAACGGCCTTTACCAATACAATAACCGGTGGGTCCGAGATCACTACTGGCGTCGGGGGCAAGACCGGGGCTACCTCACCGTGGCCGAGGGGATGGAGGTGTCATCGAACGTGGTCATGAGCAAGATCGTGCTGAAAGGGTACGAGAAAAACCCCACGAAGTTCGTGGAGGGGATCGATCGCATTGGCTTACGGGAGCAGCTTACCTGGGATGTCCCCCTGAACGGGATCGAGGGTACCTCATCCATCCGCTTCCCGAACGACAAGACCCACTACTGGTCAAAGACTACCCTTCCTTGGATGTCGTTCGGCTACGAGACGCGTGTTCCGCCTATCTACATGCTGATGTTTTATAACGGCATTGCTAACGATGGCAAGATGATTAAGCCGTTTATCGCCAAACAGTTCGTGAATGAGGGTAAGGTAGTGAAGGAGATGAAGGCAGAGGTGGTGAATAACAAGATGTGCAAAAGATCCACTCGCGATCAGGTACATGAGATGCTGAAGGGTGTAGTATTGCGGGGAACCGCTACGGTGGTCGCCTCTGACTATTTCGAGATCGCGGGGAAAACGGGTACGGCCCAAATCGCGTCCGACGGGGCTTACTCGAACAGTTACTTCGTCTCTTTTTGTGGCTACTTCCCCGCCGAGGAACCGATGTACACGATCTACGTGGGGGTGCGAAAACCCAAGGGGGTGCCCTCCGGGGGTGGTATGGCGGGGGTGGTGTTTAAAAACATTGCCGAGCAGACCTACCTGAGGAAGGTGAGACTCACGGTAGACGACTGTCAGGTTGACTCCACCCTGCAAAAGCGACCCCGGGTGAAAAACGGGAACTGGGATCAGAACCAGCGACTGCTAGCCGATTTGAATCTACCCATGGGCGACCTTGGGGAAACGGGTGACTGGGTAAGGATGTCTCTTGACAGTGCTGCCTACAGGGCGAAAGAGATCAAACTGAACGGCTCTACCATCCCCGACGTGCGAGGGATGGGGGCACGTGATGCGGTATACCTGCTCGAGAAGTCGGGCCTTCGGGTCAACGTACACGGTTCGGGGAGGGTGGTGTCGCAATCGCTTTCTCCGGGGGAAAGGGTAGTGAAAGGTGTGACGATAGGCCTCACGATGAGGTGAATAATATATCAAGGTATGGACGTAAGTAAATTGATAAGAGGATGCAACGTGATTGCCCTGAAAGGTAATCGGGAGGCGGAGGTGACAACCATCACGTCCGATTCCCGAACTGTCGTCCCCGGCTCGCTATTTATCGCGGTAGAGGGGATATGTACTGACGGGCACGCGTACATCGGGAAAGCGATAGAGCAGGGAGCGGTAGCGGTGGTGTACGACAAACCGATGATCGAGGAGTACTTTTCACGGGTCACCTACGTACAGGTGGAGGATAGCGCGATCGCACTGGCGCAGATCGCCGCGGAGTGGTATGGACACCCCTCCAAGAAGCTCAAACTGGTGGGCGTGACCGGTACGAACGGTAAGACCACCGTGGCGACTTTGCTGTATAACCTGTTTCGCCACATGGGGTATCCCGCGGGCCTGCTCTCTACCGTGGCCAATTACGTGAATGACGAGAAATACGCCACCACCCATACGACTCTCGACCCCATCTCGTTGCACGGGTTGTTAAGCCAAATGGTTGAAGCCGGCTGCGAATACGCCTTCATGGAGGTGAGCTCGCACGCTATCCATCAAAAGCGGACGTACGGCCTTCACTTCGAGGGAGGAATCTATACCAACCTAACGCAAGACCATTTGGACTACCACAAGAACATGCTGGAGTACCGTGATGTGAAGAAGTCCTTTTTCGATCACCTGCCCGGGGAGGCTTTCGCCCTGGTGAATAGCGACGATAGGAACGGGTCGATCATGCTGCAGAACACGAAAGCGAGGAGAAAAACCTACTCGGTGCGGGGGATGGGCGACTTTAAGGCCCGGGTGTTCGAAAAGCATTTTGACGGTAGCGACGTCGAATTCAACGGGAAGGCGTTGTCGGTGCAGTTCGTGGGGTTGTTTAACGTCTATAACCTGCTGGCCGTGTACGGTGCGGCGCTCTTGCTGGGAATGGATGAGGAGGAGGTGCTGCGGGTGCTCACGCTTCTCACGCCGGTCGCTGGCCGGTTCGAAACGATCCGTTCTCCGAAAGGGGTGACCGCCATCGTGGACTACGCGCATACCCCGGATGCCCTGACCAACGTGCTGGACGCGATTCACGAGGTGCTTCAAGGTAAAGGGGAACTCCTTACCGTGGTAGGGTGCGGGGGCAATCGCGATCGCACCAAGCGGCCGCTGATGGCCATCGAGGCGGTGCGGCTAAGCGATCGGGCTATCTTCACCTCCGATAACCCGCGAAATGAAGAGCCTGAAGCAATCTTACAGGATATGCTGGACGGGTTGAGCGAAGAGCAGCAGGCTAGCGTGTTGACCATTGTGGATCGACGGGAAGCCATCAAGACAGCTTGCATGATGGCGAAGCCGGGCGACGTGGTCCTGATCGCGGGTAAAGGGCATGAAGATTATCAAGAGGTGAAAGGGGTGAGGTACCCCTTTGACGATAAGGTGGAGGTGGAGAAGGTGTTCCATATGTTGAGACATTAATCACCTGAGTATATTATTAAACAGGTATGTTTTACTATCTTTTTGATTACTTAGAAACATTTGATGTTCCCGGGGCGGGGATGTTCCAGTACGTGATGTTCCGTTCCGCCATGGCCGCCCTGTTCTCGTTACTGATCGGGATTTTCGCCGGTAAGCGCATTATTAAAGCGCTGCAGCGGAAGCAGGTGGGTGAAACCATTCGCGACCTCGACCTGGAAGGGCAGTACAGCAAACGGGGCACCCCTACCATGGGGGGCATCATTATCATCCTGGCCATCCTGGTCTCTACCCTTTTTTTCGGTAAACTGGAGAACGTCTATATTATCCTCATGCTGGTGAGCACGCTCTGGTTGGGAACCCTTGGCTTTGCCGATGACTACATTAAGGTGTTTAAAAAAGACAAGGAGGGGTTGAAAGGGAAGTTCAAGGTGATCGCTCAAATCGGATTGGGGTTGATCGTGGGGACAACCATTTTGTTTAGTCCCGAGATCGTGGTGCGAGAAAATACTGAGGTACGGGTCAATAACGTGATTGAAGAGGTGACCTACCAGACGGGTGACGTGAAAAGTACTACGACAACCATCCCGTTTGTGAAGAATAATAACTTCGATTACAAATGGTTGGTCGGATGGATGGGTGACAACGCTGACATGGCGGCGGGGGTCATTTTTATATTGATGGTGATCCTGATCGTGACGGCCGTGTCAAACAGCGCGAACCTGACCGATGGGCTGGATGGGCTCGCATCCGGCTCCTCGGCCGTTATCGGGGTGGCCTTGGGTGTGCTGGCTTACGTGTCGGGGCGCGTCGACTTCGCCTCCTACCTGAATATCATGTATATCCCCGGGGGGGATGAACTGATGGTCTTCGCATCGGCGTTCGTGGGTGCGTGTGTCGGTTTCCTGTGGTATAACGCCTACCCGGCGCAGGTGTTCATGGGCGATACGGGCAGCCTCACCTTGGGGGGGATAATTGGGGTGTTCGCGGTCTTAATCCGTAAGGAGTTGCTACTTCCCATCCTGTGTGGTGTCTTTTTCGTGGAGGCGCTGTCGGTTATCGCTCAAGTCACCTATTTCAAGTACACGAAGAGGAAGTATGGTGAGGGGAAACGTATATTCAAGATGACGCCGTTGCACCATCACTACCAGAAGCCGGGCGATGGAAGCATCGATGCGATCGTGCAGAAACCGAGGGTGCCACTAACGGAGCCCAAGATCGTGACCCGCTTTTGGTTGGTAGGCATGATATTGGTCGTCATCGCGTTGGCTACCCTAAAAATGAGGTAAGCAGTTGAAAAGGTAACTGGTTGCCGTTTTTGATAAATATAAATCGCTAAAGTGCAATAGGTTGCCTTTGTCATGAAATGTGTGTTTAGAATAAGTAATCAGTTGCCCTTTTAGTGAGATAGGCAGGAGGAGATAATATGAGTAACAGGAGGTTCGTGGTGCTGGGTGGGGGCGAGAGCGGCGTGGGTGCGGCTCTCCTCGCGAAGAAGAAAGGATTCGAGGTATTTCTGTCGGATTTCGGCACGCTGCATGATGCGCATCGGGAGACATTGCAGTTGCACGGGATCGATTTCGAGGAGGGAAGGCATACCGAGGCACGTATCCTTCAAGCCGACGAAGTGGTGAAGAGCCCCGGGATCCCCGATTCGGCACCCATCGTTCGTGCCATTCGGGAGCGGGGCATACCGGTGATTTCAGAAATCGAGTTCGCAAGCCGCTATACCGATGCCAAGATCATCTGCGTGACCGGGAGCAACGGGAAGAGCACCACCACCAGCCTGATTCACCATATCCTAAAGTCGGCGGGCCTCAATGTAGCCCTGGCAGGCAATATCGGCAAGAGCTTCGCCCGTTTGGTTGCCGAGGATAAGTTCGACTACTTCGTCCTGGAGTTGAGCAGTTTTCAGTTGGAGGGCGTGTACGACTTTAAGGCGGATATAGCGGTTTTGCTCAACATCACGCCCGATCACCTGGATCGGTACGGGAACGATATGCAACGTTATATCGACGCCAAGATGCGCATCATCCGTAATCAAGAGGTAGGCGATGCGCTGATATACTGGATAGACGACCCCATTTTAAATCGAGAGATCGAGCGGCTAAAACCAAAGGCGACCTGCTACCCGTTTGGGGCAACGAAACCGTTTGGAACGACTAACCTGCTCGGGGCAAATAACCTACACGAGCCAAATAGAGCACTCGATCTGAACGTACCTCTCGCGGGGTACATTGATGGCGGGAAGCTATGGATAGATGTAAAAGAGGAGAGGTTTGATATGGAATTGGAACTACTGGCCCTAGAGGGCATGCATAATGTGTACAACTCGTTGGCGTCGGGTATCGTGGCAAAGCTTATGGATATCACCGATGAGCAGCTACGGGCCTCGTTGTCCGATTTCAAGGGAATACCGCACCGATTAGAGAATGTGGCTACTGTTAGGGGCGTGCTGTACGTGAACGATTCAAAGGCCACCAACGTCAACTCTTGCTGGTACGCGCTACAGAGTACCCGCTCCAAGACGGTACTGATTCTCGGGGGGCAAGATAAGGGCAACGACTATACGGAGATAGAGGAGTTGGTGCGCACCAAGGTACGCGCGCTGATTTTCCTGGGGAAAGATAACCGCCCGCTTCACGCGTTCTTCGATGGGAAAGTAGAGACGATCGTCGATACAGATTCGATGAAAGAGGCGGTAGACACCGCGTACAAGCTGGCACAAAAGGGGGATACGGTGCTGCTGTCACCCTGCTGCGCGAGCTTCGACCTGTTCAAAAATTACGAGGATCGGGGAGACCAGTTCAAGGAGTATGTCCGTCGACTGTAACCCCTAACCTGTATGCGAATCACGCTTTAGGGCGGTAGAGGTGCTGAATAAACGGGCAGTTGTAACCCCTAACCTGCATGGTGGGACCAAGCTGAAAACGGTGAAAACGAAAAAGGAGATGTTGCAAGATAACGATAAACAGAACGGTTCATATCAACCTAACGATGGCTACCCGTCTCAGGGTGGACTAGGGCAATCGCCTTTTGATCCGTATGAAAGGGTGAGCGAAATTCGTGAAGAGGTTTCCAAGGTGGGCTCCTCACTGGCTGATTACGGGCGCAAGGTATTCAAGGGCGATAAGGTCATCTGGACCATATTCATCATCCTGTGCGTTATCTCGCTCGTGGAGATATTCAGCGCGACCAGTACCATCGTCTACCGTCAACAGAACCAATGGGGGCCTATCCTTCGCCACACCATGTTCTTGATCGCCGGGGTGGGGCTAATCCTGCTCATCCACAATATTCCTTACCGCTATTTTTCTTCACTTATTTTCTTGCTCTTGGCTTCCATCGTGTTGCTGATCATGACGTTTTTCGTCGGGAAAAGCGTGAACGAGGCCGACCGGTGGCTTTCGTTCATGGGTATTACCTTTCAGCCCTCCGAGTTAGCCAAGATCTCGTTGATGGGAACCGTTGCGTTTTTGCTAAGCAAGCAGAACGGCGAGAACGACGGGCTGCTGTTTAAATGGATGATCGGGTTGATGGCCCTGGTGTGCGGCATCATCGCTATAGATAACCTGTCGACAGGCTTGTTGTTGTTCGGGGTATGCTACCTGCTGATGTTTATCGGGAACGTGAAGATAGTACGGCTGCTCAAGGTGGCGGGGGTGGGAGTTGCTCTCCTGTTGCTGTTGTTCGTGATTCCCGAGAAGTGGGTCGACTCAGGCCCGCTGGACAGGTTAAGGTTAGGTACGTGGCAAAGCCGCATCAGCCACTTCGGGGAGGCAAGGGAGATGTCGGAAGAGGAGTACTATACCATTACCGATGATAACTACCAGGTGGCGCATGCCAAGATTGCCATCGCCAACGGGGGTGTGTTCGGGGTCTTCCCGGGGAACAGCACCGAGCGGGACTTCCTCCCGCAGGCCTATTCCGACTTTATCTACGCGATCATTATCGAGGAGATGGGACTTATCGGGGGTGTTTTCGTGCTGCTGCTATACGTGATCATCCTTATTCGATCGGGGATGATTGCCCGAAAGACCGAAAAGCTCTTCCCCAAGTACCTGGTGCTGGGATCGGCACTGATGCTCTCTATACAGGCGTTTATCAATATGGCGGTCGCGGTTAACCTGATCCCGGTGACGGGCCAGCCATTACCGTTGGTGAGCCGGGGTGGCACCTCTACCCTAATCACCTGCGCCTATTTTGGTCTAATCTTAAGCGCCGATCGGTTCGGTATCGGGAAAAAGAGCGAGGAGGAGGGTGATGCGATGCTCAGTGATGAGGAACACGAAACACAGTATGAGGAGGATTACGAGGCACATCGTGAGGTAGGAGACGAGGAGCATTGCGATGAGCCGTATTGGGACGAAGACCAAGAGGAACGTTGGGATTTGGCTCACGAGGAGTACCAGGATGATGATCACGAGGAAAAGGTGAGGTTTGAAATCGTGAACCTATAGCTTTGGTTAACCCCGTTATCGTCTATATTATCTTCGGCGTTAGGGTGGAGGAGAGAAAATCTCGGATGTGAATATGCTCAATTCCTTCATAGCTGTTCTCGAACGAGCGCTCACCTGATACCACTAATTTAGTGTAATTGTCGTTTATTTTTAGCAAGTTGCCAAATTCACGCGCCATTGTTTCCGACCTGGAAAGTTCTACCGCCACTTGAACGTAAAGTGTTTCTCCTCCTCGAGTGCAGACAAAGTCGATCTCTTCGGTTGCCAACGTGCCTACCTTCACATCGTATCCGCAATAGAGGAGGTGGTTGCATACCAGGTTTTCCAATCGTTTTCCGCGGTCTTGTGGCTTGTATCCCGCGATCGCGTTTCGTATTCCCATGTTTTCAAAAAAATACTTTTCACCTCGCTCAAACAGCCGTTTGCCCACGATGTCGTATCGTCCGATTTGGTGAACGACAAACGCTTCCGCTAACGAATTGGCGTACTCCGATACTTGATTGGGAGATATGTTTACCTTTTGGCTCTTTAAAAAATCGCTGATGCTTTTCGATGAGAAGAGGCTGCCCACGTTGTTGGCTAAAAAGCGTATTAATTGCTCTAAAAAGGCAGTGTTGCGAATCCTCTTGCGTTTGATAACATCCCGTAAGACAATGGTAGAGTAAACGCTGCGAATGTACTCCATGATGATCGGCTCCTCCATGGGGAGATGGATTAAATAGGGCAGACCTCCAAAGTGTGTGTATTTTTCGAGTGATTCATCATTATTGGGAAGGTTGTGGAAGTTTAGGAATTCAAGGTACGAGAGGCTATATATCCGGAATTCCACGTAACGACCTCCCAACTCGTTGGCCAAATCGCTTGAAAACATTTCGGAGTTGCTGCCCGTGATGTAAATATCGTTGTTGTCGTTCAAGGCAAGCGAACGGATGGCAATTCTAAAATCATCGATTTCCTGTATCTCGTCTACAAATATGTAATTTCGTCTCTCGTTAACTAATCTTGCCGAGATGTAGCCGTGTAGCTCTTTGTACGAGGATATATCAATAAACTCGATATCCTCTTTGTTGATGTAGATCACGTTTGCATTTTGTTCTTCCCTTTTAATCCGATCAATTAACTGAAAGAGGATGTAGCTTTTGCCTACGCGACGATGTCCTACCATTACCTTGACGATAGGAGTTCGCATGAAAGGGACTATTTTATCGATGTACGTCTGCCTCTGGTACAATAAGTTGGGTAATTTTGCCATAACGATATTGATTAAATTATAATTATAATGATACGATAAATACAAGAATAATATAAGTATAATTATAATAATACGGCAAATATACGAATAATATAAATATGATTATAATAAATTCGCCCTTATTCTTTGTAAATTAGGAAGACGGCCGGTTTTTTGTGCATATCGGGTAGCTTCCCTTTCCACGCTTGAACGGTTCGGGTGACAAGGTACGCGTCGGGAAGCGACAGGTTCATCGCGATGCATAGGCGCGTTTTTGGCTTGCACTGCCGCAGGATCTCTTCCGCCAGCTTTTGGTTGCGGTAGGGTGTTTCGATAAAGAGCTGTGTCTGATCATCACTGTAGGCAAGTGCTTCGAGCCGTTTCAGCTGTTTTGCTCGCTCACCCGGATTGATGGGCAGGTAGCCGTGAAAGGCGAAGCTTTGACCGTTGAAGCCGGAACCCATCAGGGCCATCAGGAGGGAAGAGGGGCCGACCAGCGGGACCACTGGGTATCCCTCCAGTTGCGCGATGGCCACCACGTCGGCACCGGGATCGGCCACGGCGGGACAGCCCGCCTCGGAGAGCACCCCCATGTTTTCACCTGCTACCAAGGGTTTTAGAAAACTCGCGATTTGACTGGGGTTGGTATGCTTGTTCAACTCGAAGAAGGTGAGCCCGTCGATATCAATACCCGGGTTACATCGCTTCAAAAAGCGGCGGGCCGACCGCGTGTTCTCCACGATAAAGTACTTCAGTCGTGACGCCACCTCGATATTGTAGGGTGGAATCACTTCGCTCACCGGGGTATCGCCCAGCAAAGTTGGAATCAAGTATAACGCGGGTTTATCCATACTAAATCTGTTAAAGACCGAAATGAATCAAGTCGGACAGCGAGTCGATCCTAATTTTTCCAATGAACGACCGCACGAGGTTCACATCGGCCAACACGAAGAAGGTCACGGCGATGTAAACTAGGCCGTATATCCCCCCGGTGATGTGTGCCGAGTGGTTGATCCCTCCCGTCTGCTTGCGATCCAACGCGAGCGATATCAGCAGGAAAATGATACCGAAAAGGAACGCCGGAAGGTAGATCGGGATAAAGAGGATGCCCATGAAGTTCATCGGGTTGATCAGCATGTACGCGAAGATAATCGCCGAGACAGCTCCGGAGGCACCTAGCCCGAAGTACAACGCGTTCTCCCGATGCTTGACGTAGGTGGGGAGAATGGAGACCAAAAGGGAGGAGAGGTAGAGCAGGATAAAGCAGAGGGAACCCAGGGTTTCGCCGAGGGTCGTCCTGCATACTCGCTCGATATCCATACCGAAGAAGTATAGCGTGAACATGTTGAAGATGAGATGGGCGTAATCGGCATGCAATACCCCGTAGCTGAACAACCGGTGCCACTCGCCTTGCTTTACCGACGGGGGGTGGAAGATGAGTTTCTCCGTCAGCGCATGATCTTTGAACGCCCGAATGGAGACGAGCACCGTTATGACAATGATGATCGCGGTAATCATATCAATTTCTCTTCATAAGGGGAACCTGTTTCCCAGAAGTCATTTTCTTAAAGCAAGGACAAAAGTACATGAAAAAACTGCTTTCCACAAACGTGTATGATCAAAATCGGGAAAATCCTTGTACCTTTGTAGATACAACATGCTTATCGGTTTAAACGTGTAGATGATGAGACTGCCCCTTGAATTTATCGGTTCAATGGAGACCTATTTGGGTGATGAGATGGGATCCTTCTTGGCTGCTCTGGATAGCGAACCGGTGGTGAGCATCCGCTTGAACCCGGTTAAGACAAACCCAGATACCAAGCTCCTTGTCCCGACTGAGCCAGTGCCTTGGTCGCGATGGGGGTATTACCTGGGAGAGCGAATCCCCTTCACGTTTGACCCCCTGCTGCACGCGGGAATGTACTACGTGCAGGAGGCCTCCTCCATGTTCGTGGAGCACGTGGTCAGGGAATTGCTCACTGAGCCTGTGGTGTGTCTCGACTTGTGTGCCGCCCCGGGAGGGAAGTCCCTCGCCCTGCTCTCGGCCCTGCCGAGTGGCAGCCTACTGGTAGCCAATGAGGTGGTACGGCAGCGGGCGAACGTGCTGGCAGAAACGATAACCAAACAGGGTCACCCCTACGTGATGGTCACCAACAACAGCACTGCCGACTTCGGTCGCTTGTCCCATACTTTCGACCTGGTTCTGGTGGATGCTCCCTGCTCGGGTGAAGGGATGTTCCGTAAAGATGAGGTGGCCGTGGCAGAGTGGTCGCAAGATAACGTGAGGCGGTGTGCTGAGCGGCAAAAAAACATCTTGAACGACGTATGGCCAGCGCTTAAGCCAGGGGGCTTCCTCTTGTATAGCACCTGCACCTTTAACGTGATTGAAAACGAACGGGTGGTACTGGAGCTGGCGCACACTACCGGAGCCAGGTTCTTGCAAGTGGAAACCGAGGTGGAGTGGGGCATCGCCCCGTCGTTTGACGAGAGAACACCCGGGTACCGCTTTTTCCCCCATCGAGCCCGGGGGGAGGGATTCTCCCTTTTCATCTTGCAGAAGCCTGGGGGAGAACAGCAGTTTACAAAAGAGCAACAACCTGGTAGGGAAGTCTTGGAACGGAACCCTAGAAAGAAAGACAACAAGAGGCAATCTTGTTTTTTGAAAGAACAGTCGGCTTTAAGCCCATTCCTTCGAGATCCCGATGCGTTTCGTTTTTTGCAATGGGGAGGTCGGGTGTTCGCGCTGCCCATTGAGCATGCTGAAACGATGGCCGATTTGGGAGAGAGGTTGAAGGTGGTGACCATGGGTCTCGATGTGGGAGAAGAGAAAAGAGGGGACGTTGTTCCCTCGCACGCCTTGGCATTGAGTAGGGAGTTGAACCCCGGGGTCTTTCCCCGGTTTTCGGTGACCTACCTCCAAGCGATTGCCTATCTCCGAAAGGAGGCGATTGTGCTTTCCAGCGCGCCCAGGGGCATCCTGCTGCTTAAGTATGAGGGAGAGCCGATTGGCTTCGCGAAGAACGTGGGCAATCGGGCGAACAACCTGTATCCCGCTGCATGGCGTATCCGAAGTGGCTACCCCCCGGAAGATGTCCCGCGGGTGATTGATATTCGTACCTAAAGTCCTGTGTACTTTTTCCCATTTCACGGTTCTCCTAGTTGTTCGTTTAAAAAGGTTTCTTGAATTTTCGATTTTCGGCTTCGCCGCTTTTTCTGTCGTCGCTCGGCAAAGTTTTACTATGCAACACTTTTGATCCTTATGTTTCACATTCAATCCCGACAATCGCTCACCTGCCTGTTCGTCAGCCTGGCGCTGCTGGTAGCGCTATTATCGTTGCTTTTGTCGAATCGCTTGGTGAGCAATTTGGCGATAGAGGAGCGGGAGAAGATGGAGGTGTGGGCGCTGGCTACGGAAACCTTGGTGTCAGAATCGATGGCGGATGATGGTGATATGGATATGTCGTTGGTGCTCCGCGTGCTGGAGGGGAATAGGACCATCCCCTTGATCCTGTACGATAAAACGAGCGGGGAGGTGGTATCATCGCGCAACCTGAAAGTTCCTGAAGGGGATGCGGAAGCCTTCTTGATACGGGAGATGACACGGTTCGAGCGGAAGCACCAACCCATCGAGTTGCAGGGGATGAACCAACTGCTCTACTACGATGACTCTCTTCTGCTCAAGAAGTTACAACGATTTCCTTACCTTCAGTTGCTGGTCATTACCCTGTTCGTTGCCCTTGCGTTCCTTGCGCTCAACCGTTCTCGTCGTGCGGAGCAGAACCGGGTCTGGGTGGGACTATCGAAAGAGACGGCCCATCAGTTGGGAACGCCTATTTCATCGCTGATGGCGTGGCTGGAGTACCTGAAACTTAAGGAGGTGGACCCGGTATTGCTGTCAGAGATCGATAAGGATGTGGATCGGCTGCAGATGATCGCAGAGCGTTTCTCGAAAATTGGTTCTGTTTCGGGATTGGGCAGAACTGACCTGCGGGAAGCACTTCGAAACGCGATAAGCTACATGGAGCAACGGGTTACCAAAGAGGTGACCTTTGACTTGGAGTTACCCTCGGGCCCGGTGATGGTTAACCTAAACGGACCGCTTTTTGACTGGGTCATCGAAAACCTTACCAAAAATGGGGTGGACGCCATGCAGGGACAGGGAGTTATCACCTACACGATCTCAGAAAAGGGACGGTTTGTTTTTTTAGATGTGGCTGATACCGGGAAAGGGCTATTGAAATCGCACTTCAAAGCGATTTTCTTGCCTGGCTACACTACCAAGGAGAGAGGGTGGGGACTGGGGCTCTCTCTGGTGAAGCGGATCGTGGAGGAGAACCATGCCGGCAAGATCTTTGTGAGGCGGTCGGAACCTGGCAAAGGAACCACGTTCCGGATACGGCTGCCCAAGAATTGAGGCTTACAAACGCTTTAGCTGATCGGATACCTGGTACTCAGCTATTTAGCGGCTTACTCGCCTGGCTGCCCAGCCGCTCGGTTTGTCTCTCATTCACTCGTTCATTCATTCACCCGTTTGCTCGTTCGCTCACCAGCTTCACCTGCACATCCTTTGCCCAAGCGTATTTCTGCAGGAGTCTCGTTGCATCGTCCACGGCTTCTATCAATCCTTCCCTACCCGAGTAACCGTTGATAAGCATCAGCAAGCGGGTGGTGCGGGCAGTAATTTTCGTGCGCTCTTCATCGCTCGTGGGTGTGCCAATACTACCCACCGCATCGCGGTAGACCGGTAGTCCCTCGATATTTAGGAGGCCCCGGCCAATCGCTTCGAATCGTTCGCCCGCCTTGCCCACGCCAAGGGTTAAGCCGCCCTGGATGGTATCATCATCAAATCCGCCGATGGAGTAGCCGGTTTTCAAGGAGAGCAGGTTAATCAGGTCTACCAGGGTATTTATCCGGTAGAGCGGCTGCCCTTTGAGGATGCGCCTGCACAGGGCCTCCCCGGCCGGCCGGTACCGGTTGGGATCTTTGCCCAGCGTTTTGTAGACCTGCCGGGTCGCGTGGATGGGTGGCCGTTTTTTAATCTTTTCCATCGTGTAGCTACTGGTGAAGCGCGTGGTAAATGCGTTGATCTCCTCCCACAGTTCGGCACTGTAGGGGGAGTTGGCCACTTCACAACCAACCGCGGCCACGTGTAGAACGGGGCATGCCCGTTTTATCTCTTCGCTCAGTGCAATGTTCCGTAAATCCATATTCTGCAAAAATAGACAAAAAACGGGGAATAAATTTGTGAAAGTCTCATGCAATCCGTATATTTGCGTGGATTTTTGTTTTCATATGGCCGAGGAACATGATAAACTGCTTGTCGATTTGGAAGTGCGTGTGAAGCAAGTGATGTTTTTATGCGACTCCCTGAAAGATGAGAATGACCGGTTAAAATCGGAGATTCAATCGAAGCAGAAACAGGTCGACGCGGCGGTGAGCGACTTGCGCCGGTTGAAAGCGAAATACGATGGTTTAAAGACTGCCAGGACCATCACGGCGGCATCGGTCGACGTGGAGGTAGCTAGGGATAAACTGTCGAAATTGGTGCGGGAAGTAGATAAATGCATAAATTTATTGACGTGAAGGTTTAGGAATTTATGTGATGGGCGACGAGGAATTTTTATTGAGGTTAAAGGTAGCTGATCGAGAATATCCGTTAAATATCAAGAGGTCTGAAGAGCAGGCCTTTCGAGAAGCCGCCAAGAGAATAAACATAAAGATCAACCAATACCGGGTTAGATATGGGGGGGCTAGCTCACCCTTAACGACACAGGACTTTTTGGCCATGACGGCCATTCAGGCAGTGGCAGAGAATTTTACTCTGGAAGATAAGAATAACACGAAACCCTTCGAAGATAAGATCGATTCATTAATTAGTGAGTTGGATGATTATCTAAAGAGATAACGCTTTGATAGCCCAAAGCGTAGCTCTTAACGTGAACGCACCTTTTGTTTTGCATGGAAAGCGATGCAGGCAATCGAGTGCGATTTTTTTTGGAATCAAAGGTAATATCCTCCCCCGGGTATAACGCGTATCGGGGTGCGATTCGCTGCAGGGAGAGGGTGTAAACCATTTTAATTTAATAATAAGCGATATGGAAATAGTGATAGGAATTATCGGTTTACTTGTCGGTGCATTGATTGCCTGGTACGTGACCGGTAAGATGGCCAATTCCCGCGCCCAAAACATTTTGAGCGATGCGGAAAAGGATGCTGAAGTGATAAAAAAGAAGATCCTGTTGGAGGCGAAGGAGGAAGCCTTAGCCATGAAGACCGAAGCGGAGAAGCAGGCCAACGCACGTGCCGCGAAGCTTCAAAACAATGAGAACAGGCTGAAGCAGAGAGAGATGACCCTAAACCAGCGGCAAGAAGAGTTGAACAAAAAGAACGCCGAAGTGGAGGAGGTACGGGTCAACTTGATGAACCAGCAAGAGTTTCTGGATAAGAAGGGAGCAGAGCTGGAGCGGGTGCACCGGCAGTCGGTCGAAAGGCTGGAAACCATTTCCGGGCTTTCTGCTGATGAGGCGAAAGAGCGACTCGTGGAGTCGTTAAAGGAGGAGGCTAAGGCTGATGCCCAGTCATACGTCAACGATATCATGGAGGATGCCCGCCTCTCTGCAAACAAGGAGGCGAAGCGGATTGTCGTCCAAGCGATTCAGCGGGTGGCGACCGAGACCTCTATCGAGAATGCGGTTACGGTGTTTCACATCGATTCCGACGAGGTAAAAGGACGTATCATTGGCCGCGAGGGGCGTAATATCAGGGCGTTGGAGGCGGCTACGGGCGTGGAGATTGTCGTAGACGATACTCCTGAGGCCATCGTTTTGTCGGGATTTGACCCGGTACGGCGAGAGATAGCCCGCCTTTCACTCCACCAGTTGGTGGCCGATGGCCGTATACACCCTGCTCGCATCGAGGAGGTAGTGTCGAAGGTGAAGAATCAGATCGAGGAGGAGATCGTGGAGACCGGGAAACGAACCATGATCGACTTGGGGATTCATGGCCTGCACCCGGAACTGATCCGGATGGTGGGGAAGATGAAGTACCGCTCTTCGTACGGCCAGAACCTGTTGCAGCACTCCCGGGAAACGGCCAACCTATGCGCGATCATGGCCGCGGAGCTGGGATTGAACCCCAAGAGGGCAAAGCGTGCAGGACTGTTACACGATATCGGTAAGGTGCCAGACGACGAGCCGGAATTGCCGCACGCGATCCTGGGGATGAAGCTGGCGGAGAAGTACAAGGAGAAACCGGATATCTGCAACGCCATCGGTGCGCACCACGACGAGGTGGAGATGACCACCCTTATGGCGCCTATCGTGCAAGTGTGCGACGCCATCTCGGGTGCCCGCCCGGGAGCACGGCGAGAGATCGTGGAGGCGTATATCAAACGGTTGAACGATCTGGAGCAGCTGGCCTTATCTTATCCCGGTGTGGTGAAGACTTACGCGATACAGGCGGGTCGAGAGCTCCGCGTAATCGTGGGGGCCGATAAGATCGACGATAAGGATACCGAGAAGCTTTCGGCGGAAATCGCTCGGGAGATTCAGACCGAGATGACCTATCCCGGTCAGGTGAAGATCACGGTGATTCGCGAAACGCGTGCCGTGAGTTACGCGAAATAAGAAGTGATTACGAACCATCGACCCCGTCTGATCGTAACTGTCAAGCGGGGTCGATAGGTTTTGTAAAGTAATTACAACGAGGTTGTTAGCTGGTAAATAGGCCGTGAACCGTTACACTATTTGGTTGGCGGTTCTTTTTTTGTCGTTTCTTTTTTTATTGGCTCTTTTTTGGCTGGTTCCTTTTTTACCGGTTCTTTTTTCGTCGACTTCTCGACCAGCTGTTCCTCGTTGATGCTTAACACTGTTTTTAGCTTTGTTTGCAGCTTCTTGATCTCCATCTCCTGGTTGTGGATGGTAGTCAGCAACGCGTTGAGTTCCTCGTTGCCTACCGTGTCGGGATACTGTGCTTTTACCCGGACGATAAAGTCACTCAGCACGTTCATGTAGTTGTTAAACGCATCGTAAGGCGACATGTAGGGGCTAAACTGGCTTTCGCCACTCCCGAAATGCTTGGTAGACATGTAGTGGAAGTGGTCGCTGGTTTGCAAGTAAATCCAGTCCTGTTTGAGCCGCCTATCGGTGCAGAGGCGCACCCGTTCACCCACTTCGTAGAGGGCGTTTAGCGCGCTTTTTTGCAACTCGTTCCCCAACCACGCGCTCACGTCGCGCTCTTCGTCTGCCCATGAGATGGTATTCGGCACGCTTAGGGTACCAATCGGTTTCAGCTTGTCCAACGCTTCTGAGGGGGTGACAAACCCGATTCCCTTTTCGGCCGCGAACTTGGGCAGTGCCTTCATGAACTCGAAGATGCCGCTGTGGGCCGGTTGCAGGTTACCGAACGTCTCGTAATTCATAAAGAGGTTAATCACCTGTTCCTCCTTCGGGGTAGCCGCGATCCATGAAATGTACTTATCTGCGGTGAGGGGGTACTCGCTCCAGCCGTAGTTCGAGAATCGGTAGGCGATGTCGTCGCTAAAGCGGCTGTTTTTGAGCAGCAATTTCAGTTTCGGACTGTTTTCGGCCTGGTAAACGTAGTTGGGGCTTTTCCACCCAAGAACATGCTTGGCTCCCTCGGTAATCATCTTCGTGAACCCCATATTGAACACGGCCTCGGCAATATCGTCGGAGTAGATGAGCTCCGTGTTGCGGAACACGGTCGGTTTCTGACCGAACAGCATCTCGATGCGATTGGCGTGGTGCCTGACCTGTACCTGGAACTCTTCCGGATCGAAGAGGCTGGCTAGCGAGTGAGCGTAGGTCTCAGCCAGGAATTCAACCTGCCCGGTTTTACTCAACTCCCGGAAACCATCAATTACCTCGGGGGTGTAAATCTCCATCTGTTCCAGTGCAACCCCCGAAATGGAGAAGGCTACCTTGAACTTCCCCTTATGCTGATTAATCAGGTCGAGCAACATTTGGTTAGCCGGTATAAAGGAGCGGGCAGCTATCTGTTGCAAAATCTCCTCGTTGGCGAAATCATCATAGTAGTAGTGATCATTACCAATGTTGAAAAAACGGTACCTTTTCAGTCGAAAGGGTTGGTGTACTTGAAAGTAAAAGCAAATATTTTTCATACGACTATTATATTTTTTTTGTTTCGGTGTATGGAACCTTTGATGTTTAAAATAATCATTCTCAAGGATGATTAATGATTATTTTAATCATGTCGGTTTCATACGACTATTTTATTTGTATCGGTCATGAAACAAGACTATCATATATTTTCCGGATTTTTAGCCCGGCATCTTCCCACTTGATGTTGTCCACCTCTCGTTTACCCTCCACCTTCAGGTGTTCGGCCATGGCGGGGTAGGTGCATATGGAATAGATAGCATCGGCCATCGAATCCACGTCCCAATAGTCGGTTTTAATCACGTTGGTCAGGATCTCCGAGCAGCCCGACTGGTAGGAGATAATACTTGGCACGTTGCATTGCATCGCTTCGAGGGGCGAGATACCAAAGGGCTCCGACACCGAGGGCATGACGTAGACGTCACTCGATTTGAGTAACTCGTACACCTGTTTTCCACGGAGGAAGCCGGTGAAGTGGAATTTGTGTGCTATACCCCGGTCGGCCACCAGCGCGATCATCTCATCCATCATATCACCGCTGCCTGCCATCACGAACCGGATATGGTCTGTTTTCCGGATCACTTGTGTCGCTGCATCCACGAAAAACTCGGGTCCCTTTTGCATGGTGATGCGTCCCAAGAAGGTGACCACTTTTTCGGGTACTCCTGAGATGCGCTCGATCGCTTCGATATCGGGGCTGAGCGGCTCCACCGCGTTGTGCACGGCGGTTACCTTCCAGTGTGGTTGATGGTAGTTCTCGATCACGATACGTCGCGTATGCTCGCTCACGCAAATGATGTGGTCGCAGTTGTCCATCCCGTTTTTTTCAATCCCGTACACGGTGGGATTCGGTTTTCCCCGGCTACGGTCGAATTCGGTGGCGTGCACGTGAATGACTACCGGCTTACCCGATACACTCTTCGCGTGAAGCCCCGCCGGATACGTTAGCCAGTCGTGCGCATGGATCACGTCGAAGTCGTACGCGCGTGCGATTACCCCCGCCACGATGGAGTAGTTGTTGGTCTCCTCCAGGATGTTCTGCGGGTATCTACCCGAGAACTCGATACACCCCATATCGTTGGTGTGCATGTAGTTAAAGTCGGCGTAGATATTGTCCCTTAGGCGGTAGTACTCGTTGGGGTCCATGTACTTTTCGAACCTCGATTTCACCGTTTCCGGTGCCACGTCGCGCCAGACGATGGGCGTGTTATTGGCCCCGATGATTTTCATGAAACTCTGGTCTTCGTCACCTGAAGGCTTGGGGATCACGAAAATAAGTTCCAAATCCTCCTGTTTGGCCATGCCCTTAGTCATTCCATAGCTCGCGGTTCCCAGTCCTCCCAAGATATGTGGCGGGAATTCCCAACCAAACATTAGTGCTCTCATGCGTTCGTAATTAAATGATGTTCCAATTTTTCTTTATAGGATCTCATAACATGTTTCGCCCTTAGTAATTCACCAACGCTCATGGCAAACGAGTAAGCACCGTGTGCGATGAACGGCGGGTTGGGGTCGTAGAACTCCGAAAGGGTCCCAATACAGTCGTTCTGCATTTGTCCCTCCATCTCCACCATGATCCGGTCGACTAAAGATAGGCCACTCATTTGAAACACGTTCAAGTACGCCTCAATATAGGCTCCCAGTAGCCAGGGGAAAGCCATCCCATTGAAGTAGGCGACTTTTTTCTCCTGCTCGTTGCCGGCATACCGGGGATGAAACTTCTCACTTTTCGGGGTCACGGTGCGAAGTCCGCGAGGTGTGAACAACTCTTTCGTGATGAAGTCGAGGACTGCTTTTTTTTGGCCTCTCTCCAGCGGAGTGTAAGGGAGCGATACGGCGAAAATCATGTTAGGTCGCACATCTAGGTCTTTAAAGGTGCCGTCCACGTAGTCGTAGAGGTAGCCCGCCTCGTTCAGGAAGGTCTCCTTGAATGAGTTGCCGACGAGCCGGGCTCGTTTTTCAAATTCTTCGGCAAGCTTTTCCTCGCCCGCCTCGGTGGCCACTTCTTGAGCGAACTTGAGTGCGTTATACCACAGCGCGTTAAATTCTACCAGGTACCCCGTCCTCGGGTTGATCGGCTTGTCGTCTATCGTGGAGTTCATCCAGCTGACCGCTACATCGCGCCCGTAGGTCAATAGTAATCCGTTGTCGCTATCCATCACCAGGTTGGGGTGTTTGCCCCCGGTGATATACTCGATTACCTCGTATAAGAAGGCGGGGTATTTCTTGTTGAACTCCTCTTTTCGTTCTTTCCAATACTGTTGGAGTGCCCATGTTACCCATAGCAGCACGTCGGGGTCTTCCACCTGCTTGAGGTAACCCTTGGAGGGTTTATCGGCCATGAAGTCATGCAGGTGGGGGATGGCGCTGTCCATGATCCGCTCGAAATCGTTTGGTTTGTCCACCGCGATCGTACAGCCCGGTAGGGCAATGAATTGGTCACGTGCACGCACCTTGAACCACGGGTACCCAGCCAGGAGATAGCACTCATCCTGAGTAGGGATGTAGTAAAACTGATGGCTCGAGTTCTTCAAGCAGTTGTAGAAACTGGAGCGGGGTGTCCGCTTTTCTATTTCGAAATTAAACTCATCGGCGAGGGTCGAGGTATCTACCAGGATGTCTCCAGCCGAGAAGAGGATCTCTTCGCCTTTTTCGATGGGCATCTCGAAGTAACCCGGCACGTAGAGGTCCTCGGTGTAGGTGTCGCCCCGCTGGAGGTCTTGCAGGTATTCGATGTTGCGATACCAGTCAGGGTAGTAGACGAACTCCGGCTTCTTATTGAACTGCATGAACAGTTCTGGGTAGCCGAAGTACATGCAGGTGCTAATGCCGTTTTCCACCTCCCGGTAGGATCTATCTACCTGGTCGTTTTCCTGGGTGAGTTGGGATGACTGGCGGAAGGCAAGGAACGGCTTAAAACGGATGGTCGTGGGCGAGTGAGCGTCCATCAGGATATACCGTATCATCAGCCGGTTTTCCCTGGAGGAGAACATGATCTCTTTTGATAAGATCACGCCACCCACCCGGTAGATGGTTTTCGGCACGCTATCGCAGTTAAACTCGCGGATGTATTTGTGTCCTTTTGGGCTATATTCACCTCCCGAGTAGCGATGGATGCCGAGGTTGAATTCTGCCCCACGTTGAATCACCGTTTCGTCGAACGAAGAGAGGATAAGGTGGTTCTCGTCGTCCAGGTATGGCACGGGCATCACCAAAAGCCCTTGGTACTTGGTGGTGTTGCAGCCCGATATGGAAGTGTTTTGATACGCTCCCTTGCGGTTAGTCCTCAGTACGTTTCGGTATAGGGAGTACTCGAGGTTTATCATTTGATCTTTGTCGAATTTCAGATAGCTCATCGCCGGGTAAATTAGAAGGTTGGTTTCTATAGAATACTTTCGAAAGATAGTCAATAAAAGTTACTTCACAAATAAAAAAATGATCAAAATTAGTGGCTTGACCGTTTTGGATCCCGATTGTCTTGATTCTCAAGTTCCCTCATTGTTCTTCCCATTTTGCCTCATCTTACGTTATCGACCGCTTTCACACGGAATTCCTCTCCGTGGAAATGAATTTGTTTGTATTTTCGCGATAGGTGGGTCTTTGAATGGAATTTAAAGAAGCTTGCAATGGATAGCAATGGTATGAAGCCTCCCTTGGGGCCCTTTTTTGAAAAGAAGCGTGCGTGGCTGGCGTTTTTGCCCTCTTTCGTTTGGGTAGCGCTGGTCTGGGTAGCGTTTGTGGTGGATCAGTCTAATGTTCTTGGGGAGAGTCTATCGCGGTGGGGCATCATGCCGCGGGAGTTGAGCGGGTTAAAGGGCATTTTGTTCTCCCCCTTTATTCACTCGTCGCTCTCTCACGTCTGGTCCAATACGCTTCCCTTACTTATCCTCACCTGGTTTCTCTTCTACTTTTACAGCAAGATCGCATTCCGCGCATTTCTGTACATGTGGCTCATGAGTGGTTTGCTGACTTGGGGCATTGGCCGTGGCGTGTATCACGTGGGCGCGAGCGGGTTGGTCTTCGCGCTGTTGTTCTTCCTCTTTTTTAGCGGTTTACTTCGCAAGTACATCCCGCTGGTAGCCGTTTCGTTGGTGGTTGCCTTTATCTATGGTAGCACGATATGGAGCATCTTCCCGTTCTCTGAGTGGATCGATGCAACCATCTCCTGGGAGGGGCATCTCTCGGGTGCTATTAGCGGCTTCCTCCTCGCGATTATTTATCGCAAACAGGGGCCACAAAAACCGCTTCCTTTCTGGGAGGAAGAGGAAGCGGTTGATGCTGATACTGATGCCGTCGTTGAAGGTGGCAGCGATGGTGACAACGAAACCGATATCTTAATCAGCGATAAACAGCTATCCGTTGACGATGTGTCATCCACTGAGGTGCAAGCGAAAAGTTAGCTCCCTTGCTTTGCCGGTTACTTATTACTTATCCGCTGTTAATTTCGCAAACAGGTCCCTGAAAATGGCGTCCCTGTTCAAAGAGGTGGCCATTCTGATAAAATGGCGTGCGCTGTCTTTGCTATACGTCACCTGATCGGTGAGTATAGGACTATGCACCAAGTTTGTTGGCACCCACGCGGGGTTGACCAACCAAGCGATGGCCACCACGTCCCATATCTCTTTTGACCAGGCATCCAGGTTTTGCGCGTTATACCCGGCCACGATCTCGTAGAGGTAATTGGATAAGGAGTTCTTGCCTTTCAGGTAGTGCGCCAGCTCGGGCAGGGTAGTATGAAAATGCGATACGACCGGGCGGCAGGGGGTTATCACCAATGGTACTCCGGAATTCAGTACTACTTGGGCGGCCAGCACGTCCTGCATCAGATTGAACTCCCTCTGCGTGGGCCAGTCGAGACCGTTACCCCCTAACCAGACCACCACGATATTGTTGATAATGCCTGGTTCGATGAGGATGGCCGATGCGATATTGGTAATGCATCCGATGGTAACCACGTAGAGCGGCTCTTCGGGTGAGCTCGCTAACGCCTTAGACACAAGGTCAAGAGCCGCCTCACTCCGAATAGGCTGCTTGATGTCTTGCAGGTAACCGGTCGACCCCCTGTAGACGAATCCCTCGGAAGGTACGTTCATGAACTCCAGCAGGCGGAGGATCTCCTGGTAACTTTTCTCCATCCCGTCGGCGGGACCTTCGGAACGAGAGTTGTGGAATGGTGCCGCGTAAACAGCTTCCACCTTCAATTTTTCAGGAGAAAGCAGCGCGTAAGCCAACGCGAACTGATCGTCCACCTCGTTGTAGGTGTCGGTATCCAGCACCATCCGAATTTTCCCGGTTGGTGGATTTAGGCGGCTAAGCCGGTCCACCTCGTTGATACGGGGGAAATCTTGGCAAAAGGAAGTCATCTGAAACAATAGTAAAATTAAAACTAAGATGCTCTTTTCCATGTGATTATTGTAATCTTTTACATGCTCGTTTCATACGATTAAAACTATTATTTTCACTAAAGTTAGACTATTGCTACGTTCGGCATATCAAAAACAGGTTTTTTCTCTGCGCTCTCTTATCGCAATAGTTCAAATGTATCGTATGGAACTCGCTTTAATCATTCACTAAAGTTAGACTATTTCTCGCCACGGCATATTCCAAGTGAACTTGTCCTCTGCTCGTTTGGCTTAACGAAATAGTTCTCAAGGATGATTAATGATTATTTTAATCATGTCGGTTTCATACGACTAATTTCCCCCGGCGGCAACGATGAATGAAAGTCCCGCGATAAACAGTATAAACATGAATGTGAGCAAGTAGTTGACCGTTTTGGGGGCTCCCTTGAACTCTTTCCAGATAAATACGCCCCATAACGCGGCAATCATGGGTGCTCCTTGGCCAAGCGCGTACGAGATTGCAGGCCCGGCTTTTCCCGCGGCGATATAGCTAAAGGAGGTACCGATTCCCCAGATGATACCCCCGAGTATACCCACCAGGTGCGTTTTAGGCTTTCCTTTGAAGTATTCGGCGTAGGTGACCGGTTCCCCGACGAACGGTTTTTTCATGGCAATCGTGTTGAAGATAAAGTTACTCCCCAGGATTCCCAACGAGAAGATAAAGAATGCTCCATAAGGTGTGAGCATACCGGCAGTGGGATTTTCAAAATTGCTCAAGTCCATTGCGGCTGCCACAAAACGGTAGAAGAACGACATCAAGAATCCGGCACAAATAGCCACGATGATCCCTTTCTTCTTGGTTTTTCCCTCTTCTGTCCCCTTGCTCATTTTTCCTGAAGCAATGCCATTTAACACAACGGCAATAACAACCAAGGCAACCCCTGTGAACAAGATAACGGGATCGCCTTGTGGAGCACCGAAGTAGTTGATAAACACGCCCAATACGAGGGCCAGTCCCACTCCCACGGGGAAAGCCACCGCCATTCCTGCCATTGAGATAGAGGCCGATAGCAAAATGTTGGACGCGTTGAAAATAATGCCTCCCGTGAAGGCGCTCCAGAAGTTTTTGGAGCTTACTTGCGAAATGTCGGCTATAAAGCTCCGTCCTTGATCGCCCACGCTGCCGAGCGTGAAACCAAACAGGAGGGCGAGGAGTACGATACCGATCACGTAATCCCAATAAAACAGTTCATATCGCCACGTTTTCGCGGCCAGTTTTTGCGTGTTACCCCAAGAACCCCAACAGATCATGGTGACCACGCATAAGATCACTGCTAACAGATAATTACTTACAATAAACATACGGTTACAAGTTTAGATTGTTCAATATATATTAGATAGTTTGTTTTAAAAAAGAACGTACCTCCTGCTCGGTAGGTATTGATGGTTGTGCACCCATCTTCGTGACGCAGATAGCCGCGGCGGCTGTCGCGAACCGGATAACTTCATCCCAGTCGCTCCCCCTGGCCCACTCCGCGGCTAACGCACCACAATAGGTGTCGCCCGCGGCGGTAGTGTCGACCGCCTGGACATTAAAGGCAGGGAAATGTTTGTACATCTCGCCGGTTTTAATTACGGACCCCCGTTTCCCTAAGGTTAGTACTACGGTTTTTGCCCCCATGGACAACAAGACATCCACGACCGCCTCCTCCCCGATCTCGTCCATTTTTTCCCCGGAAATCGTTTCCGCTTCCGTTTCGTTTACCACCAGGATGTCGATTTTTTGGATGATCTCCTGGTCTAACTTGCTCGCGGGAGCCACGTTAAGTAGCACCTTCTTATCGTTTTCGTGGGCTATATCGCACACTGTTTTTACCGTTTCGTAAGGGATTTCCATCTGCATGACAATCAAGTCAGCCTTCAGCACTTCATCTTTAATGCTATGAATGCATTGGGGTGAAAGCATTCCATTAGCTCCCGGTATCACCACGATGCTATTCTCTCCCTTTTCGTTTACCCAGATGAGTGCAACCCCGGACGGAGCCTCATCGGTAACAAAAGAGAGGGTGGCGTCTAGTCCTTCTTCCCTGTAATACTTGAGTGAGTTCAATCCGTTGGAATCGTTTCCCACGCTGGCGATAAACTTCACGTCCCCACCCAGTCGGTGTGCCGCTAACGCTTGGTTGGCCCCTTTGCCTCCATTTACTTGAAGGTACGAAACCCCCATGATGGTTTCCCCCGCCTTGGGGAACTCTTTTACTTTCCCGATCAAGTCGGTGTTCGAACTGCCAATGACAACTATTTTTTTCTGCATATCGTGATGGTGTAAATAATTCAATTTTACAGGGTTATACTACTTGAAATGAGCGGGCTGTTTGGTGATTAGCTGAATGAAACGTTGCTTGATTTGTTCAGCTTGCAAGGAATCCACCGAAAGGTAATACCGATTCCCGTTCCCTTCAGGTGTGAACAAGGTCGTACCTTGATCGGATACCTCGATTTTACCAGGGCCGGAAACGTTGAAGTAGGAGGGACCTTCAACCGCGTACAAAACCGAAGTCAAATCCCAAGTGGGTCGATCGTAAGGCATCTCTTGGTAACATTTGTAGGCTTCAACCAGCGGGTGCTCAACTGCCCATGTGAAATCATTTTCGATGCTGCTCCCCGGGTAGTGGATGGCCATACCCACTTCAAACGGTGATGTGACAAGCACGGTGGGCCACTCCGAGAAAACCTTTTTGGCCGCTGGAATATCTTTTACCACGTTGTACTCAAACCACTCCGGGTTATTGAAGCAGCCAGCCATGGTACACAGCAGCTTTACTTTTCGTGCGACCAGCTCTTGCCCCGTGAGCTTCGAAAATTCATCCGCGGGTGTATCGAGCAAACGAGCCAGGTTGGTTGAAAAACCCACTGAAACGATGGTCACGGAGTGGTCCGGCTGTTGAGCCAATAGTTCACGGTATAAAAGGTGAGCTTCCGGTAAAGTGGTATAGTCGTTCAGGGAGCGTTGAAACTTAGGTTCCCCATTCGCATTTTCCATGACTGACACGCATTGGGTGTAATTCGTGGCATCATGTTCACATTCCACACCGTTATGGATAATCCCGATGGGAATATCCGGGTAGCCATACCAGCTATTCATGATGTCCGTGAATTCCGGGGGCTGCGCGCCCTCCTTGTTGATCATGATTGCCAACAACTCTATATCGCCAGCATCCAGGTACTTGTAAAGCATGTCGAGTGCCAGGGCATCATCAATATCGTTTCCTATGTCTGTTTCAAAGATAACCTTTAGTTCACCCGAAGCGGGTTGCTCGCTTTGTCGCTCTTTGGAAGTGCAATTGGCTAAAGCCACCAGAAGTATAAGGGGTAGCCAATACATTTTGCTTTTCATCATGGCGATACGTTCTTAAAAGAGTTCCTAAAATGGAACGGCAACTTTTTTTTGCCAACCAACGCGAATATAAAACATAAAAATTAAAGAACAATCGTTTGAGCAGTATGATTTCGTTAAACAAGGTTAACCGTTGACTTTTTGCCTGTAAATCGAATAATTTCTGGTAGTTTTGTTTAAAAAATAGCATGCAGCATAAACCCAATATCGTTGATATAGCCGAAATAACCGGTTTTTCCATTACAACGGTCTCTCGTGTGTTAAATGGGAAGGGGGAGAAGTACCGGATTAGTAAAGCCACGCGGGAGAAGATCAAGTCGGTAGCGGACGAGTTGAAGTACGTTCCCAATGAGTTTGCCAGGAACCTTCGCATCGGGAAAAGTAAAACGATTGCGCTGATCGTACCCTCCTTGAAAAATCCCTTCTTTGCCGAGATCGCGAGCGTTGTAAACAACGAGGTGCGAAAGTACGGGTACATCACGCTTATAGGGGATAGTGATGACCAGGTCGAAAACGAAAAAAACGAGTTGTCGCACTTGACTTCGAGGAGTTTAGACGGGATGATCGTGGTCCCTTGCGGTGAGGAGTGGGATCATCTGGTTAAAGTGCAGGAGAATGGCTTGCCGTTAATATGTATCGACCGCTATTTTGAGGATACCAGTCTATCGTATGTCTCTTCTGACAATTACGATGGAGCCTATTCGGCAACCAAATACCTGATTGAGCAGGGGCATACCGATATCGCGTGCATTCAGGGCGTTAGATATTCGATGCCTAACATTCAGCGAGTGAAAGGGTTCGCAGATGCGATGAAGAATGCCGGAATTGATGCTTACACCGTAACGGGGGATGCTTTCACCGAACAGAATGGCTATTTGGAAACGAAGCTGCTGTTGAGTCGGGGGAAGCGGCCCTCCGCGATTTTCGCTTTTAGCAACATGATCGCCATGGGCTGCTTGAAAGCCCTCAAGGAGGAAAACGTGCGCATCCCGGAAGCTATTTCACTGATCACTTTCGATGACAACCCCTACATGAATTATATTGACCCCCCGCTTACCTGTATATCGCAACCGGTAGAAGATATTTGTAAAATAGCTGTTAAGATACTTTTCTCCCATATCCTCGATGACGATAAAAAACCGAAACATGTGTTGTTGAAGTGCATGTTAAAGGTAAAGGAGTCCGTGAAAAATGTAAGTTACTCCTTTTGATAACCGTAACATTTTCTTAATCAAAAAGTAATCGCTTCGTAATAAAAATGTAAGTTCTTTGTGGAATTAATTTCATCACTTTGAGATTCTGCAAATCAACTTATTACATTAAATTATGAAGAAAATTTTACTGCTATTACTTATTTTACTCCCATTGTCAACAAAATCCCTTTTCGCCTTCAACGATCCGGTTTCCGATGTTGCATCTGGCGCACTTACCGGTCGTGTAGTCGACAAAATGGGTTACGTGCTCCCCGGGGCCACTATTTTAATTGAGGGTACCCGTATCGGTACCGTTTCTGATGTGAACGGTTTTTTTAGAATCGCCGGGCTTAAGGATGGCGCTTATACCGTAAGGGTATCTTACGTTGGATTCACGCCGGTGGATATGCGGCTAACTATTAAAGATGGAGAGACCAATGCGTTAAATAATATCGTGCTAGATGAGGGCTTATCAATCAACGAGATAGTAGTTACCGGTTTGAATTCGCAATACAAGGCGATGTCGCAACAGAAAAACAGCATCAATATTGCTAATGTTATATCGGCCGATCAGGTTTCGCGTTTTCCCGACTCAAATATAGGTGATGCACTGAAGCGAATTCCCGGTATCAGCGTGCAGTACGACCAGGGCGAGGCACGTTTTGGACATGTTCGCGGCACCTCTCCCGATTTGAGCTCGGTAACCATAGACGGTACACGTGTCCCCTCGGCCGAAGCGGAGATGCGCTCGGTACAGCTTGACCTTATACCTGCCGATATGATTCAGACTATCGAGGTGAATAAGGTGGTAACCGCCAATATGGACGCGGATGCTATCGGGGGTTCGGTAAACCTTGTGACGAAGAGTCAACCATCAGGCCGCCGCATTACCGCCATGGGAGGTAGCGGGTACAACCTGATTTCGGAGAAGCCCCTGTTGAACTTGGGTTTCAGCTACGGGAACCGGTTTTTTAACGATAAACTGGGTATGGTGCTAGCTGCCTCTTATCAATATAACCCCTTGGGGTCGGATAATATAGAGTTTGAATGGGAAAAAGATGATAAGGGCAAAAGCTATGTTTCAGACTACCAGGTTCGGCAATACCTTGTTAGCAGGGAGCGACAGAGTTATTCAGCCGCTTTTGATTATCAGTTTAATCCCGATCATAAGATCGTGCTTAGCGGGATGTACAACAAGCGACGTGACTGGGAGAACCGTTTTCGCCTGCGATTGAAGGATATTGAACCCGACGGCAACGGTTTTAAATCCAAAAAGGTGGAGAGGCAGGTGAAGTTTGGTACGAAGGATGAGAGGTATACACGACTGGAAGATCAGCGGGTATACACCTTTTCGTTGGGTGGCGAACACTTTTTCGATAAACTGCAAATGACCTGGGATGCCAATATCTCGCAAGCTTCCGAGGAGCGTCCCAACGAAAGGTACCTGACCTATGTCGCGAAAAAAGTCTCTTTTAAAAACGACCTCTCCAACCCGAGAACGCCTATGGCAAGCGATTTTAGCAGCAATATTGATGACTATTCGGCTATGGGGTTCGATGAGTTTACCGAGGAGTATCAATATACAAAGGATAGAGATGTCTCCTTTAAAACAGATTTCCTGTTTCCTATTAACAGTTACGGCGACTGGAAAAACAGCTTCTCTTTTGGTGTGGTAGCCAGAATCAAATCGAAGAGTAACGATGAGGATCTGTTTGTGTATGAACCCGTGAAAGCGTATGAAGATGCTTTCGATAGCGAGGTTCGTTCCCATCTGACTGATATGACGAGGGATAACTTTCTGCCCGGTAAGTATAAGCTTGGAAACTTTCCCGATAAAAAACATTTTGGCGCTATGCAACTTGAAGGAAACGCCAATTTTGAAAGTGAAAAAGACCTTGAAAGCGATTTTGCCGATTTTGATGCCAAGGAGAGGATAGCCGCCGGTTATATTCGTTACGACCAGCGACTGTACAACAGGGTGGACCTTGTGCTGGGCTTACGCGTAGAGCATACAGTCTCTAACTACAGTGCCAATACGTGGCAGACAGATCCGGATAAAAAGCAGAGTATTAAAAAAATTGATGGTGAAAACGATTCGTATATCAACTTCCTGCCTTCGCTGATTGCCAAGTGGGATGTGAGCGATGATTTTAAGGTGAAAGCTGCCTGGACCAATACGCTGGCGCGTCCTAAATATATCGACCTTACACCTCGTAAGATGTTGGAATTCAGGGATAATGAGATCTCGATCGGTAACCCGGAACTGTTGCCGACAAAATCGATGAATTTCGACGTTATGGCAGAGTACTACCTGAATGGTGGTCTCTTCTCCGCGGGAGTTTTCTATAAGGATATCAGGGATTTTATCGTGGAGGAGCGTCTGCGCGACTATGTGTACGAGGGACACACGTGGGACAAATATTTCCGTCCCATCAACGCGGGGGATGCCGATCTGTTCGGCATTGAGGTGTCGATGCAACAACCTATGAGTTTCCTGCCCGGTTTTTTGCGTCACTTTAATATCTACACGAACTATACCTTTAACTACTCGGATGTGAAGAAATTTAATTATGAGGGGCGCGAGAATGATAAGCTGAGTATGCCGGGAAGTCCCAAGCACACTTTCAACACTGCGCTTGGATACGACCATCCCCGCTTTTCGGCCCGCCTCTCCTATAATTACGCTTCCGATTTTATTGATGAGCTTGGTGAAGAGGCTTATTATGACCGGTATTACGACGCGGTGAACTATCTCGACTTTAACTTGAACGTGCGTGCTGGCAAATATTTGCATATCTTTGCCAACGTGAACAATATATTGAACCAGCCACTTCGGTACTACCAGGGAAGTAAAGAGTATACGATGCAGGCAGAGTATTACAACTTCCGCTTCGATACCGGTGTGAAGGTGGTATTTTGATAACTGAACTTTCGCATGTAACTGTTTAATCGCTTTCAGGCTCGACTGGCATAAATCCTGCGACCCATCTTCTGCTCGCTTGCTAAAAGAAAAGAACTCAGCTTCGCTGCACTTTTGCTCGCAACGGCATAACACGAACAAGTTCGTTTTTGCTCGTCTTGCTTAACGCAAAAGTTCGCTAACGCTTCAAACAGCTTTTCTTTTTTAACGCAATCTTCGCAGGATGTGTCCCCGCAGGAGTTTACGAGGTCTTCGCTCTGAAAGTTCAAACAGTAAACAAAATGCGAAAAGTGAAGATAAAAATAGTAGTATGAGGAAATTTGAGATAAAAAAGGTGTCTCTTCTGACCCTGTTGCTCTGCGTGTTTACTTTTACATACGCGCAGAGCGAAAGGATAGAGGTCGAAGTTGAGTATGATGATGGCTACAACTTTTACGTGATCAGCGATTTGGGACGAAATGGTTACTATCGTCAAAAAGATGTAGCAGAAGCTATGGTGCGCATGGTAGAGGTGGCGGAACCGGAGTTTTTTGTCTCTGCCGGCGATACCCATCACTGGTCAGGGGTAGAAAGCGTTTACGACCCGTTGTGGATGACCAATTTTGAACTTATATACGATCATCCTCATTTTATGGTAGAGTGGTACCCAATATTGGGTAACCATGAATATAGAGGTAATACGCAGGCGATGATAGATTACACGCGAATTTCGCGACGTTGGGTTATGCTCGACAGATACTATACAAAACTTATTCAGCCCGACCCCGATGAGATAGACGAGTTTGACACGGCAGAACTGTTTTTTATCGATACCACCCCCCTTATAAGCGATTACTACGAAGATGGCAACAAGTATGCCGATGTATTTAAACAGGATAGCACCGCTCAGCTACAGTGGCTGGAGGAGCAGCTTGCAAACTCAACCGTGACATTCAAGATAGTTATAGGGCATCATCCTATATACGTGTCGGAGAAGAAAAGAGTGGATGAGCAGGACCTTATTGAGAAGTTGGATCCCTTATTAAGAAAATATGGAGTTGATCTCTATATAGCAGGGCATTCGCACACGTTTCAACATTTAACAAAGCCGGGTATCAAGGTAAACTACGTGGTTAACAGCTCAGCCTCGTTGGGGCGGGTACCTGTGAAAGGACCCGATACCCGCTTCTGTTCTCCTGACGAAGGCTTTTCCGTTATATCGATCGGCAAGGGTAGAATGAAAATGACCTTTGTAAACTACCTGGGTGATCCGATTTACCAGTTTGAAATAGTTAAATAATAGCGAACTTTCCCTTTTTCATGTAGTTCTCTAAGGTAATGGTGATGCTTTAAAACTTTGAAAGGGCCTGTCGTTACACGTTGGATAATAGTTCCCTAGTATGACGATGATACTTTAAAACCAATGTCTCATTTTATGGAGACATTGGTTTTAACTTTTTAAAGTAAACTCCATGGCTGCCTTGATTTAATATCCAGTGCGTTTGTAAAAAGCAGTTTTTTACCTATTTTTGTGAATAACTCAAAGAGGATAGAATGGGGTGCTTTGTTGTCAAGCAGTTGCATGAAGCGTACAAAAAACATGGGATATATGTCAAGGAAAATAAGGGCTGCCGTGGTTGGCTACGGCAATATAGGGAAGTTCGTCGTGGAGGCGTTGCAAGCAACTCCCGATTTTGATATCGCGGGGATTGTTCGCAGAGATGCCTCAAACGTTCCGGCTGAACTGGAAACGTACGAGGTGGTACCCCACGTGTCGCACTTGAAGTCGGTGGATGTCGCTATCTTGTGTGTACCCACGCGAAAGGTGGAGGCGTATGCCCAAGAGTGCCTGGAGTTGGGGATTAACACGGTGGACGGGTTCGATATACATGGGCAGATCGTTCCGCTGCGTGCTTCGCTCGACCAAACGGCAAAGCGGTGTGGCGCGGTTTCGATTCTATCCGCGGGGTGGGATCCCGGGAGTGACTCGGTGATTCGTGCCCTTTTCGAGGCGATGGCTCCCCAGGGTATCACCTACACCAACTTTGGTCCCGGCATGAGCATGGGGCACACGGTGGCCGTGAAGGCAATTGACGGGGTGAAGGATGCGCTCTCGGTGACCCTTCCCACGGGGGCAGGCGTTCACCGCAGGATGGTTTACGTGGAGTTGTGCGAGGGACACGATTTCGATGCGGTCGCCCAGGCCATCAAGTCTGATGCTTACTTCGTGAACGACGAGACCCGCGTCTTCCAGGTGGAAGATGTGGCGGCGTTGAAAGATATGGGACACGGTGTCCGGCTGGAGCGAAAAGGCAGTTCGGGCATTACGCCAAATCAACTTTTCACGTTTGATATGCGCATCAATAACCCTGCGCTCACCGCTCAGGTTATGGTGGTCGCCGCTCGAGCCGCCGGTAAGCAACGGCCGGGCGCCTACACCATGATCGAGATCCCGGTGGTGGACCTTCTGCCCGGGGAAAAAGAGGCGTGGATAAAGCAGCTGGTGTAAAACAGTTTGCTTCTTTTTTACTATCTTTGGCAAAAAAAGAACGCTCATGGATACATTACTCGCAGTAACCTGGAACGTGGATCCCACGCTCTTCACCCTGTTTGGCCGTGAAATCCGTTGGTACGGCCTGTTTTGGGTCATCGGCCTTATCGTGGCCGTCTATATCGTGCATCGGATCTTTAGAAAGGAGGACCTCCTGGAGAAGTGGTTCGATTCGCTCTTTATCTACATGATCGTGGGGATTATCGTGGGTGCACGATTGGGGCACTGTCTCTTCTACGAGCCGGCCTACTACCTGGCGCATCCGTTCGAGATGATCAAGGTGTGGGAAGGGGGATTGGCCAGCCACGGGGGAGTTATTGGCATTATCATTGCCGTTTGGATCTACTCGCGAAGGGTGACTAAGCTCAGTACCTTGTGGACATTCGACAGGGTGATGGTGCCGACCGGCTTCACGGCGGCGATGATTCGGTTTGGGAACCTGATGAACCACGAGATTTACGGTGGCCCCACCGATTTGCCTTGGGGTTTCCGGTTCATCACCAATACCTATCGTTGGATGCAAGGTGCGGAACCCATTTACTCGGAGCCGTCACATCCCACCCAAATCTACGAGGGTCTGGTTTACCTGCTGGTATTTGGCATCACGATGTACCTCTACTTCAAAACCGATGCTAAGGATAGGAAGGGGTTGATCACCGGCGTCGGCATCTTGATCATCTTCCTGTTCCGTTTCTTCGTGGAGTACGTGAAGAACGTGCAGGTGGAGTCGGAGAACCTGATGCGCGAGACCACCGGGCTTATCCTGGGGCAGTGGCTGAGCATTCCCTTTATCATTTGGGGAATATGGTTGATAGTGAATGCATTGAGGCGACCGGCCGAGGTGGTGATGACCCCAAAGCAGTCGGAGTTATTCCAACCGAAACAGCAGCCGAAATCAAAATCAAAGTCAAAGAATAAAAAGAGATAACAATAGCATTTATGCAGAAAGCGATTCAAGTTTCAAACGGTATCTGTTACGTGGGTGTAAACGACCGTGTTAAGGTGCTTTTTGAGAATTTATGGCCGTTGCCGCGAGGCGTCTCTTATAATGCCTATATCATAGAGGATGAGAAAACGGTGTTGGTCGACACCGTCGATACCTGCTATGTCAACGAGTTTTCCCGACGCATTCAGTCGGTGTTGGGCGATAAGCCAATCGATTACCTCGTGGTGAACCATATGGAGCCCGACCATTCGGGTGCGATCGAGTGGCTGGTTACCCGCTACCCCAATATTCAGATTGTGGGCAACAAGCGAACCATCGAGATGTTGAACGGGTTTTACGGGATCGAGGACAACGTGTTCGCGGTGGAAGATCAAGAGGAGCTCAGTATTGGTGAGAACCGGTTGAAGTTTTTCCTGACACCCATGGTGCACTGGCCGGAGACGATGATGACCTATGTGCAGGAGAAGAAGGTGCTGTTCACGGGAGATGCTTTTGGCACGTTTGGCACGCTGGATGGAGGTATACTGGATACACAACTTTATATCGAGCGGTACCGTGATGAGATGATCCGTTACTACGCCAATATTGTGGGCAAGTACGGGTCGGCTGTTCAGAAAGCGCTCCAAAAGGTGTCGGGTATAGCAATCGAAGCCATCTGCCCAACCCACGGACCCATGTGGACGAACCCGGAGAATATCGCCAAAGTGGTGACGATGTACGACCGCCTGAGCCGGTACGATGCAGATGAGGGATTGGTGATTGCTTACGGCAGCATGTATGGCAACACCGGGCGGCTGGCAGAGGTGATCGCCGAGGCGGCGGCCGCCAATGGTGTGAAGGAGATCGCGATGCACAACGTATCCAAAAGTCATCAGTCGGACATCCTCCGTGACGTGTTTAAATACAAGGGACTAATCATTGGTTCACCTACCTATAACGGCAATCTCTACCCCTTGGTGGAAAGTCTGGTGTCTGCTTTGGAAGACCGGCTCCTCAAGAACCGTTTCTTCGGCTGCTTCGGTAGCTTCTGCTGGTCGGATGCTACCGCCAGACATTTTGGTGCTTTCGTGCAAGGGAAGCCATTCGAGGTGGTCGCCGACCCGGTGGTCATGAAGCAAGGGATGCTTGCTCAAGTCGAGGCGCAGGCGCGCGATATGGGGCGCGTTATGGCGCAAAAGCTGACCTCGGGTGCGGAGGTGGTACCTAACACGAGTGGCAAGTAATCAGTCCCGAAAAGTGAAAACAGGGTCAAGAACATTTGGTCGTTTTGACTTGAAAAAGAGTGGCAAATAACTTTTTTAAACTATATGTGATATGAGACTTATTATTCAGCCCGATGCCGGGCAAATGGCGCAATGGGCAGCCAACTACATCGTTTCAAAAATCAACAAGTCCAACCCCACGGCAGAGAAGCCGTTCAAGCTTGGGTTACCTACCGGTTCATCCCCGCTGGCCACGTACAAGGCGCTGATCAAGCATTATGAAGCAGGACGGGTATCGTTCAAGAACGTTGTCACGTTCAATATGGACGAGTATATCGGCTTGCCGGCCGACCATCCCCAGAGTTATCACACCTTCATGTGGAAAAACTTCTTTAACCATATCGATATCAAAAAGGAGAATGTCCATATCCCCAACGGAATGGCTAAGGACCTCGAAGCGGAGTGCGCTGCATACGAGCAGGCGATAATCGACGCGGGAGGTATCGATCTATTTATGGGGGGTGTTGGCACGGATGGGCACATCGCGTTCAACGAACCGGGTTCTTCGCTCAGTTCGCGTACCCGAATTAAGACGCTGACCACCGATACGGTGATTGCCAACTCCCGCTTCTTTGATAACGACGTGAATAAGGTACCCAAAACCGCGTTAACGGTCGGCGTAGCCACAATACTCGGTGCCAAGGAGGTACTTATCCTGGTGAACGGGAGTCATAAGGCACGCGCCCTCTACCACGCGGTGGAAGGCTCCATTAACCAGATGTGGACCATCAGCGCCCTGCAGATGCATCAACGGGGCATCATCGTGTGCGATTACGATGCCTGCTCCGAGTTGAAGGTGGGAACTTACAAGTACTTCCTCGATATTGAGCACGACCACCTGGATCCCGAATCGTTGTTCTAACAACGTGCCGTTTGAAAACAGCTTGTTCGGTGCGTACCGCTACGACGGTGTACCGTTTTAACGATAGACCTTTTACATGTAAAAACAGTATGTTATGAGACGATTGGCTATGATTGGCGTTTTGCTTTGCGGTTTCTTTACCAGCGCGTTATCGGCAACGGTAGATACGGTGAACGTGTTCAGCGACAAGATGAACCAACACGTTAAGGCGGTCGTGATTAAACCGGATGCCTACAACGGTGAGGCCGCTTATCCCGTGCTCTACCTTCTGCATGGTTATAGTGATAAGTACGATGGCTGGGTTAGCAGGGTGCCGCGTGTCAAGGAGCTGGCCGACCAGTACGGGATGATCATCGTCTGTCCCGACGGGGCGTACGGGAGCTGGTACTGGGATAGTCCCATTGATCCGTCGTTTCAATACGAAACGTTTGTCGCCCGTGAACTCATCACTTGGATAGACCAAACCTACAGCACGGTGGCTTCCCGCGAGGGACGTGCCGTCACCGGGCTGAGCATGGGGGGACATGGCGGATTGTACCTTGGTTTTCGTAACCAAGACGTTTTTGGGGCATGCGGAAGCATGAGCGGCGGTGTGGATATCCGCCCTTTCCCTAATGATTGGGATATGGCGAAGCGGCTGGGAAAACAGAGTGAATACCCCGAGAGATGGGATGAGCACACGGTTATGGGGCAGTTGCATCGACTCACTCCAGGTACTTTAAAGATCATTATCGATTGCGGTACGGGGGACTTTTTTTATGAGGTAAACGAGCGCTTGCATAAAGAGTTGCTCTACCGGAACATCCCGCACGATTACATTAGTCGTCCCGGGGTGCATAACTGGGAGTATTGGAGCAGTGCGATTCGCTATCAAGCCTTGTTCTTTCACGAGTTTTTCAGCTCCCGAAAGTAAAAGTCTATACTTTGACCTGTTTCGTGTGTCTTTTGTCTTCAGGGCGAAGGCCCATGGTCTGAGCCGTTTACTTGATGTATTACCCGGGGAACACTTCCTCAACAATGCCTAACTCAACGTAGAAGAGAAAGCCCTTCACCTGTTGGTGCCCCATCGCCTTGATGGTGTCGACGTATCGACGGACCTGTCGGTTGTATTTGGGATCTTGCGACTTCCCAAACTTGTAATCGGCTACGATTACCTCCTGTTCGCCCAACATCACTCGGTCGGGACGACTGATTCGCGCTCCCGGGTGAATCAGTTGATTTTCATTGAGCACGGTGTACTTCCCCGTGTACCAGTCGGCCACCTCCGGGATTGTAAGGGAGCAGGTTAGCTCTTCCACTTTGTTTGCCCGTTCACTTTCCGGGAGCTCTCCTTCGGCGATCTTCCTTTCCACGGCGTACGGTATATCCGCGATGGTCTTGACGTGGCTGATGATGTCATGCATCGTTTTGCCGTAATCCCTGCTTCCATCATCGCTGAAAAAGCCAATTGAGTCAAGGCGCAGCTTCAACCGCTCGTCGAACGGTGTGGAGTGCCACCTTGCCGTGCCTGCCGGATGCTTGATCCGGGGAGCTACTGATGCGCTAGAAGGTTCCGGCATTGACCAGGGGGCGGTTACCGGCTTAGGCTGAGAGGTAGGTTGGAGTTTGTCAAGCGGCGCATTTACGCCTTCCTGTTCGCGTTGGTTTGCGCTCCCGTATTCTAACAGCGACTCCTCCTCCCCTCGTGTGAAATGGTCGGCAAGGAGCAGGAAGTTGTTGCGTTCCTCGTGGAGGGTGATATCCTCATGTCTCACATAGCCTTCGGGGTCTCCGTACTCCTTGTTCCTCTCCTTCTCCAGGCGAAAGGGCGCCGCCTCATCTATGCTCCGCCATAGCAAGTCGGAGACGTCGCTGATGGTTTCCGGTTTCACGGGAGTCGGGGCGAAGACGATCAAACGGTGTTTGGCCCGGGTGAAAGCGACGTAGAGCAGGTTCAGGTTGTCGATGTAGGTAAGCCGTTTCTCCTCCAGGTAATCTCCCCGAAATATAGTGTTTGCCAGTCTTTTCCCATATTTGAGGGGGAGCGCCCGAATCGCGTTGAACGGGGCTGCACCCGGTTTACACCAGATGATGTTGGTATGGTTCGGCGAATGATCCACGCTCCAGTTCACGAAAGGCAAGATGACTGCCCCGAAGCCGAGTCCCTTTGCCTTGTGGATGGTGATGATCCGAATTGCGTCTTGTTCCTCCGGTGAGAAGAGCGCCCTCTTGTGGCCTTTCTCATCCCACCACTCTAGGAAGCTGTTCCGATCGGCCGACGCATCCGTTTTGAATTGGAGGAGAAGGTCCAGGAAGGCTTGCACGTAGGCGTGCTCTTTCTCGCTGATCGCATCCGATGTCAGTGCGAAGAAACGCTCGATCATATCGTAGAAGGGTAGGGTGTAGAGTCGCTCGATATCCTTCCTGATGGCTTCAGGGAACTCTCCTGGGTGTTTTTCCCGGTAGTTCAGCAATGCCTCTTCCGGTGTCGCTCGATGCACGAAGCGGTAAAACTCGTACAGGGCCATCATGCGGCGTGTGTCATCGCCCGGGTTTTGGAAGTGGCGCAGCAGCGCGATCACCGCCTTCACGCTTCGGGCACTTCCAATCAAGAGCGCCTCGTTGGAGATGATGTCGTACCGGTAGGGTGAATCGGGGCGTTGTTCCTTGTAGGCGAGCAGCGTTTCGGCCACCTGTACCGCCTCGTTATTCCACCGCACCACGATGGCAATATCTTTAAGTGTGAACCCTTGTTCTTGCAGCTCCTCCAGTTCAAGGGGTAACCGTTTCATTGCCTCCTCTTTCCAGTCGCTCTCCTTGTCGTTTTTCAAAAAGGTGACCTTCACCTGCCCCTCGTGATCACTCTTATTCGGTGCTACCTGCTGGATGACATCGGCGTACGCGTCTTCAATTTGCTTGTTCTCTGGGACTTCATCGAGAAGCGGTTCCACGGCTTTGTTGAAGTCGTTCTGCATATGATGCGCCGCGTTCGCGAAGAAGGCGTTGTTGAATCGCACCACGTTCGCATCGCTCCTCCAGTTGGTATCCAGTAGGTGCTCCCGGATCCTTTCCGGTTGGAAGTCCACGTTGACCTGTTCCCCCAGTAGTCGCCAGTCGGAGTTCCTGAACCGGTAGATACTCTGCTTCACGTCACCCACGATCAGGTTAAAGTTGCCCGATGCCAAGCTCTCGTCGATCAGCGGTCGGAAGTTCTCCCACTGCATACGCGAGGTATCCTGGAACTCGTCCACCATGTAGTGTTGGACGCGGGTTCCGGTCTTTTCGTAGATAAAGGGCGAGTCGGCCTCCCCGATCATCTCGTTAAGCAGCTCGGTGGTGTCGGAGAGTAAGAGGACGTTGTTTTCCCGTTGCAGCGCTTGCAATCGGTTTTTAATGTCGGTGAGGATGCCCAGCGTGTAGAAATTTTGCAGGATACTTATCGCACTGTTGTAGTGTACGTTATTCTCGTGAAGGTAGATGATCTCTTTCACCACGTCGTTGAGGCCCCCGTGGTAGGCCTTCGTGATGTTTGCCACGATCGCGGGATTGGTTGTTTTCGTGTACCACCCTTCCAAGTTATCGGCGAACGATAGGAACGTTGGCGTTATATCGGGGATCTCTCCCGAGGCGTACCGTTCAAACCGGTAAAATTGCGAGCGGGCTCCCCCCCTGAAGTCGGAAGGTTGTAGTCCATGCACCTTGATTAGTTCGACCCCCTTTTTGCCCGCCTCTTTCACCTTGCTCTCGTAGCTTGTTACTATCCGGTAGAGTTCTTTCCGGTAACCTTCCAGTTGTTCCTTGTTGTCAATGGTCCATTGCGTTTTTTTCGATAGGGTTTTGTAGGTCTCGTTAAACAGTTGCATGCCCAGCGTGACCACCTGGCGGTCGACTTTCCAGCTTTTCCCCTCCTCGATATTGGCCTGCATAAACTGCAGGAGCCATTCAGACAGCTTCTTGTTTTCCGGTTGGTTCAACTCGGCGAACATCAAGTCGACGGCCTCCGTGAGCAGCGACTCCTCGTCCAGCTCGACGGCGTAGCCCCCAGTTAGCCCGCTCTCCCGTGTGAAAGCCCGCAGCGTCTGTTGAAAGAATCGGTCGATGGTACTCACCGAGAAGGCGGAGTAGTCGTGAAGGATTGTCTCTAGGATCGATCGTGCCCTTCCCCGTGCCTGCGCCTCACTTAATGAGAACGATTGTGTTAGATTGTTTAAAAAAGTAGATGTACCCCCTGATGCCAGTCGGTGTAGTTCTTCCACGATACGCGACTTCATCTCGTCGGTCGCCTTGTTCGTGAAGGTGACGGCCAGGATATGGCGGTGGTTGTTGGGTTTAGCAAAGAGCAGATGCAGGTATTCGCCCGTCAGCCGGTGCGTTTTACCCGAACCCGCGGATGCTTTGATCACGTGGAGGCCGTTCCTATCCGCTAACCCGTGTTTTGACATATCCCTCTTTTTGTAAAATAGTCAATACTTTTTGGCGGTGGTCGCCCTGTATCAGGATTTCCCCCTCCTTGGCCGATCCCCCCACGCCACATTTTGTTTTCAGAAGCTTACCCAGTTCTTGTAGGTCTTCGTCGCTCCCTATGAAGCCGGTGACGAGCGTTACGGCTTTCCCTTTCCGGTTACGCTTGTCGAGGCTCACCCGCAGGAGTTGCTTCTCATTTGGTGGTGTTACCACCTCTTCCTCATCTCCTTCCTCCTTGTAATGGTAGTCGGGATTGGTAGAGTAGACGATATCCAGTCGCTTTTTCCAGTCGTTCATAGTTTATTCCTCCGTTTTAACCACGTGCTACCGGTAGCCTCAGAAAATCAAATAAACCGTAGCCCATTACCAATAAATATCGTATATTAGCTGCAAATATAACGAAAGCCGAGAGAAATGCCAAGCTTGCTTGAGCATTTCCGAGGCGCATCTTGTATTCTTGAAATATAGTTAAAGCCGAGAGAAATGCCAAGCTTGCCCAAGGGAAATGCCAAGCTTGCTTGAGCACTTTCCAATAACATTAAAAAGAGAATATGATTGAAACTGTGCGTGTTGCTTGTGTGAACACCAACACCAGCAAGGATGTGAAGATTGGTTCATCGTTAGAGGAACTGATTGATCTTTTCGGGGTAGAATCCCCCTATTTATTCGTGAACGCGAAAGTGAATAACCGGACCGAATCCCTCGCCTACAGGGTGTATCGACCCAAGACCGTGGAGTTCGTGGATTTGAGCGATACGTCGGCCATGAATACCTACGTTCGCTCGCTCTGCTTCATCTTGGCCAAGGCGGTGGACGACGTGCTGCCCGCTGCCAAGGTCTATATCGAGCATGCCGTCTCCAAGGGTTACTACTTCCAGATTGAGGCCGACGTGCAGGTGGGTGTAAAGGATCTTGATGCTATCCGTGAGCGGATGTGTGCGATCGTGGAGGCCGATCTCCCTTTCGAGCAGGTGGAGGAGGAGACCACGAAGGTGGTGGAGCTGTTCCGTGAACGGGGCATGAACGATAAGGCCACGTTGCTGGAGACCTCTGATTTTCTCTACTCCCGTTATTATAAGCTTGATGGGTACATCGATTACTTTTATAGTTCCCTTACCCCGTCTACCGGTTACATCAGCATGTTTGATATACAGCCCTACAACGGGGGGTACCTGTTGCGTGTGCCCCGGCGGGATCATCCCGTGGAACTGGAACCGGAGATTCAACAAGAGAAGCTGCTTAATGTTTACCGGGAGCACCTGCAGTTCCTGAAGATCAGCAAGCTCGATAACGTGGGCGACCTGAACCGGGCGATTCAGGATGACCAAATATCCACCGTGATCCAGGTAGCTGAGGCGTATCAGTCCAAACAGATCGCGGAGATCGCCGAAAAGATTACCCGCGGGTACAAGGAGGGGGTGAGGGTGGTGTTTATCTCGGGTCCCTCCTCATCCGGGAAAACAACCTTTAGGAAGCGGCTTGAGATTCAACTGCTGGTGAACATGCTGAAGCCGATAGGTATTTCACTGGATGACTATTTCGTGAATCGCGATCAGACACCCCTCGACAAGAACGGTGATAAGGATTACGAATCACTCTACGCGCTCGACCTTAAGCTATTCGAAAAGCAGATGCTCGCGTTGCTGCGCGGCGAGGAGATCGAGCTGCCGTTTTACAACTTCGTGACCGGTAAGCGGGAGTATCGGGGCAATATGTTGAAGATGGGTGACAACAGCGTGCTTATCATTGAGGGAATTCACGGGTTGAACCCCGAGTTGACTGGACATATCCCTGCAGATAAGAAGTTCTTGGTGTACGTATCCGCGTTGACCACCATCTCGCTGGACGACCACAACTGGATCCCCGCTTCCGATAACCGGTTGCTCCGTCGTATGGTGCGTGACTACCGCTACCGGGGCTACTCGGCACAAGAGACCATTTCGCGGTGGAGTAGCGTTCGCCGGGGCGAAGACAAGTGGATCTTCCCGTATCAGGAGAACGCTGACGTGATGTTCAACTCGGCCATGATCTACGAGTTGGCTGCCATACGCCGACATGCCGAGCCTATCTTGATGCAGGTGCCCCGCACTGTCTCCGAGTACTCCGAGGCGTACCGTTTGCTTAAGTTCCTCAGCTACTTTAACCACATCACTGATGAGGAGTTGCCGCCCACCTCGCTGTTGCGCGAGTTCCTGGGTGGGAGCAGCTTTAGGTACTGATTGGGAGGAGGTACTAACGATACGGGAAATTCAAGACGATTCGAGGCGAATGAACAATGTAAGGATGGCGGTGTAAAACGAGCTTTTAAATAGGGCGTTGTAAGATGATGCGAGAAGAGGTGATTTGTGCGATTTCTACTCCCTCTGGCACGGGTGCCATCGCGGTGGTTCGTGTTTCGGGTGCGGGTAGCATTAAGCTGGTCGATAGGCTGTTTCGTTCCCCTTCCGGGAAGCGGCTTCTCGAGTCCAAGCCCAACACCGTTCATTTTGGTAGCATAGAGTGGGAGGGCACGCTACTTGATGAGGTACTGGTCTCCCTGTTTCATGCGCCCCGCTCCTTCACGGGTGAGGAGAGCGTGGAGATCGCGTGCCACGGCTCGGTCTATATCCAGCAAAAGCTGATGGAGCTATTGATCGCACAGGGGGCACGGTTGGCCAAGGCTGGTGAGTTTACCCGCCGGGCGTTCCGCAATGGGAAGTTCGACCTGAGCCAGGCCGAGGCGGTGGCCGACCTGATCGCGTCGACCTCCGCCGCATCACATCGGGTGGCGATGAACCAGATGCGCGGTGGTTTTGCACGGCGTTTGACTACACTTCGGGACAAGCTGCTGCAGTTCGTCTCCTTGATCGAGTTGGAGCTCGACTTCGCCGAAGAGGATGTGGAGTTTGCCAACCGGGAAGAGCTGTATGGACTGGTTGTTGACATTGAAGGGGAGATAGACTCCCTGGCCGGCTCGTTTCAGCTGGGTAACGCCATCAAGAGCGGTATTCCCGTTGCCATCATCGGGGATACCAACGTGGGCAAGTCCACCCTGCTCAACCTGTTGCTCCAAGAGGATAAGGCCATCGTGAGTGATATACACGGCACCACGCGCGATGCGATCGAGGATACCATGAACATCGGGGGCGTACTGTTTCGCTTTATCGATACGGCGGGAATCCGACACACCACCGATACCATCGAAACGATGGGTATCGAGCGTACCTACCGGAAAGTCGAACAGGCCTCCATCGTCCTGTGGGTAATTGATCTAACTGCGCCGGTAGATAAGAGCATCGAACTGGCCTCATCCATTGTCCATAAGTTGACCGGCAAGGAGGTGATCCTCCTGTTCAACAAGTCTGATTTGGTTTCTGAAGCTACTTTGCAAGCGGCCTCACAAGCATTATTACAATCGATTGAGGCCTTCCTCCCAGAAATAGCACTTAATCACCTCTTTATCTCAGCCAAGAAATGCCTTGGCACCGAGCAGCTTCAGGATCTGCTGGTACAAGCCGCCGCAATTCCCTCGATTGGCGATGAGGAGGTAATCGTCACCAACCTGCGCCATTACGAGTCGCTCACCAAGGCACTCGATGGCATCCGCCGCGTGAAAGAGGGGCTGGAGAGCGACATCAGCCACGACCTGCTCACGCAAGATATTCGCGAATGCATGTTCTACCTGGGCGAGATCACCGGCCAGATCACCACCGACGAACTGTTGGGAGCTATCTTCAGCAAGTTTTGTATAGGAAAGTAACTGGCAATTACAACAAATTACAAAAATAGACTAAAGGGTGAGCTTTTTTAGATTGTATTCAATGCAGCTCTTAAACTGCGAAGATCTTGTTTTAAAGTATTTACCATAGCTTCCAATTCTTTTACCAAATGAGCCCGGTCGTGTAGATCACTTGCCGTGTATAGTCCGCCATCTCCAAAAAAAAGTTTCACCGTTTCACTGTCAATATCTCCTTCAAATTCAAGTTGCATCCATCTCTCTTTCAAGCCCTCTCTCATAGACTTCTCAGGAATATTGCAAAAGTCAGGATTGTTGATGATTAGCCATATCGAGTGCGGAAATTCCTTTCCGCTATTGTCATTATACCAGATATTTCTCAGTAAATTTCGCTTGTGTTGTATATCAACTCTTTTCCCTTTTGGCGAAATGGTTAATGCGCCCAAACCGATACTTGTCAATCCTCCTCCAACTGCGATAAAGGGATTGGCTGTAAAAATAGCTGAAGCTGTTGCCGCGGCATCCAAAGTAACCGAAAGAATGGTTATTCTTTTTTGTGTTTTCTCATTTATACCATCCACATAGTGGCTTAGCTGGTCCAAACGCTCTGCATAACAATCCAATTCGGCGGCAAGGGCATCAATTTCTATTAAATAGAGGGTGATTCTATCATTTATTTCTTGATTCGTTAGCAGGGCTTTTAACGTATCTTTCTCGCACTCGAGTAGGGATGCAATATGGTTTTGGATACCGATAGTCTGACTTAAAAAGTAATTCTGTGGTGAAAGGACTAAACGCAATAGACTGTCTTGCTGAGTGGTTAACTTGCTTTCTTTATTTACGAAAGTGTAGTTATATGCACAGGTTGGCTCACAATAATTGGTCGTCAAATGGTGGATTTTTGACGTGTTAAGGATTGATGAACAGGATGTTAAGAGGGATAATATTAGGCTCAACCCGATCCAATTGAAACCGCTTTTTATGGATATAATTTTTTTGTTCATAAGCTTGATTGTGGATAATGTGGGAAAACACTAAAACTATGTAAGTTTTCGTTGTTTATCTCTGTATTTAATCTAATAAAATGTTCCACTAAATGCAAAATGAACCTGCTATTGTGGAAAAATCGGAAAAAATGCCCCGCGGATAGGCGAGGCGCTAAATGTTTTCACGACGGAATAATCCTTATTGTGAATTGCTTCAATTAGTTGTTCAGAATAATAAAGATGCCACTATAAATAGTAAGCTACGAAAAACTTACCGAGCCAATTTTTTCGCTTATATCTTTTAATGCTGCTTCTAGCGTGGCCAACTCTTCGTCCGTGAACTTGGCCGGCTTACCGTTTACCTCGTTCCCGTTAATCCGCTGGTACAACCACTGACTTGTACGGTTAAAGTAATTTTTAGCTATATATGCCATTGAAAGGGTTGGTAAGACATCCTTCAATTGCGCCTTTACAGACAACTCCGTTGCACGTTGCGCGGTATCAGCAGCCATTTCAACCATCGCGTCGGAAAATGCTTCACGGTCGCTTTGCGCCAACTCTTTTACTCGTGTAGATATCTCTTCCAACTCCGTTTCGGTTTTCGCATCGCAATAAGCGTTTTTTAATTCTTCTAATTCTTTTTTCATGTTCTAATGCTTTTCCCACTCCCCCTTTGTGGGAGATTTAATTTACCTCCCGATCTCTTTCAACCTCTCGATAATGATATCTATCTGTTCATTGAAATGGGCTAATGTTTTTGCACCCAAGTCTCCCCTACCGGCTATCTCTTTATAAAAATCGAGATAAAAATCCAATTCTTTTTTAAGGCGGTTTTCCTCTTTCCTCGTTTCTTTGTCTAACATCGGTTTTCGTTTTTTAGCGTTACCGTTTATTAGACACTTTAAAAGTAATAACATATTTGTTATTGCGCAAGGAAAATAAAAAATATTTTCACGAAAATAGCCAGCGAACTACGTGATAGAGTAAGGCAGTAAGTCCAATAAGAAAAACGTAATAAACAACTTTCCCAAACGTGGTGTTCCAGTTTGTCGATATGCTTTTTTTCTCGAAAAACATATCATCAACTCTCTCGAAATTTGGTTTCAGTACACCTCTCCCGTATATCATTACACGAATGAGATTTCGATTAGTAGCCACTGAAATTGAAGAGATTACCACTAATTATATCTCGTTACATATAAAATCATTTGTTTTTACTATATTATATGCTTTTGAATATAATTTTATATCTTTGCGACAAAACAACTGCAAAAGCATATAATTATGACATTAAGTTTAGCCGCGTTTGTTAAATTTAAACGAAAAGAAGCCAACCTTACACAGCAGGAGTTTGCCGATAGGGCTGGGGTGGCACTTACCGTTGTTCGGAAAATAGAGCAAGGTAAGGAAAACCTCAGCTTGGCAAAAGTTAATCAGGTTTTGATGATGTTTGGACACAAGCTGGCACCTGTGAACCATAAAGAAATTGAGCCATGAGACAAGGTAAAGTGTTTTATAAAGATGATTTTGCCGGAATAATCACGGAAACTGATGATGGCGAATATCTGTTCGAGTATGATCAAGAATACATCGATCAATTTCCCAGCCAACCGATAACGTTTTCGATGCCTGTTTCGGGTAAAGTGTATAAAGATAATCGGTTATTTCCATTTTTTGAAGGTCTAATCCCGGAAGGTTGGTTGTTGGAGATTGCTTCTAAAAGTTGGAAACTTAATCAGAACGACCGTATGGGTTTACTTCTGGCATGTTGTAAAGACTGTATCGGTGCAGTAAGTGTAATTCCGATAACAACAAGTGAAGGCAATGAGTAAGAAATGTTTATATTGTTATAAAGAACTGGATACAGAAGGAGATTTTCATCCTTCTTGTAGTACTCACTTTTTTGGAACACCAAAACCGCCCACATTGGACTATACCATGTTGGAAATGGCAGAGTTAGCCAAAGAAGTAGTTGAAAGTTCGATAACTGTTCCCGGAGTGCAACCAAAACTTTCGCTAGGCTTCATCAAGGATGTTTTGCAAGATAGCAGTAAGGGACGACTAACCCTAATGGGTGCTTTGGGTGAAAATTATATACTTAAACCTCAAAATGAGACTTTCCCTCAAATGCCCGAAAACGAACATCTTACCATGCGAATGGCTGAACTTTGCGGTATTCCCGTGGTTTCATCCACGTTGATTCGATTAAAATCGGGTGAACTTTCTTATCTTACTAAGAGGATAGACCGTACTGAAACAGGAGAAAAAATTCATATGCTGGATATGTTTCAAATTTTAGAAGCCTTTGATAAGTATAGAGGGTCTGTAGAAAAAGTCGGAAAAGCAGTTACTGAACATTCAGCCAACACGTTACTCGATTTGCTTCGACTTTTTGAAGTGGTGCTTTTTAGCTATATCACGGGAAATAATGATATGCATCTGAAGAATTTTTCGTTGATTTTAACCAACGAAAATTGGACGTTGGCACCGGCATATGATTTGTTGAATGTAAACCTGCATGTTCCGGAAGATACGGAAGAAATGGCACTTACTATTAGTGGCAAGAAAAAAAGACTGACAAAATCCGATTTTATTAACTTGGGATTGAGCCTTCAATTGACCGAAAAACAGATTGTGAATACCTTTAAGCGACTTATCAAGGCAGAGAAGAAGATGAAACAAGAGATTAAATCATCTTTTCTATCTCCTGAAAATCAGATGAAATATATCGAGTTATTGGAAACACGGTTGATTTTGTTTAAGGGGTAAGTACAAATACAACTAGCTCAAAAACAAAACCTTAACTATCAGGCAGTCTTGCGTTTATCAGCGAAATTTCGCATGTTTTGTATCGTTATTGCTCTTTTACTTGTCAGTCAGAGAAATAGTAACAGAACGTATGGGCAAAAAAAAGCCCCGCAGATAGGCGAGGCGCTAAATGTTTTCACAACGGAATAATCCTTATTGTGAATTGCTTCAATTATATGGTCTGACAAATATACAACTTAATTGTCTTAAAAACAAGATTTTTAAAAAAAATATTTAACTTTACCGATTGAAGTGTTGTAACACCTTTTCTAATAAATCATTAGACAGCTTTCACATATTATGGACAGAGCTACTTTTCTTAAAGTAATGACGGCGGGTGCGGGAAGTTTCTTGTTTTCCATTCAAGTTTTCACGAAGCTTCTCGTACCGTTCGACCACTTGAAAGTAAACGACTTAGAGAAAGAGCGTGTGGATGATGTAGTTGATGTATATAGAAAAAGAAAAGTGATAAAATAAAATTGTAATAAATACGAAAAATATGAAGAGAATTCTTGGCTTAGATTTAGGTACAAACAGTATTGGCTGGGCGTTGATAGAAATTGATCACGTAAAAAGAGTTGTGAAAATAATTGGACTTGGTTCACGTATTTTGCCAATGGATGCTGGAGAAATAAAGAATTTCGAAAGCGGAACAAAGACAAAAAGTGCTGCAGCACAAAGAACTAATGATAGAGGAAGCAGACGTTTAAATGAAAGATATTTATTGAGAAGAGATAGATTACACTTAGTTCTTGACTTACTTAATGCTTTACCTACTCATTATAAACTTGAAATTGATTTCACAAATTCAAAAGGTGAAAAATGCGGTCATTTTAAAACAAACAAAGAGCCTAAGCTAGCTTACCTTCCAAAACAAAAGGGCAAAAAAGCAAAATTTCTATTTATGGATTCCTATAAGGAAATGTTGGATGATATTTATAGTGATAATGTTAAAAATGAAAAGGGTAAAAGAATTCCTTATGATTGGACATTATATTATTTGCGACAAAAAGCTCTTTCAAAGGAAATTAGTTTAGAAGAATTAGCTTGGGTTTTATTAAGCTACAATCAAAAAAGAGGTTATGAGAAAACAGATAGTGCTGATGAATTTGACGACTTAACTGTAAAACTTAATGAGTTTGGAATATCAAAGTCCATTTTAGAAATTGTGGACACTGGTAAAATAGAGATAGAGTCACTTATTTTAAAGGTTGTTGAAGTATCTAAGTCGAAGAACAAATTTGGAGATTATTTTAATATTCTCTTAGAAAATGGGTATTCATATAAAGAATATTCAACAGAACAAATAACCGTATTAGACGAAGTAATTGATGAGGTCAAAATCATAGAAAGATTTAGCACTTTGAATGAAGAAGGCACAGAGATAGACAACAATAAGACAATTTATAAAGTTGAAGATATTTTTGAATTAACCGTTAAAGATATTAAGTCAAAAGGGGTAAAAGACAAGTATCTGAAAGAATATACAAATGGGTGGACAGTTGATACAAATTATGCCGACTATAATAAATTTCAAAAAGCAAACAATGAAATCAAAGAGGAAGTATTTGTAACAAGACTTTATAATAATAATGGCGAGTTAATCAAAGTTACGAAGAAAAGTGAAACATTAAATCTAAATATTGCGAATGAACCTTATTCTGAATTTAAACTACTCGATCCTTTTAAATCTGGTAACTGGAAGTTACTAAAAAAGAAAACTGAGAAAGATGCGTTAGCATTTAACTCAGAACTTGGCTTAATCCATAAAAATGGAGAAGTTAAGAAGTTTATTTCACCAAAAATTTACAATGTACTAAAAAATGATGCTATAAACGGCACTCAAACCAAAATAAGTGGTGGGATGTTTCAGGTTGTGGACAGAGACTTTTATCGCGAGGAGTTAAACCAAATTATCTCTACGCAAAAACAATTCCACACAAACTTAAATGACAGAAAGATATTTGAACAGTGCGTAAAAACCCTTTATCCAAAGAATGAAAGCCATCAAAAGTCATTATTAGAAAACAAAGACACCATACAACATTTATTGGTAGAGGATATTTTATTGTATCAAAGACCACTCAAAAGTAAAAAGTCAGAAATATCCGATTGTAAATATGAAATAAGGTATTGGAGAGATGTTGTCGATACAGAAACAGGCGAAATTTATCCTAAGAAACAGCCTCTCTATGTAAAAGCTGTTTCTACCTCCCACCCGTACTTTCAGGAATTTAGAATTTGGGACAAACTGCACAACTTGAAACTAATACAATTAGAAAAAGAAGTTAATGGCAAATCACTAACCAATCAGGATGTTACAAAAGAATATTTTAAAAGCAGCAAAGAATATCAAGAGCTATTTGATGAGTTAAACAACAGAAAATCTCTAAATCAAGATCAGTTTCTGACCTATTGCAATAAAAAATTCAATATTGGTTATAAGTCAAATAGCGATGATAACAATTTTGTATGGAATTTTCCTGCAGAAGATGAGATTAAAGGAAATGAAACAAGAGTTAGCTTTGCCACACGATTTAAGCGATGTGGATTTTCAAAATACAAGGATTTTCTAACCCAGAAAAAGGAATTAGAACTTTGGCATTACTTATATTCAGTTAGTTACAAAGAGAGAATAGCAAATAACAAAAAAAGCATAACAACCTTTTTCAACAACTATTTTAATGGTTTTGAGATTGAAGATGAAGTTAAAGATAAAATCATCAATGACTTTTCAAATTACCCGAATTTTAAATCAAACTACTGTGCTTATTCAGAAAAAGCGCTTAAAAAGTTTATTCCAATAATTAGCAAGGGAGAACGTAGTAAAGAGTATTCTTGGACAAGCGAAAAATGGTACAAAGATTGGCTAACTTCACTTGAAGAACGTAAACTCGAAATTCTTGAAAGATTAAAGAGAATTGATTTCAATACAGACAACCCCGATTATTCTAAAGTAGAACAAACAAATGTAGATTATTCTAAAGGAGAACTACCTTTTCCGAAAGGCTTGTTTAATGTGTTTAGAGACTTCAACTCGCAAGAAGACTTCAAAGAACTTAATCTAACAAAAGCATCGTATCTTATTTATGGCAGACATTCAGAATTAGCATTTGCTAAACATTGGAACTCACCTGATCAAATTAGAAATGAATTGCATCAAGAATTAAAACAACACTCTTTAAACAATCCTGTTGCAGAGAAAGTACTTCTTGAAATGATGCAGATAGTTGCCGATATTTGGGAACATTATGGAAAGGGTGAGAGAAAATTCTTTTCACGTATTCATGTAGAGGTTGGAAGAGAATTAAAGAAATCTGCGAAAGAGAAAAAAGCTGACACCGAACGAATGTCTAGTAACAGAACACAAAACAAACGTTTACGTTACATTCTTGAGGATTTCTTAAAAAACCAACCTTATAATGCTAATCCCAATAATTCCGACCACTTTGAAAGACTGAAAATTGCTGAAGAGGGGGCAGAACACAGAAGCAATATTGATAAAAAGTTTTTTGAAGAAAATGAAAAGCTAAAAGCTGAAAAAATAACTAAAAAAGATATTGATGAAATTCTAAAAAAGCCACGGATTTCCCAAACAGACTTTATTAAATACAAGCTGTGGATAGAGCAGGGCTATCGTTCACCCTATTCAGGAAAAATTATAAAACTAACGGATTTATTTGATGGCACAAAATACAACATAGACCATATTTTCCCACAAGCTTCTGTTACAAATAATTCTTTGAGCAATAAAGTTGTTTGTGAACGAGAAATCAATGAAACTAAAAGCGACCAAACTGGACGAGAGTTTATCAACAATCCCAAGAAACAAACAATTTCTTGCGAAGCACATAAAACCATTAATAATCCTAAAGGAAATGTTGATATTTTGAATGACGATAGTTATGTATCACTGGTAAAACAACAAATTTCAGGGACAAAACGCTACATTTTATTATCCAAGGAAATTCCAAAAGGATTTATTAGCAGCCAATTAAATACAGCTAGACATATTGCCAGAAAAGCAATGGAACTGCTGAGCAATATTGTTAGAGAAGAAGGCGAAGTTGAGTTTCGTTCCAAAAATGTACTTCCTGTTACAGGTGCAGTTACAAATGAATTAAAGCGAGCATGGAGGTTAAACGAAGTTTGGACTGAATTAGTCGCGCCACGTTTTATTAGACTTAATGAACTAACTCAATCAAACCTATTTGGAGAGTGGCAAAAATCAAAAAGCGGACACGATTATTTTGATTGTAATTTGGACAATACTATTAGAGAGAAAAATGAAGCTTATGATATTAAGCGTATTGACCACCGTCATCATGCCTTAGATGCTCTGATTGTTGCTTTATGTACCGAAGAACATGTAAACTACATCAATAATATTAATGCCAATGCAAAATCAGATGAGTTTGGTAAACAAAAGCAAATTGAAAATTATCGTAAGAAACTTAAACGCAAAATAATGTTTACCAAAAAAGACGACTTAGACAATGAAAACAATTGGTACTATATGCTACCGGGAGAGAAACGGATGGATAATGCTGAAAACTCGAATAGAAATTCTGTAATTGAGATGTCATATCATTACAAGGATTTTGATACTTTCCATAGCGATTACAGAAAAATGATTTTGACTGCACTACAACAAACAATAGTTACATTTAAGCAAAATCTTAGAGTAATAAACAATAGAGTTAACTATTATCAAGCAGAACCTAACACGAAAAAAAGAGTAGCACAAGAACCAAAAACACAAAAAGACGTTAACAGTTCAAGTAATAAATATAATTGGGGAATTAGAAGAAGTCTTGGAAAGGAAACTTATTACAGTAAAGTTGACATAGGAAAACGGGAAAATAAGCAGTTAATAAAAAATTCTGATTTCTTTTTTAATAATATTGACGCAATTGTCAATCCTGTATTAAGGAAACAAGTAGCTAAAATTAAAGACATATCAGCAACTGAAGATATTTTCAAACAAAATCTTAAGGAAAACTTCAAAAACATTACCGTAGAATGCATATCATACAAAATTGCCGGACGTTTTAACAATGAACTAGGTTCAGCTTTTACCCGAAAGAAAATAAGCGAGATTGTTGATATTGAGGGTAACACTAAAAGAATTTTGTTAAATCATTTAGAACAATTTGATACAGTTGAATTGCCATTTGAAGAAGCAATTGTCTATTATGACGCATTATTAGAAAGAGATGAGTTTGAGGCAATTATCATTAACAACAATGAAAACATTAAAACAAATGATGATCTTATAAATTATTTGAGAGATAACAGATTCAAATATAACAAGGTAGATTATTCCAAACTAAATGTTTTTATAGATAAGGTTAAATCACGTGATTTTAGACAAGAATTGCAATTTAAAGATAAAATCAAAGAACATCCTGAAATTGCTTTTACTCCGCAAGCGATTGAAAAAATGAATGAAAAAGATGAGCTAAAAAGGTTAAATGGAGGGAAAGACCATAAACCCATATATAAAGTTAAAACTTACAAAGACTATGGGAAGCAAAGAGCTGTTAGTGAAAATATTATGTCCTCAAAATCAAAACAATTTGTAGTAACAGATGCTGGTTCTAACTTGTATTTAGGTTTTTATCAAAGAACTTACCCTGATAAAAATGGCGAGTATATAACTGAACGAAAATTTAAGGACATTGATTTAATTGAATTAATTGAATCATTAAAACAAGACTACTCTAATAGAATAAACCCTCTGCCGAGTAAAATATATGACAATGAAATGAATGAGTATAGTAGGTGCTTCACTTTATCACCTTTAGACTTAGTATATGTTCCCACAGAAGAAGAAATAGATAATCCTGAACTTGTAGATATAAAAAATCTGACTAAAGAGCAAACTGAAAGAATTTATAAGTATGTGGACGGCAGTGAAGGGCATGCAAACTTCATACCCTATTCTGCCTCGACACCTATATGGAGATTTCATGGAAAAATGAAAAAAGACATTTTCAAAGTTCTCAGCGAGGCAAATAAACTTTCAATTAGTGAAAAAGAGCTAATACAAAACGAATTTGGACTTGGAAGTCAGCAGGATAAACATCAAAACATGATTGATGGAGTTACTCAAATTAAAAAGATTTGTTGGAAGTTAGAGGTCAATCGTTTAGGTCAAATCAAAAAAGTATTTCGATGATCAAAAAAGCACTCTACTTCGGCAATCCCGCATATCTAAGTTTGCGAAATAAGCAGTTGCTTATACAATTACCAGAAGTGGTAAAAAGTGATACGTTGCCCGAAACTTTTAAGGCTGATTCGGTCAAAACTATTCCGATAGAAGACATCGGTGTACTTATACTTGATAATAAACGGATAACTATTACGCATGGCTTAATAGAGGCTTTGCTAGAAAACAACTGTGCATTGATTACCTGTAACAGTAATCGAATGCCTGTGGGTTTAATGCTTCCGCTTGCAGGAAACACCACACAAAGTGAACGATTCAGAGACCAGATAGATGCTTCTGTTCCACTAAAAAAGCAGCTTTGGCAACAAACGGTTCAGGCTAAAATTCAAAATCAGGCTTTTGTTTTGGAAAACAAATCAAAAGTGGTTGTAAAAAACATGCTTGTTTGGGCAAACGATGTAAAAAGTGGCGACCCGGATAACTATGAAGCACGTGCGGCAGTCTATTATTGGAACAATATATTTCCCGATATACCGGGCTTTACACGTGGTAGAGATGGCGAACCCCCTAATAACTTGCTAAATTATGGTTATGCCATTCTTCGGGCTGTAGTGGCTCGCTCGTTGGTAGCCAGTGGACTTCTGCCCACTCTGGGAATCCACCATCGTAATAAGTATAACGCTTATTGTCTTGCCGATGATATTATGGAGCCTTATCGTCCTTTTGTGGATAAATTGGTATTCGAGATAATGGAACGAGAAACAGATATTTCAAAATTGTCACAAGAAGTGAAAGCCCAATTGCTAAATATTCCGGTTCTTGATGTAATTATAAACAAACAACGTAGCCCATTGATGATTGCCGTTGGACAGACCACTGCATCGCTCAGTAAATGTTTTTCAGGTAAAATCCGAAAAATTAAATATCCATCTTTCGTTTAATAATGCATTTGTAGAGGACGTCAAAACTATAATGGAGCGATTTAGTGAGTATAGGATTATGTGGGTACTTGTTTTTTTCGATTTGCCGACTGAAACCAAGAAAGACCGAAAAATTTACGCAGACTTTCGGAAGAAACTAATCCAAGATGGTTTCACGATGTTCCAGTTTTCTATTTATTTGCGACATTGCGCCAGCAGAGAAAACGCTGAAGTACACGTGAAAAGAGTAAAAAGTTTTCTCCCACCAGCCGGCCAAGTCGGTATTCTTTGTATTACCGATAAGCAATTTGGGAATATGGAGTTGTTTATCGGTAAAAAAGAGAAAGAAGTAAAAACACCCTATCAGCAACTTGAATTGTTTTAGCATGAAAATCCCGCCTTTCGAGCGGGATTTTTTACATCTGAACAACGATTTTTTTATTTCTAATATTCCTTGCAACATACAGTGTTTGAGTTAAATGTTGATATCCTGTTGTTCAGAATATCAAAGATACCAATAATTGAGAGCAATTCACAACGCCATCACGTTTTCAAACGTGATTTTACTGTTGTTCAGAATATCAAAGATACCAATAATTGAGAGCAATTCACAACAACGTGAAAACAAACGCACCCGTTGAAGCCGTTGTTCAGAATATCAAAGATACCAATAATTGAGAGCAATTCACAACCAACTGAAGATAAATAGTTGTCAAAAGATTGTTGTTCAGAATATCAAAGATACCAATAATTGAGAGCAATTCACAACAATCACGTTACCTTCAAATTGTTTGACGTGGTTGTTCAGAATATCAAAGATACCAATAATTGAGAGCAATTCACAACAGTTCGGCTAGCATATCAAAGATACCAATAATTGAGAGCAATTCACAACACGTAAGCTTTGGGAGGTATTTCTATAAAAGTTGTTCAGAATATCAAAGATACCAATAATTGAGAGCAATTCACAACTCTGTTCCGTGACTTTCCCAAAATGCCATTGTTGTTCAGAATATCAAAGATACCAATAATTGAGAGCAATTCACAACTTCTTGAACTTCGCGCTGTCGAACCGGTTAGTTGTTCAGAATATCAAAGATACCAATAATTGAGAGCAATTCACAACAACGTTAAAACCATGCCTGTAAAGTTTAAAGTTGTTCAGAATATCAAAGATACCAATAATTGAGAGCAATTCACAACGGGTGGGCGTTTAGCGTTCCCTCGGGTATGGTTGTTCAGAATATCAAAGATACCAATAATTGAGAGCAATTCACAACTGCCGTTTGAAACATGTCCATAACGTTCAAGTTGTTCAGAATATCAAAGATACCAATAATTGAGAGCAATTCACAACTGAAAGCGGATGTTTCGTGCAGAACGTTCTGTTGTTCAGAATATCAAAGATACCAATAATTGAGAGCAATTCACAACAGGTCGGTCGAGGAAGGGTTGAAAGTGTTGGTTGTTCAGAATATCAAAGATACCAATAATTGAGAGCAATTCACAACCGTAGGGCTTACTCAAAACGTGGTTGGCCAGTTGTTCAGAATATCAAAGATACCAATAATTGAGAGCAATTCACAACCACTAAATAACATTATTTCAATTCCAAATTGTTGTTCAGAATATCAAAGATACCAATAATTGAGAGCAATTCACAACCTACCCAAATGGGTAGTCATAAATGGTCGGGTTGTTCAGAATATCAAAGATACCAATAATTGAGAGCAATTCACAACTAAGAAGATACGGTACAGATTATTTATTAGTTGTTCAGAATATCAAAGATACCAATAATTGAGAGCAATTCACAACATTATAACTCTCATGGCGGCGTCCGCGTGGGTTGTTCAGAATATCAAAGATACCAATAATTGAGAGCAATTCACAACAGCTTGAAAAGAACTACTCGATTTACCCCGTTGTTCAACAAATTCAAATCAAACGAAATGAACCCTGCTTAATTCCGTGGCAAACTTATGAATACCTTTTTCAATTTTTTTAATCGTTACCGCTCTTGGTTTTTTCACGCCATTCAAATAATGACTCAACTGCCGTTGGTTGACACCTGTTATCTTTTCCAAGCCTGCTAATGAAAGCACGTTTGAATAATACGAAAGAAACGAAGCCGTGTCATACATAAAGTTAAACTCCAACTCCGGGAACTCCTTCCCAGTCTCGTTGTAATATTCTTTCATCTCTTCTGCACTTACATAAAAATCCTCAATACACTCGTCAACAGATTTACCTTCGCCAAACAAACCAAAAGTCAATCCATATTCTTTCCCTGGATCGATTACCGCTTCAAAACGTTTATCTCCGCCTGCTTCAATAATTACATCTATGGTTTTCATACGTTTATTTTAATCTCTTACATGCTCGTTTCATACTCTTTCTATTTTGCAGGGAGTTAAAGTTCAACCCCCGAGACTTTGCTTATTGATTTCATTGTTCCAAGTTTCGCTTCTTCACTCAAATGGTAGCTTAGCGCGAACTCTTTCTCCGTTATCGGGCTGTACCATATTGGATGCCTATTGCCATTTCTAACCCAATAGCATCCAGCCTTTTTTAGTTTGCGTTGAATTTCTGCATATTTCATTTCGTTTATCTTAATATGCATACCACAAAGGTAGTAAAAATAATACCATTATCAAAGTAAAAACGGAATCATCTTGATTATATAAAGCGTGTTTTTAAAAGATTTACTCAACCGAAAGCCAACCCGCGTACCAGCCCGCGAGGGGTGGAATGTCAACCACCACGTCGCCGCCTTCCCGCTCAGCTGGCAACACCTTGTCGCGGTCGCCGACCGAGTGCCACACCAGCTTGCTCTTCCCGTTAAGGTCACACCCCCGCAAGCGTAACCGTGTGGGTTGCATCTGCTTTGAGATGGAGCAGTTGAGCAGCATGACGGAACGCAAGGCGCCATCTGCATCCACGCGTGGCATCACGAGGGCTTGTGCCATCGACTCAACGATCACTGGCAGGCGGTGGTTGGATGCCCAGTCCATGGCCCTAAGTATCTCCAATCGCTGGGCGTTCGAGATGCTTTGATTGAAGGCGGGAATCACCGCCGCACGACCCCCATGTTTGCCCGAATAGCACGTTGTGGTCCCCAATTCACCCGGGACCTCCACGGGCGTGAAAAGATGGTCAAGTTGTCGGTTTTTTACCACGTCCCACGATGCCTCATCGAACACCACGCCCTGAGCCGAGAGTAGCTCTTCGAACTCTTGGACGGGGATACCCCATGCCGAGGGTGCGTCCACGACGTATGCCACCGCGGCATCGGATTCAGGCGCGTAAGGTACCCCTAATGGGGCTATGGACGTTGCCACATCGCCTGCCCCCGCGGTCGTGATCCAACCAAAATCAGGCGATTGCCGCATTACCATATCGGGTGAAATGTAGGGGTCCACGCCTCCCAGTCGGCTGCCCACGTTAAAAGCGGTGTACTCCTCGTACATCTTGCGCCAACGGGCCAACGCTTTGAAGTAGTTGTCGGCATACCACTCCATCGGTTCGGTGGCAGAGCAGATAATGGCGTAGGAGAGCTGCGTGCTTCCTGCCGCCAGGTAGAGCATCGACTCAACGCACAGGCCGTGCGGGGATTTGCCCGTGGCCCAGTGCATGTACCCCTCTATCTCGCAGGCTATCTCTTTGATGTTGGGGTTGAGGCGGTGTACTTGACGTGCGATATCGTATCCCTTCTCGATCATCCCGCGGGGAGCGTGGTCATTGTAAAACCCGTGTCCCGGGCGAGACGTGGCCGGTTGTCCCGTCACCACCTCAATCGAGTCTAAGATGGGATTCCAGTCGTGTCCCTCCAAAAGCTCACGGTGGAACCCCGTGTGTTGTAGCCCCACCTTTGAGTCGGGCGAGCCGCGATGCACGCCTCGCGCGATGGCGGATGCCACCATCGCCAAGCTCTCTTGTGAGAACGCGATCCATTGGTGCCGAATCGGGTTGTCGCCATGTTCGGTATCCAGTGCCGCCACGAGCGTCTCACGTGTCCAGCTGCCGCCGTGCAGCGCGTTAAATTCGGCCAGGCAGTCATCGCAGTAGCATATAGCGCGTGCCGGGGTGTGATGCGTTAGGCGCAAATCGTCGTCAATCCATACCACCCGAGGTGTGCACGTCCGGGCGTACAACTCGTACACTTCGGAGATATAGGTCAGGAACCCTTCTTGGCGGGGGCAGTGAATACCGCTGCACTGGCTACCGAAAATGCCCTTCGCGGCACCCCACTCGGTGGGGTTGAACTTCGTTGATTGTAGCTCGAACGAATCGCTATGCCCTATCGAGATCCCCTGAATAGAGGATTCAACACCAACCGCCCTCAATTTCGCCGCGGCGATTGCCATGTTTTCGGCAGATGCGCGGTGCTCGTCCATCACGATGGTTGCAGTCTCCATGCAGAGCCACGCGTCATCAAACAGCCCTTCGTATTGGGTCAGCGCATCCACAAGCTCATCGCGTAGCTCGTGATCGTTGTGATGAGCGGGCCAGAGACGCAGGTGCATCCTGAAGTTGGAGGCTTCATCGTCGGATTCCGATGAGGGTCCACCGCACGATATAAGGAGTACTAGGAACGAAATTAAAAAGAGACTTCGGTCCATGTGATTATTCTTTCTTTATTATTTCGTGTATGTAACCTCTGATGTTTAATGACTGTTTTAAATGCGTCGGTTTCATAAGGTAGCTTTTAACGTTGAGAGATGAGATGTCTCCCGTGATTGGATACCGTGGTGAGGCTTTTGTGTAGGAGGGAGAGTCCTTTAAAACATTTTGGGCTTGTTGGTTATAATGGGAATCTCTAACACCCGTTCCACGTACTGGAAGTAGTAGAATAGCTTGTGATTCAATTCAAAGCCGTAATCCACTCCCCGTTCGTACCCTAGAATGTGTTGGAAGAACGAGCGATTCCCGGGCAACGAGGCCTTGTGATTCCACTCGGTAACGTACTGGTGGTTCCAGTTCTCGTAATAAGCTTGTGAGCGGTACGTGGTTGGACTTCCATGCGCCAGGTACCACGATTCAAAACCCGGATCCAACACGATAAGCTCGTGTGACACGGAATCTTCAGTCTGTTCCGTGTCGTTACCGGGCTGGATGGCGACTACCCCCTTGGGCCCTGAGCAGGCAGCGAGGGTGGCTACCAGGGCAAGGATAATCATTAGTGCTTTGCTTGTTATCGGTTTCATACTTTTGGTTTTTTCTTGTTGTTAAAACTTCTATTTATTCTTGTGACGATTCGTCGCACGTAGAATATCCATTGTCATTCATGGATTGAATCTGGGCACTTGGGGGTGCGATCTTCACTTCCTTCTCTTCGGTGAGAGACTCCACCTCCTTGTGGTGGCGAATCCGCTCGATGGTCTCCTCCTCTGCCAACCCGACGATTACCCCGTACTCGTGGAGCTGGGTGATGGTTACCCCCTCTTCACGTAGCTCATTAGCCACCACGTTTAGCTCGTGGAGGTAATATTCGGACACGGTAATCACGATTCGTTTCATGTTTTATAGGTTTAACGATGACCCGGTTCACGGGACAATCCAAAGTCATGCGGCACCGGTGATCATCCCGTTGGCGTTTTACGGCTTCACCTCATGGGGCCATGCAAAGACCCACGCCCACGTCCTCGGCAGCTATGGGAAGCTGTTTGGACGTCTCCCTCAATTTTTTCTCGATCTCCATGGGTGTAGCCGTAGGGTATTTCTCCCACAAGAGGGCAATGATGCCTGCCACGTGGGGGGTGGCCATGCTGGTTCCGGAAAGGGTGCGGTACCTCGTTGGCATAACCCACGCGGAGTGGATGCCCACGCCCGGCGCCACAAAGTCGACCAGCCCTGAAGGGTTCACCGCGCGGTTGGAGAAATTGGCCACGTTCAGCTCTTCGTCAATCGCCCCCACGGCCAGGATCGAGGGGCAATCTGCTGGACTGCTCACCGGGCAGAGCCGCTGCAGGGAGCGGTCGCTATCGTTGCCCGCGGCAGCCACGAGTAGGGCTCCCTTGGAGAGCGCGAAGCGCGCCGCCCGCTCGTAAGCAATGTCGTATATTTCTCCCGGTTGCACCGGGGTGCCTAAGGACATCGAGATTACTTGGCACCCGTTTTTAGCCGCCCAGGTCATGCCATTCAACACCCACGACTGTGCACCGCTGCCGCCATCGCTCAACACCTTCCCGGCAAAGAGGCTTGCTCCTGGTGCCACGCCGTACCGATGCCCCTCCTCGTCAGTGGCTCCACTGGCCACCCCTATGCAATGGGTGCCATGCCCGTGACAGTCTTGAACGGTTTCTTCGGGGACGAAGGAACAGGTGGTTATTTCCCTTTCCAGGAAGTCGGGATGTGTTTCATCGAACCCGGTATCCAGCACGGCAAGTCGGACTCCCAGTCCGGTATAGCGGGAGCGGTCGACTCCGATGGTTTTTATACCCCACGTGGAGGGTGGTTGATCCTCCAGCAGGTAGACCACTTTCTCCGGGGCTATAAAGTACTCGTTATCCAGCGACCTTAGAAGCGGGATCGGGTCTTCTTTAGTTCCCAGTAAGGTGATTCCCAGTTCGTTATATATCAGGGCGTCGGCTCCTTCAATCTCCTGTTCGTTTATCCCTCGGGTTTTGAAATCGAGCGTTTCGGCCACGGTGAATCCCCATTTCGATTCCAGCATTCGTTTGATTCCGGCTTTATCCCCTTTCGTCTCCTTGTGAATCAGGAAGTGGCGGCCCGTGTAGTGCGGTTGCCTATCGCCCGGCTCGTGATACGGGTACATTCCCATAGGGCGTATGGTTCCCTTATTCTTGAACGGGGAGTTGCCTATCTTGGGTGGTTTCATGGCAGTAGGGTTATTTTGGTTCTATAGTGCGCAGCACCACCCGTTTTCCTTGTGGCCTGTTGCGGTCATATTCAATAATTCCCTTAGCGGTTAGCGTGTTGATTGCCGCCCGCTCGCTTGGTTTTAGCGCATCGAACGGGGGGAATGCCTCCCCCTCATCCGTGATTCGCTGGAGCATCTGTTTCTCTTCTACCGTTAGCGTAGGCTCCTCTTTTGACCTGGCGGGGTCGATTTTCACCCCGGCCCTCCAGATGGCGATCTCGGCATCCTTCACCCGGTTTTCCTCCATGAGTTCCCACAGGTTGGCCAGGTAGAGACGCGTGTAGAAGTAACCAACGATAAAGCCCGCGATGAGGAAGTAGAGGATGACCGCTACCAAGATGGGGTGGGCGGCATTACCGCTCACCTGATGATACTCCACGTGTTTCAGGATGCCGGTAGCCAGGTTTCGCAAGTATTCCGGGATGCGGATAAGCTGCGTGAGTCCAACCCCGATGATAATTTTGGTGAGCCAGTCAGAGACCTCTTCCAGGTTGGTATTGGGGAAGTACTTCCTGCTTTTGGCGTAGTCGTCCCCGGGAGCGTATTGCCGGTTCACCTTGGGGATGCCAAAGAGGAAGCCTAACAAGCCGCCGGCAAGCAGGGCGGTGATTGAAATGAGCAGGAGTAATCCCACGAAACCGCCTCCTGCCCCCACGAGGAGGGCGCTTGCCACGCTCGCGATGAACCCCAAGAAAATCAGCGCGATCGGGAAGACATGTATGGAAGCGGGTGGACGTTTCATTTTGTTGCAAGTTAATTTAATTTCCTGAATTTAACAAGGTGTGATGGATTTTTATGTCCCCTTTTTCTCTCTCTTTTCAAATGACAAAGCAATGCGGCACTCCCCATCGCGATGACTGCACCCCAAAAAGGGAGCTTGGCTTCAAGCTGAATAGGTAATACCTTGCTCTTCACGGTGATTTTTAAAAGAAAGTATATGAAGAGTAGCAAGGAAGAGCCTGCAACCCCGGCAATAAGACCTGTTTTTTCTTTTCGCTTGGTTTTTCCTATAAACACGATTAATCCAACAGTAGCCAGCACGAGTGCAGTGGTTGCTAATAGCCTAATTGTCCATATCCCCCTTATGACATCTTCGCCAATGAGTGCTCTTTTTATCTTGCTGTTTGTTTGAACACCTTTCACTAAATCTATTCTGGTAATGCTCACGATTCGTTTGGAATCACAGCTAACAACGAAAAAATTAAAAAAGAAAAAGAGCATTGCAATTCCAAATAAACATGGAATAAAGGGGTACTTTCTTCCGTTACGCTTTACCTCTTCTTCGATTTGGTTACCCTTCATAATTTGATGTACTTCTTCAATTTGGTTACCCTTTTCGATTTGATTTTTCATTTTCACGCTTTTTAAATGAGGAGTAATTTTTCGGCAAGCACTAAAGATAACCAGTATTACGATACGCTAAATTTTTTCCGGGGAAAATTTATGGTGTGAGTTCTACTAAGATGTGCAAGTAGAGGTGAAGAAAAACGCGAAATCCTATTTTATCCGGCCAACCGTCTCCACCATCTTCACGAATTCCTTTCGATACCCGTGGGGGTCGAACGTGGTAGCCGTCCCTGCTATGGCTTGTACCACTTGTATGTTCAATGAGCCTTTATACTCCGATTCCCGCATTAGCAGTCCGAAACCGGCCACGGCAATAGCGAATCGGGTGCTTTCGGTAGCCATGTTAAACTCCACGGGTGTTTTATTGACTTCAAGGCTCAGTGGTCGGCTCGTATCGCTTTTGGGCATCTTGTAGCGGAAGTCGAATTGTGCGAAACGTTCCGATGCGGTATCTTCTGTTAGCACAAGCTCGTAGAGTGCCGTAATGGTTTGCCCGGCACCGATCTCGCCGCCATCCTTCTCGTCGTCCTCGAAATCCTCATCCTCGAGCTTCCTGTTTTCGTAACCGATCAGGCGATAAGACTCCACCTTGTTGGGGTTGAAAGTAATTTGGACCTTGGCATCCTTGGCCACGGTGTAGAATTTCGACTTCTCGTTGATGAATACCTTCTGGATTTCCGACACGTTGTCGATGTACTCGTAGTTGCCGTTCCCTTTATTCGCGATCTGCTCCATCATGTGGTCGTTGAGGTTGCCCCCGCCCACGCCAAGTACCGTGAGGTAGATACCGCTTTCCCGCTTTTTCTCGATTAATTCTACAAGTTCATCGGTAGAGGAGATTCCCACGTTGAAATCACCGTCGGTCCCCAGGATAATCCGGTTGTTGCCATCCTTGATGAAGTTCTCTTCGGCAATCTCGTAGGCCGTCTTAATCCCTGCGGCACCCGCCGTGGATCCGCCGGCCCCCAGCTTGTCGATGGCCGCTTTTATCTTCTTTGCCTCGGTGGCTGGCGTGGAGCGTAACAACACTCCCACTTCCCCAGCGTACACCACGATGGCAACCCTGTCGCCCGGGTTGAGTTCATCCACCAACTGCTTGAAGCCGGTTTTCAGGATACCCAGCTTATCGGGCGAGTTCATGGAGCCGGATACATCGATCAGGAAAACGTAATTGGAGTTGGGAAGCTCGCTAAAGGGAATGGTTTTCCCTTTTAGCCCCAGACGCATGATGTGGTGGTCGCCGTTCCAGGGGCAGATGGCAAGCTCGGCACTCAGTGACACGTTTTCACCCGGTGCGGGCTCGGGGTAGTTATAGGTGAAGTAGTTCACGTACTCTTCCGTGCGTACCGATGCCTTGGGTGGCAGCTGCCCCAGGTGAATGTAGCGGCGGGCGTTGGCGTACGAAGCACCGTCGGCATCGATGGAGAAGGTGGATTGTGGAAAGTCGATCGCCTTTAGAAACGGGTTCTCCTCGTACTCCTTGTACTTTTCGTTGTACGGCATCCCATCGAACATGATTTCGTTGCTAAACGAGAAGTCTTCCCTGTACGTTTCGCATGATGAGAGCAAACATGCGGCCATCGCGATGGACGGGATGAATTTTGAAATGGTTTTCATATAGTTGATTTTTTTTTAGCGTATGGAACCGTTACATGTCGGTTTCATACGTTCATTAAAATTAGACTATTTCTCGCCACGGCATAGTCCAAGTAAACTTGTCCTCTGCTCGTTTGGCTTATCGAAATAGTTCATTAAAAAAAATAAAATTCAAGCAGTATAACGCTACCTATATTATTGATGCACTTTTCAGCGAAATGTTGCATGGGAATGAGATGAATCTCTCCGGATTTACCGTTATTTAACGAGTACAGGAGGAGATGAAACGACAGAGGGAGGAGTGTTGCAATAGAGGGGGTAAAGCTTGAGGTGGTAATGGCAACCATTTTTCGTTTTTTGCCCTACGCGTTTGTGAAAAGTTGTTTTTTCATGTACATTTGTCGAATAATGATTCAGAGAAGTGCCGTTCATTTCTTTGGGGTGAAAATGGCACTTTTTCGCATAATTCAAAACAGCAATCGGGATGGATAAAAGGGATAACCACGCGATTATATACGATAAGCAGGTGATCGAATTCATGGCGGTGGCAGTGGAGTTCTGCTCCCTCTTGGAACAGGATGCCGCCCCGGCCCGTGGGGAGTGGGTCGGCCACATGGTGAAGTTGCTTCCGCTTTTATATCTCAAAGCCTGGTTGCTGCCCGAAGCGGTACCCTCCTTCAGCGAAGAGTTGCCTGCTTTCGTGAAAGAGGAGGATTACAATCGCGTGGCGCATACCGTGGAAAAGGTGATGGGGGAGGAGAACGTATACCTGGACGTGTTCGTGGAGGAGATGAGGTATAGCGATACGCCGGTGACCTCGTTCGTCTCGGAAGCGATTGCTGATATATACCAGGACGTGAGGGACCTGGTCTCGGTGTACCAGTTTGAACTTACCGCCCAGATGAACGATGCGTTGTATGTTTGTAGGGAGCATTTTTTCACCTACTGGGGACAAAAGTTGGTAAACGTGATGCGCCCCCTCCACGCGCTGAAAAGTAGGGAGTGGACGTTTGCCAATGAGGATATGCATAACGAGGAGGAGCCGTGGGATTAACGATAACGAAGGAGGAGATAGAGGAACTCCCGGTAGAGACGTTCGAGGGGAAGATTCATGTGATTGATCAAGTAAAGCAGGTACCCGACGCTGTGGCACTTCTTTCAAAAGAACTGTTACTCGGGTTCGATACCGAAACCAAACCTGCTTTTAAACGGGGACAGGTGAACAAGGTGGCCTTGTTGCAATTGGCCACCAAGAGCGACTGTTTCCTCTTCCGACTAAACAGAATCGGTTATCCGGATGAACTGGAAACGCTGATGAGCGATCCGGATATCCGGAAAATCGGGCTTTCGCTGCGTGATGACTTCGCGGCCATCCGCCAACGATCGGGAGAGCGCCCGGTGAACTTTATCGACCTGCAGTCTTACGTGGATATGTTCGGGATAGAGGTCAATAGCCTGCAGAAGATATACGCCCTCCTTTTTCAGAAGAAGATATCGAAGAGTCAACGCGTCTCCAACTGGGAGGCACCCACGCTTTCACCGGCACAACAGTCGTACGCCGCGATTGACGCGTGGGCCTGCTTGCGCATCTATTCCTACCTGTCGAATATGAATCCGGAGAAATGGGCGAAGCGCCTTCAGTGAACTCCAAAGGGTCACTTTTTGTGGTTTAAAACTGTTTAAATTCTCGTTATTCAGTTAAAGTATTTGAAACATGTCGTCTTTTTTTCGAAAAATGAAGCAAGTTGTCTTGAAAAGCACTATATTTGCGACGTGTTTTTCATGGTATTAGATTTAAGGTTAACAATGAAGATTGGTTGTCGTGAGACAACCTTTTCTTTTTTATGCCTACCCTTATCGCGGTTTGATTCCCTTTAACTTATTCACTTAATCCCGTTTATAGGATTGATTCCTGTTTCATACGGTTTCAGGCTCATCGCTTCATACGCCGACCTTGCATGCAAACTCTCTTAAGGGATATATCGGTAACCACGTGTAGTGTAATTGCATAAATATGCTTATTTTTGTACGATAAAAGAGGTAATTAGGATGGAGTTTAGAACACGTGTCGATATACCAGTCTCGGATGTGCCCATCAATCATTCCACGGGGATCATGCTTTTCGGTTCCTGCTTTTCATCTTATATCGGCTCTAAATTGCAACAGTGCAAATTCACGGTCGACGTCAACCCTTTCGGTATCTTGTTTAACCCGTTTTCCATTTCCAACGCTATCCAAAAGTTGTTGCAAGGTAAGGGGGTGACCGAAGCCGATCTGGTGTTACGCCAAGGGGTATACCATAGCTTTATGCATCACGGGGAGTTCTCCTCTCCCGACAAGAAGGCATGCCTCGATGCTATTTCCACGCGCTTTACACGGGCATCCAGGGCGCTGCAAGTAACCGACTTCTTGCTCGTTACCTTTGGGACGGCATACGTGTATCGATGGAAAAAAACGGGCGAGGTAGTCGCCAATTGCCATAAGTTCCCGGAGAGCGATTTTATACGTACACGCCTATCTGTAAACGATATCGTGGAGGAGTGGTGCGCGCTGATTGAAGAGCTTATTGTACGTCGCCCCACCATGAAGTGGGTGTTTGCCGTCAGCCCCATCCGCCATTGGAAGGATGGCGCTCACGAGAACCAAGTGAGCAAATCGATTCTCCACCTGGCGATTGATGAGTTACAAAAGCGATTCGAGGGTGTTGTTCGCTACTTCCCGGCCTACGAGATCGTGCTGGACGAGCTGCGCGATTACCGTTTTTATAACGAGGATATGTTACACCCGTCTCCCGTGACGGTGGAGTACGTGTGGCAGCGGTTTGCCGAGACCTTCTTCACCCAGCGAACCCGTGCCATCAATCGGGAGTGGGAGAGCATCCGGAAGTTGCTTGACCATCGCCCCCTCCACCCGGGTAGTGCATCGCACCAAACCTTTGTAGAACAAACGATGTTGAAACTGAGGGAATTTAAACGGAAATACCCGTTTATCTCGTGCGAAGAGGAAATAGTTAACGGGTTGCCATAAAAATCAACGAGATGAGTTACTCGATACAAGAAATAGCCTCCATCCTGAGACTTCCACCCGATTCGTTTCGGCCGTCGCACATTACACGCTTGCTGACCGATAGCCGCGAACTGAGCGATCCCGCGGAAACGCTTTTCTTTGCCCTGATCACCAAGAGCAACGATGCGCACCAGTTCGTGCCGGAGCTGTACGAAGCGGGGGTACGCAACTTCGTCGTCTCCCAGATGTTACCGAAATGGGAAGAAATGGACGACGCGAACTTTCTCGAGGTAGAGAGCCCCCTTGCCGCCCTCCAGGCAATAGCTGCCTTTCACCGCTCCAAGCACGCTATTCCCGTTATCGGTATTACCGGGAGTAACGGGAAGACCGTCGTTAAGGAGTGGCTCTACCAATTGCTGGGGGCAAAGTTTAACACCGTCCGTTCCCCCAGGAGCTACAACTCGCAAATAGGTGTACCCCTTTCGGTTTGGCAACTCGATGCCACCGCTGAGCTAGGCATATTTGAAGCGGGTATATCGTTACCCGGCGAGATGGGGCGACTGGAACTAATTATCCGTCCCACGATAGGGGTATTGACCAACATTGGGGAGGCGCACCAGGAGAACTTCTCGTCACCGCGGCAGAAATGTATGGAGAAGCTTGCGCTGTTCGTGCATGCTAACGGGCTGATTTACGACGGGGACGATGAACTGGTGTCGGCTTGCGTGAACCAGATGGGGTTGTCGAGCCAGGCGTTTCCCTGGTCTCGGAAGAACCGGGATGCACATCTCTACGTGTCAAGCGTTGAGAAGAGAGGGGAAAACACGGGGATTAATTACACGTATCATGGTGTTGATCACGCTATCGAGATACCCTTTATCGATGAGGCCTCCATCGAGAACGCGATTACCTGCCTGGCGGTTGCGCTTTACCTACAGGTATCGCCAGAGGAGGTAGCAGATGGGATGCAGGCGCTCGAATCGGTGGCCATGCGGCTGGACCTGCGCCAAGGAAAAAACGGCTGTCTGCTTATCAACGATAGCTACAACTCCGACATCAACTCCATCCAGATTGCCCTCGATTTTCAGCAGCAGCGAAAAATGAACCGCCCCCTGAAAAAGACGGTGATCCTGTCGGATATCCTTCAGACCGGCTTGTCACCACATGCACTCTACGGTAAGGTAGCGCGGATGATGGAACGGCAGGAGGTACATCGAATTATAGGTATTGGCCCGGCTATCGGTGGGTGTAGCCACCTCTTCAAGATGAAGGAAAAAAGCTTTTATCCATCCACGGGTCATTTTATCGAGTCGGGAACCTGGAGAAACTTCAAGGATGAGTTGATTCTGCTTAAAGGGGCGAGGGAGTATCATTTCGAGCGGGTGGGTGCACTTTTGGAGGAGCGGGTGCATGAGACCTTGCTTGAGGTGAACCTGGATGCGTTGGTATACAACTTCAATTTCTATAAATCGCGCCTGAAACCGGGGGTGAAGCTTGCCTGCATGGTCAAGGCCAATGGCTATGGCGCGGGGGCCGTGGAGGTGGCCAAGACGTTGCAGCATCACCGTTGTGACGCTCTGGCGGTGGCTGTCGCAGAAGAGGGGGTGCAACTGAGAAGGGCGGGGATATCTCTTCCGATCATCGTGTTGAATCCTGAGGCGGGTGGTTTTGAAGAGCTGTACGAGTACGACTTGGAACCGGAGGTCTATAACTTCCGGGTGCTGAGCGCGTTTCTGAAGGAGGCTGAACGGCGTGCGATAAATGGTTTTCCTATACATGTTAAGGTGGATACCGGCATGCATCGATTGGGGTTCCTCCCGGAAGAGATCCCCGATTTGGTACAGCTGCTCCGCTTGCGGAAAGGATTACAGGTTCGCTCCGTATTTTCTCACCTTGCAGCCAGTGAAAGTTGGGCATTCGATGAGTTTACCAACCAGCAGATGGAGGCATTCAGCGAGGCGGCTAATCGACTGGAAGAGGGCTTGGAAACCACTCTTAGCCGGCACGTTCTTAACTCTGCAGGTATCGAGCGGTTCCCCGGTAGTCAGCACCAGATGGTACGGCTGGGTATTGGCCTCTACGGTGTGAGCGCGAGCGGGCTGGAGGGGCTGAGAAACGTGTGCTCATTGAAAACCACCATTTTACAGGTTAAAAAGGTGCCCCCGAACGAGACGGTGGGGTACGGCAGGAGAGAGAAACTCACGAGTGAAACCCGAATTGCCACCATTCGTATTGGCTACGCCGATGGATTGAACAGGCGTTTCGGCAATAGGGTGGGGAAGGTATTGATTAACGGGATGCTTGTGTCCATCGTGGGTAACGTTTGTATGGACCTCTGCATGGTGGACGTAACGGGTATCGAGGCCAAAGAGGGGGATACGGTCGTGATCTTCGGCGAGGGCTTACCGGTAACTGAGCAAGCGGAGCGCATAGGGACTATCCCCTACGAGATCCTCACGTCGGTATCCCCTCGCGTTAAACGTGTTTATATCAAGGAGTGATTCTCTCCTAAACGGGTAACGTGAAAAAAATCCTGGTAACTGCCGGGATTTTATATTTAATTCAATTGGTTCCTAGTGGCTAGTCAACGAAGAAGATGGCCACGCGGTTCCAAGCGTTTTCCGCGTACGGTTGCTCGGTATCACCCTTCCAGTCGATGGAAACACGGTTGCTGTTGATACCATAGTCGTTGATCAGTGCATCGGCAACTGCCTTGGCACGTCTCTCAGAGAGCACTAAATTGTACTTTGGGGTACCGGTCTGCTTGTCGGCGTACGCCACGATGTTCACCTTGGCGTCCGGGTGGGCTTTCATGTATTCAGCCGTGTTGTAAACGCTCACTTGTTGCCCTTTATCTATTATAGAAGAGTTGATGCGGAAGAAGACCACGTTGGGAATATACACCTCTTCCGTCACCACGGTGGGCTGTACTTCCGGACATTCCGGGCACGACTCGGGCCTTAAGCTTAGCTTCTCGTTTTCAGAACGCAAGCGGTTGATTTGGTTGTTGAGGTCATTAATCAGGTTGTAATCCATCAACTCGGCGGGGGTAAAGTCTTGTTTCCCACCCAAGCCGAACTTGATTCCGGCTGTACCGGTTAACATGCTGTCGTACTTGGGAGGCCCACCTAACCCACTTTCATCAAACGTTTCTTGGAATACCCTCCAACCTAGCTCGAGGAATAGGACCACACTTTCTGAAAGTTGGAAGTTGTTGATTAACCCCACGTTGTAGGTTAACGTTTGGTTTTGATCTTTAAACAGATCACCATCGGGGTTGGGTCTCTTCCACTCCTCATCCAACCCGTACATATACCCGATACCCAGGTAGGGAATCAAGCTGTATACCCTGTCGGGGTTGTAGGTACCCCACGCGTTGATAACGTTGTAGATCAAGTCTATATGACCGCCTACCCAGTTTTGCTCAGAAGGTAGAGTTGATACTACGTGTTTAATATGGCCGCCGTCAATTACCAGACGCGCTCCCCAGTTAGGAGAGTTCCAGCGTCCCACCTCTAGTTGGCCCAGCCAGCCAAGGCGATCTCCCAAGCTTGCGCCGGCATCCTTTTCAGTTTTCGTCGTGTAAAGGTTGGTTCCGCTACCCAGGCTGATGTACCAGTTGTCACTTCCTTTGTTCTTTAGGTACATTGTTCCTTGAGAAATATTTTGCACCTCTTGCGCACCTATACTAAATGCAATTAGGGTAGCGAATATAAGGAAACTAAACTTTTTCATAAACTTGAGCGCTAATTGGACCATTCAGTTACAATAACTTATTTTTTTGCTGCATGCACTTGAAATGCGTGGTTGTGAGCTTTTACATGTGGTATGGCTCCCTTTTATGCCAAGATATGCACTAAAGTACAAATATAAAACTTTAATGCCATATAAACTCCCTTTTATGTAAAAAATCACTAAAAAATGGCCAAAAAGGCATTTTTACCCATTTTTTCAACAGATAGGGTGAAATCGCGAAAAATCTTAACCCAAGTAACTTTTCAAAAGCTTGCTGCGGGAGTCTTGCCTTAATCTGCGAATAGCCTTCTCTTTAATCTGCCGCACGCGTTCTCGGGTTAATTGAAACTTATCTCCAATCTCCTCCAGGGTCATCTCCTGCATGCCTAGCCCATAGAACATCTTTATAATTTCGCTCTCCCTTTCGGTAAGGGTGGAGAGTGCCCTTTCGATCTCTTTTTGGAGCGATTCATCGATAAGCGCCTGATCAGCTACCGGAGCGTCGTCGTTCACCAGCACATCAAGTAGGCTGTTGTCTTCTCCTTCCACGAAGGGCGCATCCATGGAAATATGGCGTCCCGATACCTTGAGCGAGTCAATCACCTTTTCAACGGGGATGTCTAACTCCAGAGCCAACTCCTCGGCAGAGGGCTTGCGTTCGTTCTCCTGCTCGAACTTCTGGAACGCTTTGCTTATCTTGTTGATGGAGCCCACTTGGTTGAGGGGTAGCCTCACGATCCGGGACTGTTCTGCCAATGCTTGAAGGATGGACTGTCGTATCCACCACACCGCGTAGCTAATGAATTTGAATCCACGGGTCTCGTCGAACTTCTCCGCCGCCTTTATCAACCCCAAGTTTCCTTCGTTAATCAGGTCGGGCAAGCTTAAGCCTTGGTTTTGGTACTGCTTGGCTACCGATACAACGAACCGCAAGTTGGCCTTCGTGAGCTTCTCAAGCGCTTGGCGATCGCCTTTCTTGATGGCCTGCGCCAACTCCACCTCCTCCTCCACAGTAATCAGGTCTTCACGCCCTATTTCCTGAAGGTACTTGTCCAACGAAGCACTCTCACGGTTAGTGATCGATTTCGTAATTTTTAATTGTCTCATCTATGGTTTCCTATATTCTTCGGGTAAATCTTTTTGATGGTTGTTATTAAGAAACAGTTAATATGTCGTTTTTGTTATCTAAAAACGACATATTAACTGATATTAACTATATTTTATCTATAATTGCGATAGGTCGATCGCAATGTATTGGGTTCTGCCCCTCGGGTAAAAGCCGGCAATCAACAATACCTTATCGTCAGGCTGATTACGTGTGGCTGCCACGATCTTGGCAATTTCCTCCTCGCTGTTCACGGGGGTGTTGTTCACCCGCATGATGATGAAGCCCTTGTTGATTCCCTCCTTGCGGAAGAGGCTGTTATTCTCCACACTGGCTACTTCTACGCCACTGGAAATGCCCATCTCTCTCTTGCGATCCTCCGACAGGGTATTAAACGTGGCACCCAAGCCCTTTATTCCATCGCTGCTCCGGGTAATTTCGGTACTACCCTCCTCGTTTTTAAGTTCCACGGTGAAGGTACGTTCCTTGCCATTCCGAAGAACCGTCACGGCAACTTTATCGCCCGGGCGATAGCGGTTCAGTTGATTCTGTAACTCGGCAAAGGTTCGAATAGGTACGTCATTAATCTTGGTGATCAGGTCGCCTATCTCTATGCCGGCCGCCTTTGAAGAGCTGCGATCTGAAAAACCGTCAACCTTCACACCGTTCAACTGGGAAAGTTCTCTGGCTTTATCCGGGTCGGTACTGCGCATCTCTTCGATGTTTAACACCGAGATACCCAGGAACGCCCGTTGAACGGTACCGTACTCCTTCAGGTCGGCGGCTACCTTGCCGGCGATGGAGATGGGTATCGCGAAGGCGTAGCCGGCGAAGTTACCCGTCTGCGAGTAGATGGCGGTGTTGATGCCGACTAGCTCGCCACGGGTATTCACGAGCGCGCCCCCGCTGTTACCCGGGTTGACGGCCGCGTCGATCTGTATGAACGACTGTATCCCAAGGCCACCACCCATCACGTTACCCCGGTTCTTTGCGCTCACGATCCCCGCTGTGACGGTTGAAGTGAGGTTGAACGGGTTGCCCACGGCCAATACCCACTCGCCCACTTCCAGGGCATCGGAGTTGCCAAAGGTGAGGTAGGGGAATTCCTCTCCATCGATTTTGAGCAGGGCGATGTCACTCTGGGAATCCGTGCCTACCACCTTCGCCACGAACTCCCGGTTGTCGTTCAGGGTGACCGATACCTCGGTGGCTCGCTCTACCACGTGATTATTGGTGATGATGTACCCATCCCTTGAGATAATGACGCCGGAGCCATAGCCCACCTGCTCGCGCGGTTGTGATGGAGTGCGGTCGCCAAACCCGAAGAAAAAGTCGAATGGGTTGAAGTATTGCTGTTGCGAGATCGATTTGGTTTTCACGTGTACGACCCCGTCTACTGACCGTGAAGCAGCTACCGTGAAATCGGGGTACCCTTCGGAGGTGGTGAGGTTCGTTAACACCACGTTCCGATCCTGGTCGAATTGATTGGAGTAGGCGGTAATCTCTTTCGATGACACTTCGGGGGAACCCCCGCCTGAGTCTCTGCCGGCAAAACAGTTGTTTTTATTAACGGCGCTAAACCCGAGTAGCGTAACTACCGAGCTGATGACGGCTACTAAAATGACAAGCAGCACGTTCTTTGTTTTGTTTGTATTCATACGATTATTTTATTTTTATGTTTCGGTGTATGGAACCTATCGGTTTCATACGATTAAAATTATTATTTTCAAAGGTATCGTATGGAACTCGCTTTAATCATTGTCATGGGTGTAAATGATTTACATGCTCGTTTCATACGATTATCTGATTTTTATATTAAAGTGTATGGAACCTATCAGTTGCATACGATTAAATGTTTGTTTTATTGTGTGGTTTGGTGTAGTAATTCACTTAGACGATTATTCAATGCCTTAGTTTAATCACACCGTTTCATATCCACATCCTTTAAGAACAAATAACGTACAACTTTGCCCTTAAACGACCGGGTTTTAACACTTTTAACGGAAAAAAACCTGATCAACCCCCATTTATCTCCCTATTTGACCCGGTTGAAAAGCCAATCGAAATTGCAATCTGGCTGTAAGGTGACAAAATGGCATGGTTCGTTATCCTTATCGCTTGTTCCTACGATTCGCGTAAGTCCTTAACAGCCAATTGCTGATTGGTCGGGAAAGGTCGAAAAGCAGGAGGTTCAGGTGGTACCTTTTTCCCTCCAGTAGTTGGCTGTTCTTGTTGATCACGATAAGTTGTACGGCCAGTCGGCAAAGGAATAACAGACAGCATGCGCTAAGAGCGATAAGGTTACCGGAGGCAAGGCTTGCAATCCCCACCGCGAGGAACAAGAGGTAGAAGGCGTACATGGAGAGGATCTCCCAACTGAAGAGCCGTGCCGCGAATCCGCGGTAGAACTGTTGGGTGTAGACGTAGCTCGACTTCAAGGATCTCCACGTGGAAAAGCGATCCACCACGTTGGTTTCCGTCATGCTCGACCTCGATAGTACGACACCCGCGTTTTTGTCCCGGGCTACCCGGTTAATAAAAAGATCGTACTCTCCCCCATCAATGTGCAAGATAGGTGAAAAGCCTTTCTGTTCAAAGAAGAGCGCTTTCTTGTAAGCCAGGTTCCTCCCTATCGCGGAGTAGGTTTTGCCGGCGATGGCCATAGAGAGGAGACCGAGGTGCTGCATCAGGTTATCAAACCGTATAAAACTCCGAATCGGGACATCCGGTGTGAGTAAAAGTCGGCTGTATCCAAGTACGAGGTCCCTCCCTTTGGTGAACTCTTTTCCGTATTCGCGTATCCAGCGCGTTGAACAAGGCTTGCAGTATGCCTCGGTAAAGAGCAGTATATCGTGGTTCGCCGCTTTGATGCCCAATGTGAGTGCCAGTTTTTTTTCGTTCACCGCGTCGGCGCCCGGAGGTACGTAGGTGTGGTAGAGGTGGGGGTATACCTGTTGGGCAGCCTTGAGTACCGTGTCGGTCTCATCGGTTGATCCGCTGTTTACCACGATCACCTCGAAGTTGGGGTAATCTTGTTCCAGGATATATGGGAGGTTCTTCTTCAGCTCTTCCGCGTCATTTTTCGAGGTGACAATCACCGAAACCCCCGGGAGCTGCTCGTCGTCGACCAGTATCTCGGCCCTCTGTTTTTCATACCGGTAGGGTCGTCGGTAAGTGATTAGGTAGAACAGGAGCTGTACGAGGAAGAAGAGGAGCAAGCCACCGTAAAGGAGCCACTCCGTGAGCGTGAGTTGAGTTATATAGGATGTTAGTTGATCCATAAGGTGTTATGGGTAGGTTATAGTTGGTCTGAAAAATAGCTGGCAGGTAATTCCCGTCCATTGTACGTGGAGGCCATCGTTTCGCCGTATGCTCCCGCGGAGCGAATGGCAATCAGGTCCCCTCTGGTGGCACGATTCAATAGCCGTTGCTCAGCGAACATATCACTCGACTCGCAGATGGGTCCCACCACGTCGTAAGGCTCCATCTCCTCTTCGGAGGTCAAGTTCTCGATATGGTGATACGCCCCGTATAGCGCGGGACGAACTAAATCTGTCATCCCGGCATCCACGATCAAGAAGTTCTTCTGTATCCCCTCCTTGACGTAAAGCGCACGGGTGATAAGTGAGCCGCAGGGGGCCACGATGGAGCGCCCCAACTCGAAGAAGAGCGACTGGCCGGGTGACGGCACGAGGTGCCGCTCGAACAACCGGAAGTAGGCCTCGAAGTCGGCCATCGGGAAGTGGTTGGGATGATGATAGTTGATACCCAGACCACCCCCCACGTTGATCACGGGTAGCTTAATGCCCTGTTTTTGAAGCCTTTTCTGCCATTCGCGCGCCTTCACGCAGAGGTCCTCGAAAGAGGAGAGGTCGGTAATCTGCGACCCAATATGAAAGTGCAAACCGACCAGCTTCAAGTGAGGGGCCTCGATGACCGTTTGTAAAGCTTCCGGTATATCCTGCTCATTGATTCCGAACTTGTTCTCGTCGAGTCCCGTGGTGATATACCGGTGGGTGTGTGCATCCACGTTGGGATTAACCCGCAGGGCAACCTGTGCCTTCCTGTCGACCATCCCCGCGAGGCGGTTCATTATCTCTAACTCGGGGAGCGACTCCACGTTGAAGCAGGAGATATCATGCTCTAACCCGGTGAGGATATCCTTATCGGTTTTGCCCACCCCGGCAAATAGTACCCTGTCGGGTGTGAAGCCGCACGCGAGGGCCGTCCGTATCTCGTTGCCGCTCACGCAATCGGCGCCAAACCCGTACGAGGCGATAAGCTTCAGCAGGTGGGGATTGGCGTTCGCCTTCAAGGCGTAGTGGATGAGAAACGGTCGGTTTTCCGTCTCCCTTTTTATCGTGTCGAGCGTGGCACGAAGCAGCTCCATGTCGTAGTAGTAAAACGGGGTGTCGAGCGTTTGGAATCGATCGACTGGAAAGGTTCCTTTAATCATTGGATCTTGAAGATAAAAACAACATGCAAAGGTGAAGTGAATGAAACGCCACCTTCGCTCTGAAAGCATCCCTTTGCTCCACGAAAGTGTAGGGTAATGCTTCAATAACGCGGCAAAAGTACGATTTTTCCGCCGATTTCCTTACCTTTCCGCGAAAGAAAGTGCGGCTTTATCTTTTATCGTGAACCCGCGCCGCGATAAAAGAGAGCGTGGTGGCCAAGAGAGTGCTATACCGAAAGAGTGCTATACCAGAAGAAAGAGAACGCTATACCCATGAAAGTGCCTGCTGCACCTTTTGTTCCATAGGAAGCGATGCGTCGATCCAGTGAATGGTGAACCCACGCCGTTCCATCCCCCGGAACCAAGTCATTTGCCGTTTGGCAAACTGGTGAATAGCGATTTCCAGTTTCCGGTACATCTCCTCCCGGCTCAGTTCGCCGATGACGTGTTGGGTGACGAACTTGTACTCCAAACCATAATAGATAAGGTCGTTCGGTGCTACCCCCGATGTAAGTAACTGCTCCACCTCCTTTATCATCCCCCCTTGCAGTCGGGCTCTCAAGCGGGCCGTGATGTTGGTGCGCCTAACCTCCCGGTCGATCATGAGTCCCACGATAACGCTCTCTATCGCGGGGAAAGTCGTTTCCACGTCTCCTTGCTGTGATTTGTACACCTCAATCTCGATGGCCCGGATGACCCTTCTTTTGTTTTTCGTGTCGGTGGTGTTGTGAAGCGGCCGGTAGCTGCTCAACAATTCGCTTAACTCATCCAGCGATCTCTGTTCTAACGCCGTCCGCAATTCCGGGTTACGGGGCACGTCGGGTAAATCGTACCCCTTGAGTACCGACTCGATGTAGAGCCCTGTGCCCCCGCAAAGGACTGGTTGCTTCCCGCGTGCGAGGATGTCTTCGTAGGCCCGGTGAAAATCGTGTTGGTAATTAAAGAGCGTGTATTTGTCTCCCGGTTCTCGGATATCGATCAGGTGGTAGGGGATGGGACGGTCGTTCACCGTGTATTCCGATAAATCCTTGCCGGTACCGATGTCCATCCGGCGGTACACCTGCCGCGAATCGGCGCTAACTACCTCCCCGTCCAGTCGGTACGCGAGCTGTACGGCAAGGGCGGTTTTACCGCTCGCCGTGGGTCCCAGCACGGTGATCAATGGTTTCATCGTTTTCTCTTTTATGATGCTACCAGCTTCCCCCGGCGCCTCCCCCACCAAAGCTGCCGCCTCCGCCTCCGCCGAAGCCACCTCCAAATCCTCCGCCGCCGAAACCGCCTCCAAAACTTCCACCACCAAAGCCGCCGGAGAAACCGCCGCTCCTTCTGCCGGATGAGGATGGGAAGCGCCATGGTGGCATACCGCCTCTGTGGTGACCATCCCCATCAATATATTGATCTCCCTTACTTGATACCCAAATGAGAAACAGGATGGCTAGCAAAACAAGTAGAACCACGACCCAGGAAATCCCTCCCCCTTCGTCTTCCTCCTCTGCACTGTACTCCCCGGAGAGCCGGGCTATCAAGGCATCTACCGCGGCGTTGGCACCCCCGAAGTAATCACCTTCCATGAAGTAGGGAATCATCTGTTCCCGTACGATCCTGCCCGCGTACGCGTCGTTGACCTTAGCTTCCAGCCCGTAGCCGGTGGCGATAAAGGCTTCGCCACGGCTGTTTCTTACCCTGGGCTTGATAAGGATTACTGCCCCGTTGTCCTTGCTTGCTTGGCCAATCTGCCACTTCTCCCCGAGACGAAAAGCGAAGTCAGATGCGGCATACCCCCCTAAATCGTTCATGGTGACCACGTAAAGTTGGGTGGAGGTGGAGTCGTGGTAGGCCAATAGCTTTTGCTCTAATGCCTGGCGTTCGGTTGGCGAGAATAATTCGGCGAAATCGTTCACCAGCCGGTAGGGATACATCGGGTCGGGGATATCTTGCCCGAACGCCCTTGGAAGTAGAGGAACGATCGTCAGCAGCAGGACGACCCACTGTAAACGGGATCTACTCATCAATAACCACCTCATTGCTTAACTCGTTTACATCGTTTTCCACAATCGGGTAACGCATGGTTAGCAACTGGCCTACCCGTCCGACGGCACGGCAGATACCTTCCACTATTTGCCCTTCCCGGAAGTAGGAGAGCATCTCCTCCAGCACCTCGTCCCAAAACCCAGGTTTTTCGAGTGACTCCTCGATACCCCGGTCCCCGTAGATTGCCGCCTTATGGTCGGCAGGAGCCACGTAGATAAGCACGCCGTTCCGTAGCCGGGTCTCCTCCATCCCTAATTGGACGAACTTCTGGTAAGCGGCCTCCAGGGGATCGGCCTTGCACCGCCTTGCAACGCATACCCGAATCTCTCCGGAGGTGCGGGCTTCGGCATCGCGGATGGTAGCGGAAACAGTACGGAGCTCCTCTTTGTTCAGCATCGTGTCTTGAAACTTTACATTGGTCGAGCTTGAAAGCTACAAGCATTGACAGGCAGATAGGTTGAACTAGAACTTTACCTCGGGTGCAGTTTGTGCTTCCGCTACCGCTTCAAAATAGGCCTTGGGTTTGAATTTGAACCAGCCCGCGTAAATTACTTGGGGAAATTTGCGAATATAGGCGTTGTAATCGCGTACCATCTCGTTAAAGCGGTTGCGCTCTACCGATATTCGGTTCTCGGTCCCGGCCAGCTCGTCCTGCAACGCCAGAAAGTTCTGGTTGGCTTTCAACTCCGGGTAATTCTCCTGGATGAGCAGCAATCTTCCCAGTGCTTGGCTAATCTGGTTCTGCGCTTGCTGGTACTCCTTAAGTGCTTCCTCCGTCAGGTTTTCAGGATCGACCACCATTTGCGTGGCTTTCGCACGTGCTTCCGTGACCTGGGTGAAGGTCTCTTGTTCATGTTCCGCGTAGCCCTTGACGGTGTTTACCAAGTTGGGAATCAGGTCGCCCCGTCTTTGGTACGCGTTCTGCACGTTGCCCCATTGCGATGTAACGGCTTCCTGTTTTTCGACCATACGGTTGTAGCCTCGACAACTGGAGAGTGCCATTGCCCCGGCAACAATCAGCAAGGTAAGGGATAATTTTTTCATACGTTTTTTTGTTACATGATTGCTTTATACCATTTTTTTATTGATGCGGTGAGGTCCCTTGTGAGTACACTGCATCGCGAAGTTTACCCTCGGACAAGCACAAGAGAATGGGTAAACCGATACAAAGATAGTTTTTTTTAATATCTTTGCATCGCGGAATTGGTATAAACGGGTTTATTAAAGACGATATGAAACGATTATTTCTTTCTTTGATGGCAATTTTCTTTTCGGTATTGACCTCGATGGCTGTTGCCTCGATGGCAGTGCCTAGCCCAGTGAAGGTGTCGGATACGACCGATGTCTTTCACGAGATAACGGATATCGGCAAGCGGGTTCGTCAACAAGCAACTCGTACAAGAACCAATCCGGAGGGTAAAGCGATTCAGGTTATTCAAACTATCTTGACCAATCCCCCCGTCTTATTGAACGACACGCTTCCAAAAAAAGAAACGGCCAGTTGGTTGATAGCACCGTCTGATAGCATGGTTTGGAATGATTCGACCCTGCTCCCCCATTCCGTTTTCCGCAACTCCCTTGACTCGCTCTACACGAGGAAGGAAAACGGGACATTGCAGTTGCCGCTCTATTCGTATGATACCGAGGCGATGCGGGATCTCACGTTTCGTGACACGTTATTCTATAGCCCCCTCTTTCTCCCGATGATCTTTACCGGGCAGATGTTACCGTATAACCTCTCGTTGTATCCCGTTAAGGATGAGATGCAAGAAAAGGGACTGTTGATCCCGATGGAGAAGACGTTCGCACCCGAGCTCGGGCACCTTGAGTTTACCCGTGGTGTACGCCGATATTATTATTTGACCTACCCGGACCGGTTGCGTTACTCGGTGGCGAACTTCGACTCGCTACCCACGACCTCAGATGGGGATGAGCTGGTGAGGGAGACTTACGACCCGTTTAAGGAGTTGTTGAAAGCCGAGACCTCTTACTCACTGGAAGCACCGGGCGTGGAGGGTGTTACTATCGACCGGAAGTACTGGGTAACGTCGGGTCAGCACTCGTTAACGTTCGCGCAGAATCATTTCTCGGAAAACTGGCACAAGGGCGGAACCAATAACCTTAATATTAACAGTTATAACGTGTTAAGGGCCAATTATAAGAAAAACAAGGTCAAGTTCAACAATATGCTGGAGTGGCGTCTTCAAGTGTTTAATGCCCCCGATGATACGATCAGGCACTACCGTATTGGGAATGATATGATCCGGTATTACGGTGACTTTGGGGTGGACGCGTTAATGAAGGGGTGGTCTTACTCGATGAACGTAGAGGCGAAATCGCAGCTGTTTCATAGCTACCCCGTGAATTCTACCAAGTTGAGGTCGACATTCCTCTCCCCGTTATACACTAACGTGGGAATGGGGTTGAAGTACAACCTTGATAAGCGGTCGAAAAAGGTGAGGCACAGGCGATTCCAATGGGAATTAGCTATCTCTCCCATATCCCTCAGCCACCGCTATGTTATGAGTGATTCGGTGAATGTTACCCGGTACGGTATCCCGGAAGGGGAGAAATCATTGCTGGACATTGGTACCACCATCTCCTCGAACTTTACCTACAATATCACGAGGTATATCATCTGGAAATCTAGGCTATACTACTTCACCCCGTATAGTAAGGTGGTGGCGGAAATTGAGAATACCCTCGACATGGCGTTAAGCAACGCCTTCTCTACTACCATATACCTGCACGTGCGATACGATGATAGCGTCCCGGTCGATCCCAAGCTTAAGTATTGGCAGTTTAACCAGACATTGAGTTTCGGGCTGAGTTACAAGTGGTAGCATAGCCCCACGCTAGCAACTTGGTTTCGCGAGCTTGCGATCGTCTCGCGTGTGTAGTGATGCGTTGTGTTTTTATGGCAGCAATGTGGTTTCGTGTGAATGAACCTATAGAAAGTAGGCCTCCCCTCTGATTTCGTACCCGTTCAGGAAATCACCTACTTGTAACCGCTTTTTACCTGATACATGAAGGTCGGTGATGGCCAAAAGCCCGTTGCGGGTGGCCACATGTAGGTAGGAGCGGTTGTCGGTCATGATGCTTCCGACGTTGTTGGTTTTCTGTCCCCCGGTTTCGCCTCCTTTTTCCATGGACTCTGTTTCTTGGCCAACGGTTTGAGTTTCTCGTTCAATGTTTTCGGCTCCTTGGTCGGTGCCCTCAACGATCTCGCATGCGTAAATCTTCACCCGAAGCGGTTCTTCTTCATCACCCGGGTAGAGTTCGGTCCACGCGGCAGGGTAGGGCGACAGGCCCCGAATATGATTGTATACTTCTAGGACACTTCGACTCCAGTCGATGCGACAATCCTCAGTAAATATCTTAGGTGCCGGTGTAAGCACTGTTTCGTCAGAAACGAGTTCGCTTTGAGGAATGGGGTGGGCCGTGCCCTCGGTAATCGCGTCCACTGTTTTCAGCACCAGTCGTGCTCCCATGGCCATTAGTCGGTCATGCAACGATCCCGCGGTATCGGTCTCCTCAATTGCGGTTCTCTCTTGAAAGATGATGTGGCCGGTGTCAATTTCGTGGGAAAGGAGGAAGGTGGTGACCCCGGTCTCCGACTCCCCGTTGATAATGGCCCAATTGATAGGGGCGGCTCCGCGATAGCGAGGGAGCAGCGAGGAGTGGAGGTTGAATGTGCCCTTTGGCGGCATTTTCCATACCACTTCCGGCAACATTCGGAACGCTACTACCACCTGCAGGTCGGCCTTCCACCCCCTTAACTCTTCTAAGAATCCTGGATCTCTCAGTTTTTCGGGTTGTAGTAGGGGTAAGCCCTGTTCCAAGGCATACCGTTTCACGGGAGAGGGTTGGAGTTTGTATCCCCTCCCCGCCGGTTTATCGGGTGCGGTAACGACCCCCACCACGTTGTAATCCTGTTTAACCAGTGCTTTCAATGACTCCACTGCAAACTCGGGAGTCCCCATGAAAACGATCCGCGGGCTTTTCTTATCCGTTTTCCCATCGTTTTTTGTCATCGATTCGTTCTTCCTGTTCTCCGTCATCGTTGCATTCTCCTTGTTGTATGGTTATTCTCGTTCCATTCTCCTCGTCCCATTTTCACCCTACTACCTCATGAGGAATTATTGTTGCTTGCTTTACTCGTCGATATCGGAATAGGTGTCGACCAGCACTTCACGGTAGGAGTTGAAGACCGAGGATTGCGATAAGATTCCTTGGTAGACCCCTTGATTGTTTACCACCGGCAGGTTCCATGCCTTGGTATTTTCAAACGTGTCCATCACCTTCTCCATGCTCGAGTTGATGTTGATTTGCGCCGGTGCACCAACCATGAATTTTTGTACCGTGAATCTGTCGTAAAGCTCCGGTCGGAACATGATGTTCCGTATATCGTTCATCATTACCAGTCCCATCAGCACGTTGTCCTTGTTTACCACCGGGAAGATGTTGCGGTTGGAGGTCGATATAACCTTTACCATTTCCCCGAGCGTCATCTCCGGGGTCACGGTCGGTATATCCTTCTCTAGCAGGTCTTCGATTTTCAAGAAGGTGAGCACTGCTTTATCCTTATGATGGGTGATCAGCTCACCCCGTTTGGCCAGCCGTTTAGCGTAAATGCTGTGTTTCTCGAAAATCAGTATGGTGCCATACGAAACCACCGAGACAACCTGTGAGTGGGGCATGCATCACCCCGGTCATCACCCCCGCCATACCCATCAAAGCAAAGTTCTCCTGCGGAAGGTAGATGGTGTATCCCAATTGATTCAACGTGTAGGAGAAGACAAAACCGACGATGCACCCCAGGAAGAGGGTGGGGGCGAAGACGCCACCGGTGCCGCCGCCCCCGTTGGTAGCACTGGTGGCGAATACCTTGAACAGGATGACCAACGCCAGGAAGAGCACGATGGCCCAGTGGCTTTCGATGTTGTAAAAGAGACTCTCGTTCGTCAGCGACTGGAACTGGTCGCCCCCCGCCAGGAGGGTATTGATGGTGTTGTACCCCTCCCCGTAGAGTGGGGGAAATAGGAAGATAAGAACGCTCAACATACTGCCTCCCAGTATGAATCGTTTCCAGGGCGGTAGTTTAGCGAACTTGCCCTCGCACCAGCTCATCGACCGAACCACGTAGAGCGATAGGAAACCGCAGACGATGCCCAACAAGATGACGAAAGGGATGCGATCGAGCTGGAACGGCTCTACTTGTGAGAACGCGAACATGGCCTCCATCCCGTTGAGGATGTACGATACGGTGGTGGCGGTAACCGCGGTTACCAGAAGGGGGAGTATAGAGGACATGGTGAGGTCGAGCAGCAACACCTCGATCACGAAGAGGATGCCGGCGATAGGTGCTTTAAAGATGCCGGCGATGGCTCCGGCTGCACCGCATCCCACCAGAATCATCAGGCTTCGTTGCTCCAGCCGGAAAAAGCTCCCCAGGTTCGACCCGATGGCCGATCCGGTAAGCACGATCGGCGCCTCGGCACCGACCGATCCTCCGAAGCCAATGGTGATGGAGCTGGCGATCAGGGAGGTATAGGTGTTGTGCGGCTTGATCCGGCTCTTGCGTTGAGAGATGGCGAACAAGATCTTAGTTACACCATGGCTGATATCGTCTTTCACCACGTAGCGCACGTAGAGCCCCGCGATCAGTATACCCACGATGGGGAAGAGGAGGTAGGAGAAGTTCATGCTCTCCTGGCTGAAGTTATTGGTGAGGAAAACCTGGAAAAAATGGATGGCCGATTTGAGGGCGTATGCCGCCAGGGCGGTGAGGATACCCACGAGAAAGCAGATCACCAGCAGGAAATGGTGCTCTTTGACGTGAGTGGCACGCCAGATGAAAAATCGGTTCAGGAGTTCGTTGAATTTCATTGAGTGATCAATAAGTAACGGTGGAGCTTATTCTCGAATCACTTGCACGGTACCGTCACACCCCAGTTTCAAAATACCTGAGGGCCTTGCTTCGCTTGGGTCATCTTGTCGGTAGGTAACGATATAATCTACCCCGTTTTTCACCTCGTCTTGAATCTGATTGAAACGAGCCGGGGATGGTGTACCGCTGATGTTGGCCGAGGTGGAGACGATAGGCCTTCGGAATTGGTGGCACAATGTTTGGGAAAAGGGCTCGTGGGTGACGCGGATACCAATGGAGCCGTCCAAGGCAATCAGGTTGGGCGCTAGGTTCTTGGCACCATCGTAGATAAGGGTGAGCGGACGGTCCGACAGTTCGATCAGGTTCCACGCAATTTCGGGAACCTCCCGAACGTAGGCTTGCAGACGTTCCGGACGGTCGATTAGGACCAGCATCGATTGGCGATTGTCCCGCCGCTTTAGCGCGTACAGCTTCTTGACCGCCTCCTCGTTGGTGGCATCGCACCCAATGCCCCAGATGGTGTCGGTGGGGTAGAGGATAAGGCCTCCCTTCCTCAATACCTCTAGCGCTTTTTGAATATCGTCGCGCATGGCTCAACGGTTTATCTTCTGAAACAACACCGCGTCCTTGAACTCCTTTCCCGCCGACAGCCAGTCGACCAACTGCCCAGCCGGTACGTACCCTGCCTTTTGAAACAACCGGGCGCTCACGGGGTTGTCTTGAGAAACGACCGCGTAGAGCTGATGAAGATCTAAAAAGGTGAACGCGTAGGCTTCGAGCAGCTTGAGTGTTTGGTAGCCGAAACCTTGTTCGCGGTAAGCCTGGTCGATCAAGATACCGACACCGGCACGGTGATGGAACGGGTCGAAATCGTAGAGGTCGACCGTTCCTATGGTCTCCCCGTTATCGATTAACTCGATCATCAACCGCAGCTGTTTGTCGCTGAAAGGATCGTTTTGGGATTCAATGAGGTACTGCTTGAGGGTGAACCGTGAAAAGGGGGCAGTGGTAGCCCCCAACGTCCACGAGTCAGTGTCGTTTTCCCACCGGTAGAACTGTTCCAAGTCCTCCGGTTCCGGTGCCCGTAGGCGTATCACGTCATTTTCAAGTAGCTTGCTCATCGTCTTCTCCTTTCTCATCTTCAGCTTCCTTCTCGTTTTCCAGCTCTTTGTCCGTATACTCCTCCATTGGGTTCATCGTTTCGGGATTTGCCTCGTCCACCTCGTTTGCGTTTGTAACCTCCTCTTCCACCCGCTCGGTCATGGCAGCCAGCTCAACGTACGACGGCTTACAGAACAGGAACACGGCAAGCAGCACCACCGTGAGCCAGAAGAAGTTCTTGTTTCCAGACAAGCCGTAAAGCAAGATTTGACCTAAGGTAATCGCGCTCAACGTGTACAGTCTCCAGAAGGATGCCCTTTTGTATAGACGGATGGCGGATCCCACCTCCATGGGGCGAGCCGCTTTTTTTACCTTGTTGGCAAAGAATTTTAGTGATAAGGGGATCGCGATAATCGTGATCACGATGTCGTACATCTCTACCGTTAGATTCACTGTTTTACTTCCATCGAAAACAGGAAGTAGACCGAGTGTCACGGGCAGGAAAAAGAGCAACAAGATGAAGATGTTGCCCCAGTAATGCCTTTTCAGCAGCCGAATCGTTTCATCCATTTTCCTTCTTGGGTCCATTTTACTCCTTATATTATCGTGTGACGAGATAGGGGATTATTTGCTAACGAGCTTGTAAGATTCGTTGAACGGGATGCGGTTCAGGATGGAGCGTCCCAGCGTTACCTCATCGGCGTACTCGATCTCATCGCCAATCGATACGCCCCGGGCGAGGATGCTCACCTTCACGTTGTAAGGCTGTAGCTTGCGGTAAATGTAAAAGTTGGTCGTATCGCCCTCCATGGTCGCGCTCAACGCCAAGATGACCTCTTGGATTCCACCTGCTTTCACCCGCTCTTCCAGGCTGGCGATCTCCAGGTCCGATGGGCCGATGCCATCGATAGGTGACACGATGCCACCCAAAACGTGATAGAGTCCCCGGAACTGTACTGTCCGCTCGATCGCCATCACCTCCTTCACGTTTTCCACCACGCAGAGGATGGTGTTGTCGCGCGATGGATCCGCGCAGATGGCGCAAACCTCCGTGTCGGAGATATTGTGACAGCAGGAGCAGTAGTTCACCTCCCGTTTTAGCCGAAGCAGGGTGTCGGTAAACCGGGTCACCGTCTCTTCATCCTGCCGCAGCATGTGAAGTACCAGGCGGAGGGCCGACTTCCTGCCTATTCCGGGAAGTTTAGCGAACTCGTTCACCGCGTTCTCTAGTAAAGTGGAGGGATAAGGGTTGTTCATCGTACGCTGTCATTCATTTGCCTGACAAAGATAAGACGATTCCAGGTATTGGACAAATCTCTTCCGCAAATGTGAATTTTCTTGGCTTTGTTCGTTTTTTACCGCATATTGGTGTTTTATTGACTATAAATTTGTAAATTTGCAACTTTATTAGAAAGGAATAGACTATGAAGGTACTTTTGGCAACAAATAAGCCGTTCGCATTGGAAGCCGTGGAAAGGATTCAACAGGTTATCGAGTCGGCAGGGTACGAGTTGCTGAAATTAGAGGGTTATAGCGCTAAGGCACAATTGCTCAGCGCGGTAGCTGATGCGGATGCCCTAATCATTCGCAGCGATATGATTGATCGCGAGGTAATTGCCGCGGCTCCCCGTTTGAAATTGATCGTTCGTGCCGGTGCCGGTTACGATAACGTGGACCTGGAAGCTGCCACTGCAGCTAATATCATCGTGATGAATACCCCTGGGCAAAATGCCAACGGGGTAGCCGAGCTGGTGTTCGGGATGATGATTTACATGCAGCGGAACGGTTTTGATAGCTCGGTAGGTCGCGAGCTGAGAGATCGTCGCTTGGGTCTCTACGCGTTTGGTCACGTGGCAAAGGAGGTGGCCCGTATCGCACGCGGCTTCGAGATGACGGTGTACGCTTACTCCCCTACACTCACGCATTACGACCTTCGCAAAGAAGGGGAGTATGGGGTCATTACTGCTTACACCAACGTGGAGCTGTTTTCAAGCAGCGATATCATTTCGCTACACATGCCGCTGCTTGATGAGACCCGCCATATCGTGGACTACTCCCTACTTTCACTGTTGCCTGAAGATGCGATGCTTGTCAATACCGCTCGAAAGGAGTTGATTTTGGAGGACGACCTGCTCCGGATTATGGAGGAGCGCCCTTCTTTCCAGTTCGTTACCGATCTTAAGCCCGACAGGCATGATGAGTTCACGGAGAAATTCGGGAAGCGCTACTTCTCAACGCCCCAAAAATCGGGTGCACAAACCTCCGATTCCAATAAAAACGCGGGAATTGCTGCCGCGAACCAGATTGTTGCCTTCTTTAAGAAAGGTGACGAACAATTCAAGGTGAATTGATCATGAGGTTATCATTGCAACCCTAATACGAGACAGTGGATTAAAAATAGACCATAACAAACAGAATGATATGCTAAAGTACAACTTTAATGCCGGGCCTTGCGTTTTGCCGAAACAAGCTACCGAGGCGGCTATCGCGGCAATACGTGACTTTGACAACACGGGTGTCGGCGTTCTTGAGATTTCACACCGCACCCCTGGCTGGGAGCGGGTCATGAAGGAGACGGCCGACCTGTGGCGGGAGCTGCTCGCTATTCCCGATACCCACCAGGTGCTGCTATTGGGGGGTGGGGCCAGCACCCAGTTTTTCACCGTGCCGGCTAACCTGATGAAAAAGAAAGCAGCCTACCTGCTGACCGGTACCTGGGCTCAAAAAGCCATCAAGGAGGCGAAGCTATTCGGCGAAGTCGATATCGTAGCTTCATCCGCGGATAAAAACTTCTCCTATGTACCCAAGGGATACACCATACCGGAAGATGCCGATTACTTCCACGTCACCACCAACAATACCATTTTCGGGACCGAACTGCATGAGGATATTGACAGCCCGGTACCGCTGGTGGCCGATATGTCGTCTGATATCATGAGTCGCCCGGTGAATGTCTCCAAGTACGGTCTTATTTACGGTGGCGCACAGAAGAACGTGGGACCCGCCGGTGTTGCCTTCGTGATCGTTCGGGAAGACCTGCTGGGACATGTCGATCGGCCACTGCCCTCGATGGTCGACTACCGCTCGCATATCGGCGACGTGGAGAAGAACCGCTCCATGTACAATACCCCCCCGGTTTTCTCGATCTTCGTGATGCACGAGACCCTCAAGTGGGTAAAGGAGATGGGAGGTGTAGCAGCGATGCAACAACTTGCTATGAAGAAGGCGGCCCTGCTCTACGATGAAATCGATCGCAACAAGCTATTCGTCGGCACAGCTGCCAAGGAGGACCGCTCCCTGATGAACGTCTGCTTCGTCATGAGCGAAGCGTTCAAGGACAAGGAGGCCGATTTCTTGCAGTTCGCTACCGAACGCGGCATGGTAGGGATCAAGGGACACCGCTCCGTGGGCGGCTTCCGTGCTTCTATCTACAACGCGTGTCCCATGGAAGCGGTAGAGGCCTTGGTACAGTGCATGCAAGACTTTGAAAAGCGGGTTTAATTCCCTCTCCGCTCCTTCTCCCTCACCGCTCTTCACTCCTTTAAAATTGGGTGTGGCGAATTGTCTTCTTGGCGAATGGTGTTACTGCCAATTGCTCCAGTCGGTCTGCTTCTTTACCTCTTCCTGCACCGCTTCGGGCAGCTTGGGGAAGAAGGTAAACCCGGTCTCCTTTTCGAGTTGCTCCACCGTAATCACGTTTCTCGTGTAATGGGTGCTGGTAGAACTGTTCTCCATCTTGAAAGCGATGGAGTGGTAATTTCCCGTTTGTTTCTCTTTCCGGCAGAGCGCCTTGTATAGGTATTTTGGTTTTGCAGCCTTCCGCCCTAACACGTCACTTGCATAGGTAATCGTCTCGGGGGGGGTGGGGAGGAGGCTCCCCGTTACCACGTACAGCGTGTCATACTGCGTGGTCTGTTTACTCCAGTAACGTACCTTCTCTTCCAGATCATTCCAAGTAGAGGTGTTCATCTTGCTGTCTTGCACCACAATATTGGTGAAGTAAAAGGTGGTTCGATTGAGGTCGCGGCTGGCACTGCGAGATCCACTGGGGAGCATGTGCCCTCGACTGATGTTGTACCCTTGCCACATGTCGAAGAGATTGGGTTGGTATTGAATCGGCACGAGCGGGTCGTACTGCCAGTGGTCCGTTCTATTGCCTGATATCATGAAGGCAGGGTGGAGCGGGTAGGCTATCCATACCGGGTAGATCTCTCGGGTGTTGAAGTGGACGGTGTAGTTGCGTGTCTCGCCGCTGAACGTGCTGCCGTTTAGCCAATCGCTGTTTGTTATCATGTGGGTTACTTGGTAGCTGTTAGGCGGTAGTTCGCCCGAAATGGGAACGGGTGTCTCCATGTAGAGCAGCGGTGGTGGGGAGGTTTCGCCCGGTTCGAGTTGATTGGGGCGTAGGGTGTAGCTCTCCCCGTTCGCGAAAGGAGTAGATGTATTGGTTACCCTGACCTTCCCACCGATCTGCTCCACGAGGTAGCAATAGGTGTGTTCGGGGTGAATCTCCGAGTTAATCACCCAGCAGTAATTTTGCCCGTTTAACGCGAGGTGAACCTCCGTTTCGCCGGGTGAGGAGGGAAAGATAGCCCCCCTCACGATAGCCTCGCTCCCGTTTCTTTCTACCGGGAGAGGATAGGTGGCCACCGATTTGTCATCGATATGCAGCAGACCATCCATAATGGATAGGGTTGCCTTGGTGAGCCCTTTCACCCGTACCGTAAGGCCGGTCAGTTTACCCGGGTCGTCGTGTGCGATGACCCGCAAGTATAATTTGGGGAGCACGTGTTTAAACAGCAGTTTGTTCTCTCGCGTGCTATTTCCCTTGTGTACCCCTTTGATGTTGTTGCTGTATAGGACGATACGCGGATCACGGGCGAGGTCTATGTTCAGTTCGTTGCCCGATAGCGACGGGTTGAACGGGTAGTAGGCAACGAAGTCGTAGGGTTGAGAGGAGTCGGGATGGTAGATGGGGGTAGCGGAGCTGAAAACGCCGCTACCATCGGTGGTGTACGGGACGTTGATGTGCGTTCGCTGGTTGCTTGTGAATAGACCGATTTGATCCCCTTTGCCCCAGCGGGTAGTGGCACTCTCTACCTCTGTTTCAGTCTCTTCCAATATCACGGAAGAGAAAACGACTTGTGTACCTAATGGCTGGTTAGGCTCTTTTTCATCTTGACAGCTTGCCAAGCAGGTCGCCACGACCAATAGCCAAAAAGCAGCTTTGCGCATATAGAACGGTGTTTAGTTAAGATTTCACGAATAATGCCCTTAAAATTAATGACAAATCGGCAAAAGAGCAAACGAAGCGGTTGTGAACTCGCATGAATTAAGCTTTTTTCAGAGGTGTTACACCAAGGCAACTGAACCTTTTTTTCTTTTATACTTATTTAACTTTAATAAGATTACGATTCTATTTGATTATTACGAAATAGTCGTACATTTGTGCAGTCATATGATGGATATGATGTTTGCCTATGGATGATATGATATTTCCGTGTGGTAAACGGGATGTGATAAAAGATAAACTAAAACCAGTAAAACGAGGAATATGGAACGATTGACTCCCCAAGAAGAGAATGTGATGTTGCACGTTTGGCAAATAGGCGACTGCGCGATCAAGGACGTGTGGGAGCGGATGGAAGAACCTCGACCGCCCTACACGACGGTGGCTTCGATTTTCCTGAACCTGGAAAACAAAGGGTACCTCACCATGAGGCGGTTCGGGAACGTGAAGGTGTACAAGCCCAAGATCTCGGAATCGGCCTACAAGCGCCATTTTTTATCCAGCGTGGTAGAGAGTTACTTTGACAACTCCTACAAGGAGCTGGTCTCTTTTTTCGCCAAGGAGCAGAAGATCACTGCCGAAGAGCTTGAAGAGATTATTCGTTTGATCGAGAAAAACCAGGCGTGAGTCGCCGCTTTACCGCAATATTGGAATAACCATGCAAGCTTTCTTTACATACCTGCTTCAGGTGAACATCGCGCTGGCGCTGTTTTACCTCCTGTACGCGGTGGCCTTTAAACGGGATACCTTTTTCCAACTGCGCCGCCTCTTTTTGCTTTCGGTCATCCTCTTCTCGATGCTCTATCCCTTTTTCGCGGTACCGGCTCTCGCGGAGCTAGTGCCTTTCTCCTTTTCACGGGGAGAAGAGGTGAGAAGCGAGGTGTTGATTGGTGATGTAGGCTGGGAGGTGTTTGGTGATGAAGAGGTTGTTGCCTCACGCTCCATTTCTTGGACAACCCTCCTTGCCGTGCTTTACTGGACTGTTACCGCCGCCTTTATCCTGCGGTTCCTCGTGCAGCTCTTTTCCGTCTACCGCGTTTGGAAAAGGAGCGAAAGGCGGCTACTACTGGGCAACGTGGTTTACTGTCCCGCCAAGGAGGTGACGCCCTTCTCGTTTTTCAAGTGGATATTTATTCATACCGATGCTTACTCTGAGCAGGAGTTACAGCAGATCCTGTTTCACGAGAGTACGCACGTTAAGCAGTGGCACTCCATCGACGTGGTTATCACGGAGCTGCTCTGCCTCTTTTTCTGGTGGAACCCCTTCACTTGGCTTCTCAAGCGCGAGGTAATCATGAACCTGGAGTACCTGGCGGATAACCACGTGCTTCACGAGGGAGTGGATAGCCGGGAGTACCAGTACCACCTGTTGCGATTGACCTATCATGAATCGGCCGTTCCGATAGCAAATAACTTCAATGTATCACAACTTAAACAACGTATTATGATGATGAACAAAACCAAATCGCCCGCGTTGCGCGTGGCAAAATACCTGATCGCTTTGCCGCTGCTCTTCCTCTTCGTGGTGGCCAACAGCGTTTACGCGGGCCAGGATGAATCTGTCCGCCTGTCTGAAGTTACATCTGATATAATAGATGCGGAAGCACTGTTGCAAACGAACGAGTATGCAACGATTGTAGCTCAAGAGTCAAACATAAACCAAGAGCCGGGTGAGCCTATCTTTCAAGTGGTTGAAAATGCACCTGAATTTCTAGGGGGGCAGGAGGGGTTAATGAAATTTCTGTCGGAGAATACCCGATACCCGGTGATCGCGATAGATCACGGGATTCAAGGAAGGGTTATCGTCCGCTTCGTGGTTACCAAAACAGGCAAGGTCTCCAACGTGGAGGTGATGCGTGGTGTAGACCCCTCCCTCGATAGAGAGGCAGTGAGGGTCGTTGAAGCGATGCCCGCCTGGAAACCGGGAACTCAAAAGGGAGAAGCAGTTAACGTCTACTACACTTTACCCATAGTGTTCAAGTTGCCCGCTGACACCAAGAAGGAAAGCCAACCCGTGGATGCTGGTAAAAGCGATGGTGAGAAGCGCTCTGATGAATCAGGAGTTTCACAAAAGTTGAGTATCGTCCTTGATTCGGGTGAGCGCGTATATGAAACGGTTGATGTTGCACCCGAATTTCCGGGCGGTGTAAACGGGTTGATGCAATTCCTGTCGGCAAACATCCGATACCCGGTAGAAGCCCAGGAGAAGGGTGTCCAGGGCCGTGTGATATGCCGTTTTGTCGTGAAGAAGGATGGTTCTACCTCCAACGTGGAGGTACTTCGTGGGGTGGATCCCTCGCTTGATGCGGAGGCGATCCGGGTGATTGAATCAATGCCCGCCTGGAAACCGGGAACCCAAAAAGGTGAAGCGGTTAACGTCCACTTCACGATACCCATACAGTTCTCTTTATCTACTGGTACCAAGGAGGATAATCAATCAGGGGATGCCGGTAAAAGCGATGGTTGATCAGGTAAATCAGTTGAATAGGTCGTCAATCCCCTCCTCTATGATGGGTTGACCCTCCTGGTAAAAGTCGGGCGAGTAGCGTTGCGAGCCTTGGCAGGGATCGAATCCGGCAGGGATGTCAAACGAGCCTTCATCGCGGTAGTTCAACTCGGGATCGGCGTAAATCTTTTGATAAAACAGTCCATGGACGGGGAGTGCCATACTCGCTCCCTGTCCATATGCCATCCCGTCGAAGTGGATGGTGGGGTCGTCCCCACCTACCCAGCAGCCGGCCACCAAGTCAGGCGTGAACGACATGAACCAGCCGTCGGAGTTGTTGTTGGTCGTCCCGGTTTTAGCGCCCATCGGCCCCTTCAGGTTGTACCTCCAGCGTAATCGGCCTCCCGATCCGCCATCCACCACGGCGGTCAGCATATCGAGCATCTTGTAGGAGCTGTTCTCGCTGAATACCTCCCTCGTCTTGGGTACGAACGTGGCGACCTCCTTACCCGTTGAGTCTTCGATGCGGGTGACCAGTAGCGGTTCCATGCGGATCCCTTTATTTACGAACGAGGAGTACGCGCCGACCATCTCGTAGACCGAGGCATCGTTTGGTCCCAATGCCAGTGATACCACCGGGTCGGCTGGGGTTTTCAGTCCAAACGATTCCAGCATGCGGGCGAACGTGTAGGGTGAGAGCTGTTGCATCAGGTAGGCCGTGACCCAGTTATCGGAGTTTTGCAATCCCCACTTGACGGTCACGAACTCGCCTGTCGCCTTGCGGGTGTTCCTCGGCTCCCAGGGCTCGCCGGTTTCGGTCATGAGTGTCACCTGTTGGTGTATCATGCCATCGCAAGGCGTTATGCCCTCCTCCATGGCCAGCGTGTAGAGGTAGGGCTTGATGGTGGAGCCTATCTGCCGCTTGCCGGTGGAGACCATATCGTACTTGAAGTACTTGAAGTCGGGACCACCCACGTAAGCCTTCACGTGCCCGGTTTGAGGCTCCATGGCCATGAAGCCCGATCGGAGGAAGTGGTTGTGGTAGCGGATGGAGTCCCACGGCGTCATCAACGTGTCAACCTCGCGATGTTCCCATGAGAAGACCTTCATCTCCACCGGCTTCTCTTTGAAATGCTTCAGTATATCCGCCTCGTTCATCCCCCCGTTTTTCAGGATGCGGTACCGATCGGTTTGGCGCATGGCCGTTGTCATCAGTTGCTCCACTTTGTCTCTAAACTCGTAGGAGTAGGGGGCGTAGCTCCTGCCCTTCTTCTCCTTGAAGAAAAGATCCTGAAGGTAGTCGCCCAAATGCTCCGTCACCGCGTCTTCTGCATGTCGTTGCATGCGAGAGTCGATGGTAGAGTAGATCTTTAAACCGTCGGTGTATATGTTGTAATAGGAGCCGTCTTGTTTCTTGTTCTTGTTGCACCACCCGTAGAGGGGATCTTCGAGCCATGCCAGCGAATCTTCCGTGAACTGTTGCCGCTGCCATGTGGCGTAGTTCTTTCTCTCGGGCTTTTGGGCCATCATAATTTTTGCCAGGTGCTGGCGGTAGTAGGGTGCCGAGATATCGACATGGCTCGATCGGTTGAAATCGATTTCGAGTGGCAATTGCTGAAGCGAATCGGCCTCCGCCCGGGTAAGGTGCCTGGCTTTTCGCATCTGCGATAGCACCACGTTGCGCCGCTCGCGGGTTACCTCCGGGCGTCGCACCGGGTTGTAAAGGGAGGAGTTTTTTAACATACCCACTAGCGTTGCGGCTTCCTCCACCAGCAACTCGTCAGGCGTCTTATTGAAATAGGTACGTGCGGCCGATTCGATACCCACCGCGTTATAATTGAAGTCGTATTTGTTCAGGTAGAGGTTGATAATCTCATCTTTAGTGTAGTAACGCTCCAGCTTGGCGGCGATAACCCACTCGATCGGTTTTTGAAATGCCCGCTGGATCTTGTTGTTGGCCCTGGGCGAGTAGAGGAGCTTGGCAAGTTGCTGGGTAATCGTGCTGCCCCCTCCCCCTCCTTTTTGGTTGAGTATGATGGTTTTAAACAGGGCCCTGCCCAGGCCGATCACATCGATGCCGGAGTGCAGGTAGTAGCGGATGTCTTCGGTGGAGACCAAGGCGTTGATCAGGTGTGGCGACAGGTCCGTGTAATCCACGAAGATGCGGTTCTCATCGCTCAGCGAGTAGGTGAAAAGCAGTTCGTTGTCGGACGAGATCACTTGCGAAGCGTACTTGTCGATCGGGTTTTCCAACTCTTCTATCTCCGGGAGATAGCCAACGGCGCCCGTTGAGACGAGGAGGAAAAAGAGGAGGGTTACTGCCACGATTAACCCAAACAGCTTCCACATGGCTTTCACGATGCTCCGCTTATTCCACTTGTCGGTTACCTTGGTTACTTTCTTAGCTGTATTGCGTTTCTTGCTCATGCTTTTTAATATTCCCTGCATCCGCGATATCGCGTAGTGACTTTCTTTCGCTATACTCAGCTTTACGTTACACTTTTTTGACTTCCTTTTTCGAGACGTCGCACGATGGAATTAAACAGCGCGAAAGTACACAAAATCAAATAGTTTTGCAAACGCTTCCGGATTCTATTTTTTTCGCTTTCAAGCGAAGACCTTAGTAAACTATTTGCGTTAAGGCGAATGCAGAGTCAAGTTTACTTGAACTATGCTGAGGCGAGCAAATATCTACTTTGTGAACTTTGGAGGGATCCCATCCTGCGAAGTTCGCATCAAAAACTAAACGTGAAACCACCTGACGCGTTGAATCCCTGTGCGGGGTAACCGTACCAGATATCGTAATGCTCGAACAGCAGGTTGTTGGCCTTCACGTTGAGAGAAAAGGCATCGCTGATCGCGTATACCGCTCCCACGTTGAGGTCGTTAATGGCACCCATTTCGATCTCCTTTCCATCGAAGTAGGACCAGCGGTCGCCCTCGAAGCGGTATCCTGCCGTGAACTTCAAGCTGTTTGTCGCTTGCCAGGTACCCTGAACATCCAGTTCAATTCCCGGTTTATTGTATGCTTTGGGGTTGCTGATGTCTACTTCGTTAATGGTAAGGCCTGCCACGTTATAGAAGTTCTTTTTCACCCGCAGTGAAAGTTGCAGGGGTGCGTACACGTTGGTGCTCATCCCCCCGCCGATGAAAGAGTGGGAGAGGTTAGCGTACACGGGACGCAGTATCTCGATGAACGGGTTGGATGCGTCACCCGGTGCCTGACCGCCGTTAAGCAACAGGAAGTGCGCATCGTCGGTCTTGCTAAACCCTCCCAGGATGTCGAAGCGGAAACCGCTCACCTCGCCAATTTTTACGCCACCTTCTATGTTCAGGAGGGTGAAAGAGGGTTTTACGCTTCCAAACGGGGCCACATGGCGAGACTCCTCCAGCATGCAGAGGTAGGTGTTGGGGTTGTACCCTCCATGGACATGGGCGTAGAGCGATGTGCGGTCGGTCACCCCCCACTGGATGCCCGCGTTGGGAACCACCCTCACCTGGAGGTTGCCACTCTTTTTAAATAGCACGTCAACCCCCAGTCGAGCGTTCCAGTTAAGTCCGTCCAGTTGCAGGTATGGAGCCGCGTTCAGGTGCGAGTAGTTGCGCAGGTCGCCCTTGTATAGGGTGGTGAAAAGCGACCCATCTATCCCCGCCTTGTGATCGCCCTCTTTGAACGGCTTGGAGAAACCGACCTGGGCTTGAATCTGATTCCCTTTGATTCCCGGCACTGCGAGCGTTTCCCCAAACTTGGTCGTGAAGTTCTTGAAGTCGACAAACCCGTTCAGGTTCAGCTTTTCGGGTGAGTCCGTCTCCAAGCCAACGCGGGCATTCATCACTCCTAGCCGTTGTTTTTCATTGTTGAAATGGCGCTCGGCTTCGAAGCTGTTCCCGTAATAGTTGAATCGGGAGTCGAGGTAGGAGAACTGCATGTCGAGTGCGAACTCATCAGCTGTGTGGTGGTACTTCAATCGCCCTGTGTTGTCCATCGCGTAGGCTTTGTTCCCTTCCGGGATTGGGCTCTGCACGAAGTTCACGTCCCCGTTGGTCGAATTGTGCAGGTAGGTGAAACCGAGTTGGTGCTCCTGGCTGTCGAGCAGCCGGTATCCAAACAGCCCATCGAGATTGGCGTAATTGCCCGCCTGAAATGCGAGGTGTCCTTTCTTCGTGTTGTACGGGATGGCCGTCATGATCTCCCCGGGTTTAGGCAACGCGATCTCCAGTGGGGGCGTTACCCTTCCCGCCCAGGTGGAGTAGTTGGTGTTGGCTTTTTGAACCGTGGGTTCCCGTAGTGCGGGCAGCGATGTAATTTTGTTGGCATCGAGTAGGGTGGGGTTGAAGTCGCGTTCCAGCTCCAGCTGGCGGCGCAGCAGTGAGTCTTGCGTTTGTGCGCCTAGTCCCATGGCAAGTGCCAAGGCCGTTACGGTAATATATACTCTTTTCATCATTTTTATTATATGCTTTACGATTCGTGGGAAACGGGTTCCTATCCCGGTATCAATTAAGTCGTGCGTTAATCATCTGACGGATATCCTCTTCGCCGCCCTGGTAGTTGTTCCGAAGGCTTTCAAGGTACTGTTTCGCTTGGAACTCGTCGCCCTTGTCCATGTAAGTGTCCGATAGTACGATGAGCGCCCGAGCCATCCAGTACTGGTGGGGGGTGCCTTTTTGCATGAACTCCTTCACTTGCGCTTCGGCTCGGTCGTACGACTTCCACCGGTAGTAGGTGTCGGCGAGAATAAATTGTGCTTCGGCGCCGTGGACGCTACGGGTATCGTTAGCCACGAAGCGGAAGTCGGCCATCGCATTGTCCACCTCGTTAACTGCCTGGTACGCTTTACCCCTCAGGAAACGGGCTTGGATGACCGTTTCCGGTGCGAGGTTCCTGTTGGTTAGCAGGCTATTCGCTGCCCGTATCGCCTCGTGGTGGTTACCTAGTTGCGCGTGGGTACGGACCATCCCCATCTGCCCTATTTGCTGGTTCGTCGCGTTACGGGCCGAGCTGGCCAGTCGCGAGTAATCGGCCAATGCCTGTCGGTAGTTGCCGTTCTTGTATTCTATTTCCGATGTGTATATCAGTGCGTTGTCTAGGAACTTCGCGTTACCGGATTCCACTACCCGCCGAAAATGGATCATGGCTTGCTGTTGGTCACCCTGCTCGTCCGCGATGAGGCCTAGGTAGTAGTTGGCATCGCTGCTATACGCCCCGTTAGGGTAGGATTGCAGGTAGCGGGTCATGGCCGCCTTGGCATCGCTGCGGTTTCCCCGCATGTAGACGCTTTCGGCCGCGAGGTAGTTCAGCGAGTCCTGCTTGGATGCAGTGATGCGTGTACCACCCGGGAGCGAATTGGCGTATTGCACGTAGGTGTTGATATCGTTCATGTCGCGGTACACTGTTTCGAGCGAGACCAGTGCGTTCTTCGCGTCATCGGAGCCTGGGAAGTTGGCAATCACGTTTTTGTAGGCGGTGATACTTTGCTGGTAGTTGCCCAAATTGTAGTAGAGCTGCCCCAGTTGTACCCCTCCCTGACTAGCTAGCGGGCTCTGTGGAAAGTTGCTCACCAATCGTTGTAGGACCGCGATGGCCTCTTGCTCGCGGTGAAGCATCGTGAGGGCGCGGCTCTTCTCGTACAGGGCATCATCGAAGTAGGGTGAGTTGGGGTAGCGCTGCATGAAGTTATCCAGCGCGTTGATCTTCCCCTGGTAGTTGCGTTGTAACCCGAGGACGAAGGCTCGCTGGTAGGCCGCGTAGTCGGCCGCGGAGGGGTTGGCATCGGCAGCCTGCGCGTAGTATCGTTCCGCTTCGCCGAAGCTCCGGTTGAAGTAGTGACAATCTCCGATTCGGTTGAGCGCATCCGCGTATTCGGTCCTTGATCGGTTGCCTTCCTTGCCGGTGTATTGCTGGAACGCGTTGATGGCCTGTTGGTACTGCTGTTGCTTGAAGAGGGAGTAGCCCAGGTTGTACCATCCCAGGAGGTAGTTCTCGTTGTTGGGCGTCGCGTTCCGGGTGAATTCGCGGAAATCGTTCGTCGCGTTCACGTAGTTCCCCATCCGGTAGTAGCTTTCGCCCCGCCAATAGTAAGCGTTATCGCGGGTATCCGCGTCGTAATTGCCCAGGCCGATGCTCTCGTTGAAATACTGTATCGCCGGGCCCATGTTTCCGTTGATGAACTCCTGGGCACCCAGTTGGAACAGGACCATCTGCTTGGCCTCAAGCACCCGTCGTCCCGGGTTCTGAATGCGTTCAATGGCGTTCAGGGCAGCCGGGTAGTCCTTGGTGGTGAGGAACGTCTCGGCCAGGATGTCGTTCACCTGGTCGGTGTATTGTGAGTTGGGGAACTCCCTTAAGAAGGTTTCAAAGAGGGCGATCGACTCGCTGAAGACCGAGAAGTTGGTCTCGTGGGCTAACAGTGCGTAGTTGAACATGGCTGTCTCCCTAACCTGTGGGTCAAAATTGTCTCTCGATGCGGCTTCGAACGCCATCTGCGCGGGCTGCTTCTGGTTCAGCCTCAAGTAGCACTGGCCCAGTTGTAGTTGTGCGTTTTGTGACAGTTCATCGCTCTCGCCGACAGCCTGTTGGAACATGTTCACCGCATCGCTGTACCGTCCCGACTCGAAGTAGGAGAGCCCCAGGAAGTAGGCGTCACCTCTTAGGGGGCGCTGGTCAGACGCCATGTACCGCTCGTAATAGGGAATCGCGCGGGAGGGTTGTCCAAGTCGGTAGTAGCTATTCCCCAGCACCCGGTACATTTCTGTTTGGTGTTCGCTTACAGGGAAACGCTGCACGAAGGCTTCAGCAAGACGGATGGCATCATCGATCTTGCCATCGAAGAAGTTTGCTTGTGCCGTGTAAAAGGCTACCTCCTCCTGGTATTCCGGATGGTTTCGCAATCGCTCAAAGCGTTGCATTGCCGTGGTGTAGTTGCCGTTCGCGTAGTCGATATACCCCAGGTAGAAATCGGCCGCGTCTTGGTAGGTTTCGCTATTCTGCGACAACAAGCCAAAGAGACGGGTGGCTTCTTCCCGGTTCCCGGTTTGCATTTGGGCGTACCCGGACCGGAAGCTGTAGGCCTCTTGGTCGGTCAGCGTGAGGTAGTCCAGGTCGGCCTCCTTAAACCAGTGTA
>JAMNYO010000010.1 GCA_023622765.1 Bacteroidota bacterium | reverse complement strand
CTCCTTTTTCTCTGGTCCTGAGAGAATAGCTGGTAGTAGTTGTTGTGATATTTAATGCAGTGTCCGTCATCGACGATGCGCTGCGACACTACAGCTAAGATTGTGTTAATATCTGGCCTTTCGCTGTTTACTGTGGGTAGCATAGATATCAGAAGGTGATTGGTGGAACAGTGGAGAGGGTTGTGTTACTGTCTGGACAACACAAACATTGCGGAGGAACCATCAATGAACCCACTGAACCAGACCGACATCTTCACCCTCGCCCTCGGCCTCAAGGATCCTTGGCTCGTGACCAATGTAGAGATGCTCCCTTCGGAGAAGGATCCCATGAAGCTGGAGGTGCACATCACCGTGGACTGGAAGGACGGCAGCAAGTTCCTCTGCCCGGTCTGCGGGGAAGAGAACAGCGCCTATGACTCCGGCTGGCGCGACTGGCGACACCTGAACCTCTTCGAGCACCGCTGCTACATCCATGCCCGGGTGCCCAGGGTGAAGTGCTCGAACCACAAGGTGAAGACGGTGGAGGTCCCCTGGTCGAGGGCCGGCAGCGGTTTCACGCTGTTGCTGGAGGCGGTGTTCCTGATGATGCTGCAGCAGATGCCGGTCAGCCAGGTGGCCCGCCAGGTGGGCGAGCACGACACCAGGCTATGGAGGGTCATAGAGCATTACGTCGAGCAGGCTTTGGCCCTGCAGGACTTCAGCGATGTGACCGCCATCGGGGTGGATGAGTACAGCCACAAGGGGCACAACTACATCAGCGTCTTCCTCGCCCACCCGGAGCGGAAGGGCTCCAAGGCCAGGGTATTGTTTGTCACGGAAGGAAAAGACAAGGCGACGGTAGAGAGGTTCCTCGAGACCTTCACCGCCAAGCGGGGCAAGCCCGACCTGGTGGAGGAGACCTCCTGCGATATGAGCCAGGGCTACCGCAACGCCCTCGCCGAGGCATTCCCCCAATCGTTGGTCACCGTGGACAAGTTCCATGTCGTCAAACGCCTGGGTGACGCGGTCGACTCGGTGCGCAGGAGAGAGATGCGGTCCAAGGATGCAGAGAAGGCCGAAAGCCTGGCCAAGACCCGCTACCTGTGGCTGAAGAATCAGGACAATCTGACGGAAAGCCAACGGGATCAGCTTGAGCTGTTGCTCAGCACTGAAAACCTGGATACGGTGACCGCCTACAACTATCGCCTCAAGCTGCAGGGCATCTACGAGGGATGCCTTGATCATGACCAAGCCGTAGAGGCCTTCGAGGCATTGTGCCTGGAGATGTCGAACAGCAAGGTGGACGAGATACAAAAGGCGGCGCAGACACTCACCAACAATGCGGTTGAGATTCTCAACTACTTCATAACCAAGAGGACCAATGCGATGCTGGAGGGATTCAACTCGATGATAGGATTGATCAAAAGAAGGGCGAGGGGCTACAAGAACATGAACAACTTCAAGGCCATGATCTACCTCGTATGTGGGGAACTCGAGTTGCCCAAGGCTACCATCATGTAGGGCTTACCCACACTAAATAGCGAATAGCCAAAAAAGAATCGTTTTGCCAGTCCCACAGACAAGATCCCGCCCGTTGAAAGCCTCGTGTTCGCACCAACATTCTCCACCAATCTCGTGCCGATGAGCTTCCAGGATTTCGACACGCCCGACCGTGCATACCTCAGTATGGGAGGAAACGGATACTCACTGCAGTTCGGTCGTGACCGCCTCTCGTGGGGGCCGGGGTATACGGGGAACTTCGTCATCGGTGACCAGCACAAGTACGAAGAGTTCCTTCGTTTCACCTTCTATACCGACACCTTCAAATTCACCAGTGCCACGCTCTTCATGGATCCCCCGAACTGGACCAGCAACTCGCGCAGCCCCTATTATCCGAAAGACCCTGATGATCCTGCCTATCAATCGAAGGACGAGTACACTGTCCGTATGTTCTTGGCACATCGTTTTGAGTTCAGGCCACTGTCGTGGCTTCGCATTGAGTTCTCCGAGAACGTCATGTACCAGGACACGGTCTTTTCCATGAAGTACCTCAACCCACTCTTCATCTTCCATAACCTCAGCAACCGTGGCCAATTCAATGCAATTGCCGACCTCTCCATCCAAGCGACGGTGGCCAAGGGGGTCTCCCTCTACGCAGCGGTGACCGTTGATCAAATCGAAGCGCCGGGGGAGGGGAGTGACCAAGCGAACGCCCTCGGATACATGATCGGCGTGGAAGGGTATGTTCCCAAAACACGTGGAGGCCTCAGCTATCGATTTGAGGGGGTCTATACTGATCCCCTGCTCTATCGCCGTGACAAGGTGGACTTCATCATCATGACCCGGGAGCGGGAGCAGTACTATGGGTTTGTCCCCGCCTACCGCTATCTCGGCTATCGGTACGGGGGGGATGCCATTGTGGTGTACGGCAACCTTGAATGGCGTGATACCAAACCCTATCGAGTCGGCTCAGACATCGCCTATATGGCCCATGGGGAGGTGTCGATCGATAAGACAGAGTATGACGCATTTGGAGCACGACCCAAAGGACCAACGCCCAGCGGAGCGGTCACCCACACCATCAGGGGCGGTCTCTATATCTCATACCCCTTCAACATCACAGGCAAGGTACAGGCTGAGGCGGGGTTGCGCGCAGACCTCCTCGGCCGGTATACCGACCGATGGACAACCGATCTGCAGGTCACGGCAACGTTCGCTCTGAGCGTGTAGCGCGATCTTTTCACCACATTTATTACATATCTTCCATAGCTGATTGGACACCGGGGGAAGTGAGATGGACAGGAGAGAGAAAGAGAAGTACATCGTCGAGAAGATGATACAGATCTACTGCAAGGGGAAGAAGCACAGCAGCCACAATGGGTTGTGCCCTTCCTGCAGGGAACTCTTGGAGTATTCAACGCTCAGGATCGACCGCTGTCCGCTGATGGAGACGAAGAGCTTCTGCAGCAGCTGCCCGGTCCACTGCTACAACACAGAGATGCGGGAGCGGATCCGGGTGGCCATGCGGTACAGCGGGCCGAGGATGGTGTATCACCAT
>JAMNYO010000068.1 GCA_023622765.1 Bacteroidota bacterium | reverse complement strand
GTGGTCAAGGGTATGAAAAAATAGCAGTGTAAAACTTTTGCTGTCAAAGAAAAAGTAATAGTAACAGTAACGGAAACTATATGAGACGCACACTTATATCTTGGGTATTGCTTTTCTCGTGCAACCTGATGTGGTCACTTCAGTTCACCTGTATCAAGCTTACCCAAGATCAGGTGGGCCCGCTTTTCACGGTCTGGGGCCCTATGTTGCTTGCCACCATTTTCTTGTACCCTTTTGCACGGAAAGAGTTTGTCAAAGGCAAGAAGTCGTGGAAAGATATACGGGTCTTTGTTCTGCTGGTACTGTTGGGTACCTTTCCCGCTCAGGTGTTTGTCACCAAGGGGACGCAGCTCTCTTTGGCAAGCAATGCAGCCATCCTGACCATGAGCCTGCCGGTGATTACCGCCCTGTTTGCCTTTTTAATCCTAAAGGAGAAGATGAACAGGGTAAGGTGGATCAGCTTCGCGATTGCTATCGTTGGGGTGTTGCTGGCCTCGATGAACGATTTGAAGGGTGCCAATTTCGGTTCCCAATACGTGATTGGAAACTTCATCATATTGCTTGCTATCATAGGGAACGCCTTCTACAATACCGGATGTAAAAAGATCATTGAGCGCTTCACGCCGGTGGAGATGGTCTTCTTTACCTATCTCTTCATGGTCATCTTTCTTACCCCCTTGGTGTTGTATTTCGAGCGGGATGTCTTTGCCCGGGTTCCATCTTTCACCACGCAGACATGGCTTGGCTTGTCGTTGTTGACATTTTTCCACAACTTCCTTTCCATGATCCTGTTTTTCAAGGCGCTGAAGAAGCTGGAGGCCATTCAGGTGGCGTTATCCAACTACCTGATCACCTTTTTTGGTCTTCCGATAGCGGCCATCTGGTTGAAAGAGAAGCTCCACCCCTTGGCGATTGTTGGCGGGGTATTGATTTTTGTTTCCACGCTGATTATTACCATCATCGACTATAGAATAGACAAGAGAAAAGCCGAAGAGGGGGTTGCCTGTAGTGTGTCTGAAAAAGTATAAAAATGTAACAATAAACTAATCGTATGAAACCGACATGTTTAAAATAATCATTAAAAGTTCCATACACTGAAATGTAAAAGAATAAAAAAATCGTATGAAACAAGTGATAAAGTGGGGCGTGATAGGCTCCGGGGGGATTGCCCGCAGGAGAACGATTCCCGAGGGGTTGATGCAGGCGGAAAACACTAAGCTGATAGCTGTTTACGATACCGATCCCCGGGTGAACAGCGAGGTGGCCGTCCAATTCGGGACGCAAGCCTGTGATAGCATTGACTCCCTTCTCTCCAGCGACATCAATGCGGTGTACATTGCTTCGCCTGCCTATGTGCACATGGAGCAGGTGGTCGCCTGCGCCCGGGCAAAGAAGCATATCCTCTGCGAAAAGCCCCTGGGCATGACCGTCGAGGAGACCGGTCGGATGATCGCTGCCTGTAAAGAGGCCGGGGTACTCCTGGGGGTGGGACTCATGATGCGTTTCCACTCGCAACATCAGGCCGCGTTGCAACTCATACAGGAGGGCAAGTTGGGCAAGCCGGTTTACGGGAGAGCCCAGCTCTCATGTTGGTACCCTCCTATCGAGGGGGCGTGGCGACAGGTGCCGGCCTTGGGCGGAGGCGGATCGTTAATGGATATGGGTGGGCATTGCATCGACCTGCTACAGATGTACTTTGGTAAGATCAAAAGCGTCAGCTGTTTCATCAACAACCATATCCACGATTACGCTTCGGAAGATAGCGCGGTGGCTACCTTCCTTTTTAAAGGAGGTGCCATGGCTACCGTTGACACTTTCTTCTGTATTCCCGACAGCAGTAGCCAAAATGTACTGGAGCTGTACGGGTCGAAAGGGAGCATCCTTGCCAAGAACACGATTGGCCAGGGAGAGGCTGGAGAGATGATCGCGTACTTAGAAGGTGATGACGCTGGGTACGATGCCGCGCAGAGCAGAGAGGGTGGTAGCGGGATAGTGATCACGCCCCCACCCGTCAACACCTATCGGGCCGAGATCGAGGAGTTCAATTCGGCGATACGGGAAAACCGTCCCCCGGTAAACAACCATGAGGTGGGTCGTTTAAATCAGTTGATCCTTGCGGCTTGTTACGAGTCGGCAAGATCCGGGAAAACAGTAGAGATTGAGTATGAATAACATTAAATGAACGAAATGGATAAAAGAGTATTGGCTATTCTGGCCCATCCCGACGATGCCGAGATCATGTGCGCCGGGACGTTGGCATTATTGAAAGAGGCGGGATGGGAGGTGTATATGGCCACCATGACACCCGGCGATAAAGGCAGTGCCGAGCATACCCAGCAGGAAATCAGCGAGATCAGGATGTCTGAGGCACGCGACTCGGCAAAAATTCTTGATGCCCCTTATTACTGCGTAGGGCTGGAAGACCTGTTCGTGTTGTATAACGAAGAGTCGATCACGAAAACGACGGCATTGATCCGGAAGGTCAAGCCCACCGTTGTGATCACCGCCAGCCCGGTAGATTACATGGTAGATCACGAGACAACCGCCAAGATCGTGGTGACCGCCTGCTTCTCAGCCGGGATAAAGAACCTGGAGACCGGTGAACCCCCGTTTGAATTTACCCCTTACCTCTATTATTGTGATGCGATGGATGGGATGGACAAACTGGGGAACCCCATTGATCCCGCCTTCTACGTGGACATCACCACCACCATGCCCGTGAAGGAGAAGATGCTTGGAACCCATGCCAGCCAAAGGAACTGGCTGCTGAAACACCACAAGATGGATGAGTACATCCTCGCGATGAAGCGCTTTGCACGACTCAGGGGCGAGGAGGCGAAGGTGGAGTACGCGGAGGGCTTCAGGCAACACTTGGGACATGGTTTCCCGCATGACAATGTTTTGGCTGAGTCATTGAAAAAGTATATAGTAACCAGATAATTATTCATGTAAAAAAAGTAAACAGTATGGCACGAAAATTAAGTATGTTAGCCCCGGGATGGTGGGATTTCACCACCCTTGATGATGAGATTTTAAAAGATGCGGCAAAATTAACCCCTGAGGATATGATCGGACTCTCTCGGGATGGCTTCCAGGTGGTGTTCTACGACACCTTGGAGGATTTTTACCTGGCTGAAGCCCTCGAGTACATTACCGCTTGGAAACAGGCCACCGATAGTGAACCGGTAGGTATTTGCGGTCCTATTGGACCCACCGAGCAACTGCCGCTGGTAGCCCGCCTTGTTAACGAGTTGAAGCTGGATCTATCCAATGCCCACTTCTGGAGCATGGACGAGTGGGTCGTTGGGGATAAAGAGATTAGCCCCGATAATCCCATCTCTTTTGTGAAGGCTTATGATGAGATGCTGTTTAACCGCATTGATAAGGATTTGCGCATACCGAAAGCCAACATCCATTACCCGAAGGCAGATACCACGGAGTATATTAAGACTTGGAATAGCGGTATTCGCTGCGCCCTTATGCAGGGGGGGCAGGGGGACGTGAAGCATTGGGCTTTTAACGATCCCGTTAAACGTGAGGGGGCATACAAAGACAACCCACCCTCCCCGGAAGAGTACCTGAAACTGGGTACCCGCGTAGTGGATCTGCATCCGGTTACCTGCATGCAGAATGCAAGGACCAGCGCAGGAGGTGTGGTTACGGGAATTCCTACCCGAGCGGTTACAGTGGGACCGGTAGAGACCTGGAAGACTGAAAAGGTCTCTATCTGGCAGGCCGGCGTACATGACAACCCGTTCGGACAAAGGCTTACCGCCTTGATGATCGGGAAAAAGATCATGGATAGCTCTGTACCCATGTCCCTGCTTGCTGCCCATCCCAATGTTCAGTTTAACTATTACAGAGGAGGAATCGGGCACTGTGGAACGGAGATGCATTAACTCCTCCCGTTTTCACCTGTAAATAGGGCGATAGTAGTTCACGGTTTTCACGAACCGTGAACTACTGTTTAGGGAATAGTTTGTGGCCTTCCTGCACGCGGTAAGGAGTTGGCTGGCTCTCGTAGCAGGGAATCGGCTGATGCTTGCGCCAAGGAAACGGCTGTTTGTAGAAAGGAACCGGCTGCCCTTCGAGGTAAGCAGCAAGTCAGTCCCGTTTTTTGTAGAATCATTAGTAAAATTGATCTTATAGGTGTATGAAAAAACAAATTCGTGTTTCAGGAGTTGG
>JAMNYO010000116.1 GCA_023622765.1 Bacteroidota bacterium | reverse complement strand
GATGCGGATGGTGTCGTTAGAGGTCATGGCATTCCTCCAGATAGCCTGCTTTACACCACGTACCTCAATGCGAGGTATGTTCTCAGACTCCATCCGCTGGCGGATAGCCCAGGAGGAGGCGTAACGCTGGGTGCTGCCGGGGTAACCCACCGTCATCGCGTAATCACCATCACGAACTCCCGCAAGGGAGACAGGTACTACGTACTTGGGCCTATAAGGCACGTTCTCACCGCTGTAATCCGCTGGTCGATTTCCCTCCCCGGCATACACGCGGAACACCGCGAAGTCACCCGTGTGGCGAGGCCACATCCAGTTATCGGTATCGCCCCCGAACTTGCCAATCGACGAGGGTGGAGCAAGTACGAGGCGCACGTCGCGGAAAAGGTCGTACAGCACCACGTAGTAGCGGTTGCCAGCGAAGAAAGGGACCACTTGCGCCTGGGTAAAGCGATCGTTCTCATACTCTTTGACCAGCACGTTAGAGAGGGAGTCGATGGTCAATTTCCGCTGGATTTCGCTCAACGCCGATGGCAAGTGAGGGAGAAACCGGTCAGTCACATCCTCCATGGAGCGCAGGAACGATACGGTAAGTCCTTCGACAGGCAGCTCATCCGACTGGTTTTGAGAGGCAAAGCCATCCATCAAGTAATCGTGTTCCACTGAGCTCAACTTCTGGATGGCACCGTACCCGCAGTGATGGTTGGTAAAAATCATCCCCTGATCAGAAACAGCTACACCGGAACAGCCTCCCCCGAAAATGACAACTGCATCCTTTAGCGACGGGTTCTGCTCGTCATATAGTTGATTCACCGGGAAGCGGAAACCCAGCTCCTGCATCCGGGCTATACTTTGCTCGTTCAACTCCTTTAACAGCCACATCCCCTCATCGGCTTTCGCGATGAAACAGGCTCCCGCTAACACGAGGCATAAAAATAGTCTTTTCATGAATATCTATTTGTAAGAAAATCGGCGATTTTTTCCGTCAATTTAGTTCACGCCTATTTCTTAATATTCTTACTTATTGGACTTTCGCATGTTATATTTACGTCAGTCGAGCCTGAAAGCGATAAAACAGATACATGCGAAAGTTAAGTTACCTATATTTACTTTTGCTTTACAAATTTCATCTTTCGCACTATATATCAATCTATTAAGCACCGATATCATCCGACTTTATTACCGCGACCACCACGCCCCAATTTTATCATCAACCCCTTGAGTCCCGGATCCTTGGTCGCCACGATGACCGTGTACACCGCGATAAGCAGCGTGTTGAACAACAACCTCAACCACAGGCCATCCACCTGCCGGTAGACGAGCACGATGCCTCCAAACAGCACCATGGCCAGGAGGAACGAAAGGGCGACCGACTTCAAGTCATAGGGAATGGGGTAATGTTTCTGCCCCAGGAAATAGGAGACGACCATCATGGAGAGGTTGGCGAAGAACGATGCCCAGGCACAGGCCATATAACCGTACCGAGGAATAAATAGCACGTTGATAAGCAGGGTAATGGCAAGACCGAAAAGTGACATGTAAGCGCCCCACTTCGTCTGGTCGGTCAGCTTATACCAGAGCGACAGGTTGAAGTAGATCCCGAAGAAGAGCTCTCCAAGGAGAACAATGGGGACCACCTTTAGGCCCACGTGGTACCGCTCGGGAAGAAGGTACTTGATGATATCAATGTAGCCGGTGGTGAGCAGGAAGATGAGCAGCCCGAATAGGATAAAGTAACGGGTCGCATCGCTGAACGACTGCCGGTCGCTTGAATCCTCCCGGTTGCGAGCGAAAATAAACGGCTCAAAGGCATACCGAAAAGCTTGGGTAAACATGACCATGATGACCGCAATCTTGAAGTTCTGGCCGTAGATACCCAGCTCACGAAATGCATTGACCTTATCAGGATGGGTATCGGGGAAGAGCCATGGGAAGACGATCTTATCGACCGTCTGGTTCAAGATACCGGCAATCCCCAGGATCAGGATGGGGAAAGAGTACTTCAGCATCTGCCGGAGCAACGCTTTGTCAAACGTGAACTTGATCCGCAACTCGGGTGAGACCAGTAAGAACTGGATCACCGACGCCGCGAGGTTGGATATCAGGATGTAATCGATTCCCCTATCCAGCGTGAACCAGGAGAAGGCATCGGGAAACTTGGCCTGCAGCCAGGGGCACGCGATAAAGAAGAAGAGGTTGAAAAGGATGGTGAGTACCACGTTCAACACCTTGATGGTGGCAAACCGTATGGGACGTTGCTTGAAGCGGAGGTTGGCAAACGGGATGGAACCCAGCACGTCGATGCAAAGGATGAGCACCATCATGAGCAGGAAGCGCGGCTTCATGGCCGTGCCGCCCAACGCGAACGCGACCGGCTTCAAAAAAGCCATGGAGATAAGGAAGAAGAGAAGCGTGGTACTGGCGATGCTGATAAAGGTGGTGGAAAACACCTTTGTCGGATTGTCATCCTTGTTGGCGTAACGGAAAAAACCGGTCTCCATACCGTAGGTCAGGATCACCTGCAGGAGGGCTACCCACGCGTAGAAGTTGGTGAGCACGCCAATATCTTTTATCTCCGGCAGGGCAAATGCCCAATAAAGCGATAGCAGCCAGCTCAATAACCGGGGGAGCGTGCTCCCTATCCCGTAATAGAGGGTCTCTTTTGCCAACGTTTTCATTCCTCCTGCCATGCTCATCCAAGATATATGGTCATGCGGGTACTACGCTGAATCGCGCAAAAGTTCCGCTTCAATCCGTTCATCCGAGGTATATAATCACACGGGTATGCGATGAACAGACACCCGCGACGTCCGCGAAGATAGCATTTTTGCAGCTATATTTGGTCAGGCAGATCGAAAAGATCAAAAAAAAGTGTTTACTTTGTAGGTTGAGACATTCAAGCGATTTATAAACTATTTCACGTGCGTGTTGTTTGCCTTGAACGGCCAATCAACATGCCATTTCGTATTCCAATCGAGCGAGATATACGACGGGTTAGGCGCCGTGTACGACTACGGGCAGATGGGCGTGGAGCTCAAGAACAACCTGAAAAAATATTGGTGGGACAGCATGGTGATGTTGAACGAAAACATCGTGGGGATCGATTCCGCCATCTTTATGCACCCTACCATCTGGAAGGCATCGGGGCACGTGGACGCCTTCAACGACCCGCTGATCGATAACCGCGATAGCAAGAAGCGGTACCGTGCCGACGTGCTGATCGAGGAACATTTGGCCAAGCAGGATGAGAAAATCGATAAAGAGGTGCAAAAGGCGGCCAAGCGATTTGGCGACACGTTTGATGAAAAGATGTACAGGGAAACCAACCCGAGAGTGCTGAAGTACCAGCAAGAGCGGAACGAGATACATGCCCGGTTCGTCAAGGCGATGAACGATAACGACCTGAACGAGATGCGACAAATCATCGTCGATTGCGGTATCGTCTGCCCGATAAGCGGCTCCCGCAATTGGACGGAAGTGAGGCAATTCAACCTGATGTTCTCGACCGAGATGGGTTCTACGGCCGACGGAGCAATGAAGGTGTACCTCCGCCCCGAAACGGCGCAGGGGATCTTTGTCAACTTCCTGAACGTGCAGAAGACGGGGCGCATGAAGGTGCCCTTCGGTATCGCACAGATCGGTAAAGCGTTTCGTAACGAGATCGTTGCCCGCCAGTTCATCTTCCGGACGAGGGAGTTCGAGCAGATGGAGATGCAGTTCTTCGTCACGCCCGGCGAGGAGCTCGAGTGGTTCGAA
>JAMNYO010000046.1 GCA_023622765.1 Bacteroidota bacterium | reverse complement strand
TACTATATCGCGCCGCTACAACCAAATACCCTTGCTTCGGTCAAGACCTGGGGGATTCAATGGGAGCTGGCCGTATAGGACTTACCCAACTGCAAATATACGGTTTATTTTTTTAGCGGCAAAACGCTGCACCCGCTTTTTAGGGTTTTCCGAACCATTTTCTCTTTTCCCCCCCCTTTTTCCCGTTTCCCTCCCCTTTTTCCCGTTTCCCCCCCTTTTTCCTGTTGCCCCCCCTCCTTTCCCTTTTCGACTAAAAACCTTTTCTGCTTTTCCGCTTGGATAAAGCCTTTTTTTCATCTACTTTTGTATGGGATAGGGGGTCGATTCGATGGGAATCGCCCTTACGCCTTTCCCCGGCTATTTCAAGTTAAGGGAAAGCCAATTTGGGAGAAGGGCACTCCAACGAAACAAAATTAATGGGAGAAAAATGTAAAACAGTTGAGTATGGACATTGTAGATCGATTTATCAAGTATGCTCGTATCGACACGCAATCGGACGAGAACAGTACGCAAACCCCAAGCACGCGAAAGCAGTTTAACCTGGCGAAGGAGGTCGAAAAAGAGGCCTTCGAGATGGGGCTCGTCGATATTAGCCTCGACAACAACTGCTACTTCATGGCGACCCTGCAGGCCAATACCAGGGAGAAGGTGCCGGTCATTGGCTTTATCGCCCACTTTGACACAAGCCCCGATATGAGCGGCACAGATGTGAACCCGAGGATAGTGAAGGAGTATGATGGGAAGGATATCGTGCTTAACGCGGAGCAGGAAGTGATACTGTCGCCCTACGAATTCCCTGAACTGCTTAGCCACGTGGGGGAGGATATTATCGTGACCGATGGCACCACGCTTTTAGGGGCGGATGATAAGGCCGGTATCGCGGCGATCATGAACGCGATGCAGTACTTGATCGATCACCCGGAGATAAAGCATGGGAAGATCCGTATCGGTTTCACGCCTGACGAGGAGATCGGGCGGGGTGCTGATAAGTTCGACGTGCAGAAGTTCGGTGCCGAGTGGGCTTACACGATAGACGGTAGCGAAGTGGGCGAGCTGGAGTACGAGAACTTCAACGCGGCCGCGGCCAAGGTGAAGATTCAAGGGCGGAACGTCCACCCAGGCTACGCGAAGAACAAGATGGTGAACGCGCTTCACCTGGCGAATGAGCTGGCAGCAATGCTGCCCGAGGATGAACGTCCCGAGCATACCGAGGGGTACGAGGGTTTCTTCCACCTGATTTCTCTGGGGGGTACCGTGGATGAGGCGGAAATCGCCTACATTATCCGGGATCACGACCGCGAGAAGTTCGAGCAACGCAAGCAGCTGATAGAGGATGCCGTGGCCCGGATGAACAGGAAGTATGGCGACCGGCTCACCCTTGAGATGAACGACCAGTATTACAACATGAGGGAGAAGGTGGAGCCGGTGACGCACGTCATCGACTACGCGTACCGTGCCATGGAGGCGGTGGGGGTGAAACCCAACATCAAACCTATTCGCGGGGGAACGGACGGTTCCAAGCTCTCCTTCATGGGACTGCCTTGCCCCAATATCTTCGCGGGGGGAATGAACTTCCACGGCAGGTACGAGTTCCTGCCTATCCCTTCGATGAAAAAGTCATCGGAGGTAATCGTGAAGATCGCGGAGCTGGTCGCGAAAGGCGCGGAGAGTGACACTTGATAATCGGAAATTAAAACTAAAAATAATATAATCATATGAAAACAACACCGTTTACTGACCTGCATATCTCATTGGGTGCCAAGATGCACGAGTTTGGCGGGTACAACATGCCTATCGAGTACACCGGAATCATGGATGAACACCTGGCCGTGGTGAACAGCGTGGGGGTGTTCGACGTGTCGCACATGGGCGAAATCTGGGTGAAAGGACCTCACGCGCTGGAGTTCCTGCAGCGGGTGACCAGCAACGACGCGTCGGTTATCCCGGTGGGGAAGGCGCAGTACACCTCGTTTACGAACGAGGAGGGGGGTATCGTGGATGACTTCATCGTCTACCATTACGAGCCCGAGAAGTACATGATGGTGGTGAACGCTTCCAATATCCAGAAGGATTGGGAGTGGTGTAACCGCTGGAACAGCATGGGGGCAGAGCTGGAGAACGCTTCCGATCACATGGCATTGCTGGCCGTTCAAGGGCCCAAGGCGATGGCGACGCTGCAAAAGCTGACCGAGGTAGACCTCGCGTCGATCCCCTACTACAGCTTCGTGACCGCGCCGTTCGCAGGGGCAAAGGAGGTGATCATCTCCAATACCGGTTACACCGGGGCTGGAGGGTTCGAACTCTACTTCTACCCCGAGGAGGGGCTGAATATTTGGAACGCCCTGTTCGAGGCGGGTGAGGAGTTCGGTATCAAGCCCATTGGGCTGGGTGCACGCGACACGCTGCGCCTCGAGATGGGGTTCTGCCTCTACGGCCACGAGCTGAACGAAACCACCACGCCCCTTCAGGCCGGCCTGGGATGGATCACCAAGTTCGCGGAGAACAAGCCCTTTATCGGTCGGGAAGTACTGGAAAAAGAGAAGGCGCAAGGCGTCAAGCGCAAGCTCTGCTGCTTCGAGATGATCGACCGGGGCATACCCCGACAAGGGTACGAGATCGCGTGCCAGGATGAGGTGGTCGGGGAGGTGACCTCAGGCACCATGTCGCCCACGCTCAAAATCGGGATCGGGATGGGGTACGTGACGCCGGAGCTCGCAAAACCGGGTACCGAGATCGAGATAAAAGTACGCAACCGCTCCCTGAAGGCGAAGGTAGTAAAGCCCCCGTTCAGGAAATAGAACTGATTAGTGTATTGATTGTTTGGGTACCATTATAGCAACGAGGCTGTATCAGAACTGGGCAGCTCTATATTTTGACCGATAACGTTATCACGGGAGGTCGTTGGGTGGTATTGCTCTTCATGAGCGCTAGGGTGAATAGAAAACGAGTAAGCCAATGAACAGGGGCAAGACAACCATTTGCCTTCTTTTGATATGCTTCTTGGGAAGGGTGTTGCTCACGGGGGGTGCGCTCTTCTCTCAACCCGTTAACCTGTCGGCCCCCCTCCCGCAAGACCGTGAGTTCCTGATAGGAACGCTGGATAACGGGCTCACCTACTACATCAGGGAGGCAACGAACCC
>JAMNYO010000083.1 GCA_023622765.1 Bacteroidota bacterium | reverse complement strand
AAGACTGCCAAAGAACAAGAAAACTGTAAGAAAAACTATGATTATGCGCAGGCATAAAAAAATAGCTAAATTATTTGATGAAAATTTTTGGGGTACGCATTGACGAAGTCAGGAGATTGATAGATTCCATGCTTCACGGGACAGAGGATTTAGCTTCTTATTCTGAAACATGATTTGACTTGAAGCGTAAAAAACGCGAAGCAATTATTTCGTGATCCGGCTCCCTGCGCTGAAACACATTTAAGCCCATATAAAACCCGGTGGCGGAGCTGCATGACAGCTCCGCCACCCGTTTTCTTGAGAGCTATACCCTCATGCTTAATTTACCGTTGTTTTCCTTCTTCTAAAGACGAAAACCTTAATCACTTGATTTTGTGGTACCCGTAAACGGCGCGGTCACCCAACTCCTCTTCGATACGGAGAAGCTGATTATACTTGGCCATCCGGTCGGAACGACTCAGTGAACCGGTCTTGATCTGTCCCGCGTTGGTAGCCACGGCAATATCGGCGATGGTAGCATCTTCCGTCTCCCCGGAGCGGTGCGAGATCACGTTCGTGTACCCGTTTCTATGGGCCATCTCGATGGCGTTCAGCGTCTCGGTCAGGGTGCCAATCTGGTTCACCTTGATCAAGATGGAGTTGGCACACCCCTCTTTAATCCCCCTCGCGAGGAAGTCAACGTTGGTCACGAACAGGTCGTCACCCACCAGCTGGCAACGGTCGCCAATCTTCTCGGTCAGCAACTTCCAGCCCTCCCAGTCGTTTTCGTGCATCCCATCCTCGATGGAGTCGATCGGGTACTTGGAGATGAGCTCCGCGAGGTAATCCACCTGTTCCGCGCGAGAACGCTTCTTGCCATTCTCGCCTTCAAACTGGGTGTAATCGTACACGCCATCCGCGTAAAACTCCGAGGCAGCGCAGTCGAGAGCAATCGTCACATCCTTACCTGGCTCGTAACCGGCGTTCTTGGTAGCGGTCAGGATTGAATCCAATGCCTCTTCCGTCCCACCCGTCAGGTTAGGTGCGAAACCACCCTCGTCACCCACGGCAGTGCTTAAGCCTTTGTCATGCAGAACCTTCTTCAACGCGTGGAACACCTCGGCTCCCATGCGCAGGCCCTCGCGGAACGACATGGCACCAACGGGACGAATCATGAACTCCTGAAACGCGATGGGAGCGTCGGAGTGCGATCCACCGTTAATGATATTCATCATCGGGATGGGCAATACGTAAGTGTTGGTACCACCGATGTAGCGGTACAACGGCAAGCCCAGGTAGTTCGCGGCCGCCTTGGCCACGGCGAGCGATACGCCCAACAAAGCGTTGGCGCCCAAGTTCGACTTGGTCTTGGTCCCATCCATCTCAAGCATCTTGGCATCGATCGCCGTTTGCTCCAGAACGTTTGCACCCAGCAAGGCCGGCGCGATCACGTCGTTAATATTTGCCACCGCTTTCAATACCCCTTTCCCGAGGTAACGCCCTTTGTCGCCGTCACGAAGCTCCAACGCCTCGTTCTCACCCGTGGACGCACCGGAGGGTACGGCCGCGCGCCCAAAAGCGCCCGATTCGGTGTAGACGTCTACTTCAACGGTAGGGTTACCCCTTGAATCCAGGATCTCTCTTCCTAAAATGCTTACAATTCTCATGTTGTTGAATGTTATTTAAATGGTTAGTTTGCTTTTACTTTTGTGTGGGACAGGTGTTTCGTGAATCACGCTTTTCCGGTCGACCAGAGGCATGGAATCACCTACCTTTCGAACCAACCGCACGCGTTTCCTGCCAACCTGCAGTTACCCGCGGTCGGGTACAAAGATACGCTTTTTTTTCGTCACTTAAGTGGTTTGAGAATGGAAAGTTACCCCGCGTTCACCGAGGCAATCAACGCGCTCATGTTGGAGGTAAGCAGTTTAACCGAGATCGCCATCAAGATGACCCCAAAGAATTTCCGCAGGATATAGGAACCACTCTCCCCGAGCAGTTTTTTCACGGGATCCAAAAAACGAAGCACGAGGTAGACGATGGCAATATTAACCAGCACGGCAATGATGATATTCACCGTGTGGTACTCCGCCCGCATGGCGAGCAGGGTGGTGAAGCTACCGGGGCCGGCGATCAACGGGAACACCACCGGGAAGATAGTGGACGAATCCTCCATGTTGGTACTATCGTCCTTGAATATCTGCACCCCGAATATCATCTCGATGGAGAGGATAAGGAGTACCACGGCACCCGCCACCGCGAAAGAGGAGATATCCAGTTGAAAGAGCTTTAGAATCTGCTCGCCCACGAAAAGGAAGCCGACCAAAATAGCCAGGGAGTAGATGGCCGCCTTCTCTGAGTGGATGCTCTTACCCTGCGACCGCAGGCTCAAAAAAATAGGGACGGCGCCGGTAACGTCAATAATGGCGAACAGCACCAAAAAGGAACTGACAATTTCAATGATATTGATTTGCATAAGGCGCTCCCCGTTCTGGTAGTCCTATTCTTGCTTAGCGGTGGTGGCTGGACCGTACTTGCTGTTAAGAAACTCCACCACCTCATCGGTAATATCGTACTTATCTTGCGCGAAAAGAATATTGCTCGTGGTTCGGTTGCTGAAGATAATCTCGTAGTTCTTGTCCCGATTGTATTCCACCATGCGCACCTTGATGGTATCTTCCATCTGGATGTTCAGCTTCTCCTGTTCGATCAAGAGCTCCTGCGTGAGCCGCTCGGCCAGTTGTTGGTACTCTTGGTTCATCTTGAGGATGCGTTCCTGCTCTTGCTGCGCCCTCTCTTGACTTAAAAAGGCGTTGTTTCTAAGCTTCCTATCGAACTCTTGGGCGGCCGAGTTGATTTGATTTTGCCGCTGATTTAGGGTCGCCCGGGTACTCTCTTCCTTGCGCAGCAACGACTCGTTAAGGTCTTTCGCGAAGTTGTAGTTCATCAACAGCGAGTCCACGTTCACGTAGGCCACGGGGAGGGTTATGGAGGAGTCGTTCAATAACACCGATAGCTCTCTCTTGGCTGCAGCTCCTGATGAAGACCTGGACGTGAATTGGAGAATAAAAAGAGCGATAACGGCAACCGCCAGCACCCCGCTGACGATGTAGTGCGTAGAATTCTTCATTTTCGAGAGATTTATTATTTTTCAGATTTCAATATTTTCTCAACCGGGTTCTCCCTTCTTCTCAGCTCCCTGTCTTGCGACGTGGCGCAACGGATGCCTCGATCCCGCATCGCTTTATTGGCGCCGACATGCGTGTTGGGAAATTCCCCACCCTTGGTGAAGAAAACCCGGACACCCATTAGCAGAACAGCGATGAGCAAAAGAGCAGCCCCAAAAAGCAGTACTTTTACCATACTCCTTATTTTCTGTAGCGCGAAGATAGTCAATTAGCCCGTTAAACCGTACTTTTTCCAATTAAAGATGCTAAATTTTTGCCGCCCTCATGTTTTTCAGCTATATTTATAGTTCTCATTAGAGATAGACTATTTCTCGCCACGACATAATCCAAGTAAACTTGTCTTCTGCTCGTTTGGCTTAACGAAATAGTTCATTAAAACAGACTATTTCTCGCCACGACATAATCCAAGTAAACTTGTCTTCTGCTCGTTTGGCTTAACGAAATAGTTCTCATTAGAGATAGACTATTTCACTTATTTAAAACGAATCATGACGATAAAAGAGTTACAACCCTCCGCGATCTGGGGCTATTTTCACGACATCACGCAGATACCCAGACCCTCTAAGAAAGAAGAGAAAATATTGGCCTACCTCAAAGAGTTCGCCAGCCGCCATAACTTGGAAGCGAAACAGGACAAGGCAGGCAACCTGCTGATCACCAAACCCGCGACCTCGGGCAAGGAGGCACTGCCCACCGTGATCCTGCAGTCGCACGTGGATATGGTGTGCGAGAAGAACTCCGACGTGGAGCACGACTTCGACAATGACCCCATCGAAACGGTGATCGAGGGGGACTGGGTCAAGGCCAAGGGTACCACCCTGGGGGCCGATAACGGCATCGGGGTAGCCGCCCAGCTGGCCGTGTTGGCCGCGGACGACTTATCGCACGGGAAGATCGAAGCGCTCTTCACGATAGACGAGGAGACCGGCTTAACCGGTGCCAACTCCCTGGAAAAGGGATTCATGACCGGCGATATCCTCATCAACCTCGACACCGAGGAGGAGGGGGAAATATACATCGGCTGCGCCGGTGGAAGGGGTACCAAGGCCTACTTCCACTACAAGCCCAAAAATGCGCCCAAGAACCGCTTCTGGTTCAAGGTGTCGGTCAAGGGCCTCAGGGGCGGCCACTCGGGCAGCGACATCGATAAAAAGCTGGGCAACGCCAACAAGCTGCTTGCCCGCTTCCTCTACCCCTTCACCCGCGGGAAGTACGGCTTCAACCTCGTCGAGATCACGGGCGGCAACCTGCATAACGCCATCGCACGGGAAGCGTACGCGGTGGTCGGCGTCAAAGAGAAGTACAAGGAGGAGGTTCGGGTGAAGCTGAACCGTTTCCTTGCCGAGGTGCAGGAGGAGTACAAGAAGAGCGATCCGGGCCTGGCAATTCACCTAGAGACGATGCCCCCAGCCACCAAGGTAATCAAGAAGGGGACGAGCAAGAAGCTGATCCGCTCCCTGATGGCCTGCCCCCATGGCGTCATCGGCATGAGCCAAGAAATGCCGGGACTAGTGGAAACCTCTACCAACCTGGCCTCCATCAAGATGATGGACGGCCACGTTATCGAGGTAGGTACCAGCCAACGTAGTTCGGTGGAATCGCAGAAGAAGCAAGTGGTGCAGATGGTGGCCGCCGTGTTCGAGCTGGCGGGAGCCAAGGTGGTACACAACGATGGCTACCCAGGCTGGGCGCCCAACCCCGATTCCAACATATTGAGGCATGCCCAAGCGGTCTATAAACGACTCTACGACAAGGAGCCGGCGGTGAAGGCCATTCACGCGGGGCTCGAGTGCGGGCTCTTCCTGGAGAAGTACCCCCACCTCGATATGATCTCCATAGGACCAGATGTGACCGATGTCCACTCGCCCGATGAGAAGATGAAAATCTCCTCGGTCGGCAAGTTCTGGGATTTCCTCGTGAAGCTTCTGGAGGAGATCCCGGCACGGGGCTAAAAGAGGGGAAGGGTTGCTATGTTACGTTAGATATGGCAACCATTTGCCCCTTCACCGGGTGTGAAAGAAAAGGAGGTGCTACTAAGGTGCGATTCTTTATAGCGGAGAAACAAACGTTGAATAAAAAAACAAGAGACGGGAAAACGTGCCGCCGGATTACACGATTACTCAAGCGGCTCGTTCCCGTTTTTATTCACTTTCCCGCACAAGCAGTTCCACCTGTAGCTGCACCAAATCCCGTATCCACTCCAACTCCTGCAGTTACACCGGCATCTACTCCCACACCCGCGGCCACACCCGCAGCTACATCGGTACCAACTCATGCTCCTGCACCAACACCCGCTTCTACCCTTGTTTCCGCTCTCGCCCTTCTTTTCCTGTTCCTATTCCCGTTCTTGTTCCCGTCGTTCCTGAGCCTCCCCGAGGTTAAGGCGCAAAGCGAGCTTCGGGTAATGTTTTACAACGTGGAGAACCTGTTCGACACGAAGGACGACCCGTTAAAGAACGACGATGAGTTCCTGCCTGACGGGGTCATGCACTGGACACCCAAGAGGTACAAAGAGAAGCTACGCGACATCACCCGGGTGATCACCGCGGTGGGCGAGATGCAATCGCCCGGGCTGATCGGGCTCTGCGAGGTGGAGAACGACTCCGTGCTGTTCGACCTTACCCGCCGCTCCCCCCTGCGCGCTCAGGAGTACGAGTACCTCATCACCCAATCGCCGGACGAGAGGGGCATCAACGTGGCGCTCCTCTACCAGCGGCACCAGTTCAAGCTACTCGAATGGGCAACGTACGAGGTACGGTTCAACCACCCAAATACCCGCCCAACACGCGATATCCTGCACGCCGTGGGGCAGCTTGTCAACTCAGACACCCTAGACCTGCTTATCTGTCACTTCCCCTCCCGAAGCGACGGCCAACTTGCCACGCGACCGGCAAGGATCACGGCCGCCGAGACACTGAGAGAGAAAGTGGATAGTATCCTCGCGATTCGAACCCGCCCCCACTGCATCATCATGGGCGACTTTAACGACCCGCCCAACAGCGAATGCCTCTTTGGTGTACTCAAGGCGGGAGGAATGGAGCCACCGTTACGAAGCGACCAGCTGTACAACCTCTTTTTCGACCTTCCAAAACAAGGGGAGAGGGGCACCTACAAGTACCAAGGGAAATGGGAGGTCATCGATCAGTTGATCATAAACGGAGGTTTATTGATGGAGGGAAGCGGTACGCGGGTAAAAAACAGGGAGGCCATAATTTTCGATGCCCCGTTTCTCCTCGAGAAAGATGAAAAGTATTACGGGAAGAAACCTTTCCGAACCTATTTGGGACCTCGATACCATGGTGGGTTCAGTGACCACCTACCCGTTTACCTTGATTTAGTGGTTGATGAATAGCGAATCAGTTCCCACGCGTCGAGGTGAACTGTACGTAGTTTACCTCGATTTAGTCGTTGATGATTAGCGGATCAGTTCCCGTGCGTTACGGTAAATTATACGAGGTTTACCTCGATTTAGTGGTTGACGACTAGCCCTTTAACAGTCATTTCCCAATTTTATGACAATAATCTTGGTATCTCTCGAGAATAAACCCTACATTTGTATGCGAAAATTAATGACAGTATAAACTATCTAACAAACTTGTAAACAATGAATCCACTGCTTATAAACTTAAATGGCTGGGAAATACCCATTATTGTTTTGGTTATCCTGATCCTCTTCGGGGGAAAGAAAATACCTGAATTCATGCGTGGGTTAGGAAAAGGGATTAACAGCTTCAAGAAAGGATTGCACGATATCGAAGAGGATATCAAGGCTGACCCCACCGACAATAAGCCCACTACAAGCAACTAAACAGCCAGCCACTCATCTCATTCAACAAGGGCGGGGATTCCCGCCTGAGTTTTCTTATGCAAAACGGTTTCCGTTCTTTTTAACAGGTTCGAATTCGACCTCAGTAGGGGGTTGATGTCGGGTGTATACGTTTATAAATTTATATAACGAGGTTTTATGGCAGAGAAAGAAATGTCCTTTTGGGATCATCTGGAAGAGTTCCGATGGACACTGATCCGTATTATCATCGCGGTTCTCGTCTTCTCTGTCGTGGGGTTTATCGTCATCCCCCACATCTTCGACAAGGTAATCCTCGCCCCGAAGTCGTCCGACTTTATCACCTACCGTTTTTTTGAAAAGGCGAGCGAGCTACTCCCCTTCCTACCTGACTTTTCCGCCGACAAGTTCAGCGTGGAGATACTGAATATCAACATGATCACGCAGTTCATGACCTACATCTCCACGTCGCTCGCGTTTGGCGTGCTCTGCACCATCCCCTATATCCTGTTCGAAGTTTGGAAGTTTATAAGCCCCGCGCTGTACGTGAACGAGACCAAGGGGGTAAAGACTGCCTTCCTGTTTGGTGGGTTCATGTTCGTCATCGGCTGCCTGGTAGGTTACTTTATCGTCTTTCCCCTGATCTTCCGGTTCCTGATCACGTTCCAGCTGAGCGATTCAATCGACAACATGATCTCGCTCGACTCCTACATGAGTAACTTCTACACGCTCATCCTAGTGATGGGGCTGGTGTTTGAACTCCCCCTGGTGTTCTGGCTGCTCTCGAAGCTGGGGCTAATTTACCGCTCCTTCTTCCGCAAGTACCGCCGCCACGCGATCGTCGGCTCACTGCTCGCAGCCGCTATAATCACTCCGTCGGGCGACCCGTTCTCCCTGATCGTGGTAACCATACCGATCTACATCCTCTGGGAGATTAGCGCCTTCGTCGTGAAAAAAGACCCGCCAGAGGATGAGGAGGAAGAAGAGGAGTACCTCCCCTCCCTAACTGGCTAAGCGATGGCAGCAATCACCTCGATTTCAACCAACGCGTTTTTGGGTAACGACTTGACGGCGAAGGCCGAGCGGGCCGGAAAGTCGCCCGTGAACTGCCGTCCGTACACCTCGTTCATCTCCGCGAAGAGCGACATATCCTGAAGGAAGACGGTGGTCTTTACCACCTGCCGGAGGGTCGCTCCTGCCTCTTCTAACAACGCCTTTATATTGGTAAATATCTGCTCGGTCTGCTCTTTGACCCCACCGGGTACTAACTGGCCGTTTGCGGGATCAATCGGCAACATGCCCGACAAGAACAGGAAGCCGTTGGCCTCCACCGCCTGGCTGTAGGGACCGATGGCCGCCGGCGCATTCTGGGTTGAAATAATTTTCTTCATACCATTCTCCTATTTTTCGTTTTTCTTTTATCGTTTTTTATTTTTTGTTTCTGAATCCAACTTTCGCATGTGATATTGTCGTTTGCTTTCAACTTTGCTTTCAAGTTCGCTTCGCAGATATTTTCTTCGTTCGACATAGCTCAAGTAAACTTGGCTCTGTTCTCACTTATCGAAAATATTCGACTGAAGCTCGTTTCACTCCGTAGATATTTGCTGCGTTCGGCAAAGTCAAAGCAAGCTTTGCGTTTGCTCTCGCTCATCGCAAATATTTTCGACCCATCAACTGCTCGTTCGCTGCCGCACCACCTCGTAGATCATCACCCCCGCGGCCACCGACACGTTGAGCGACTGGATGGTGCCAAACTGCGGTATCTTCACCAGCTCATCGCTCAGCCTCAGGTGCTCGGGCGCCACTCCCACGTCCTCCGCCCCCATCACCAGGGCTACCGGCACGGTCAGGTCGCTGCTGGTGTATAGCTCCGCCGCCTTCTCCGTGGCAGTCACCACCTTGATTCCGCTTTGGCGCAGGTAGACGATCGCCTCTTTCAGGCTTCGCTCCCGGCAGACCGGTATGGAGTGCAATGCTCCGGCCGATGTCTTTATCGCGTCGGCGTTTACCGACACGCTGCCTCTCGCCGGGATGACAATCGCGTCCACGCCGGCCACCTCGCAGGTACGGGCTATGGCGCCGAAGTTCCGCACGTCGGTCAGCCCATCCAGCACCAGGATAAACGGATTCTTCCCCTCCTCGAAAAGCAGGGGGACAATATGCTCCAGCTTCTGGTAGGTCACCTCGGAGGTGAACGCGATCACCCCCTGGTGGTTCTTGCGCGTCACCCGGTCGATCCGCTCCACGGGCACACGCTGTACCGGTATCTCGTGAAGCCGAAGCACATCCAGCAACTCCTGAAAAAGTTCGCCCGACAGTCCCCGCTTCACCAGCACCTTGTCAATATCCTTCCCGGCCTCCACCGCCTCTATCACGGTGCGAATACCGAAGATTATCTCTTTATCTCTCATCTTATCTATTACAGGAAAACCTGGCGGGTACACGTACCTAATACCTCTACCCGCATCTCCCTTCCCTTTTATCGTTATCAACTACCGCTTAACATCACCCGTGCGTTCTCGATCGCTTCGCTCGTCACCTCCGCCCCGCTCAGCATGCGGGCGATTTCGGTCACCCGCTCCGCCGGGTCAAGTCGCTTTATCCGGGTGGCCACGCCATCCGTCAGCTCCTCTTTGTAGACCACGAAGTGGACGTGCCCCTTGGAAGCGATTTGGGGCAGGTGAGATATCCCGATGACCTGCATCTCGCCGCTCATCTCCTTCATGATCGCCCCCACCCTGTCGGCCACCTCACCAGACGTGCCGGTATCGATCTCGTCGAAAATAATCGTTGGCAACGCGGTGGCCCCGGCAATCATCGCCTTCAGGCAGAGCATCAACCGCGATATCTCCCCTCCCGAAGCGATCTCCGCCACGGGTTGCATCGGGACGTTCTTGTTGGCCGAGAAGATGAACCGCACCGCGTCCATGCCGGTCGTGTCAGGTTCCTTCTTCGCCTCGTACTCTATCTTGAAGCGGGTGTTGGGCATCTTCACGTAGTCCAACCGTTCAATCAACTGTTTCTCGATGGCTGGTGCCGCTGCCCTCCGCTTTTCACTCAGTCCCTTCGCCTTGGCGAGCATCTCCGAGCGTTTCTCGTTCGCCACTTTCTCCAACGCCTCCAACTGCTCGTCCAGCGAGTCGATCTTCCGTAATCGCTCCGACAGGTCGTCACGCAGCGTTATCAACTCTTCCGTCGTGTGAAGCGAGTGCTTCTTTTGCAGCCCGTAGAGGGTACTCAGCCGCTCCTCCACCCACTGTTGTCTGGCGGGATCGAACTCCACCCCCTCGAAGTGGCGGGCCGCCTCCTCGCGCACATCCTTCACATCGATGTAGGCGGCATCCACCCTCTGTGCCAACTCCTCCGCCTTCGGGAAGAAACGTTGCACGCGGCGCAGCGCATCGGCCGCCGAGCGCAGCAGCGACTCCCCATTTAGCCCTTCGCCCCCCAGGAGCGAAACCGCCTCGTACAGCCCGCTTTTTATCTCCTCCGCGTGGGTAATCGTTTTCAGCTCCTCCTCCAGTTGCTCCTGCTCCCCCTCCTGCAGCGATGCCTCCTGCAGCGCATCGAGTTGAAACCGTAGGTAATCCTCCTCCTCTTTGCTCTCCCGGGAGCGGGTCCTCGCCTCGTTCAGCGCTTTCTCCGCCGCACGAAACGATTCATAAGCCATCCCGTACTCCCGCCTCTCCTTGCCGGTATCCGCCAGCGCGTCCACCACGCTCAATTGAAACAGGTTGTCTTGCAGAGCCAGGCTGCGGTGCTGGGAGTGGATATCGATAAGCCGGTCGCCCAGCTCCTTCAAGTCGTTCAGGTAAACCGGCGAGTCGTTCACGAATGCGCGCGACTTACCGCCGGACCACAGCTCGCGGCGTAGGATGCACTCATCCCCGTCGTGTATCCAGTCCATCTCCTGGAAAAGGGGTTCAAGGCCGTACGACGAGATATCAAAAACGCCCTCGATGGTGCATTTGCTCTCGCCCTGCTTGATTTGCCGCGCGTCGGCCCGCTGCCCGAGGATGAGCGACAACGCGCCCAGGATAATCGACTTCCCGGCACCGGTCTCCCCTGTGATGACGGAAAAGCCGGTATCGAACTCGATGGAGAGGGAGTCGATTAGCGCGTAGTTCTCTATGGTCAGTGATTTCAGCATGTTTGTCTACCTCCGTGTTACGCAACCCATGAATATCCCTCAAAAATACATGAAAAAACGGCGTTTCACAAGTGCCAAGGGTAAAAAGCTGGAAAGATTTAAGAGCATCCCTTCATGGTTTAGTCGCCAGTTATTATGAAATCCCCAAGTGCACCACCCTTTCGTTCACGATTCTAGCAATCGTGAACGAAATATGTAAAAACCGAAAAGCCAAGTAACACAAAACTGAAAAGCCAAAACATGTTACACCCCATCGCCAATAACCGTGAAAGAAGTACGCCGGTTTAACTGATCCGCCACCTCCTGTTGTTCCGGTTCCAATCCCTCGATAAACTCCTCCGTCAAGACGTCCCCCTCCTGCAGAAAATCGTACCGGTTAGCCAATCGTTTCCCCACTGTCACAGGCTGCGCTTTACCGTAACCGGTAGCCGAGAGCCGCCCCTTGTCAATGCCCCGGTTCACCAGGTACGCCACGACCGACTCAGCCCGTCGCCGGGATAAGTCCTCGTTATACTCGTCGGAACCCTTACGGTCGGTATGTGCCGACAGCTCCACCAGCACCTCCGGGAACTCGTTCATCAAGTCGACCAGCTTCTCCAGCTCGGTTTCCGATTCCGGCCGCAACGATGCGCTATCGAAGTCGTAAAATATGTTCTCCATTACTATCGCCTCATCGAACGGGATCATCTCGAAATCGACCCGCAACAGCGTATCCACCGCCACCGGTATCGCGGGTAACGTACTCTTCCGGTTGAGAAAACCCTTCGCGTTCGCCAAGAGGAGGTACTCCACGCCCGCGTCCGCCTCAAAGCGGTATATCCCTTCGCTATCCGTGTTCAATTGCCGCTTAGCGCCATCGCTCCCCACTACCTGCACGGTAGCCCCGGGGATTACCTCCTCCTCGTGGTTCATCACGGCACCCTCCACCCGAATCACGGGAGGCAGGTATTCAAACGAGTAGATGTGGTCGTACCCCCGCGCGTCGTCGCGGTTGGAACTGAAGAAGCCTTTCTCGGCACCCGCGTAAAAGGTAATCCCGAAGTCATCGGCGGGTGAGTTCATCGGCGAGCCCATGTTTTGCACCTCCCATCGTTGTCCATAGGTCGGCCGTACCGCGACGAAGAGGTCCAATCCCCCCATCCCCGGGTGACCGTTTGACGAAAAGTAGAGGGTCGTATCGTTTCTGACGTACGGGAACATCTCGTCGCCCGGGGTGTTGATCTCGGTCCCCATGTTTTTTATCGCCTCCACTTCCATGGTTCCACCCCGCTTTTTCAACGTGGCTCGCCAAATATCTTTCCCGCCCATACCGCCCGGCATATCCGACACGAAGTAGAGGTAGTTGCCGCAGGGAGAGACCGAGGGGTGGGCAAATGATACGGACGGGGATATCGAAGAGTCGGCAAACGATACAGGTGAAGACAACGAAGATCCTGCGAACAAAGCGGGCGGTACGCCAGAACTTCCATCGGTATTAGCAGGAGCATCATTGGAGGCAAATAGCGAATCCAAAAAGGCCAGGTTTGAAGCACCCAGGGGTACCGACCGACCCGTGAAACGGGTTACCGATAAACTGTCAGCAGAACCGCCCAAAGGCTTATCCGCGGGGTACCCAAGCAGAAGTTGGCCGCCGCTCCACTCGGCGTTGACCCGCCTCGACAGGTAAATCGCCGTTCCCATCGGTCGCGTCGCATCGGGGGAGCTAAAGGTATAGAACATCCACTCCCCGTCCGGGGAGAAGGAGGGTGTCCCCTCATCGAAGTCGCTGTTCACCCCCGATTCAATCCGCTTCGGTTTCTGCCACTCCCCGTGGACGTTCGTTTCCGCGTAAAACAGGTCATTATACTTCATCCCCGTCACCGGGCTCTTCCCCTCTCCCCCCGCCTCCTCTCGGGACGAGGTGAAGTAGAGGCGGTCGCCCCTCGGTGAGAGCATCGGGCTGAAGTCGGCCCGGGTAGAGTTAAAGAGCGGATCCCGTTGCACCTTGTACCGAGTGGGGGTATCCCGCAGTTTCACCGCCTGCTCCACCCCGCTCAAGCCGGTCACCCCCAACGGGTCGTCTGGGCGCAAGGCCAAAAAGTCACGGTAGGCTGTCACCGCCTCCTCGTACTTACCCTCCTGGTGCAACATCCGAGCAAGGTGGTACACCATCAGCGTGTCGGGGTAGCCGTATCGTACCGCATTCCGATAGGCCGTGGCCGCCCTCGTGGGCTGGTTAAGGTGTCGGTAGTTCTCCGCCATCTCGTAAGAGATAACTCCCCGCATGGCCCGCTGTTCTCGAGGCAGTTTCCTATAAAGCTCCCGGTAGGCATTGGCCGCCTCGTGGTACTCCCCTCGTGCGTAATGATCCCGCGCCTTACCCAGGTTAACCGATTGGCATGAAAAAAGCAGCCCGCATGTAATCAGCAGCAGGACCCCGTAAACGACTCCACGAAGCCACGGCATTACGGTTGGGGAACCCGTGATCCTCCTTGTGCCCCGAACCGAGAGCCCCCGCGATCCCATCGTTATACATTGAAACTGGTTTCGATGAGCAGCGATAAAACGCCCCCACCTTCCCAGCAATCCTACCCATATAATCTGAAACCCGACCATCGTTTTAAAAACGGGTCGGGTTCCATTTTATTGCGTTAAAAAAACGGTTCCGGGCAATCCGGGTCGGCGTGCCCACCAACGGTTCGTTTAGTCACGTAGGTTGAGGACGGAAGCGCAAACTTTACTGGTGTTCCGGTCGCAGCAGGTCATTCACCGTCTTCACCGGGTTGAACGTGCTGATCGGCACCTCCACGAACAGCGTATTCCAGTCGCTCATGGCCCCGTTCCACAGCCCGGGCAGCTCCAGTGCTTTCAGCTCCCTACCATCTTTCGATTTGCGGGAGATAAAGCCGGTACGCTTGTCCACGTGCTGGGCAAGGTCATATTTCTCCCCCTTCCAGTTTTTCACGCCGCACACCAGGTCCACCGGGTTAAAGTGCGAACCGTTCTTGAAAGCCGATACCGCCTTCTCGTCGTTTTTATCAATCTGCGAACCCTCCAATATTTGGAGCGAAGATGAGCCATCGCTGTTCACCGCGATAAAGGGTCCCCCACCCGGCTCACCCACGTTCTTCACCATGCCACACACGCGGAAGGGACGATCGAGCTTGGCCTGCAGGTAGCTTTTCAGCTCCGCATCAGTATCAATCCCGGCCGGCGGGGTGATCGACAAGTCGTCCTCCACGAAAGCGACAATCTCCAGCAGCTCATCGGCGCCGACCTTGCCCGACTCCAGTTTTTCCAGGTACTCGAAGGCACGTGCCTGCAGGGTGACCAGCACCCCGGCCAACAAGGTTTTGTAGTGTGCATCCTCCTCTTTAAGTCGATCCGGCACCACGTTATCGATATTCTTGATGAAGATTACATCGGAATCAATCTCGTTCAGGTTCTCGATGAGCGCACCATGTCCACCGGGGCGGAAGAGGATCGTGCCATCCGTCTCCCTGAAAGGCTGGTTCTCCATATCCACCGCCACGGTATCGGTACTTGGCTTTTGCACGCTGAACGACACCGATATCTTGGCATCCAGTTCCCGTTCAAAGTGCGCCTTCCTGTCGGCCACCAGCTTCTCGAACAGGGGCTGATGATTCTCCGACACGGTAAAGTGAATGTTCACGTTACCCTTCCCATCTTTCGCGTACATGGCCCCCTCCTTCATGTGCTCCTCCACGGGTACGCGGTTCCCCCCGGGGTAAGCGTGAAAGAGCAGCAGTCCCTTAGGCAGGTTGCCGTACTCCATCCCCTTCTCCCCCAACAGGGCCTTCACCACATCCTTGTAACGCCCCTCGGCGCACAGCGTGGTCACGCCCTTCCCGTGCTGCTCCTTGCACAACGCGTCCAGCAGCGAACAGGTCCTTGAACATCCGGCTGGCCGCTCCCGATGCCGGCACGAACTTGGTGACCTTTTTGTCCCCCTTCAGGTACTCCTTCCATGCCTTCACGTAGTCGGCCTCATCCCCCTTCTCCACCCTGAGGATACCGTCACCGATGGAGGCAGCCCCCACGATAGGCAGGAACGGGAACCCGGTTTTAAAATAGTTCAACTGGGTATCCAGCTGATCCCGTGAAATCCCTTTTCTCTTCAGTAAATCGAGGTCTTGTTTCGTCAACATAGCGTCTGTAATATTTAAATGGTTCGAAAAATCGTGATGGAGCCGATTCATTTTGGTCGAATCACCCTCAAAGGTACGACAAAAGTGCGACATATTGGCAGAGTTTTCAGGGAAAAGCATTTTGGCATAACATTTGAAAATTAAGAAGTGTTACAGTAAAAATAATCGATAAAACATATAACACAACAGCATTATGGGAAAAATAATTGGCATAGACTTAGGCACGACCAACTCTTGCGTCTCCGTCATGGAGGGCAACGAACCGGTTGTCATCCCCAATAACGAAGGGAAGCGGACAACCCCTTCCGTCGTGGCATTCATGGATAACGGTGAACGAAGGGTGGGCGACCCCGCTAAGCGGCAGGCCATCACCAACCCGTCGAACACCATCTACTCCATCAAGACGTTCATGGGGGAGACCTACGACCAGGTTCAGAAAGAGACCGGCCGCGTGCCGTGATGAAGAAGACGGCCGAAGACCACCTGGGTCAAGAGGTGAAGGAGGCGGTCATCACCGTCCCCGCGTACTTTAGCGACGCGCAACGTCAGGCCACCAAGGAGGCTGGCGAGATCGCCGGGCTTACCGTTCGCCGTATCGTGAACGAGCCCACGGCCGCCGCGCTGGCTTACGGGCTGGACAAGCAGCACAAGGATTCCAAGATCGCCGTGTTCGACCTCGGCGGTGGAACGTTTGATATTTCCATCTTAGAGCTGGGTGATGGCGTCTTCGAGGTGAAGTCGACCAACGGGAACACCCATTGAGGAAAGACCCGATGGCCCTTCAGCGGTTAAAGGAAGCGGCAGAGAAAGCCAAGATTGAGCTCTCAAGCGCGACCTCTACCGAGATCAACCTCCCCTACATCATGCCGGTGAACGGGATACCCAAGCACCTGGTCAAGACGCTCACTCGCGCCAAGTTCGAGCAGCTGATCGACGACCTGATCCAGCAGTGCAAGGTGCCGTGCCAGACCGCTTTGAAAGATGCCGGGCTGACCAGCTCCGATATCGACGAGGTAATCCTCGTGGGTGGTTCTACGCGTATCCCCGCCGTGGAGAACTTCGTGGAGAATTTCTTCGGCAAGAAGCCGCACAAGGGGGTGAACCCCGACGAGGTGGTCGCTCTCGGTGCTGCCATTCAAGGTGCCGTGTTGTCCGGTGAAGTTAAAGACGTGCTTCTGTTAGACGTTACCCCCCTATCCCTCGGTATCGAGACGCTGGGTGGCGTGATGACGAAGCTGATCGACGCCAACACCACCATACCGACCAAGAAGAGCGAGATCTTCTCTACCGCGGCCGACAATCAGCCATCGGTGCAGATCAACGTGCTACAGGGTGAGCGCTCGCTGGCCCGCGACAACAAGCAGATCGGCGTGTTCAACTTAGACGGCATACCGCCCTCCCCGAGAGGAGTACCCCAGATCGAAGTCACGTTCGACATCGACGCCAACGGTATCTTGAGCGTTTCCGCCAAGGACAAGGCGACGGGCAAGGAGCAGAAGATTCGCATCGAGGCCTCATCGGGCTTGAGCGACGACGAGATCAAGCGGATGAAGGAAGAGGCAGCCGCCAACGCGGAAGCCGACCGGGTGGCCAAGGAGCGCATCGACAAGCTGAACCAGGCCGACTCCACCATCTTCCAGACGGAGAAGCAGCTGAAGGAGCTGGGCGACAAGATCCCGGCCGACAAGAAGGCACCCATCGAGGCGGCCTTAGGGAAGCTGAAGGAAGCGCACAAGGCGCAAGACATCCCGGCTATCGACAACGCAATGAACGAGCTCAACACCGCATTCCAGGCGGCATCACAAGACATGTACAACGCCGCGAACGCCCAAGCTGGCGCACAGCCCGGTGGCGACGGAGCGCAACAACCATCTCATGGCGACAGCCCGTCTGACGACAACGTCACCGACGTGGACTTTGAGGAGGTCAAGTAACTTGATATCATAAACGATAAGCAATAATCAGCAAATAGCGGTAAGGTAAAACCTTGCCGCTATTTTTGTATATTGCCCACACAGACTCACTATTTGCAAGAAGTTAGCCCCCTACTCATTCGAATGGTGTTAAAAGCCAATGATAATTATAAGGTGAAAAATGCGCTTGACTACGAGAGTAAAAATATTTCCGTAATTTTATTACGAAATGCTTGCAACATTAAAATATAAACTATATTTTTGCATTAGTAATTTAATTACTAAGAAAAAAATGAAGGTAAAAATAAAAGATATTGCTACTATTCAATCTGGTATTTACTTGAAAGAGTTGCCGAAAGGGGATGCTGTATATTTGCAAATCAAGGATTTTGACGACTTAAAACTGACAGACAATCAATTGAGAAAAACTGTAATTATTTCGGAAAAATCATCCAAGCATTTGTTGCAAAAGGGAGATTTGCTTTTTGCAGCCAAAGGAACTTCCAACTTTTGTGTGAAATACCCGGTCGAAATTGGTGAGGCAGTAGCTTCATCGGCTTTTTTCGTGATAAAGATAAAGAGTGATAACGTATTATCAGATTTTATTGCATGGTTTCTAAATTTACCCGAAACCCTGGCATGGCTGAGGTCACGTTCTGTGGGAAGTAGTATTCCATCAATCACAAAAGGGATGCTGGAAGGATTATCACTAAATTTACCCAATATTCAAACGCAAAAAATAATCGTGGAATTCAGTAAATTACAAAGAAGAGAAACAGAATTACTTTCAGCAATCTCTCAAAATAGAACATTGCTAAACAACGCATTATTGAAACAAATAATTAAAATCAATTAACGATATGACAACCAAAACCACTCAGCAAGACATCAACCGAATTGTGTGGAAAGCCTGCGATACGTTTCGCGGAGTGATTGACCCATCGCAATACAAAGATTACATTCTTACAATGCTGTTTATCAAATATCTAAGTGATGTAAACAGAAGCAAATACCAAGAACATCTCGACCGTTACAATGGCGATGTTACCCGTGCCGAGAGAGCCATGCGGCGCGAACGTTTTATTGTTCCTAAAGAAAGCACGTTTGATTACCTTTTTGAAAATAGAAATGCGGGAAACATCGGTGAACTGATAAACATTGCTCTTGCAAAGTTGGAAGAGGCAAACCGTGAAAAGATGGGTAGCGAAGATGGGACGAATATATTCCGAAATATTGATTTTAATAGTGGAAATTTGGGCGATACGAAAGACAAAAATGTACGATTACGTAATTTGTTAATAGATTTTTCGGATGAAAAGCTAAACTTTGAGCCTTCACACCTGAGTGATAGCGACGTTATAGGCGATGCCTATATGTACTTGGTGTCAACTTTTGCCAGCGAATCGGGGAAGAAAGCAGGAGAGTTCTTTACGCCTGCCGAAGTTTCCACGTTACTGGCAAAATTAACCAAAAGTAAACCTGGTGCTCGAATTTGTGACCCGGCTTGCGGATCGGGCTCGTTGTTGATTAAAGCAGGACAGGAAGTGGGAAGCGACAATTTTTCGCTTTATGGGCAAGAAGTAAACGGTAGCACTTGGGCTTTGGCAATGATGAACATGTTTTTGCATGGTTTCGATAGTGCTACAATTCGTTGGGGCGATACCCTTCGAAACCCGAAGCTAAAAGAGGGTGATAAACTGATGAAGTTTGATACTGTGGTAGCAAATCCACCTTTCAGCCTTAACAAATGGGGAGCGGAAGAGGCTGCCGATGATCCATACAATCGTTTTTGGCGAGGGATTCCGCCCAAAAGCAAAGGCGATTGGGCTTTTATAAGCCACATGATAGAAACAGCTTACGAAGGACGCGGAAAAGTAGGTGTTGTCGTACCTCACGGCGTACTGTTCCGTGGAGCGAGCGAAGGTAAAATACGCAAGCAAACCATTCAAGAGAACTTGCTTGAAGCAGTTATAGGGTTGCCTTCCAAGCTTTTTTACGGGACAGGAATACCGGCGGCAATCATTATTTTTAATAAGGGGAAAAAGTCGGAAAATGTCCTTTTTATAGATGCAAGTAAAGAGTACGAAAGCGGTAAAAACCAAAATATTCTACGTGAAAAGGATATTGAACATGTAGTTTCGACATATCGCCAATTTGTGGATGAAAACCTGCAACCAGGTGTGGTGGAGGATAAGTATGCTTACGTGGCTTCATTTGCCGAAATCGAAGAAAACGATTTCAACCTGAATATTCCCCGCTATGTGGATACCTTTGAAGAAGAGGAAGAAGTAGATATAAAAGCTGTACAAAAGAAAATTAACAGCCTTGAAACGGAACTAAAAGCCGTGCAGGAGAAGATGAACGAGTATTTAAAAGAATTGAATTTAATATAACAACTGCGAAATATGAAAACAACAGATAACCTTTATAAGGAGTGGCAATCTTTACAGCCATTGAAAAAAGAAGACCAACAACGTTTGGACGAAAAGTTTATGTTGGAATTTAATTATAATTCCAATCATATAGAAGGAAATACGTTAACCTACGGCCAAACAAAACTCTTGCTAATGTTCGACAAGACTACAGGAACAGCAAGCATGCGCGATTACCAGGAGATGAAAGCGCACAATGTGGGTTTGGAATTAATGAAACGAGAAGCATTAGACAAAGAGCGACCACTTACAGAAAGCTTTATCCGTGAGTTAAATAGAGTAATACAAGTGGAAAATTACTATAAAGTAACCAGAGATGGACAAGGCAGTTATTTAATTCATGTTGGAGTGTATAAAACACGCCCTAACTCAGTTATCACTGCTACCGGAGCTGAATTTCATTATGCTTCGCCGGAAGAAACGCCCGCTTTAATGACACAACTACTGGAATGGTATGTTAATACTGAAAGACAAAGAGAATTAAATCCGGTAGAGTTGGCAGCACTATTTCATTATAGGTTTATTCGCATACATCCCTTTGAAGATGGAAATGGGAGAGTAGCCCGCTTGTTAATGAATTACATACTGCTACGGCATGGTTATCCGATGATTATTATAAAATCTAATGATAAAAATGCTTATTTAGATACTCTCAATTTGGCAGATGTTGAAGTCGGTTCTATACCTTCAGTTGGTGCCAATGCAAGTTTAGATGCGATAAAACCTTTTGTAGAATATATTCAAAAGCAAGTAAATTACGCGTTAGAAATAAGTATTAAAGCTGCAAAAGGTGAAAGTATTGAAGATGAGGATGATTTTGAAAAAGAGCTTGAATTAATAAAAAGAAAGGCAAAGCAAAATGCGGAAATTGAAAAAAACAAGATAAGATTTAGTCCCAATGAGGTGTGGAATGTGTTGGAGTATTGCTTTTTTCCTGTTACAGAAAAAATTAAAAAAGCAGTTAAGGCATCACAAGATATGTTTTATCAGGCCACGTATTACAACTTACTATCAAAAACAGAGGTAAGAAAAGGTGGGTTGCACATTAATTCAGTACAAAGAAATACCACTAACTCACAAATTAGAGATTATATATCAAACGCTAAACGAATGTTTTTTGTATATGAATTAAAATATGGCAAACAGGATTATTTTCTCACTAAAGATTTCTGTATTGAAGGTGATTTTGCAATAACATTTAATGAGAAAGATTATTCCATTCAGTATCAAGGTAGGCAAGAATTGACTTATGAATACGGACAATATCCTGATGAAGCTCAAATTAATCAAATTGTAAGTGCATACAAACAAAGTTTGATTGAGGAAATAGGTAAAGCAACTATAAAATGACAAAATCAACCAACATACAACAAGAAGCCCTGAGCGTGCCGAAGGGCTATAAAAACTCACCACTCGGAATTATTCCCGAAGAGTGGGAAGTAAAAAGATTGGGAGATATTTCAACACAGCTTGGTAATTTTTCCTTTTCACGAGCTCAACTAACAGACAACACACAGAGATTGAGATATATTCATTATGGAGATATTCATCTGATGTCTGATAGAGATAATGTTGATTTGAAAAAAGATGAACTGCCTTTTTTATTGGACGGATTAATAGAAAAAAGAAAAGTCGAAAATCAAGACTTCCCTTTATTGAAAGATGGTGATATTATTTTCGCTGACGCTTCGGAAGATTACGAAGGGATTGGAAACTGCTGGGAGGTTTTAAATACAAATGGGCATGATATTATAAGCGGTTTACATACAATACCGATTAGATGTAAAAAGGAGTACGTTGCTGTTGGGTTCGGACGATACATTTTTAAGAATAGAAAAAGTTCGACTGCATTACGAGTAATTGCACATGGGACCAAAGTTTATTCTTTGAGTTACAGAAATATGGCAAAGCTTAATATCACCCTTCCCTCACTGCCCGAACAACAAAAAATAGCTGAAATTCTTTCTACTTGGGATGTGACTATCGAAAAGCAAAATGCACTGATAGAGCAGTTAGAGCTTCGTAAACGCGGACTTATGCAGCAACTGCTTACCGGAAAACTTCGACTACGCAATGCTTCCGAAGAGAAGTTTAAGGAGGAGTGGAAGAAAGTGAGGTTAGGGAAAGTTGGAGAAATATGCTATGGAACAAGAATAGTACAAAGCAGGTCAGAAAAAGGAGAATATGACGTATATGGTGGTGGAGGGAAAACGTTCACAACAACAAGCTATAATAGAGAGGATTGCCTTATTATTTCAAGATTTGCAATGTCTGAGAATTGTGTAAGATTTGTAAAGGGGCGTTTCTTTCTAAATGATAGCGGATTAAGTGTGAAAGCTTATGCTGAAATTAGTCAAATGTTTTTAGATTATATACTTATTTCTATGGCAGGTAAAATATATAAATTAAGTGCAGGAGGAGCTCAGCAAAATTTAAACATTAAATCATTTCAAAAGATGGTGTTTTTCATCCCTTCTCTTTCCGAACAAACCGCGATTGCCGAAGTTTTATCTACCGCCGATAGAGAGATAGAAATAGAAAAACAAAAACTCGCCACCCTGCAAAATCAGAAAAAAGGATTGATGCAGGTGCTACTAAGTGGAAAAGTGAGAGTGAAAATTTAATATCTAAAAGAATGTAATATGACTAATAACGATTTGCATACATTATTTATCAAGCACGACAATCAGTTTAAAACATTGTCTAAAATAGCTTTATCAGGAGTAATCACGAAAATTCTTTACCCTATGCATAATGGGGCAAGGATGCAACATATTAAAGCAGAATTATCTAAAGTTTTGTCATCAGCTGTTTCTACACAAGATGTAGAGCAAGCATTACAAAATTTAATTAGTAAGAAAAAAGTTCACTATAAGTCAGGAAGGTATTTTATTAAAGAGGATTTTAGACCAAAATTAAAAGAAGAAATCGAACAGAATCAAAAGTTGTTAGATAAAATAACTCACAAATACTTTTCAAAAGCAGAAACAAATATTGAGTTTATACAGGAATGGTTCTCTGATACAATTGAACTTTTTTTTGAGCGATACAGTTTTGATTGGTTTTATCAAGTTACCAGTAAAAGCAAAAAAAAGGAAACTAATTTAATAAACATAAACGAATTGATAACTGACAGTTTATCAAATAACGAAAAAATAATTGAAGCTGATAAAGAATGGTTGAAAAAGCAATTGCTAAGCTTTATTGAGAGTGAGGACCCTGACGACAACTTATTGTTTTGGTATTATGGAATATCAATGTTCTCGGCGAGATTAATTACAGCAAGAAATTATGCAGATAAAATTACGACTGATCTATTTAAAGGTAGTAAGTTCATTCTAGATACAAACATATTAATGATTCTAGAATTAGAAGAACATGAGCTAGCAAAATCCTTAGCAATATTAGAAAAGATTTTTATTCAATTAAACATTACACCAACATATTTTCACATCACTCGCAATGAATATTTAAGAGCTATGGAGTGGAGGAAAAGTGAAACAATGAGAGTTTTTGAGAACTTCGATTACTCAGTTCTTAAGTCATCAGATTGTCCATTTATTAAAACAGCCTTGAAGAGAGGATGTAAGCGTGAAAAAGATGTTGAAAGAATGTTTAATAATTTAATGGAAATACCAACATTTTTTCAAAATAAGCTTCCCATACACACAACTGATTATCAGGAGTTAAACAATGAAATAGAAATTGGAATAGCCAATGAAGATGTTAAGAGCAGTATTAATGAGATATATAAACGAAGAACAGGTAGGGACAAAAGAGAGAAAGCATTAGAGCACGATACCGGCATGGTTTCTGGTGCATTATTTCTAAGAAAATCGGAAAATTGTTGGATAATATCAAGTGATAGTGTTTTAAAAAGATATGCCATAGAGCATTGTTTAAGAGATGACAACGAGATAGCAATTGGGTTAGACGTCATTCTTGGTGTTTTTGCCGTGAATTTTGGTGGAACTGAGAGAGAAGCTTCAGATTTCGCTCCATTATTTAAAAATCTAGTCAAGTTTTCTTTAATGCCAGAAAGAGATACTTTTGAATTGGCTGACCTTTCATTTATTCTCAATACTAATATCAAAGTTAATGAATTATCTGATGAAAAGGTTATAGAAGTTGCCAAAGAAGTTAAAAAAATGAGGATAAAAGGAACTGATGAAGAAGAGATTGCTCTTTTTCTGAGACGATATGTTGAGGGACATTCCGGTGAGCTGACAGAAGAAATAGAAAAGTCAAAAGCAAGAGAATTTTTAGCCCTTTCACAGAAAGAAAATGCTGAAAAAGAAAGAGATGCTGCATTTAATTCAATTAGAAGTACTAGAAGAGGCGAATTAAGAGATCAATATAATAAAGAGTTAAGAAAAAACAGACTTAAACTTATTATAATTCCAATAATTATTGGAATATTGTTATTTTTTATAATAAAAAACATTCATATCGAAAGCTCTAGCACCCAGTGGATATTAGGAGTTTTTAGCGAGATTATTTTAAGTTTGATTCCTATTATTCCACTGAATAAGCGTTTTGTGAAAAAACATAGCGAGTATGTTGAGGGTATTGAGCAAGAAGTAGAGAATGAAATAAGAGAAATAAAACGACAAGCCAAGTTATAAACACCATACTTCTATAAACATCATTTCTGAATTAAAATGAAGAATGTGATTTATAATGTGGATATTCTAAGCATTATGAAATAATTTGTAAATTATTTTTATATGAACTTATCCTTCAAAGAAGACCATATCAGCCAATTACCTGCACTGATGCTCTTGCAGAAATTGGGTTACACCTATCTTTCACAGGAAGAAGCCCTGCTATTGCGTGGAGAAAAAACCACCAACGTGTTACTCGAACCCATTTTGCGTGAGCAGTTGCGGAAAATCAACTCCATATCGCTTATCAGCGGTAAGATTGAGCCGTTTTCAGAACAAAACATAGAAAACGGTATTGAAGCAATGCGCAACGTACCGATGCAAGAGGGTTATATTTCCGGCAACGAATATATCTATAACCTGCTCACGCTCGGCAAAGCCATGGAGCAAAGCATTGATGGTGATAAAAAAAGCTATACGCTTAATTATATCGATTGGAAAAATCTGCACAACAATGTGTTTCATGTTTCGGAAGAGTTTGCTGTAACACGAGCCGGAATGAACGATACCTATCGTCCCGACTTGGTACTTTTTATTAATGGCATTCCTTTGGTGGTTATCGAATGCAAGCGACCGGACATTAAAAACTCTCTATTGCAGGCTGTTTCTCAACAATTGCGAAATCAAAAAGAGGACGGTATTCGTTCGCTTTACGTCTATTCGATGTTGCTTTTGGCACTGTCGAACAATGAAGCACTATATGCCACTACCGGAACACCCGAAAAGTTTTGGAGCGTTTGGCGAGAGCAGTTTGCCGAAGATGCGGAACATAAGGCATACAACGCCTATCTGCACGAACTGGTAAACATACCTTTGAAGGAGAGTGATCATGAGAAATTGTTTGCTACTCGATTTAAATATGTAAAACGGTATTTTGACGAGCAAGCAAAAAACGACATGAAGGCTTCCAAACAAGACAGATATTTAGTCGGACTTTGCTCACCCGAACGGCTGTTGGATTTGATTTTTAACTTCACGATTTACGATGCGGGAACTAAGAAAATAGCCCGTTATCAGCAATTTTTCGCCATAAAAAAAACAACGGAACGTATTAAGCATATTGAAGGTGGTAGGCGAAAAGGGGGTGTGATATGGCACTCACAGGGTAGCGGAAAATCACTTACCATGGTAATGATGGCGCAAGCCATCGCTTTAACGGTGAAAAATCCGAAGATAGTTCTGGTCACCGACAGGACAGAGTTAGATAAACAGATTGCCGGCACTTTCCGTAAATGCGGGAAATATGTGGAGAGAGCCAGGTCAGGCACTGAGCTTACACGGCTTTTGGAAAGCAATACCGACGCCATCATTACTACCGTTATCAATAAATTTGAGACGGCTGTGAAGCGAATGAAAAAACCGATGGAAAGTCCCGATATTTTCGTGCTGATCGACGAGGGACACCGCACTCAGTATGGTGAGTTAAACATCCGAATGCAACAAACATTGCCCAATGCCTGCTTTATAGCCATGACCGGGACACCACTGATGAAAGCAGAGAAAAACACGGCGGAAAAATTTGGTGGAATAATTTTACCCGTTTATACCGTTAATCAGGCAATAGCCGATAAAGCCGTGCTTCCATTGCTTTACGAGGGGAGAATTGTGCCGCAGGAGGTACAAAGCGACGCTATCGACAATTTCTTTAACTACATTAGCGAACCGCTAACGGATTACGAAAAAGCCGATTTGAAAAATAAATTCAACCGTTCAGATGTAATCAATCAGAGCGAAAAGCGAATTTATACCATCGCTTGGGACATTTCGCGTCATTTTCAGAGAAACTGGCAAAACACCGGATTTAAAGCGCAGTTGGTTTGCCCGAAAAAGCTGGTTGCTATCCGTTATAAGAAAATATTGGATGATATCGGGATTGTTTCTACCGAAGTGCTAATCTCACCACCTGATGACCGCGAGGGAGAAGAAACTGCATACGGTGAAACTAACGAGGCTGTAAAACTGTTTTGGAAAAAAATGATGGATGAACACGGCACGCCTAAAAAGTACGAGGAAAACGTGATAAGTCGTTTTAAAAACAGTGAAAATCCCGAAATCATCATCGTGGTAGATAAATTGTTGACCGGATTCGACGAACCGAAAAACACGGTTATGTATTTAGACCGTTCGCTGAAAAATCACACGCTTTTTCAAGCCGTGGCACGTGTAAACCGGGTTTGCGAAGGAAAGGATTTTGGATACATTATTGATTATTACGGCGTTCTGAAAGAGTTACACGATGCGGTAAACCTATATGGCGATTACAATGAATCAGACATTGAAGGCACCTTGACCGACGTTTCGGAAGAGTTGAAAAAACTCCCACAACTTCACTCCAATGTTTGGGAGTTTTTCAAAACCATCCCAAATAAAAAAGACCTGGAAGCTTATTCGCAACTGCTTAGAGATGAAGCAAAACGGCAAGAGTTTTATGAAAAAACTACTGCTTTCGCTCGCAGTATGAAAGTAGCTTTATCGAGCATGAAGTTTTTTAGGGAATTTTCTGATGAGGAAATCAAAAAGTACAAGGACGATTTAAGCATGTTCTTAAACTTGCGAAATGCCGTTCGAAAACGATTTTCGGACACCATCGATTATCGTAAATACGAAGTGCAAATCCAAAAACTGATGGATACACATATTTCGAGCGGAAAAGTGGAAACGATAACTGAATTGGTAAACATTTTTGATGAAAAGGAATTTGCCGAAGAGGTTGAAAAAATAATCGGTAAAGCTGCCAAAGCCGACACGATTGCTTCTCGTACTGCCAAGCACATAACCGAGAACATGGAGTTAGACCCCGCTTTTTACAAAAAATTCTCGCAACTACTAAAAGAGACCATTGCAGCGTATGAACAAGGAAGAATTAACGAAGTTGAATACCTGAAAAAGGTGATGGCGATGAAAGACGATGTGCTTTCACATACCGATTCGGAAATTCCATCCATCTTAAACGATAACAATCCAGCAAAAGCCTATTTTGGCTTATGTTTTGAATGCTTCAAGCTAAAAGCACCCGAAAATGATGAGAATAAAGAGGTTGCAACCGAAACCGCTTTAGCTTTTGATAAGCTGATTTGTGATGCTATCTTGGATAAAGGGAAACCTTTGGTGGACTGGCAATCTAAATCGGACTTGATAAACAAGCTGAAATTGGAAATGGAGGATTACTTGATTGATGTGGTGAAAAGAGAGCGAAATATTCCATTGACCTTTGATGATATGGATTCTGTTATTGACCAAGCAGTGGAGGTGGCGAAAAAATGGCTGAAATAACCCTACATCGTTTAACATTTGAGACTTTCACTCTGGAATACACCTTAGTTTTTTCTAAAAGAAAAACGCTCGGTATTACTGTAAAACCGGATGGGAAGGTAATAGTTAAAGCCCCTATTAACACGGACTTGGCACTAATAGAGGAGAAAATACGCAAACGGATTTCGTGGATACTCCGACAACAAAACTTTTTTCGTTCCTTTGGTGAAGCTACACCCAAACGCAGGTTTATCAGTGGTGAGTCGCACTTGTATATGGGTAGGCAATATATCCTTCGGGTATCGGACGGCAAAAAGAATGAAGTGAAATATAAAGGACGCTATTTTGAAGTAGAGTGTACCGATAAGAAGAAAGTAAAAACCTTAATGCAAGATTGGTATCTCGCACGTGCTAAAATTAAGTTCCCGGAAATAGCGGAGCCGATTATTTCTTATTTTGAAAATATGAACATATCGCCAAAAGGTGTTTATATAAAACGGATGGAAAACCGCTGGGGTAGCTGCACACGAAGTGGAAAGATAATCCTGAACAGCGAGCTCATTAAAGCACCCCGTCCTTGTATCGAATACGTTATTACACACGAAATGTGTCATTTGCTACACCCTAATCACACGAAAGAGTTTTTTGCCCTTCTCTCAAGTATTATGCCAGATTGGGAGAAGTGGAAAAACAAGTTGGAAAGAGTAATGAGATAAGTGTGATAGATGACAGATCAGCTACTTAGGGTCTGCTGAATAAGTCGCATCACTTTGATACCCAGTAAAATATATCTATTTTTTCTTGCTAAAATGCAAGGTTTTATTTAAATTTGTATCTAAATCCTTGCAGTTATGT
>JAMNYO010000119.1 GCA_023622765.1 Bacteroidota bacterium | reverse complement strand
AACCGGTGAGTGGGAGGTGATTAAAAAGGGTAACCCGAGGTACGAGGGACATTACCAGCCCCGTCAACCGCTATGGGGATACGAGCTAGATAACGACCCGGAGGTGGTGGAGCGTTGGATTGACGTGGCCGTTGACCATGGCGTGAACGTGTTCGTGTACGACTGGTACTGGTACGAAGGGGGTCCCTACCTGGAAAGCGCGCTGAACGATGGCTTTTTAAAAGCCAGGAACAACCATAAAATGCGGTTCTACATCATGTGGGCTAACCACGATGTAAGGCATAACTACTGGAACTACCACCGCTACGGGGATGATGTTTCCATCCTTTGGGACGCCAAGGTGGATTGGGATAATTTTAAAATCATCGTCGATCGGGTAATTAAACAGTACTTTAAACAACCCAATTACTTTAAAATAGAGGGCGAACCCGTTTTTTCCGTTTACGATATCAATAAGTTGAAAGAGAGTTTCGACGGGGATACCCAAAAAACGCGTGAAGCACTCGATTACTTCAGGGAGGAGGTGAAAAAGGCGGGATTCCCGGGTTTGCATATTCAATTTCAATGTAGTCATGGAGGTGGCTCCATTATATCGGAAGATGTCGCAAAATACCGCTCTAACCTGGTAAAGGAAATGGGGTTCAACAGCGTGGCCATGTATAACATGGGGGGCAGAGCTGAAGATTACCTTCTCTACGGGGGCAACTCGAGGAAAATAAGGGAACAGATGGACAAAACAATTGACGTTCCCGTTTTCCCCTGCGTATCCATCGGCTGGGACGATACACCCCGTTTTCCCGCGAAGGGACAAAAGGATATAGTGCATTACCACAACACGCCTACCAGCTTCGCCACGTTGCTCTCGAAGGCAAAAGAGTACGCGGATCAACACCCGGATCAGCCTAAGTTGATCACGATCAACGCGTGGAACGAGTGGGTAGAGGGGAGTTATTTACTACCCGACATGCTCTACGGCTTTAAATACCTGGAGGCGGTAAAGGATGTGTTTGTCGAGAAGAAATACGATCGGTATCAGCGTGATAATCGTTGACTTCTAAGCATGTAAAGGATAACGAAAGGGCGAGAAAGGAACACTCCAAGTAAACTTGTCCTATGCTCGTTTGGCTTAACGAAATAGTTCCATGCAGTGAAATATTGAGATAAAATAGTCGTATGAAAGAAAGAAAACATGGCCCTCGGGTTGCTCAAGCTAAACTTTGGCAAAATCCCTGGCTAGTTGTAGGCCTGCTATTCATAGTAGGTGCGCTGAATTATCTGGATCGCACCATGATAGCCACGATGCGTACTTCTCTTGTGGATAGCATCCCCATGACCGATGCGCAATTCGGATTGCTAACTTCCGTATTTTTGTGGGTTTATGGGCTGTTAAGCCCGTTTGCCGGGTTTATGGCTGATCGTTTTAGCCGTAGCAAGGTCATTATTGGAAGTCTATTTGTCTGGTCGTTGGTGACATGGCTCACTTCTATGGCAACCACGTATAACCAGCTCCTGGTGGCAAGAGCATTGATGGGCGTGAGTGAAGCTTGCTATATACCGGCTGCACTGGCCCTGATATTGGACTACCATAAAGGTTCCACGCAATCGTTAGCCACAGGACTGCACATGTCAGGCGTAATGGTGGGGCAAAGCCTGGGGTTCGTGGGTGGCTGGCTTGCCGAAAGCCATTCATGGAACCATGCTTTTCATATTTTTGGACTTGTGGGCATGGTATACGCCGTGATACTGGTTTTCATATTGAAAGATGCCCCCAAAGATCCCGTGGAAGGGGGAATACAACCCTCAAAACCAGAGGTTAAAAGCAATGGTGAAGAGGTGAAGCTTGGTGGAGCTATGCGAGATCTGTTCTCTCGAAAATCATTTTTATACCTGCTTATATTCTGGGGTATATTGGGTGTTATTGGATGGATGATCATGGCTTGGCTGCCCACCTACTATAAGGAGCAATTTAATTTGTCGCAAAGTATGGCGGGCTTCTATGCAACGGCTTATCTTTATCCGGCCTCTATAGTGGGATTACTGTTTGGAGGTTTTATATCGGATCGCTGGAGCAGGACAAACCGTTTTGCCCGTATATTGGTGCCAATGATAGGGCTGGGCATCGCGGCACCTGCTGTTTTTGTTGGGAGCTACACGACGGTTCTAGCCATTGCGGTGATCTCCTTTTTAACCTATGGGCTTACTCGTATGTTCGTGGATACCAATATGATGCCCATACTATCCCTGTCGGTGGATAAACGCTATAGGGCCACCGGATATGGTATATTGAATATGTTCTCCACCATTATCGGGGGACTTGGTATATATGTCGCGGGGGCATTCCGTGATTCGCAAGTTAATCTAAGCATTATCTACCGTCTGGCGGCCTTGAGCATAATCCTTTGTATACTGATTTTATGGCTAGTGAAAAAGGAGGCGGCAAAGCGACAAAAGGTATAGTTGTTATATGTTTACCGGTGGGTACTGGTGTCTTAAAAATAGGTGAAAATGAAAGAAATGCGTTCAAGTAGAGTATTGAAGAAATTGAGGGAGGGCGGAGTAGTGAGCTGTTTTAAGCTAAACCTGCCTTCAGGTGAAGCCGCAGAGATTGCAGCCATGGCAGGATTCGACTGTATATGGCTCGACAGGGAGCATGTGGTGCAGGACTGGTCGGATATAAAAGCGCAAAATTGGGCAGTGATGGCATACGGCGCCGACACGATGGTGAGAGTGCCACGCGGTAGCTACAGCGACCTTATAAAACCTCTGGAGATTAACGCGGAAGGATTGCTGGTCCCACATGTTATGAACTTGGAAGACGCTAAAAAGGTTATACACTATACCCGTTTTCACCCCTTGGGAAGACGACCGATTGATGGAGGAAATGCCGATGGGGGTTATACGAAACTGGACTTCAACACCTACTTGAAACAGGCTAATGAGCGTCGATTCGTCGCATTGCAGATTGAAGACCCTGAGCCACTTGATGAGCTGGAAGCTATCGCGGCACTGGAAGGGTACGACATACTGTTTTTTGGCCCGGGTGATTTCAGTCATGGGATTGGAGCACCTGGAGAGTGGGATCACCCCTTGTTGCTGGAGACACGCGAACGTGTAGCTGAAGTCGCCCGAAAGCATGGCAAGTTCGCAGCGACAACGGGAAGCGCACAAAATGCCAGGCAGTTGATAGACATGGGCTACCAGTTTATAAGCATCGGTGCCGATGTGGTGGGATTAAGCAACTATTGCAATCAGATAATCGATGATTTTAACGAATCAGTTCGCCATATTTACAACTAACTAGTGGTAAACCGATTGCTTTAGTAATGTTTTAAAAAAAACGGTTCGGCATGGTAACAACAGTTAGTGAGCGTAAATCAATAACATAGAGATCGAAGATGGCTATGCAAAAAAGGAGGTTGGGAAACACGGGGATCGAGGTGTCGGAAATAGCTTTCGGATGCGTGGAGATAGGGATGCCTTACGGTATCGGGGTAGAGGGACCGGAAGATATGTTGTCGGAGAAAGAGGCCGTTGAACTTCTTAATCTGGCTGTCGACTCGGGTATCAATTTTTTCGATACGGCACGGATGTATGGTAATAGCGAAGATATTATTGGCAAAGCGTTTAAAAGTAGGCGCCATGAAGTGGTGCTTGCTACCAAATGTGTCCACCTGCTTGACGCCCAAGGGAAACTTCCACCCAAAGGGAAAATAAAAGAGATCATCGAACAATCACTTTTTGACAGCCTTCGAACCCTCCAAACCGATTACGTGGACCTGTTCATGCTTCATCAAGCCACACCCGAAATCCTGGATAATGAAGAGATCCTTACCACTTTCGCTAAGCTGAAAAAGAAAGGGTTATTCAGAGCCACGGGCGTTTCCACCTACACGACGGAAGTTTCAAAAAAAACCATTGACTCAGGCTTGTGGAACATGATTCAACTGCCATTTAACTTGATGGATCAACGACAAGGAGTACTGTTTAAAGAGGCAGAAGAGAAAGGGGTCGGCATTGTGGTGAGGTCGGTCCTGCTTAAAGGGTTGTTAAGCGATAGGGGCGTGAACCTGCATCCCGCGTTAAGCAAGGTTGAAAAACATATCGCGAATTACAAAAGACTCTTGGAGGGGTGCAACTATGACCTGTCCTCACTCGCTACCAAGTTTGCACTTTCATTCCCAGAAGTGTCGGCCGTTTTGATTGGGATAGATAAAAAAGAGTACCTGGAACAGGCACTTAAAACAGTGGATGGCACCTATCTTGGAGAAGAAAAACTGAAAACAATAAGGGAAATGGCATATCCTGATCCGGAGTTTATCGACCTACCCTATTGGGATAAAATGAATTGGTTGAGATAAAAACAAAATATTAAAAACTACAGTATATGAACAATGACATTTTCAGTTTAATCGGATTTAATATCTGGGTTATTGGAGGTGCCGGATATCTAGGACAGCCGATCGTTAAACAGTTGGTAAACTTGGGTGCTAAAGTAGTGTGTTTTGATCTGAATGATCGTGCCTATCAATTTGTAAAATCAAATAATCTAACAAAATATGTTATACCTCTCAATATCCAAATAACAGAGGAATTGAAGATAGTGGAATTCGTAAAAGAGGTGATGAAAACATATGGACCACCACAAGGTATTGTGAACTTGTCTTATGCTTCAACTTCAAAGAGTATGGAATATTTGAGCAAAGAAGATTTTGATCATACCAATGAAACGATCACGACCACATTTTTACTGACAAGAGAGGTTGGGAAACAGATGTCAGAACAAAAAAAGGGAAGCATAGTTTTGTTTTCAAGCATGTATGGAAATGTTTCACCATATCCTGATGTATATGAGGACTTAGGAATGAACAAAAATCCTATTGAATACGGGGTTGGCAAGGCAGCAATTGTCCAAATGACAAAATATTTAGCGGTCCACTGGGGAAAAAGGAATGTACGTTGTAACTGTATCTCGCCCGGCCCCTTCCCAAATCTTGATGTTCAAAAGAACCACCCGGAATTTATTGAAAGGTTGTCAAATAAATCACCGATGGGTAGAATTGGGCAGTCTGAAGAAATAGCAGGGGTTGTCTCTTTTCTTCTTTCTGATGCGGCATCATATATAACTGGTCAAAACATCAAAGTTGATGGTGGTTGGACTATTTGGTAATTAATTTATGCAACCCCCTATTAATGAATAATATGATAGAAATTGGAATTATTGGTATGAGTCCCGGCAACGCGCATCCCTACTCATGGTCGTCAATCATCAATGGAGCGTTTGATGCCGGGGAGATCAACAGAATAGGCTACCCGGCAGTAGCTAACTACCTGGAAGCTAATAAAGACACGCTCGGGATACCGAGTGCTAAAGTGACGTGCGTATGGACACAAGAGCGTAAAATATCTGAAAGCATCGCGATGTCAAGCAAAATACCACAGGTGGTAGATTCGTTGGAAGATATGATACCGTTAGTGGATGCTATCCTTTTGTCGAGGGATGACCCTGAAAATCACGTGACTATGGCAAAACCATTTCTGGATGCCGGGTTGCCCATTTTCATAGACAAGCCACTTGCTGTAACAAAAGAGGATTTGCAATATTTTGCAGACGAGAACGCGAAAGGAAAGCTAATTATGTCGTGCTCCTCAATGCGTTACGCGAATGAAGCCAGGATAGTAAAGCAAGATATCAAAAGCTTGGGGAAACTTGAACTCGCAACGGCCATCGGCAAAAAAGATTGGATCAAGTATGGTGTGCACATCGTGGAAGGACTATTCTCCCTGTTGAATGACCCAATACCCTCCACCGTGAGGTCCATAGGCAAAAAGGATAGGGAAATCGTGTATATTGAATTTGAGAACGGATTCCAAGCCACGGTGCACCTATTCATGGATATAGTGGGTACATTCCAAATATCGCTTTTTGGACAACAGGGATGGCGGTTGATAGATATAAAAAACTCCTACTCCATGTTCCGCGATAATATCATTGAATTTATAAGGTCTGTAAAAGAGGGTACCTCACGGCTACCTTTCGATAAAACCCAAAATATAATTCGAACAGTGATCGCTGCCATTGAAAGTTCAAAAGAGGGTGGTAAAGTCATTGATATGTCTACATTTTAAAGAGCCAGGGAAATGAATGCAAGGAACTTATTGAGTTTAAAAAATAAAATCGTTTTAGTGTCCGGAGGTGCTGGCTTATATGGCAAGTGCATCGTGGAAGGAATGGCCGAGGCAGGCGGCACCGTGATCATAGCCTCCCGTAACTTGGACAATGTGAAAGAGGTGGCGAAACGGTTCCGTGAACGAGGGCTGGATGTGCACGCCATGCAGTTGGATCAGGGCAATCACGAATCGGTCCTGACACTGAAAAAGGAGATAAAGAGAGAGTTTGGATGCTTGGACGTGTTTGTCAATAATGCCGTATCAAGACCCATGAAGGGATACGACGACCCGATTGAACATTTTGCAGAGTCGATGCGCGTAAATGCAACAGGCGCCATGGATATTCTGCGTGAAATGGCCGATTTGATAGGACAAGGCGGTGGAGGAAGCATCATCAATATCGCTTCCATGATGGGGATGTTTGGCCCGGACCTTTCCAATTATGAAGGCACGGATATGGGATGGCCACCTCCAGACTATTTTTTTCATCGGGCAGGTATAATCAACCTGACACGGTACTTGGCAAGAATACTTGCAGATAAGAAAGTACGCGTAAATTGTGTAAGTCCCGGAGGACTCTTTAACTATCAGCCGGAAAGGTTCCTCGAAAACTACAGCAAGAAAGTGCCTGTTGGACGAATGGCAAATGATGATGATATAAAGGGTCTTATGATTCTTCTCGCGTCGGATGCCGGGGCATATATCAATGGAGAAAATATTCTAATGGACGGGGGAATGCATGCCTGACCCGGGACAATCTATTGGATGCTCTAAATATGAATAGTATGCAGAATGATAGACAGATCTCCTTCTCCGCGAATATTGTATGCGATAGCGAGATAATTGATGGTTATATGACCATTCGCAATGGGAAGATTGTTGATATTGGATCGTTAAAGCCAGTGGGTGAAATTATTGAACTGGGTGACTCGTATGTTGTTCCCGGCCTTATAGATCTGCATATCCACGGCCTCCATTATTCATTGATCGATAATGGACCGGAAGATTTGCAGGAGATTTCCAAAGCTCTGCCCCGTTATGGTGTGACTGGCTTCTTGCCGACCTTGACACCTAGGCCTAAGGGTGAGGACGCGGAATTTCTTCGCCGGTTGTCGAAAACAAAAGTTGAAGGGGCGAAAATTTTAGGATTCCATATGGAAGGGCCTTTCCTAAAGATCACCGGTTCGTTGACCTCGGAGGCGATATCTTCTTCCGACACAGCACGTGTGGAGGCACTGATTGAAGCTGCAAAACCATCTAAAGCGATTTTTAGTATTTCGCCCGATGTGGAGGGGATAGAACAACTGATCCCATTGATGGCAAAAAACAACACACCGGTTTTCATCACACATACGGCAGCCAATGTGGAACAGACCCGGCACGCTATTGCATTAGGGGCAAAGCATGCCACCCATTTTTATGACGTGTTCCCTTGCCCTGATGTCACAGAGCCAGGCGTGAGGCCATGCGGAGCGGTGGAAGCGATCCTCGCGGACGAAAGCGTGAGCGTCGACTTTATCCTGGATGGGGTACACGTGGATCCAATAGCGGTGAAGATGGCGCTGATAAGCAAGCAAAAAGGTCCCGGCAGCGTATCTCTTATCACCGATGCTAACGTGGGCACCGGGCTAGGTGCCGGGCGGTTCATGTTTGGCGGTAGCGGTGAGATAGAATTTGCCCGTGCAGGTGCGCCGGCACGATTGGTGAGGGACAACACCCTCGCCGGAAGTGGACTGACCATAGACCAGGCGTTGAGAAATGCAATGAAGTGGCTGGACATGGATTTGCCCCAAGCGACAAAGTTGGCGAGTAGAAATCCAGCCAAAGTGTTGCGGCTGGATAATACGAAAGGGAAGTTGGCGAAAGGATATGATGCTGACTTTACCGTGCTTGATAAAGAGTACAACGTTTTGGAGACTTGGGTGGGTGGTGAATGTAAGTATAGAGTATAATCACGATAAAAACAGGTGAATATGAGCAATTTTGACAATGGATTTGAATTCAGTCCGTCTCAATGGGTTCCCTTCAGGGACAAAAAAGAGATAGAGAAAGCGGTCAATATCAAAAGAGAAGATATTGAAAAACACTGGAATCCGGATTTTAAAATCAAGGTGGTGCCGGATGAAGAGGTGGAGTTCTATTGGCTGATGGACATGTTCAAAAGAATAAAACATGCTTCAGATACTGGGGAAAAAATAGTGATGATATTACCCAATCCGGCACCTCTGTACAAAAAACTTGCGTGGCTGCTTAACATTAGCGATGTTGATTGCAGGAATGTGTACGCCTTTGCCATGGACGAGTATGCCGATGAGCACGGGAATATTGCACCCGAAAACTGGGAGTTCGGCTTTACCCACTCTATGATGAAATACTTCTATTACGAGTTGGATGAAAAAAGGAGGCCGAAAAAAGAGCAATTCGTGGGTTTCACCAATGAAAACCTGAGCGATTACAGCAAGATGATAGCCGATCTTGGAGGTGCGGATATTTGCTACAGCGGGCCAGGATGGACGGGACACTTGGCCTTTATTGAGCCGGATGCCCCTGAGTTCGCCGGATCAATCGAGGAGTGGAAACAGTTGGATGCACGCATCTGCACGTTAAGCCCTTTTACGCTTGCCCAGAACTCATTGCATGGTCTTTTCGGGAAAAGTGGCAACCTGGCGGCCGTGCCACCCAAAGCGGCAACTATAGGACCGGTAGATGTGATAAACGCTAAGCACCGGTTTGATACGCATTCCATTACGGTACACAAAACAACAACAGCGTGGCAACGAACTATATCACGCCTTGTATTGCATGGACCAGTAACCCCGCTCATTCCGGAGTCTATCCTGCAGACATTGCCGACAGATGTGTTTGTCTCTGAGACGATTGCCCAAAATATCGAACCCGACTGGAATAAAGGGTATTGATCCATTTGATGACATTATTTTGCTTGTTGGGTTTTTGTTTGTTGGGTTTTTCAATATTACTTGGTGAGATGATTTGATGGTTTATTTTTTTAAATTCAATGAATCAAAGATTTGATCTGAAAGCGGGTGCCGCAACGGTTGAAATAACACCCCGGGAAGCCCATTTTCTTCACGGTTATCCATTCGTGGAAAGGATAAGCACCGGAACACATGATCCATTGCTGAGTTCCTCCGTCTATCTGACGAATGGTCAAGAACAGGTGTTGTTCATATCTAACGATATACTTTACCTGAACAAAAAATCAGTGGCCCGGATACGTGAATCGGTCCATAATAAAATAGGTGTGGCCGAAAATAATATCATGATCGCGACAACACATACCCATTCAGGCCCAGTAACGGTTGACCTGATAACTAGTGAAAACGATCCTGTTGTTCCGAAAGTGGATAAAAAACTGCTGAAACATATCGAGCGTGGGGTTGTGGAATCTGCATGCAAAGCTTTTGAAAATGCAGTGCCCGCCGAAATTTTGTTTGAACTCGCTGATGCATCGGGAGTGGGGACTAACAGGCATGACCCCCTCGGACCAAAAGATATGAACGTGCCGGTAATGGTCGTGCGTGATACCAGTGGAAAGTACCTGGCATGCATGCTTGTATGCTCAATGCATCCGACCGTCCTGCATGAAGACTCAACGCTGTACAGCAGTGACTTCCCCTATTTCATACGAGAACAATTGCAACGAGAACTCTTGGGGGATAGATGCCCGGTCATCTATTTCACTGGGGCCGCTGGCAATCAAAGCCCGCGGCATGTCACAAAAGCGAATACCTTTGAGGAGGCAAAAAGACTTGGAATAATTGTCGCTGACTCTGTTGCATCTAAACTGACCGGAAATAAACGGTATGAATCTGATGTAGTGATCTCTTCGAGACAATATCTTGTCGATTTGCCAAAAAGAGAATTCCCAACAGTTGAATGGGCAGAACAACACTGCCAAACAGTAAAAGAGCATTTTGAAAACTTGAAAAAAAAATCAGCTGACCTTCGGGAAATAAGAACAGCAGAAGTGAATTGGTTCGGTGCCGAAGAGTTGCTGTTTCTATCTAAAAAAAATGAGTCGGGTTCCCTGGAAAAGGCTTATAAGGCATGCATGCCAGCTGAAATCCAAGTAATAAAGATTGGGGATTGGTGCATTATTGCCTGGCCAGGTGAAATTTTTGTCGAATATGCGCTTGAACTGAAAAAGCGGTTCGATAAAATTGCACTGATCACATACGCCAACGGCGAATTACAAGGATATATTACCACCAAGGAGGCGGTTGACAAGGGCTATTATGAAGCAGGAAACTCACTTTTTAGTTGGGAAAGTGGAGTTGTCCTGGTTGATAAAACGACCGAGCTAATAAAGGGGTTTGCGCGATGAGTTTCTTTCTTGGAATAGATTTGGGCACAAGCTACTTCAAAGTGGGCCTGTTTGATGAAAAAGGGAGACTACATGGGCTTGGACGTCAACCGCTTATTAAAAACAGCCGTGATGCGATGTGTGAGGTTGAGCCGGCTGTTTTCTGGAAAACCCTTCGTGCATGTATCAATCAAGCCAAGACAGAAGCGCAAATAACTTGCAATGAGATAGAGGCCCTCTCCTACTCATCGCAGACCAATAGCTTTATCCTGTTGGATAAAGCAGACAAGCCATTGACCCCTCTGATCTTATGGTCGGACGAAAGGGTGATTGAATTACCGGAATCAATAACAAAACTGACAGAAAACAAGGATTTTTTATTTAGGACAGGCCAAGGTATCATGCCGGGGGTGCAATCCATGATCGCTAAAATAGATTGGATCCGAAAGAGGGACACTGACATTTGGAAAGAAACGAAGCATATACTATCCATATCGGATTATCTTATCTACTCACTCACCGGTGAAAAAATCAGTGATCTGAGCACCTCCTCAATGACAGGGTTGCTCGACATAATAAATCATACCTGGTGGAAAGAGGCATTGAATATTTTCGGGATTGAACAAGCGGATCTCTCAATACCGGTAAAAACAGGAACAGAGATCGGGAAATTGACCGCCAAAGGAGCAGAGCGGATTGGATTGTCACCGGGAATAAAGATGTTTGCCGGTGGATTGGATCACCATATGGTAGCAGTTGGTGCAGGGCTAACGCACTTGGATTATATCAGTGAATCCACCGGAACCGTTTTGGCTTGCGTGAATTACGTGGCCGGCTACCATCCGCGGAAAGATGTGAATATAGCACCGGGACTGGACAGTAACCGCTATTTCCAGATGGCTTTTAACACGAACGGTGCCGCGGCATTGGAGTGGTACCAGAAAAACTTTGCCCTGGAGTACACCATACCGGAGTTGCTGGAATTAGCGGAAGCTGTAGAACCCGGATGCGAGGGACTAACAGCAAAACCGAACGCCGACAAGTTTGAGTGGCCCGATGGATTTAACAATATTGAGGAGAAGCATTCGCACGCTCATTTTGTAAGGGCGATACTTGAATCGACGAGCTTGAGTCTTCTGGAACTAGTGAACAAGGTGGATCCAATAAACAGAGTGACCACCATCATCCCCTCCGGAGGCGGGGCTCAAAGCAGATTGTGGCTGCAAATAAAAGCGAACCTCACCAATAAACTGTTTTTGCTGCCCGAATCGGGTGAACTTGCTTGCAAAGGAGCCGCTCTTTTGTGTAGCGTGGGAACATCATGCTATAAGAGCATGGAGGAGGCAATAGAACATCAGGTGAGGACAAAAGAGGTAATCAAGCCCGATAAGGTTCCATACACCGAAACAAAAAAATAAAATAATCGTATGAAAGAAAAAAACAAAGAGACAATTATCGAAACTGCAATTAGTTCGCTTAAGGTAGAGAGTAAGACTATAGCAGATATTATCGATTACTTGGATAAAGACTCGTTTTATGAAGCAGTAAAAGTTTTAAGCGACTGTCCTAAGATTATTACTTGTGCCAGTGGATCATCTGGTATCGCTGCAAAGAAATTTTCGCACTCATTGTGTTGCATCGAACGAAATGCTCAATTTCTCTCTCCTGCCGAAGCGATTCATGGCGGCATGGGATGCATGAAAAAAGGAGACGCGGTGGTAATGGTCTCACGGGGTGGCAAAACAGCAGAACTGCTCCCGATAATTGAAGTATGCAACAAGAAGGAAGTTATACTTATTGGGATAACTGAGAATCTTGACTCACCACTGGCCAAGAGCGCTCAAATTGTTGTTCCCATGAAGATAGAGCGGGAAAGTGACCCGCTAAACGTGATGGCAACATCCAGCTTTATTGCAACCATTGCCATTTTTGATGCGATGCTGGCGGCAATCATGGAAGTGACCGATTATACATTAGAACAATTCGCGCTGATACACCCGGGAGGTGCGGTAGGAAGCAGATTAAATACATGATCAAGCCTTTCCAAGCATAACTTGTGAGGTATATATCTATGAACTACACGCGTTTGAAGCATATACCCGTGAACTACGTGCCTGTGAGCTACATGTCTTTAAGCCATATGCCTGTGAACGATGTAAAAGCTATGATAAAATATTTTATTTAATTTGATTTAGAAATATGTACACCGGATTAATCATTGAACCCCCCTTCTTCGAGATAGGCCCCAAGGCCTTCATGTACGGAGAGCGGATGCTTCGCCTGGCGAGGGTGGCCGACGAGGCTTCGGCGAAGTACGACGTGAGGATCATTCTTACCCCGCAACCCACCGACATCTACCCCCTTGCCAGGGAGACTAGTCACGTGCTTATCTTCGCACAACACATGGATCCGATACCGATAGGCAGGGGAAACGGCTCCATCCTTCCCGAAGCGCTGAAAGCAGCCGGTGCGGTTGGAGTCATTCTTAACCACGCCGAGAAACCGATGACCCTGGCCGACTTGGCCCAGGCAATCAAGCGGGCGGACGAGGTGGGCTTGCTATCGATGGTATGTGCTGACTCCATCCGGGAAGCGGAGGCCATTGCCCACCTTGCACCGAACATCATCGTGGCCGAACCCACGGAGTTAATCGGCACGGGGCAAACCAGCGACGAGGAGTACGTTATAGCAACCACCTCAGCCATCAAGCGGGTCAACCCGGAGATTCAGGTATTACAAGCGGCCGGGATCAAAGATGGACGAGACGTTTACAGGACGATTCGGGCGGGGGCCGATGCGACAGGCACCACCAGCGGGATTATGAAGGCAGAGGACCCAGAAGCGATGCTATACGAAATGATCGCCGCCGTCAGGAAAGCATGGGATGAGGTACATCACTCGGAAAGGTGATAATTGCAGGATGAATTTCAAGACTAATTTCAGGTGCAAATTAAAAAATATTGAAACAACATAACTATACTATTCATCAATTAAAAAAAGAAAAAAATGAAACTTTACAGGGGAAGCATTGACTTGCAGTCGAAAGATCACAGGCCCGATTTTCATAACGTAACGGACGAGGTGAAGCGAATCGTGACCGAATCCGGTATTCAGAACGGTATTTGCGTCGTTTACTCACACCACACCACCTGTTCGGTGATGACCCAAGAGTGCTCGCACGACCTCAACTTCTTCGGCAGGGAGTACCTCCAACAGGATTTGAACAACATCATGGAGAAACTGGTGCCGACTTGCAGGACAGAAGGTCAATACTTGCACCCGGGCCCGGAGCACATAAAATTCGCGCTTACCTTCCCGGATGAGGAGCCGAAAGGTAGCCTCAACACGGATGCCCACTTGCGCTCAGTGTTCTTCGGGCGTTCCGAAACCATACCCTTGGTTGACGGGAAACTCTCGCTGGGCGATTTCGGGTTCATCTACTTCGTGGATTGGGATCAGATTCGCGAGAGGAAAAGGGTTTGTGAAGTACACATCATCGGGGAGTAGTCCCTACTCCACCCAAGTTCAACGAAAATTTCCACAACTTGGATCACAACGACTGAGCAGGAGTAGTTCCACTCCTCTCAAGTTCAACGTAGAAGTGCAACGCATCATCAATTACGTTGCCAGTTCTACGTTTACTCTAGGCTAATCAGCGGTCAAAGCGAGGGGGTAACTTTTGCCTTTGCCGATATAAAAATATCGAAAGGGAAAAAGATATAACAATCAAAGCAATGATGGGTCTTATGATTTTTTGTTTTTAATTTTTTCGGCATTCGAATAGACCTTCTCGATGGCGGACGCTATATTTTCCATGTCCGATTTAGAGCCCAGCAGTATGTTCTGTGGAATCATGACAGCCTGTTCGTTACACAATTTCTCGTTCAGCGGGCACCTGTTCTCTTCCGCGTACTTGTCATAATCCAGCCGCTCTGCCGGGTAGAACTTCCGGAAGTACTTGCTTTCGAAAGCGTTCTTCAAAAAAGGCATTTTATTAAGCTCGGTATAACCTCCCGAACAGGGAACACCCTCGGCACGCAACGCTTCCAAAAATTTATTTTTGGGCAATCCTTTAAAATATTCTTTATCATACAAGAATGGAAATGTATGAAAAGCGGCTCTCGTGACATTTTCATACAACCTGCAGGGTACGATTCCCGGGATCTTTTCGATCAACGATTTAAGATACCCCGCGTTTTCGTTCCTCAAGCTGGTTTGTTCTTCCAAACGTTCGAGCTGTGCCAGCCCTATTGCCGCCTGGTACTCGGTTAGGCGCAGCTTCGTGCCGATCATAACGGTGCCGGCCCCTATCTGGCCCGAGGTAGAACCGTACGGGTTCCCGTAATTGTGATAGGAGAAACAACGGTCCATGAATGCATCGTCGTCACTGATGATGGCTCCCCCTTCACCCATGGGCATGTGCTTGGTGGTCTGGAAGCTGAAGCATCCCGCGTTCCCGAAAGTCCCGACTTTTTTCCCGTTAATCTCCGCCAACCATGCCTGGCAAGCGTCTTCCACCACTAGCAGGTCGTGTTCGCGGGCGATGCTCATGATCCGCTCCATGTCGCAGGGAAGCCCCAGGATGTGGACGGGCAGGATTGCCCGGGTGTGGGGGGTTATTTTCTCCTCGATCTTCGCGGGATCCATCTGGAAAGTTTCGGGATCGACATCCACGAAGACGGGGATAGCCCCGTTAAACAGGATACACGATACGGACGCGATAAAGGTGTAAGGCGTTACCAGCACTTCATCGCCCCAGCCGATTTCTAACTGG
>JAMNYO010000067.1 GCA_023622765.1 Bacteroidota bacterium | reverse complement strand
GAAAACCCGTCTATCGCTATGTTTATCTTCTTCACGTTCAAATTTTTATCAGTTTGACTTTCGCATCCAAATTGCATTTTCAATTTGCTTTAAAAAACATCAGAGACTGGTTCGATTAAAATCAACGAATCCCTCGTGCAAATGTACTCAATTGCACGGAATAATCAAATGGAGTTAGGATGGGTAACGTTCAGTCGTAATTACATAATTAATCCATTTTTCCATATCCTCAGCAGAAAGATTTTTGGATATGAATTCATGGGTTTTTTTCGCACGAGTTGCTTCTGAAGAGAAATATGGTTGAAATACCATTCGGGGAATTTGAAACAAGTTGAATCGTTTGTTTACGCGCGTTTCTATTTCATTGGTCACGTGTTCATGTAGTTGAAAAGAAAGGCTTTCAATAAAATCCTGTTGTTTTTTTGTCTGTTGTATAGACACTGTATCCTCTTCTTCTATAGCATCACTGTTACGATTATTTCCTTCAAGAAAGAGTGAAGAAGTACGTTTAACCTGTTTTATTATTGAAGTAGCAATGGTTTCGTGCTTGCTTCCGTTTTTCCATCTAGCTTCAATACATTCTCCATTTTTATACAGTTTACCCTTTCCATTGTACAATCCGTTTTTCCATTCTCCTTCATACTCAACTAATCCTCTTGAATTAAACGAGATACCCTGACCGGAATATTTTCCATTTGCCCATTCTCCATCGTAAATTATACCATTATCATCAAATTCTCTTCCAAGCCCCCATCGTTGTCCATTTTTAAACCCTCCATCGTACACAATACCGTTTTTGTTATACTCTTTTCCAAGTCCTGACTTCAAGCCTTTTTTATATGTTCCGGAATAAACCAAGATTCCATCTTGATATGATTCGCCATAACCAGTACACTGTCCCTTCTCCATTTCTCCCGAAAAGCAGGGTAGAAATACATTGTTGAGGAGATTGAATACTTGAACTTTTCCCTTGTATAAGCGACCTTCTTTAAATGTGCCTGCTCTTAAAGTGTCATTTCTAATAAGTACACCAAAACCATTAGGCTTATTGTCTTTCATGTCACCTAAATACTCCCCTTCCTCATCGGCAGAAAATTCCAGTCAGAAAATACACCACACCATGCTGTTTTTATTTCCTCGTTTATAATAGCACCATTTTTGTCGTAAGAAATTAATGTCCCCGAACCATTAACCAGCCAGCCTACTGTTTCCCCATCCCATGATTAATGGGTGTTGTAGTTTACGGTATCATAAAAATATAACCCTTCACCTGTCTTCATCCATTTAGGTGACATATCACATCCTGTCAAGTAAGAGATATAGAGCAGAATGATACAAACATATCTAAAACTCTTCATGTCAACTCAAATTTGGAAAGTTGAAAAACTTGTTGATAAATAAGGGTTATACATGTACTTGTTAAGAAAATATATTGACCTTGAATCCTGACTCACGGGAACTTACTAGTGATTCCGCTATGATTCCAGACCATAAAGTTACTGAAATTTATTTTGTAATCGATGAGTTTTCAAAGGATTCACAGGCCCGGAACCCTTTTGGTAGCTCGCCGTGGTACTCTAACAATTGATTAAAGGCGATAATCTTGTCCGCTACCATTTTCATTGACTTACTATACCGTTACCGTGTATATACGGGTATACGGGTAGAATTTCTTTACACGTCTAACTTTAATTGCAAGGTGCCGCCTAACCCTTTCTCCACTATATCGATAAGCGTTTTGATGGTAAGGTTCGAGCCATCATTTTCAATGCGAGATATAAACGAGCGCTTTTTATTTACACGTTCGGCAAGTTCTGCTTGTGTCAGGTTTAGGCGTTCACGCGCATTGCGTATCTGGATACCGATCCTCAGGGCTTTAAGCTGGCGCTCTAAATCATCCCTACGTTCAGTTCCCTTAACTCCATAAACTTCATCTTTTACCTGGTCAAGTGTTTTCACGTTCATTTTTTGTCCTCCTTCTCTTTATAGTATTCTTTCATTAATTTCATAGCCCTTTCTATCTCTCTAGGCGGTGTTTTTTCAGTTTTCTTCTGAAATCCCGTAAGCAGGATTATCAGTTTCCCTGCGTCAAAGAAACAGAATACGCGGAAATTATCGCTTCCTAATTGTACCCTTATTTCAAAAAGCCCGTTTTGTATATGTTTAAAATAACGTTCGGGAATTCGTTCCACTGTTTCAATAATCTCCATTACCTTCATTATTTTATCTTGTAGCTTTGGAGGCTGTAAGCGGAGAAAATCTGTGAAATAATCCCGATAGGTTACTATGTTTCTTATCTTCTTCACACCGCAAAGGTAACTTAAAAGTTTCCTTTTTGCAAATTATTTGAATGTTTTGTTTAAATGCTTCAAGCTACGTGAGTTCTACTAAGAAGTGCAAATGATTCGAGGCTGTCAAGTAAAAATCATGAAAAACACTCGGGGGCAGCGTCGGCAAGGGGTTGAAAGCCCCGACGAGACATGGAAAGATTCCGGTAGCAATACGAAAAAGTAAGGGGAGACCACCGTCTCCCCCCCGAGATCAATTAACTTTGTATTGTATTTGTGTTATAAATAATGTTAGAACCCCTACTGCTTGCTCCAGATGCGGGTGTTCAGGTCGAGCTCCTTGACGATATCGATTACCGTTTTCAGGTCGTAGTAAAACTCGGCAGTATCTTCTTTGTCCACCACCGACGATCTATACCTGGGCTCGAACAGGTTTCTCTTGTAGGGGATAGCCACGTAGATGGCCGAGCCGATGAAAGAGAGCCTGATCTTCTTGTCGGTTTTCTGCTTGAAATCGAGCAGTCGCCTCATGAAGCTTGACGAGAGGATGTACCGGGCTTCTATTTGGTCGCTGCCGTACACGTAGAACTGCCTGTTGAATTCCCGGTCTTCCGTTTCAATCGTCTCCTTCAGGCGATCCTCTTCCCGGTTGATAACCCTTTCGAGCATTGACGGTCTACTCGGTTTTTCGGTGAAGATGAAGTACTCACCATTGAAGTGTTTGTTGAAATCGGCTTTGAAGATGAGGCCGTCGAAAATCTTCTCCCACCTGTCTCTCGAGTTGCCATCTTCGTCTTGATCTTGAATCAGGTACTTGGCATGTACCTCGGAAAATTCGATATAGGTTTTACCGACGGTTCCGCTCACGAAATCATCGCCGTTATAGCTGTCGGGTTTGCGTCGAAAGAGCTTTGATCTCACGAAATCGCGTTCTGATACCATCTTGTACGGGCTGTAGGTGAGGTTGTCGTCAACGAAGTGCACGATTTTTTCGATGATATCGCCCTTGAATTGTCCCACGAAAGAACCCTTGTTTTTCTTGATGGTTTTTCTGCAGTAAAATACCAGGCCAAAAATCGCTATTATCATGATAACTAGCGGCACGTTGGCTTTATCGTTGTGAACCCAGGTGCCGTAGATAATCCGGTTTACCAGAAAAGCCACTACTATAACCACCAAGGTGATCACGATATATTTCAGGGAGATGCCGCGGTTTTTCGCACGTGTCCGTCGCCGAAGTCTGTCGGTCTCCGTTAGCAGAGGCAGTAGCTCCCTGTTGTAAAACGCGTCAAAATGAATACTGCTATCCATGGTTATCTGTTAAATAGTTTTTTCACGTCAACATTGTTGCGCTCGGCACCCACGGCATCGATGTAGCTTTTGGGTCGAAATCCGGCGATCCCCGCGATGATGTTCGAGGGGAAGAGCTGCACACCGTTGTTGTACTTCATCGCGGCAGCGTTATAGGTCCGTCGGGCGGCGGAGAGTTGCTCCTCCACTTCGTTCAGGGCGGCTTGCAGCTGCATGATATGCGTGTCGGCCTTTAACTGGGGGTAGTTTTCCACGGCCACCTGGAACGACCGCAGCGCAGCGTTCATCTTGTTGCCCAGCGCTATCTGCTCCTCGCTGGTAAGGTTGGGCTTCTCAGCAGCCGATCTTAGCGCGGTGACTTTGGTAAGCACCTCTTTCTCGTGCCCCATGTACTCTTGCGCAGCTGCCACCAGGTTAGGAATCAGGTCGTACCTCTTTTTCAAGTAGGCACCCACGCCCGCGAAAGCGTTGTCTGCCTGGTTGCGGCGCCTGATCAGCTTGTTGGAAGTTCTTACCCCCCATATCAGCAACAGCAGCAAGATGGAGGCGATGGTCACGATAACGGTAACGGTAGTGTTCATGTTGATAAATCATTTAAGTTTTTAATCAGCCCCCAAGTATACCGTTTTTTACGCGTATATTGATTGGCAAATCGTGTATTTTTTTTCACAAATCGTAAAAAGGGCGCTGTCTCTTGTAGTTGTCTACAGTTTACTTCCCAGCCATGGTTGGCTTCTTAGTCTACCACGGCTGTTTTTTGCTTACCCTTCAAAGGCTTTCAGGTACTTGTCGATGTAGGCAGCCTGCTCTTTCGACCGGTACTGCTGGATGTAGCGCGGGTGTTCCAGCTCTACCATCTGGTCGAACAGCTTCGCCTCCCTGTTCAGTGTACGGATGAACGAGGCGTTCTTTTTCCCTAGGATGTAGACCCGGGAGGTGTCCAGCCCCATGGCGACCTGCTTTTGGAGCGATTTGATCATGAAAGGCTTTACCGCGTTGAACAGCTCCTTGTCATCGTAATAGTTTGCGTTGAGCCACTGCCCGTTTTTCGTCTCCCGGGTGATGGCCAGCGGGAAGGGTGAGTTGATGTAGAAGCGATTGTAAAAGCTATCCGCACCGCCGTACGCCTCGATAAGGTCGTAGATGAAGACCGAGGAGATCTCGTGGGTGTGTGCCGACTCCATCCTGATGCCGCAGACACTCTCCAGCCGTTTGGTGTCGGTAAAGGGAATCCCGGTCACCCCCGCGCCATGACGGCCCGGGTTAATCCCGATGATGAACCCCCTCCGGTTCGGGTCATTGTAATACTTCTGGTAAAACGCCTCCATGACTGGCATGGTTTCCGGGTTCTCCACGAAAGGGTTCACTACCCTGAACCCTTTCGGAAGCTCACTGCGGTACTCCAGTTGGTTGTTAAAGGCGATAATCTTGTCCGCTATCGTTCGCATAATCGCTCTGATTGCTCTCCACTTTCCACTCGTTACTCCTCCTCGAAGTTGGGGTACATGTAGTTCGTGTCCGGCACGAAGGTCTCCTTGATGCATTGCGGCGACACCCAGCGGAGCAGGTTGATCGTGGAGCCCGCTTTATCGTTCGTGCCTGAGCCGCGGCCCCCGCCGAACGGTTGCTGGTCCACCACCGCGCCGGTGGGCTTATCGTTGATGTAGAAGTTGCCGGCCGTGTGCGTCAGCCGCTTGGTCATCATCTCGATGCGTGCCCTGTCAGACGAGAAGATGGATCCCGTGAGCGCGTAGTCGGTGGTGCTATCCAGGATATCCATGGTCTCCTCCAGCTTCTCCGACTCGTAGACGTAGATGGTCAGGATGGGACCGAACAGTTCCTCCTTCATGGTGATGTAGTCGGGTCGCTTCGCCTTGATCACGGTCGGCTCGATAAAGTAGCCCACGCTCTTGTCGTAGCTGCCGCCGAAGAGGATTTCCGCGTCGGGCGATGCCTTGGCCTCGTCTATAACCTTCGCGAGCTTGTCGAACGACTCCTCGTCGATCACCGCGTTGACGAAGTTGCTGAAGTCATCGGGTGCTCCCGTCTTGATGCTCTTGAGGTCCTCGCCGAGGTACTGCTTCACCTTATCCCACAGGGTAGAGGGGATATAGGCCCGCGACGCGGCCGAGCACTTTTGTCCTTGGTATTCGAATGCGCCACGCGTGAGGGCGGTGGCCACCTGCTTGGGGCAAGCGGTCTCGTCGGCCAGCACGTAGTCCTTGCCACCCGTTTCCCCCACTATACGGGGGTAGGATTTGTACGTCTCCATGTTGGCCGCGATGGTCTTCCACATGCTGTTGAACACCCCTGTGGATCCGGTGAAATGGAGCCCGGAGAATTCCCGGTGGGCGAAGATCACCTCCGCGGTGCTTCTCCCGTCGGCGTACACCAGGTTGATCACCCCATCGGGTAGGCCTGCCTCCTTCAGTACCTTCATGATCAGCCAGGCCGAGTAGACGGCGGTCTTAGAGGGCTTCCACACCACGGTGTTCCCCATGATGGCCGGGGCGCTGGGCAGGTTGGCCGCGATGGAGGTGAAGTTGAACGGCGTGAGCGCGAAGACGAACCCCTCCAGCGGGCGCCACACCATTCGGTTCCAGATGCCGGGCGATGAGTTGGGTTGCATGGCGTACACCTCCATCATGTTCTTCGCGTTGAAGCGGAAGAAGTCGATCAGTTCGCACACCGCGTCGATTTCCGACTGGAAGGCGTTCTTCGACTGGCCGATCATGGTGACGGCGTTGAATTCGTAGCGGTAAGGGCCGGCAACCAGCTCGGCGGCCTTCAGGAAGATGGCCGCGCGGCTCTCCCATCCCATCGCCTCCCATGCGGGTTTCGCCTTCAGCGCGGCCTCTATGGCTTGGGCAACATGCTCCTTGCCCCCTTGGTGGTAATGCCCCAGCAGCCGCCGGTGGTCGTGCGGCGGTCGAATATCCATCAGATTCCCGGTACGCACCTCTTTCCCGCCGATCATCATGGGCAGGTCCAGGCCCCCCTGGTTAAGTTCTTTCAACTTGGCCTTTAGCGCAGCCCTCTCCTCTGAACCCGGAGCGTAGTTCTTCACGGGTTCATTCTTGATGTTTGGTAACTTGTACAATCCTTTCGGCATAAACAAAAAATTTGTATCGTTAAAAGTAAATCATTTTAATCTCGATGGTGGTGTCCCCCTCCACGGCGAACTTCACCTCGTTGAACTTGGGCGCCCTCGTCTTGGGGCGGTAGTTGCGCGAGAAGCCAAATCCTTCGCGGGGGACACCCAGTATCGACTTCATCTTCCCGTTCCTGTCCCTGTCGTGATGCAGGATCACCACGTACTCCCCGGTCTCCAGGTCGCTAAACGTGTGCCCCTTCTCGTAGTCCGATGCCTCGATCTTCACGATGCCGCGAGCGCTATCGGGGTCCATGAACCCCTCGCTCCCCTTGAACAGGTAAATAATCACCTCTCCTTTTGGTTCTTTCACGTTAGTAATGGTAACGTGGATGCTCGCTGAATGCAGGTAGGGTAGGGCGGTGAGAAACACTACCATCAACGTGAGCAGCCTCTTTCTCATGTCGATTCTGATAATTAAAGGTTTTAAAATAATGGTCTCGAAGCGGTTCAGGCAGTCGGGCGGCTAAAAAACGTGGTTCGATTTGCGATGCTCAACCCACCTTTCCCTACTTCAATCGGTACGGTTGACAAGATACGCGTTTTTTCACGTAATTCGGCTATCGTTTTCCAAAAAAATAGTTATTTTTGTATGGAGTAGGCCGTTTAACTGTTTCGAGTTACCGGGGATTTCCGGGGGCTATCTCACCCGTTAAGCGACCTACGAAGAACAACCGATAAAACGTTTATTCTAATGCGATTTGAACAAACATCCTTGCACGACTTCCACAACACCGAAATCGCTTTTCGTGACCAATCCAATTACAGTTTGCGGCAGGCCTACCTGCTTTTCAAGGTGATGAACAACCGCTCGCTGGTGGAACTCTCCAAGCGGCTGGTCAACTTCGCCTTCGCCATTCGCTTTCCCGTGAAGGGGATGATTAAGAAGACCATCTACCGCCACTTCGTGGGCGGGTCCTCCCTTGAGGATTGCGGCAATACTATCGACAGGCTGGCCAAGCGGAACGTGCTCTCTATCATGGATTACGCACAGGAGGGGAAGGAGTCGGACGAGGTGTTCGACGCCACCTGCCGCGAGGTGATCCGCACCGTGGAATTCGCCAAGGATCACCCGAGCGTGCCGTTCAGCGTCTTCAAGATTACCGGGGTAGGACGGCTCGACCTGCTGGGCAAGGTGAGCGCCAATGAACCCCTGACCGACGAGGAACAGGCCGAGTTCCAGCGGGTGGTGGATCGGGTAGAGGCGATTTATAAGCGGGGATACGAGCTGGGGGTACCCGTGATGGTCGATGCCGAGCACTCCTGGATACAACCCGTGCTGGATGATATGGTGATGAAGCTGATGGCGCGCTACAACAAGGAGAAGGCGATCGTGCAGAACACCTACCAGCTCTATCGGCACGACGGTTTCGAGCGGATGAAGAAGCACCATGAGATGGCCCTGCAAGGGGGATTTCGGTTCGGCCTCAAGATCGTGCGGGGTGCGTACATGGAGATGGAGCGGGAGCGTGCGGTGGAGATGAACTACCCGTGCCCTATTCAGCCAGATAAAGCGTCGACCGACCGTGACTTCGATGCTGCCATCCGCTACCTGCTGGAGCATGTTGACACGATCGACTTCATGGTCGCCACGCACAACGAGGAGAGTTCGTTGCTACTGGCTAATCTGATTGACGAGAAGGGGTTGCCCAGGAACCACCCAGCTATCTTCTTCGCGCAGCTGTACGGCATGAGCGACAACCTCACCCACGTCTTGGCCGAGCAGGGGTACAACGTGGCCAAGTACGTTCCCTACGGCAAGGTGCGCACCATGATGCCCTACCTCTTCCGCCGGGCGGAGGAGAACTCCTCGGTGGAGGGGCAAACAAGCCGTGAGCTCCAGTTTATTCAGCAGGAGATAAAGCGCAGGAAATCGAAGGGTCGTTGAGCTGTTTCGCCCTGTATTTACTCGTTGCTTTTTTGTTCGTCTTGCTTTCAGAGCGAAGACCTTCGCTCGTATTATGGGGACACATCCTGCGAAGGTCGCGTTGAAAAAGAAAAGCTGTTTGAGGCGAAGCTGAGTTCTTTTCTTTTAGTGAACAAGCAGCTGATGGGTCATGAAATATTTGCGATAAGTGAGAGCAAGTGCAAAGCTTGCTTTGACTTTGCCGAACGTAGCAAATATCTACGGAGTGAAACGAGCGTCAGTCGAGCCTGAAAGAAAGACGATTGTGGCTGTGTAAGTGAAATTACTTGACCTCCCAGACGTTGGGTGAGTTGAGCAAGAACTGCGTAAGCGAATCCTGGGGTGACCTTTCCTTCACTTCAGTGATCTGCCGCTCCACCTCCCGCTCGTACGTGGGCGCTTCCACCCGCCGTATCACGCCTAATGCCACGGGAAGTCCATCGGCCAGCTCCATCAGCGCCAGCTTCATATGTAGGGTATTATCTCTCGTGGAGGCATCGTGCACCAGCACGTCGTCGAGCGTGTAGCCATCCTCACCGATGGTCACTGCCTTCAGGCTCCAGCCATCCAGCACGATCCCCCGGTTCTCCTCTTTCCCGAAGATCATCTTCTCGCCGTGCTGCAGCAGTAACGTGTTATCGGCCCGCCACTCCCGGTCGCTAATCTTGCTGTGGATGCCGTCGTTGAAGATGACACAGTTCTGTAGCACCTCCACCACCGCGGTACCTTTATGTTGCGCCGCCTCCACCAGCATATCGGTCAAGTTCTTCACATCCACGTCGAGTGATCGGGCAAAGAAGGTACCCCTCGCCCCGAATGTCAGCTCTGCCGGCCTAAATGGCTCTTCCACCGTGCCGTAGGGCGACGACTTGGAGATGAACCCCTTGTCGGAGGTGGGTGAGTACTGCCCCTTGGTGAGGCCGTAAATCTTGTTATTGAAGAGGACGATGTTGATATCGATGTTTCTCCTGATAGCGTGGATAAAGTGGTTACCACCGATGGCCAGCGAGTCGCCGTCACCGGTCGTCACCCAGACGCTCAGGTTGGGGTTCGCCACCTTCACCCCCGTGGCGATGGCGGCCGCCCTGCCGTGGATGCTATGGAAGCCGTAGGTGCTCATGTAGTAGGGGAGCCTCGACGAACAGCCGATTCCCGAGATGACCGCCGTTTCGTGCGGCTCGATGTTCAGCTCGGCCATCGCCCGGTGCAGGGATGAGAGGATCGCGTAGTCGCCGCATCCCGGGCACCAGCGCACGGGGATAGCGCTTTTATAGTCTTTGGGAAGATGTTCTTGTATTGTTGTCGCGTTCATAGCTATTTTTCCTTCATTATTTTCGTGAATGCTTCTACCAGTTCGCTCACCTTAAAGGGCTGCCCCTCCACCTTATTGAACCGGTAGAGGTGGCTCACGTCCTTGAACCTACCGCTCAGGTAGGCTGCGAACTGCCCGGTGTTCTGTTCCGCCACGATCACCTTCTTGTATTGTTTAAGCAGCTCGTGGGTGTTCTTAGGCAGCGGGTTGATATGCCTGAAGTGGGTCAGCGCCACCTTCTTGCCGCTATCGCGCAGTTGAATCATCGTCTCCAGCAGGTGGCCGTAGGTGCCGCCCCATCCAACAATTAGGGTATCGGCATCCCTGTCGCCCACTACCTCCTGCTCCGGCAGGTATTCCGCGATCCTTTTGATCTTTTCCGCACGGGTGTTCACCATCTTCTGGTGGTTATCGGGCTGGGTAGAGATAGCCCCGGTGAGCCGATCCTTTTCCAGTCCCCCCACCCGGTGCGTGTAGCCCGGGGTACCTGGCACGGCCCAGTATCGGGTCAGCGTTTCGGGATCCCGTAGGTAGGGCTTCCATTCCTTGGCGTCCCCCTCGTAGTATTTCTGCACGTAAGGCGGTTTGATCTCGGGGTACTGTGCCAAATCGGGAATCTTCCACGCGGCCGACCCGTTCGCGATGTACCCATCGGTCAACAGCACCACGGGCGTCATGTGTTCCAGGGCGATTTTAGAGGCCTCGAAGGCACTATTGAAGCAGTCGGTTGGTGAGTTTGCCGCTATCACCACGACGGGACTCTCCCCGTTTCGGCCGTAGAGCGCCTGGTTCAGGTCGGTCTGCTCGCTCTTGGTCGGTAGCCCGGTAGAGGGGCCACCCCGTTGCACGTCGATTACCACCAGCGGGAGCTCGGTCATCACCGCTAGTCCCAGTGCCTCCGATTTCAACGCGAGGCCCGGTCCGGAGGTCGACGTTGCCGCGAGGCACCCGGCGAAACTCGCGCCAACGGCCGAGGTGATTCCCGCGATCTCGTCCTCCATCTGCAGCGCCTTCACCCCGAAGTCTTTTCTTTTTGCCAGCTCATGCAGAATGTCGGTCGCCGGCGTGATGGGGTAGGAACCCAGGAAGAGTTGTACTTCCGCTTTTTCGGCCGCCGCGATCAGCCCGTAGGCCGTCGCCATGTTCCCGCAGATATCGGTGTAGAATCCTTTTTCGGCCGCAGCCGGTTCCACCCGGTAGGTTGCGGTCGTGAGGTGCGTGTTGTGCCCGTAGTTGTAGCCATCGGTCAGCGCCTTGATGTTCGCCTTTACTACCGCCTGTTTCTTCGCGAACTTCTGCTGCAGCAATTGGTCGGCGATCTCCAACGGTCGGTTAAAGAGCCAGCAGACCAGTCCCAGGGCGAACATGTTCTTGCTCCGCAGGATATCCTTGTTCTCCATTCCCGAATCTTCTAGGGAGGCTTTCGTGAGCGAGGTGATGGCCACCCCGATGGGGTGTACCTGCTCCAGTCCCAGCTCCTTGAAGGGCTCTTGGGTCTGGAAGTTGGCTTTTTCCAGGTCCTTCTCCTCAAACGAGTCGGTATCGTAGATCACGATGGACCCCCGTTTCAGGTGTTGCGCGTTCACCTTAAGTGCCGCGGGGTTCATGGCGACGAGCACGTCGGCCTTATCGCCCGAGTTATAGACATCTTTCGCGCCGATGCGCACTTGGAAACCCGACACCCCTTGGAGGGAGCCTTGCGGGGCACGTATCTCCGCCGGGAAATCGGGGAAAGTAGAGATCTCGTTCCCGAATATCGCCGAGAGCGTTGAGAATAGCGTTCCCGATAACTGCATCCCGTCGCCGGAGTCTCCCGAGAAGCGGACGGTTACCTGTTTTATGTCGGTTACGACAGTTTTTGTTGACATATTTTCCTCCTGGTTGTTATGGATAAAACGCCCCTGTAGGGCGTGTGGATGCATTTACTTGATTTTTGACAAGGCAAGCGGGTGCAAAGTAATAAAAGAGTTCGTTAAAATGCAAATTAGTTTATTCTTTCAATTCGTGCCCCCAGCGCGTTCAGCCGTTGGTCGATCTGTTGGTAGCCCCGGTCGATCTGGTCGATGTTATGAATCACGCTTTTCCCGTCGGCGCACATCGCTGCGATGAGCAGCGATATCCCCGCGCGGATATCGGGCGAGGTCATCGTCATCCCTCTCAAGTGGAATCGGTTGTCCAGCCCGATTACCACCGCCCGGTGCGGGTCGCACAAGATGATTTGTGCCCCCATGTCGATCAGTTTATCGACGAAGAAGAGGCGGCTCTCGAACATCTTTTGGTGGATCAGCACGCTCCCTTTCGCCTTGGTCGCCACCACGAGCATCACGCTCAGCAGGTCGGGTGTGAGTCCCGGCCAGGGTGCGTCGGCCAGGGTCAGGATGGATCCATCCAGGAACGACTCGATGGTGTACTGCTCCTGGCGCGGTATATAGAGATCGTCTCCCCTTTGTTCCACGGTGATACCCAGTCGCCTGAAGCTTTCCGGTATGATGCCCAGGTTCTCCACCGATGTCTCCTTGATGGTGATCTCCGAGGCGGTCATGGCCGCCATCCCGATAAAGCTACCAATCTCGATCATATCTGGCAGCATTCGGTGTTGGCACCCTTTTAAAAAGGGTACCCCCTGCACGAACAGCTTGTTTGAGCCGATTCCTTCGATTTTCGCTCCCATCCGTACCAGCATTCGGCTCAGTTGTTCCACGTAGGGCTCGCACGCCGCATTGTAAATCACGGTTTCCCCCTCGGCCAGCACGGCTGCCATTAGCAGGTTGGCGGTTCCTGTCACCGATGCCTCCTCCAGCAGGATGTACTGCCCGGTCAACTTCTCGGCCGTGAGGGAGAACGTTTGTTCGGCCTCATCGTACACCATTTCAGCTCCTAGTTTCATGATGCCGTTCAGGTGTGTATCCAGCCGCCTTCTCCCTATCTTGTCGCCCCCCGGTTTGGGAAGCAGCGCCTTTCCATAGCGCGCCAGCAGGGGACCCACGATCATGATGGAGCCCCGCAGTGCACCGCTTTTCCTCATGAAATCGTCCGACCGGGTATAGTCGAGGTTGATCTTCTCCGCCTTGAACGAGAAGCACCCCTCGCTTAGTCGCTTTACCTCCACCCCCATCATAGCCAGTAGCTCGATAAGGTTGTTCACGTCCAGTATATCGGGGATGTTTTCGATGATCACCTCTTCTTGGGTGAGCAGGGTGGCACAAATTACTTGAAGCGCTTCGTTCTTGGCTCCTTGCGGCTCGATGATCCCTTGCAGTCTATGCCCTCCTTCTATGATAAACGACGCCATGTTGATGCGATTGTGTGAAACTAGTATGCCTGTACCTCTGGTTCGAGCATTATCCTGAACCGTTTTTTGACTTCCCGTTGTATCTCTCGTGCGAACGCGACGATCTCTTGCCCTTCTTCGGTGCCGTGGTTGACGAGCACCAGCGAGTGGTGCTCATAGATCCCCACCTGCCCCCTTCGTTGCCCCTTGTACCCTGCCTTTTCGATCAGGTAGGCGGCCGATGTTTTAAACCTGTCGCCCCCCATGTCGTAAATGGGCACGTCAGGCAGAATCTTTAGTAGTTCCTCCTTCTCCTCCCGGGTAAGGATCGGGTTCTTGAAGAAGCTCCCCGCATTGGGTAGTATGCGGTAGTCGGGCAGTTTGCGGGTCCGCGTCCGGATGACCGCCTCCCGCACCTGCGCAAGGGTAGGGTTGGTGATTCCCTCCAGCTCACGGTTCAGGTCGGCGTACTTTTCCCGGTACGTGAATGATTTATTCAACCGAAAGGTCACCGCGGCGACTGCGTAGTGGGGTTGTCGTTTAAAGAGACTTTCCCGGTACCCGAATTGGCACTCTTCGTTGCTGAAGATTTCCATCTTGCCGCTTTCCAGGTTTACCGCCTTCACGCGGGTGATCACCTTGCTCACCTCGGCACCATACGCCCCGATATTCTGCACAGGGCATGCCCCCACCGTGCTGGGGATCAGCGACAGGTTTTCCAGTCCCGCGTAGCCCCGGCCCACGCAACGTTCAACCAGCGTGTCCCACTCCATGCCGGCGCCCACCTCTATTTCAGCGTGTTGTTCGTTTTCAGATACCGTCACCACCTGCTCCATGGCCGGCCTGATCACCAACCCATCGAAATCCCTCGTGAAAAAAAGGTTGAAGCCACCTCCAAGGATCAGTTTTTTCTCGTGGGGGTGGGTGCGGATCACCTCGATGAGCTCGTCAAGTGTGGCGGGTTCACAAAACAGCTTGGCCAGTGCTTTCGTGCGGAACGAGTTGTAGGGTTTCAGTTGAACGTTATGCTTGATGATCATCGCGTATTGTAATTTTCCCTACAAAAGTAGTCAAAAAGTTTCAAGGAATCAACGTGTTTTGTATGCCAACAGGGTCTCTGTTTGTTGCATAGGCAATGAGGTAACTTGGAGGTTAACACGTTAATGTGTCTTGTACACGTTGGAATTTTCCACATGTTTGCCCTGCTATTAGGGAAATAGGGAGGTTAACGTGTCAATGTGCTCTGTAAATCCAAGGGTCGCTCCCGCTCCAGGGAATCCTGTACTTGCAAGGCGTGTCAATGTGCCCTGTAAATCCAAGGGGCGATGGGTTCTTGGTCTCTCCACAGCCCTACCTTCCCCGTCCGTGCCTCCTCCTCAAGTTTGGAGTAGAGGTCTGAACTGTCGTACTTCTTGAAGTGCCAGGCCATGCCCGCCTTGATCATCTCCGCACCCACGTCGCGGTTATCGGGGGTGAAGGCGTAGACCACCGGGCGGCCGAAGCCATCCTCCTCCCGTTGCACCTTTATACACACCCTCTTCCCCTGAATCAGGCCGGCGAGGTAATCCCTTGATTTTCGTGAAAATGCCTGCGACAGTTCCGGTGCGTCAATCCCCTGAATCCTGAAACGCACCTCCTCGTTATCCCCCGTGCGTCCCGTGAAGGTATCCCCGTCCGAAACGGCAATCACCTCCACGAAGTAGTCACAGTCACCGGCAACGGGCAGCTCGCTTTGCGTTCCCAAAAAGGCTTGGCGATAAACGAACCCCGCCAATACCAACAACAACAGGATTGAACCGTATCGCTTCATCAATTTAATAGTTTTCCTCATATTTCAATCCCAAAATTCCCAGTCAAACTTGACTTGTTCATAATCCAACTTGGGTAGTTTACGCCCGTGAGCCTTACGGTTCATGCTCACACCTCCCAGCAACAGCAACGTGGCCTCGGGGTTGGGCAAAGCCCCTCGCATGCGCATGGTACGCTTGTAATCCCTGTTGAGACGTTCCACCCAGTTCGTGCTGTAGATCATCGAGCGAATCCGGTAATGATAGCCCATGTAGGTGAAGTACAAGTAATTCCTCTCGTTCGTTTGTCGTCTCTTGAAGTACGGGTAAAGCTCGCCCCACTTCTCGCAAAAGGACGAGAAGCGAAGCATCGCCTTCTCCTTGCTGTCGCCCCGGTCATCCACGCGGAAAACCTCCCTGAAGTCATCCGAGAGCTCTTTCTTGTGCTTGGGCCTGACCTCTTTCAAGAACACTCTTTGCAGGTGAACAACGCACAACTGGATTTCCGACCCGGGGAAGCATTTCCAAATGGCGTCTTCTATGTTGTTAAGGCCATCCGAAACGAACAGGTCAACCCGTCCCAGGCCCCTGTCACGTAAATCATCGAGGATGGATTCCCAAGCCAGGCTACTCTCGGTGGGGTAATTGTACACCCCGAGCACTTCCCTTCTCCTGTCGGGGCGAACGGCCAGCAACGTGTAGTAGGCCTCCTTGCTCACGCTGTCCCCGCGCCGGGTGGGTATGAAGCAGGCGTCGATCATCACGATGGGGTAATATGGTTCC
>JAMNYO010000072.1 GCA_023622765.1 Bacteroidota bacterium | reverse complement strand
CCGTTGAAAAGAAAGTGAGTGTCGTCTCCTATAAAGAGTTAGACGATAAAAGTGGCTACGAGCTCATCATGAGCAACAACACCAAGATAGTGCTTAAACATGGAGTCAAAGGAGTCAAAGGAGACAAAGGTGACAAAGGTGATAAAGGTGATAAAGGTGATAAAGGCGATAAAGGCGATAAAGGCGATAAAGGTGACAAGGGCGATAAAGGTGATAAAGGTGACAAGGGCGATGCCCCCTTGGTGAACGTGAAACTCCACACTGATGGGTTGCTTTACTGGACGTTAAACGGCGTGTTTATGCGAGATGGCAAAGATGGGGTAGACGGCAAAGATGGGGCAGACGGTAAAGACGGGGCAGACGGCAAAGACGGGTTAACACCGCAAATGCGCGTAAATGTCCAGAACTTATGGGAAGTGAGTTTAGATAACGGCAAAACGTGGCAACTCGTGAAAGACGCCGATGACAACCCGATACCGGCACAAGGTCCTAAAGGTGAACAGGGCGAACCCGGTAACGATGGCGACGCCGACCTCACCATTACCGAAACCGAAACCACCGTTATTATCGTTTACAAAGGTGTTACCTACACGCTGCAAAAAGGCGGTGGCGCCCCGCCCCCCGGGCACTACATGACCCTCACCACCTCCAAAAGCGTAAGCGAAAAAATAAGGCTCTGGATTGATGCCGCCGATGTCGACCGGCCCGATGTGTGGATAGACCTCAACAATAACGGTAATAAAGATAACGGCGAAGCCGTTATCAAGTTTCGCAATTCTGAGGAATATACCCTTGGTGCGCAAACCGTAACCGTTTACGGTAAGGTAACGTCTCTGACCTGCTCCGATAACCAACTTACCGCACTTAACGTGGGCAATAATATCGCGCTGACGGAGCTGTACTGTCACAACAACCAGCTCCCGGCACTTAACGTGGGCAATAATACCGCGTTGACGAAGTTGCACAGCTTCAACAACCTACTCACCGCGCTTGACGTGAGCAGTAATACCGCCTTGACGGAAATTAAGTGCTTCAATAACCAACTCCCCGCGCTTGATGTGAGCCACAATATCGCGTTGACGTCGCTGGGCTGCAACGACAACTTGCTCACCGAGCTTGACGTGAGCAGTAATACCGTGTTGAAGTGGCTGTCCTGCTCCAACAACCAACTCGCCGTGCTTGTATGCAATAATACCGCGTTGGAGACGCTGCTCTGCAACAACAACCAACTTACCGCACTTGACGTGAGCAGTAATACCGCCTTGAAGTTTTTGCACTGCTACAACAATAAAATATTCGATAGCAGCATGGATGCGTTGGTAAACGGTCTGCTTAACCGTACGGGAAATAGTGAAGGAAATTTTCGCGTAATCGCCCCCGGAAATCCCGATGAACAAAACGTTTGCACCGTTACGCAGGTAGGCATCGCCACCGGTAAGAACTGGAAGGTAATGGACCATAACGGAAACCTCTACGAGGGTAGCGCCGTCCCGCCCCCCGGGCACTACATAACCCTCACCACCTCCAGAAGCGTGAACGAAAAAATAAATTTAAATATTGACGCCGCCGATGCCGACCGGCCCGATGTGTGGGTAGACCTCAACAACAATGGCAATAAAGATAACGGCGAAGCCGTTACCACGTTTGGCCACTCTGTGGAATACACCCTTGGTGCGCAAACCGTAACCATTTACGGGAAGGTAACGTGGCTGAACTGCACCAGCAACCAACTCACAGCGCTAAACGTGAGCCATAACACCTCGTTGATGTCTCTGTACTGCGCCAGCAACCAACTCCCGGTACTTGACGTAAGCAGTAACAGCGCGTTGACGTCTCTGTTCTGTAACAACAACTTGTTCTCCTTGCTTGACGTTAGCCACAATACCGCGTTAAAGACGTTGTATTGCTCCAACAACCAGCTCCCCGCGCTTGACGTGAGCCACAATACCGAGTTGACGATTCTGGACTGCTCCAACAACCAGCTCATCGCACTTGACGTGAACCATAATACCGCGTTGAAGACGCTGAACTGTTTTTTGAATAAAATGTCCGATGTCAACATGGGTGCGTTAGTAAACAGCCTGCCCAATCGTATGGGAAATAGTGAAGGAGTTTTTCGCGTAATCGCCCCCGGAGATCCTAATGAACATAACGTCTGCAACGCTTTGCAGGTAGGCATCGCCAACGGTAAAAACTGGAAGGTGACGGACAGTGACGGAAACCTCTATGGGGGTAGCGGAGCCCCACTCCCCGGGCACTACATAACCCTCACCACCTCCAGAAGCGTGAACGAAAAAATAAAGCTATGGATTAACGCCGCCGATGCCGATCGGCCCGATGTGTGGATAGACCTCAACAACAACGGTATAAAAGAGGACGGCGAAGCCGTTACCGCGTTTGATAGCTCTGTGGAATACACCCTTGGTGCGCAAACCGTAACCATTTATGGGAAGGTAACGTTTTTGAACTGCGCCGGTGAACAACTCACCGCGCTTGACGTAGCTCATAATACTGCTTTAAAGCAGTTGTGGTGTCAAAGTAACTCACTCACCACGCTTGACATGGGGCATAATACCGCATTGACGACGCTGTACTGCCAAAGCAACCCACTCACCGCACTTGACGTGAGCCACAGTTCAGCGTTGATGTACCTGTTGTGCTCCAACACCCAACTCTCGGAGCTTGACATGAGCCACAATACCGAGTTGAGGACGCTGTTCTGCGACGGCAACTATCTCATCGCTCTTGACGTGAGTAGTAATATCGCGTTGCAGTATCTGTACTGCCAAGGTAACCAACTCACCGCACTTGACGTAAGCAATAATACCGGGTTGAGAGAACTGTTTTGCTACAACAACCAACTCACCGCGCTTGACGTGAGCCACAATGCCGCGTTGAGGAATCTGCACTGTTTCTTGAATAAAATATCCGGTGACAACATGACCGCGTTGGTAAACAGCCTGCCCACGCGTACGGCAGGTGATGAAGGGATTTTTCGTGTAATTGCCCCCGGAAATCCCGATGAACATAACGTCTGCACCGCTACGCAGGTAGGCATCGCAACCGGTAAAAACTGGATAGTGAGGGACGCTGATAATAACCCCTACCCGGGGAGTTAGGGCAATCTCCCGCAAGGTGGTTCACAACCGCCTTGCGGGAGGTGCTTGGCTCTCCCGCTTGCACCACCCCGCGAATGTGTGCATGAAGCAAACCAAGTGCCAAGATACAAGATACAAGATACAAGAATAAGGACTTTTTAATGAATAGACAGGAAAGAACTTGAACCTGACAACCGCACTCCGCTTTCCCCTTTCCCCTTTGGGGAGATTAACGGGAGGCATAAAAAATTAAAAACATGAAAAGATTATTTACAACCATCGTGCTGGCAGCAATAATGATTATTGCCGGCTGCACCGATCTCGACGACATTTACAGCGAGATTGATTTCCTGAAAAAAGAAAACAAGGAGAAAACAGACAAGCTT
>JAMNYO010000076.1 GCA_023622765.1 Bacteroidota bacterium | reverse complement strand
CGCCCCAAACGAGCAGTTCAACCCAATGGCTAAGGGGTTGGCATGGCTTACCGACGTGACGAACGCCCCCAGCGTTTGCCCCGAAAGGGTCCTGCCCGCCTTGTCGGAAATGGTGACCGACAGCATGATGGGGAGGGGGTGTCCCGTCTCCTCGCCCACCTCCTTAGCCGCGAGGATGGCAGCCTTCGCGTTTAGCGTATCGAAAATGGTCTCGATCAAGAGCAGGTCCACCCCCCCCTCCGTGAGCGCGAGGATTTGCTCCTTGTAGGACGACTTGAAATCGTCGAACGTGGCGGCCCGGAACATCGGCTCCTCCACCCGGGGGCTCATCGAGGCAGTTTTATTGGTCGGCCCGATGGCACCCGCCACGAACCGCGGTTTACCAGGCGTGGCACGGGTAAACTCATCGGCCGCCTCACGGGCAACGCGTGCGGAACACCGGTTCATTTCAGCCACCCACCTCTCAAGCTTATAGTCGCCTTGCGATATCGAGGTCGCGTTAAAGGTGTTGGTCTCGATAATATCGGCACCGGCCGCCAGGTAAGCCCGGTGAATCTCCCCGATCACGTCGGGGCGTGTAATGGAGAGGATATCGTTGTTTCCTTTCAGCAGCACCTCCGAATGGGTGAAGCGATTACCCCTGAAATCCTCTTCGGTCAGCCCGTAACGCTGTATCATCGTGCCCATTGCGCCATCCAAGATAAGGATGCGGTCGGCCAGCATGTTTTCTATCATCATATAACGTTCGCTGAAGTTAGACTATTCCTCGCCATGGCCTTGTCCAAGTGAACTTGGCCAAGGCTCATTTGGCTTAACGGAATAGTTCCTTTTTAGTGTTAGTGAAAGAATCCCCCGTCTCGCCCAAACCACTATCCAGGCAAGCGTGAGCCGCACTCCCAGAACCCACCCGAAGGAGACCCCCAGGGCGACGAACAACAAGTTATCCTCAATCACCGAGTGCGACACCGCCAGGTGGTGATTCAGCAGGTCGGCCTGCCTCCGGTTCACCTTCCCCTCCTTCATCTGGTCGATCATCAGCGCCCCTCCGTAGGCCAGCCCAACGATGTAACCAATGAGCCAGAGGAAGGTGGTGCTCGTTGGCAGGCCGAACACTCTCATCAGCGGCGCCACCCCCTTGCTCAAGCGAGGAATCAAATTGTACACCTCTAGAAGTCGATAGAGGAAGTTCAACGAGAAAACGATGCTGGCGATGAGGAGCGAAGTGGCCAGGGAGGTCTGTAGCCAGGCTAGGAGCAGCTCCGGGATGCTGCTTATCGTTTCGATACCGGTCAGCGTGAAAATGGGCATGCCCATCTCTCGCGGTAGGATCAGGTTCAACACGAAGCCGGTCGCGATGCTGGCCGTGATACGCAGTAGGCTCATACTCCAGAAAGGGGTTCCCGTTCTCGCTTGTACCGCGCTTTCCACCGGGAGGTTATGCGCAATCTGGCACATCAACGCGAGGATGGTCAACTCCCTTAAGGTGATAGACATCGAGGTGATGATGGCCAACGGGGCGTAGAGAGGCAAAAAGATACTGGTAACAAACACGATGGCCGTACTACCAGGTAATCCCAGGTAATTGAACACCGGGTCCAAGTAGGTCGCCATCAATTCGATAACACCATAATAGTCGAGGAACCTTACCGCTAAGGAAATGGGTAAGATGATCTTCAACAGCCAGTGGATGGTGGGGCCTGCTTTTTTAAGAGCGGGAACCAGTATCTTATCTCGGAATCGCATATACTACTCCCATTACATGACAACGCTAAAACAACGTGTCGAAAAAGTGTGACTACCTCTTGAACATCCTATCCATGCTTCGCTTATCCTCTTTCTCCTGCAGGGACTGCCGTTTATCATACGCTTTCTTTCCCTTGGCCACGGCAATCACCAGCTTGGCCAATCCCTTCTGGTTGATGAACAGGCGAACAGGGACGATGGTGAAACCGGTCTCCTTGGTCATCCGCGACAGCTTGCGCAACTCGTTCTTATTCAGCAACAACTTCCGATCACGGCGGGCAGCGTGGTTACTATAGGTACCGTAAAAGTACTCTGCGATATACATGTTGCGCACCCATAGCTCACTCCGCTCGAACACACAGTAAGTATCCACTAGGCTCGCCTTACCCAGCCGGATCGATTTGATCTCCGTCCCGGTAAGGACTATGCCCGCGGTGAAAGTCTCCAGCAATTCGTAATCGAACGTGGCGCGCCTATTTCTTATATTGATCGGAGACTGTTTCATCCATTCACCCAAGTTGGCAAAATCGGGGAAGTTGTCCCCTGCCGTTGTTATTGGAGTGCAAAGGTACGAGAATCTTGTTAATAAAAAAACCGTGACACGGGGCCACGGTAAAAAAATCACGTTTGTAAAAACTCCCTCTAAACCTACTCTTTCACAATTTGCATAGGAGAGTATTGCTGGGTTTTATACAGTTCCAGCTTGCCACCTACTTCGCGGTAGTAACGGAAATAGACGTTCAGGGTCTTTTGCTCGCCTTTAGATGTGAGGGTGGCCGCGTAGTAGTCATGAATCGGCTTCATGTTAACCGCATGCATGACCTCAGACTGATCCTTATCCACGGTTCCCGGAGCATCCACCAAACGAATATCAATGATCACCTCGTGTACATTACCCTCGTTCACATCGTGATAAAAGGCCAGCGTCTTTTTACCACCGTCCCCCTTTTTGTACCCGAAGTTGCAAATCCAGTGGTGATCAAAGTAGGGACCCCCGTAAAACAGCTGATTGAACGCGGTCAGTGGTATTTCCTGATCTGAGTTCACCCTTTCGGTGGGTGCAGCGACAGGCCAGAGGCTCGATTGATCTACCGGATCCGATATCTCCATGACCGTGACGTTGTAAATACCCTCTTCGGTAATGGTATTCTCGCTCTCTTTCCAGCTATACTTTATATAGAGAAAGCTACCGGGAAGTTCCAGCTTGATCTCCGGGGAGGTGATAGGCAGCCCATCAAGCGTCCGCGCATACACTGTTCCCGTTTCAGTAAACGTTATGTAGGAAAGCGGTGAACCCGTATAGGAAGTTTCACCGCCCGCCATGCAAGAGGTCATCAGGAGCGTCGCCCCGATGACCGTCAACAACAAAATAACTTTTTTCATTTTCTCAATGCTCTATTTGATTCTTTTTAAAATTCATACCTCAGTCCAACATTCAAGT
>JAMNYO010000096.1 GCA_023622765.1 Bacteroidota bacterium | reverse complement strand
TGGCGAGAAATAGTCTAACTTTAGTGAACTGTTTCGTTAAGCCAAACGGGCAGAAGACAAGTTCACTTGGATTATGCCGTGGCGAGAAATAGTCTAACTTTAGTGAACTGTTTCATCACTTTAATATAACGTTGTAGCGTGAAGCATGGATTTATAGGTTTCGGTAACCTCGCGAAAGCGGTATACCGTGGATTGGAAGAGGAGAAGGAGATGCAGTTCGGGTATTTTGCCCGAAGTTGCAAGGAGGTTCCCATCCCGTTTCACGAGCGGATGAAGGAGTTGGTCGACTTTGCCGACGTGATTTGGTTAATGGTGAAGCCGCAAGACCTGGAAGGCATCCTGACGCAACTCTGTCAACATGACACGAAAGACAAGACCATCGTCTCCCCGGTAGCGGGAAAGACCATCGCCTACATAGAGCGCTTCTTGGGTGAAGGGCAACGGGTGGTGCGCATTATGCCCAACTTGGCCATCGCGTACCGCGAATCGGTCACCGCCGTGGCTACCAACCGACCGGGTAGCAGTGAGTCAATAGAGCTATTTAACCTGTTGGGGAAGATGGGCAAGGCGGTATGGCTGGAAGAGGGCGGGTTCGACCTCTTCACCTCCGTTTTCGGTAGTGGGCCCGCATTTATCCTGGCGTTTATCCAGACCTTTAAAGAGAAGATGCAGGAGTTCAACCTCCCCAGTCCGCTATTGGATGAACTGCTACTGGAGTTGACCCAGGGCACGACCACCTATTTTACACGCAACCAGCAACGGTACAGCATCGAAGAGCTTATCCAGAACATCACCAGCAAGGGGGGAACCACCCAAGCGGGACTCGACTACTTCCGGGCGCAGCAGCTCGGCAAACATTTCGAGGGGGTGCTTGACGCCGCGAAGAGGCGCTCAGAAGAGATGAGCCGCAACGGAGATGATTAGTTGGGGATAGCCAAGAAACGGAGACGAGACTGAAGCAATTAGATTAATTAACTCCCTCCTTGGCCTTATAAGCGACGGCATAATAGCGAACCTGCTGGATTACCGAGAGTAGCCCATTGGAACGGGTGGGGGAAAGGTGCTCGGTAAGCCCGATCTCCTTCATGAAACGCAAGTCGCTCCCGATGATCTCGTCCGGCGTGCGCCCGTTGAATACCCTCAGTACCAGTGCCAGCAACCCTTTCACGATCAAGGCATCGCTCTCGGCACCGAAGAAGAGCCTCCCGTCACGGTACTCGGTCTGCAGCCATACCCGGCTCTGGCACCCTTTGATCAAGTTCTCCGGCGTCTTATACTGTTCATCAAGCGGCTCCAGGGCATTCCCCTGCTCGATGATGTACGCGTATTTATCCATCCAATCGCTGAAAAGCGAAAACTCATCGATTATCCCCTGCTGTACTTCGTCTACCGTTTGCATTGGTTCGTCGTTTTATTCACTGTATATCACCTCCATTACAGTTTGCCCGGTTGCCTTCAGGCTGGCACGGTCGATGTTTCGCATATCGTCGTTTCGCGTGTGCCAGTGCACGCCAAACCCGGTGCGGGTATCGCTCTTCAAGTTGATCACGTTAATGCTGGGTGCCCGGTGGTGTTGATTCACCGGCAGGTGGTCATCCGTGATATATCCCCCCTGCTTAGGTATGAAATAGTTCCTGTAGCCCAACTTAGTAGCGGTGGCCCACACCTTTTCCACCACGTTTGAAGCGTATTGGGTGGAGTAGCCCTCTTTCGGGAAGGTAGCCCCGGCAGCTCCCACCATATCCAGTAAGATGCCGTACGCCGCCCGGTACCCCTCCACGTGCGGTTGCTCTGACCAGTAACGGGAACCCACGCACCACCAGTCACCCTCCACCCAGTCATCGCTATAGGCAGGGGGGCCCCAGTCCTCCAGGTCGAAAAACACAATGTCTACCCCCACCTCGGTGGGTTGCATCTGCAGGTGCCTCGCTATCTCCAGCAGCACCCCCACCCCGCTCGCACCGTCATCGGCCCCGGCGATAGGTTGCTGTCGTTTCTGGGGGTCGGTCTCCTCATCGGCAAAGGGACGCGAATCCCAATGCGCGAAAAGCAGCACCCGTTTCTCCTTGTCCGGGAAAAAGGCAGCGATAATATTCCGAATGGATAGGTTCTGCCCGTCGTAATGGGTTACCTCTGCCCGCTGCTCCTGCACCTGTGCCCCGTAGCCGGTTAACTTGGCCACCAGCCAGTCGCCACAAGCGTTATGCGCAGCCGTTCCGGGCACCCTGGGGCCGAAAGCCACTTGTGTCTCCACGTGACCGTAGGCGCTATCGGCATCAAAAACGGGGGATCGTTGGGTGTAGGGTTCAAGGGGCACCGTACTTTTAGAGGACTGACATGAATTGCATGACACGGCAAGAAGCACCGCACTCAATAGCAAGAGAGTACCTAAAAGCGTACCCCACGTTGTACTGGTCGTCATTGCTTGTAGGTTTTCGATTATTGTTGTAAAAAGACGCTGTCGTTATTGACCCTCAACTCGGTCATCACCCCCATGATCAGTGGAAAGTTCAGCTTAACATGTCCGACCGGGAAATTAAAACAGACGGGGAAATCGTACTCACCAACCGCATGAAGAATGGATTCGTAAAGCGGGCGGTACATTTGCTCATCCTCCTCGTAGTCGGTGAATCGGCCGACAATCATCCCGCTAATCCGATTGAAGACACCCGCGAGTTTCAACTGGTGAATCATCCGATCCACACGGTAGGGTGCCTCACCCGTATCCTCGATAAAGAGAATGCCATTATCGGGAATCCTCGAGTAGCGCGACCCCATGATTCCGCAGAAAACGGACAGGTTGCCCCCGAAGAGCCTTCCTTTCGCGGCACCGGTACGGTTGAGAAACGCGCCCGGGTTCATCAAGTCAGAGGGGATGGAATAGCAAACGGGCTGACCAGCCAAGATGCTTTTCACCAAACGAACAGACACGTCGTCCGCCCCCTCACGGGAGAAATGCGCTGCCATAGGGCCATGGATCGAGGCCACACCATGGTGTTGCAAGGCCGCGTGGAGGGCGGTGATATCGCTGAAGCCCACCACCCACTTCGGAAACCGACGTATCCCGGTAAAATCGATCTTGGGGAGGAGGTGAACCGTCCCGTACCCCCCTCTAGCACAGAGAATCAATCGTGCACGGCGGTCGTCGAACGCGTTCTGCAAGTCGAAAAGCCGGTTCGCTTCCGATCCACTAAAGCGGCCTTTTTCATCGAGCGCGTGCTCGCTAATCTCGGGCACCAAGCCCCATTTTTCCAACACGGCCGCCGCACCTTCCACAAGGTGCCGATCAATATTCCCCGCGGGGGAGATGATAATCGCTTTATCGTTGCTTTTGAGCGAGAGGGGTCGTTTCACGTTATTCCTATTTAATAAAACCGGTAAGGTCTCTTGATGGCGACCACCGGTGCTTCTGTTTACATCGTTAAGCGTCAATATTCGCGTAGGTAGCGTTCTCCTCGATAAATTCCCGGCGCGGGGCCACCTCCTCGCCCATCAGCATGGTGAAGATCATATCGGCATCGGCCATATTCTCGATGGTCACCTGCTTTAGCGTCCTGTTCGCGGGATTCATCGTAGTTTCCCAAAGCTGCTCGGCGTTCATCTCGCCCAACCCTTTGTATCGTTGAGTGTGCACCAAGTTCTCGTTTCCATCAGCGTAAGTGTCGATAAAGATGCGCCGTTGCCGTTCATCGTAGCAGTACTCCTCAACCTTACCCCTTTTGCACAGGTAAAGCGGAGGGGTGGCAATATAGACGTATCCTTTCTCAATTAGAGGACGCATATAGCGGAAGAAGAAGGTAAGAATCAGCGTATCGATATGGCTACCATCCACGTCGGCGTCCGTCATCAGGATAATCTTATGATACCGGAGCCTCTCGATATTGAGCTCCTTGCTGTCCTCTTCGGTGCCGATGGTAACACCCAAGGCAGTGTAGATATTCTTTATCTCTTCACTCTCCAGCACCTTATACGGCATCGCTTTTTCCACGTTCAGGATTTTGCCCCGCAGCGGCAGTATAGCCTGGAAGATACGGTCGCGCCCTTGCTTCGCGGTCCCACCCGCGGAGTCCCCCTCCACGAGAAAGATCTCGCTCAACACCGGGTCTTTGCTCGAACAATCGGCCAACTTACCCGGCAGTCCGGCTCCCGACAAGGGCGACTTCCGCTGTACCATCTCCCGAGCTTTACGGGCCGCGTGGCGGGCGGTGGCGGCAAGGATTACCTTTTCGACAATCAATTTCGCCTCCCTGGGGTTCTCTTCAAGGTAGTACCTCAGCGCTTCACCGATGGCTTGGTCCACGGCGCCCATCACCTCGGTATTCCCCAGCTTGGTCTTGGTTTGTCCCTCGAACTGCGGTTCTGCCACTTTCACCGAGAGCACGGCCGTGATTCCCTCGCGGAAGTCATCACCGCTAATCTCCACCTTCACCTTCTCCAGCATCTTGGAGTCCTCGGCATACTTCTTCAGCGTCCGCGACAACCCTCGACGGAAACCGGTCAGGTGGGTACCCCCCTCGATAGTGTTGATATTGTTCACGTAGGTGAAGATATTCTCGTTGTAAGTATCGTTGTAGGTCATCGCGATCTCAATAGGGATCCCGTTCTTCTCGGTCACGATATGGATGGGATCTTGAATCAGCAACTCCTTATTCTTGTCGATGTAGCGAACGAACTCCTCGAGGCCCGTCTCAGAATAGAAGCACTCCGTCTTGAAACTCCCGTCCTCCTTGGGCATTCGCTTATCGGTAAGCGAAAGCGTGATACCCGCGTTAAGGAAAGCCAGCTCGCGCAGGCGGGTAGCCAATATGTCGTAGCGGAACTCCAGAACCGTGAATATGGTGTCATCCGGTTTAAAGGTGATAATGGTTCCCGTTTTATCAGTATCACCCACGATCTTCACATCGGCAAACGCCTTCCCCCGGGAATACTCTTGTACGTATGTCTTCCCTCCCCGGTGGATTTCTGCTCTCAAGTGGGCCGACAGGGCGTTTACGCAAGAGACCCCCACACCGTGGAGCCCGCCCGACACCTTGTAGGTTCCCTTATCGAACTTACCCCCAGCGTGCAACACCGTGAGTACCACTTCGAGGGCCGATTTTTGCTCTTTCTCGTGCCAATCTACCGGGATGCCCCTACCATTATCTATAACCGTAACCGAATTATCGTCGTTGATGACCACGTGAATCTCATCACAGTAACCGGCCAGCGCCTCATCGATGGAATTGTCCAGCACTTCGTAAACAAGGTGGTGAAGTCCCTTCTCGCTCACGTCACCAATATACATGGCAGGGCGTTTGCGAACCGCCTCCAAACCTTCGAGCACCTGAATGTTCTCCGCGGAGTAATGGCCGCTCGCCATTTTCTTTTCTTCTTCTGACATTGCCTGCTTGTTTTATTAAATCAACTTGTAAATGAGGCACTTAAACTAAAATCAAGGGCCTTCCAAAAAAACAAACAAATATACGAAAAAAAAACGTTTCTACCAACCTTTTCTCGCATCAGGCAGAAATAAAAAAGGCCGAACATCTGTTGCTCGGCCATCCCTATATTATAATCGTTTAATGGGTATCAAAATTAACTCAAGCTATTGACGTGTAGGGCTAATTTCGATTTCAGGTTGTTGGCTTTGTTTTTGTGAATCACCTTCTTCTTGGCCAACTTATCCAGCATGGAGCAGACCCTCGGGTACATCTCCTTCGCCTCCTCCATTGAGGTGGTGGCACGCAGCTTACGAACCGCATTTCGGGTGGTACGGGATACATACCTATTTTGGAGACGGCGAACCCTACTCTGCCTTATTCTCTTTTCTGATGATTTGTGATTTGCCATTCTGTTGACGTATCAATTTTCTACTGTTATTACTAAAGTAGCCCATAGGGGAATCGAACCCCTCTTTCAAGAATGAAAATCTTGCGTCCTAGCCGATAGACGAATGGGCCTAGTTTGGGCGTGAACCCGATGCCAATGAGGGGGCATCTCCTAAACGCGGGTGCAAATATAGAATGTTTTTTTTTCATGACAAAATATTTTTACCACTTTCTGCTTTTTTGGATACAATCGACAAATTTAACCTGATTAGGGTTCCCTTTGTATACTGCGCGTGAGACACGCCTTGATCATGCATCAGTATGATTATCATCTCCATTTCATCTCAAAAAAGTGAAAGAAGCCATTTTTTAGCGTTATTTCATTGGTTCTTTCATTTTTTTTGTCTAATTTTGCAGGCCGAAAAAGAAACCGAAAGACAGTAGGAATAAAAATAATATGCATAAAATTAAGTAACAATCAATATGAAGAGAACATTTCAACCCTCCAACAGAAAAAGAAAAAACAAGCACGGGTTCCGCAGCCGCATGGCGACCAAAAACGGTAGGAAAGTATTGGCCGCACGCCGTGCAAAAGGCAGAGCTAAGTTATCCGTTTCTGACGAGTTCTAACGCACTGCATCGTAATTAATTGATAAAGACAGGAGCCCGAAGTGTCGAGTTCCTGTTTTTTTTGTATTTTTGCACGTAGCTATACACCCTATTCTTTTAATGGAACGTATGAGTAAACAGAAGTCTAATAAACCGATACTCGGTAACAGCTTCCTCAAGAACCTGGTAGCGATTACCATCTGTGGTATCGCCTTGGTCCTTTTGGCACTGATCTTCCTGCACGTTTACACTCGGCATGGGCAGAACGTGGTAGTACCTGACCTCGAGGGACTACAAGTGGAGGAGGCGAATGTTATTCTTACCGCGAAAGGGATACACGCCGAGATCGTGGATTCCATTTACCGTGCCGACGCGGTACCCGGTGCCATCCTCTCCCAGGTTCCCAAACCCAATAACCGGGTCAAGGAGGGGCGCTCCATCTACGTGACGGTCTACTCGAAGAGCCCCAAGGAGGTGGCCGTGCCAGGGTTGGTCGACTTCTCCACGCGCCAAGCTATCGCCCTACTTAACTCACTTGGATTCAACAACATCACGATAAGAGAGGTGCCATCGCAATACGCCGGGTTGGTCTTGAGGGTAGAGTATCGCGGTAAACAGCTGGCACCGGAGGAGAAAGTACCTGCCGGTTCACCTTTGCAGTTGGTGGTGAGTAGCAGCGCCACTTCCGATTCGTTGAGCATGGGAATAGGAACGGAGATAATTAGTACCCCCGTGGAGGGAGGAATTGACGACTCATTCTTTTAATCGCCCGTTTCGTGTTGAAGGAAGATTCGGAGTATATCGACCCATGGCTTTTGGAAGAGGATGAGGAGGAGTTCCCGCTCTCATCAATGGATGAGAACGAACAACGATTCGAGCACTACCGCTTCGTGGCCGACAAGGGACAAAGCCTGTTGCGGATCGATAAATTTTTATCGGTCAGAATAGAAGGGGTATCACGCAACCGTATCCAACAGGCCGCGGAAGCGGAGTGCATCTTGGTGAACGGCTCTCCCGTGAGGTCGAACTACAAGGTGAAGCCGCTGGACGTGATTACCGTCGTACTGGACTGGCCGCGACGTGAGTTGGTCATCATCCCCGAGGATATTCCCATTGATATCGTGTACGAGGACAGTGCCCTGCTGGTCGTCAACAAGCCGGCAGGCATGGTGGTTCATCCCGGGCATGGTAACTACACCGGCACATTGGTCAACGCGCTGGCATATCACCTGAGCCTGGATCACGCGATGGAGATAGATGATCCCCGGATGGGGCTGGTGCACCGGATCGACAAAGATACATCGGGCCTGCTTCTGGTAGCCAAAACACCCGAAGCGAAAACCATCCTTTCCGGCCAGTTCTTCCGTAAGGAGACCCAACGGTTATACGTGGCCCTTGTCTGGGGCAACGTGGCGGAAGATGAGGGGACCATCGAGGGAAATATAGGCCGGGACCCCAAGGATCGCATGCTGATGCGCATATTCCCTAACGGAGAGCAGGGCAAGCCGGCCGTGACCCACTACAAGGTACTGGAGCGGTTCGGGTACGTCACGTTGGTGCAGTGCCGACTCGAAACCGGACGTACCCACCAAATTCGGGTACATATGAAGCATATCGGCCATACCCTTTTTAACGATGAGCGATACGGGGGTAACGACGTTTTACGGGGAACCCGCTACGCGAAGTACAAGCAGTTCGTGAACAACTGCTTCGCCCTATGCCCCCGCCAGTGCTTGCACGCGTGCCTGCTGGGCTTCACCCACCCCGAAACAAAAGAGACGCTTCTTTTCAAAAGCGATATGCCGACGGACATGCAAGCGGTCATCGACAAATGGAGGGTCTACCGAAGGAGTCAGGAGTAAAAACAACATCAACCTATGAAGAAAAATGTAGCCATCGTATGGGGAGGATACTCTTCCGAAATCGTGATCTCCGAGAAGAGTGCGGCCGGCATTTATACCTTCCTGGATACAGGCAAATACAACCTGTTCAAGGTAAAAATTGACCGCCACACCTGGGAGGTAGAGCACCAGGGGAATCGCTTCCCGGTGAACAAAAACGACTTCAGCTTTGTGGTCAATGGGATAACCATGCGGTTCGATTTCGCGTACATCACCATCCATGGCACACCGGGTGAAGATGGCGTGCTACAAGGCTACTTCGATATGCTGGGCATCCCCTACTCCAACTGCGGGGTGCTGACATCGGCGCTCACGTTCAACAAGTTCACCTGCAACAATTTCCTCAAGAGCTTCGGCGTGAAGGTGGCTCCTTCCATCGTGTTACGGGGTACAGACACCTACACGCCTGAACAGATCGCCGCCGAGCTTGAGTTGCCCGTTTTCGTGAAGCCCAACTCGGGTGGTTCCAGTTTTGCTACCACCAAGGTGACCACGATCAACGAAATGAAGGGTGCGATCGAGGAGGCATTCACCGAGGCACCGGAAGTCATCATCGAACAGTTCATAGCGGGTACGGAGGTGACGTGCGGCTGTTACGACGCTGGCAAGGGAATCATCGCGCTTCCGCTCACGGAGGTAATTCCCGCGAACGAGTTCTTCGACTTCGATGCCAAGTACAACGGGCAGGTGGAAGAGATAACTCCCGCCCGCATCCCGGCACCCATCGCGCTAGCCATTCAGGAGGAGACAAAAAAAATATACCGGCTTCTCGGCGCCAAGGGAATCATCCGGGCCGATTATATCCTACAAGATGAAGAGCCGTTTTTGCTCGAGGTGAACACCACCCCGGGGATGACCGGAACCAGCTTTATCCCTCAACAGGTGGCGGCAGCTGGCCTTTCGATGGGCGAAGTGCTGTCGGACATCATCGAAACAGAATACGCTAAAATCCATCTAAACCGATAACAGACATGACCGATACCACCGATCGCTTTCAAGACATCCGGCCGCTGTTGGACAGCGAAGTGCCTGAAACCGTTGCCCGGCTGATTGCCGACAGAGGGTTCAGACGGGCTGTCGAACCCATCATGAAACCCCTCTCCTGGGAACAGTTTTCGGGAATCGTCACGCGGTGCAAAAGCAAAAATGACTTCCAGGCGAAGATCATCCACCCGCTTTTGAAACGGTTGATCGAGCAAACCACCACGAAGATGGTTGGAACCGGGTGGGAGAATATCAAGAAGGACAACAGTTACCTCTTTATCTCAAACCATCGGGATATCGTGCTGGACGCTGCCTTTTTCAATATCCTCCTCTTCGATAAGCAACTTCAAACCACCGAGATCGCCATTGGCGACAACTTGCTTATTCACCCGTGGATTACCGACCTGGTACGCATCAACAAGAGCTTTATCGTCAAGCGAAGCGTATCGGTTAGAGAGATGCTGAAAGTATCACGACATCTCTCCGACTACATCCACTACACGATCAACCAACGCGCGCAGTCCATCTGGATCGCGCAACGAGAGGGAAGGGCCAAAGACTCGGACGACAAAACGCAAGCGAGCCTGCTAAAAATGTTCACGCTCCATGATAGCGCCAAGCCACTGGAGATGCTACGCCAACTGCGCATCGTCCCCCTCTCCATATCATACGAGTACGACCCCTGCGACTTTCTGAAAGCCAAGGAGTTTCAACTCAAACGAGACATGGAGGAGCATAAAAAGAGCGAGGCCGATGACATCGAGAACATGGCCACCGGCATCATGGGATTCAAAGGGCGGGTTGTCTTCCGGTTAGGGGAATGCATTAACCGCGGCCTGGAGACTATCCCCGCGGGAACGGGCCGCAATGAGGTACTCGAGCAAGCGGCCACGTTGATCGACAACGAGATCTACCGGAACTACACCTTCTTCCCGATCAACTACATCGCGTTCGACCGGATGAGCAGTTCCGACCGGTTCAGAAACGAGTACAACGATGAGGAGGTAGCCCATTTCGATACCTACCTGCAACGGCAGGTCGATAAAATCGAAATACCGAACAAAGACAGCGATTTCCTGCGGGACAAAATCATCGAGATGTACGGCAACACCGTCAAAAATCATCTAGAGATGAGAGGCACTAGCGAGGAGGCGAAGAAGACCGCCAAAGGCTCCATACACTAAAACACAATGATAAAATAATCGTATGCAAATCAGTAGGAAAATTGCGTTCACTTTCATGGCGTTTCTTCTTTTCGTTTCAGGTTGCGACAAGGAGCCCAAACGAATGGATGACTACTTCGTGGAGTTCGCTACCCTGCTGAAGGAGGGAAGCTCCATCCGGTTTCAGCTCGATAACGGCCAACTGCTTACACCCGAAAGCAACGACAACGTCAAGGGAAAGCATCGACAACGGGTGCTCCTCAACTACACCCCCATAAAAGATAACCGGGTAAAAGTAAACCACGTGTTGCCCATTTATACCGGGGCAATCGAAGAAGGCTACCCCGAAAGGTACGCCAACGACCCGGTAAAGGTCCTAAGCGTATGGGTAGGTGGTGGTTATCTCAACCTGATCATCGAGGTAGAATTCCACGATAAGCCACACACCTTAGCGCTGCTTCGCAACCTAGATACAACGGGTATCGACCTATACCTTAGCCACTCACGCAACAACGACCCCCCAGGGTACCCGCAAACGATGCATGCTTCATTCCTGCTCAGCGCACTCCGTTCCGAGCTCCCTGAAAACCTTGAACAACCCGTTCCTTTTAGGTTGTTCATCAACACCCACACGGGCATGAGGATATTTCAACTGGAACTCATCTGAGCGATGGAATCGTTACAGCATACGTAGGTATCATACCCACCGGACAGATTGTACACCTCCTCAAAGCCATACTGCATCAGGATGCGTGCAGCAACGTACCCCCGGAGACCTATCTTACAGTAGGTGTAAATGGTTTTACCCTTCGGCACCTCGTTCAGCCTTTCCCGTAACTCGTCATCAGGAATATGTAACGACTGTTCGATATGCCCACCTTGGTACTCCTCCTTTGTCCTCACGTCAATCACGACCGTTTCGGGGTCCCTTGTATCCACATCGTGCCAATGGATAATCTTCAATCGGCCTTGCAAGATGTTTTCCGCGATGAAGCCGGCCATGTTCACCGGGTCTTTTGCTGATGAGAACGGTGGTGCGTACGCATGCTCGATCTCTTGTAAATCCTGTACGGTACCACCGTTTCGGATTACCTGCGCCAATAGATCGATTCGCTTGTCCACACCACCGAACCCCACGGCTTGCGCACCCAGCAGTTTCCCATCAGGGGCAAAATTGATTTTGAGGGAAAGTGGCAAGGCACCGGGGTAATAGCCCGAGTGTGATGCCCCGTGGCAGATAGAGGTGATGTATTCGATGCCCTCTTTCTGGAGCAATCGCTCGGTGGCCCCGACAGCGGCTACCGACATATCGAACAGCTTCGCGATAGAGGTCCCAACGGTTCCTTTATAGGTACGGCTATTGCCCATTATAATATTATCGGCAGCGATCCTCGCCTGTTTGTTTGCTGGTCCGGCCAATGGAATCAACGCTGGCTTCCCGGTCACGAGGTTTGTCACCTCCACTGCGTCGCCTACCGCGTAAATATCGGGATGGGAGGTCTGCATGTAGTCGTTCACCTTGATCCCGCCTAAACAACCCATCGTTAACCCGGCCTCCCTGGCCAGTTTCGTATCGGGTCGCACGCCGATACTTAAGATCACCATATCTGTATCGATGGCCTTCTCGCTCTTGGTATGCACCCTTAGGCGGTCGCCCGCCGTTTCAAAAGCGGTGACCGTTTCACCCAACAGGAGGCTCACCCCCAGTGAGCGAAGGTAGCGATGCACCATAGCCGCCATGGGGTAGTCGACCGTGCTCATTACCTGGTTGAGTTGCTCGATAACCGTTACCGATAAGCCGACCTCCTTCAGGTTCTCGGCCATCTCCAGGCCGATAAAGCCAGCTCCCACGACCACGGCAGAGCCAACCCCTTCGCGGGCAACAGCAGCCTTTATTCGGTCCATATCCGGTATATTACGAAGGGTGAAGATTCGCTCATTATCAACCCCATTGATGTTAGGCTTAACTGGACTTGCACCGGTGGAGACAATCAGCTTATCGTATCCCTCCACGTAGCTTCTTCCCGTGTTCACCTCTCTAACCGTCACGCTTTTCGAGTCTGGGTGAATCGCGATCACCTCCGACAAAACCCGCGCATCGACATCGTATCGACTTTTGAACCCCCTGGGGGTTTGTAAGAGTAAATCCTTGCGACGCTCGATAACTCCACCAATATGGTAGGGGAGCCCGCAATTGGCGAACGAAACGTACGCGTCCCTCTCGAAGAGCACGATCTCCGCCTTTTCATCCAGTCGCCTTAGCCGTGCAGCGGCAGTAGCGCCACCGGCCACACCGCCAATAATTACAATTTTCATACGATTATTTTATTTTTTTTGTTTCGGTGTATGGAACCTTTGATGTTTAAAATAATCATTTCCAAGGGTGTTTAATGATTATTTTAATCATGTCGGTTTCATACGATTAAAACTATTATTTTCACTAAAGTTAGACTATTGCTACGTTCGGCATATCAAAAACAGGTTTTTTCTCTGCGCTCTCTTATCGCAATAGTTCAAATGTAGCGTATGGAACTCGCTTTAATCATGTTCTTGTGTGAGAACTATTTCGATAAGCCAAATGAGCATTGGACAAGTTTACTTGGACTATGCCATGGCGAGAAATAGTCTACTTTTAGGGTTTAGAGCCAACTCTTAATGGTCACGTAACCGCGAGCTTATAAATACCTCCTAATAGCCACGTGAAACATAGCAAATAAAAAACATTTCCACTTAATCTGCAAATGTTTCACTTTGAAAATAGAAAGGGACGCCCATCAATCTTTTTCACTTAGCGTTGCGTTTACTATTTGAACTCGCATCCTTTTCATTTTTCTTGATTTTCAGTTTACACGCTTGGATAAAGTTGATTTTTCTAGTACTTTTGCGCCCTTAAAAGATTGTTTTACATGCAGCAGGATATTCGAAACATTGCCATCATCGCCCACGTGGATCATGGAAAAACCACGCTGGTAGATAAAATGCTGATGGCGGGAAACCTTTTCAGGGACAACCGGCTCACGAACGATTTAATCCTCGACAATAATGACCTGGAACGAGAGCGTGGTATCACCATCCTTTCCAAGAACGTATCCATCCAATACGGGAAAACCAAGATCAATATCATCGATACACCGGGACACGCCGACTTCGGGGGCGAAGTGGAGCGGGTACTGAACATGGCCGACGGGTGCCTGCTGGTGGTGGACGCGTTCGAAGGCCCCATGCCACAAACCCGGTTCGTGTTACAGAAAGCACTGGAGATCGGGTTAAAACCCATCCTGGTTATCAACAAGGTTGACAAGCCCAACTGCCGCCCCGAAGAGGTGCAGGAACAGGTGTTCGACTTGATGTGCAACCTCGATGCTACCGAAGAGCAACTCAACTTTCCCACCCTGTACGGTTCAGCCAAGCATGGGTGGATGTCGGACGACTGGAATAAACCCTCCGATAATATCATACCGCTGCTGGATGCGATCGTCAAATATATCCCGAAGCCAAACATCCAGGAAGGGCTTCCACAAATGTTGATTACCTCACTCGACTACTCCAACTACGTGGGACGAATTGCCGTGGGGAGGGTCCATCGCGGCACCCTCCAACCCAACAAGGATTACGCGCTATGCAAGCGCGATGGCAGCATCAAGAGAATACGCGTGAAAGAGGTGAACCTGTTCGAGGGACTGGGCCGCACTAAGGTAGATGAAGCCTTCTCGGGTGATATCTGCGCGTTGGTGGGCATCGATGGGTTCGATATTGGGGACACCATCAGCGACCTGGAAAAACCGGAGCCGCTGGACCCGATCGCCATCGATGAACCTACCCTGTCGATGCTCTTCACCATCAACAACTCACCCCTCTTCGGGCAGGACGGCAAGTACGTTACCTCTCGCCATATCCATGACAGGCTGATTCGTGAACTCGATAAGAACCTGGCGTTGAGGGTGGAAAATACCGATAGTGCCGACTCGTGGACCGTGTACGGCCGGGGCGTGTTGCATCTCTCGGTATTGATCGAGACGATGCGCCGCGAAGGGTACGAGTTACAGGTAGGACAACCTCAAGTGATCATCAAGGAGATCGGTGGAGAGAAACATGAACCGGTAGAGCAACTCACGGTAAACCTGCCGGAGGGCTCGGCCAGCAAGGTAATCGATATCGTTACACGCCGCAAAGGTGAACTGCTCGTGATGGAGGGAAAAGGTGACCGTGTACACATGGAGTTCGTAGTGCCATCGAGGGGTATCATCGGCCTGAACAACACCCTGCTCACCCTCACCGCCGGCGAAGCCATCATGGCGCACCGGTTCCTCGAGTTCCAACCATGGAAGGGAGTGATTGAGAAGCGACAAAACGGCTCCCTTATCGCAGGTGAGTCGGGTAACGCTTTCGCGTACGCCCTAGACAAGCTGCAAGACCGGGGGCGGTTCTTTATCGAGCCGCAGACCCACGTGTACGAAGGGCAGGTAATTGGCGAGCACAACAAGGAGGGCGACCTCGTGGTCAACGTCACCAAGTCGAAAAAATTGACCAACGTGCGTGCGGCGGGAAGTGACGAAAAGGTCCAGCTCGCACCACCTATTCTCTTCAGCCTGGAAGAGGCGCTGGAATACATCAAAGAAGACGAATACGTTGAAGTGACACCCCTGCACATGCGCCTGCGCAAGATCTTTTTAAACGAAAACGACCGCAAGCGGGTGGCGAAAAAGAGGGAAGTGGATTAACACCATTCAACCCTAGTCCCCTCATCGGCAACACGCTATTTAAACTCACACCAACAGTGCCGTTAAAAAAACACAAAAAGCTCCAGGGCATTTATATTTTACTTAACTTTCGCAAGCTCCTTTACCCCGCTTGCCGTGGGGGGTTTAAATTAATGAATTTCGCAAGTCTTTGATTTTCAGACACGATTTCGAGGATTAACTCTTCGGGGTCA
>JAMNYO010000059.1 GCA_023622765.1 Bacteroidota bacterium | reverse complement strand
GGCGAAATCCTTGTTGGAGGAGTTGGCGCCGAAGCTGTGGACCGACTCATACTCATCACCCATGCAATAGAGCAGGGCATCCATGGCATGACATCCCGCCGATAAAAGGCTGCTCCCTGCCGCCTCCTTTTTAATATTCCAGCGGAACTGGTGGTACCAAGGTCCCACACCATGGTAATAATCCACCTCGGCATAGTGTATCTCACCCAGTAACCCCTCATCGATAACCGACTTGATGGTTTGAAGCTGACCGGAAAAACGACATTCAAAGCAGACACAGCTCCTTACCCCCGCCTTATCTACGGCACGCTCAACCGCCAAGCAATCTTCCCAACTCAACGCGATGGGCTTCTCAATGATGAGATGCTTGTTGGCCTCGGCGGCCATAATAGCCTGCCTGGCATGATCGGCCGGGTAGCTGCAGATGGATATGATATGAATATCCGGGTTGGCCAGCATCTCGCTGTAATCGGTATAGCATTGGATGGGAGTGCCATGCTTGGCGCTCAACTCCGCGGAGTCGAGGTTACGTGAGGAGCAGACCGCGGTAACCTTTGCCAGCGAAGTGTTGTTGATTGCCTCGATATGGGCACCTGCAGCCCAACTATACCCTACTATTCCTACATTGTATTTTTTCATCTTACTCCTTTTTTATTGGTTGATTAAACATTTGGTTTACATGAATTCTCTTTTGGTCATCTATTCCGCGAATACAAGCACTCGCTAAGGCTTAAAGTCATGCACGGAGGGGAAAAAGGTCAACATAATACCCCTTCGCTTGCATCAAGAGCTGTTGATCCTTTGCCGGATCCATGCCACACACATGCTGCAAAGTGAAATCCAAGCCTCTTTCCATGTACTGCTCGAAGAGTAGGTCTTCCGGTGCCCTTTGCCCTTTCTCATCCACGGCTTTAAAGGTACACGCGAAAAGCATAGCCTTCAGCATGCGGTCATAGGGTGCTTGTAAAGAGATCGCGGCACGTATGCCCCCCATAAAACGGTCATCGGGCCCCAGTTTCCTCGGGATATCCCGTCCCACCCTGAAGAGGGTGTCTTTCAGCGCCCTGTTTTGGAACCTGAACAGCAAATCATCGATATGCTCTTCCAAGTCGTTGGCGGTAAAATCATCCGGGTACATCCTCAAGAGGGTATCTGCCGATTGCAACATCACCTCTCTGGTAAACTGCAAAACGCTTTCATCTTGTAACACCTCGTAGAGATAGGTGGCTTCCGGGTGTTTATAGTAGCCATAATAGGCTGTAGTGGTATGTCCCAAGTTGTGGATGAACGCTTTCCTGTCCACCCATGCCTTGATATTCTCTTTGGGAGCCAACCCTTTAACGTTCGGGATCTGGTTCTTGAACCCCTTCTTATCGAGGATTAACTCGTTATAGGGTTCGGCAAATACCGATAGGGGGTCTCTACTTTGTTCATCAGCCGTCATGATGGGAACCATCTTCCCAATGCTTGTTTCAATCAAGCCGACGTAGTCGTCGATGGGAAAGTCCGGGGCGAGATGCTGTTTAAACAACCCATACATGAATTCATCCGCCGAGCGCATGTTCTCGGCAATGATGATATCTATAGGTCGCCCCTCGTAACATTGAAAGCGTTTTGTCAGTCCCTTACTGATGGTGGGAATGATTTTCTCCAAAGCATTTTTCCCAACGGAGACCGCCATGATGGAAGCATGTGTAATCTCTTCGATCACCGATGGCTCATCCGCGCCATGAATGGCCCTTACATTGGGTATAGTTAAACGCTCTTCCCGCGCTCCCTTGATAACGACGGTATAAGATCTCTCCCGGTTTAATGCCTCCACCAACTGGGTGTCGATATCGGAAAAGACCACCTCGTAGCCCGACAAGCCGAATAGCTGACCGATGAACGAGCGGCCAATCTTACCGGCTCCAAAAATCAGTATCGATTTTTTCTCCTCCAACTGCTTACGATTTAATTTGCTCTTGATACGCCTTGAGGACGGGCGCCATAAGCTGGTACTTCTCTCCCGGGTGCTGTTCAAAATAGGTGCCGCCGATATACAAGCAGGCATATCCTCCCGAGACGATGCCCAAGGTGCATGCCTCCTCTATATCCAACCTTTTCTCCCCTCTATCCAGTTGCTGTATTAAGGAGGCAATAACGCCACCCACGAAATTGTCACCGCAACCGGTAGTGTCCCCATGATAATCCTTCTCCCTGATTTTCCGCGTAATAAACTTTGAAACGGGAAGTTTTTTGACACCTACGCTTCCGAACAGATCATTCTTCGCGTAGAGCGAAACCTCTTTGGCCCCGTTGGTGATGATGACAGCCCCGGTCTGTTTCGCGATAAAGAACTCCATGGCTCTGTCCAGGCTCTTCTCGCCACTCAGACGTAATGCCTCATCTCGATCCACGATTAAAAGATCAATGTGCTGATAGCTCTCATCGCTCTTCCCCAGCGGCCACCTTTGGTGCGGGTTTGCCTTCTCGTTCACGAAGTCGAACACCGTATTCACGATGGTGATGCACCCATGCTCTTTTGATTTCCAGAGTAGTTCGGTCAGGTGTTGATGTATCCGTGGAACCAGCGCAGTTCCTCCAAACACGACAATGTCCGATTGAAAGAAATCATCATCAAGCTCATCAGGGAGATAGTCCCACGCCGAGCCTATCGAGTTCACAAACACCCTCTCTCCATGACCGTCATCGTAGTCGGGATCTGAAAAAACATCGGTGGAAGGGGTTAGGTTACCAATCTGTTTGTACTGTTCTATGTTTACCGGTAATCTTTGGAGCGATGACCTGAGAAAGTCGCCATTGTGGTCATCCCCATGACAGCCGTAGAACCCTATCTCGCAACGGTTGTCGAACGTCATTTGCGCCGCGTGGATAAGAGCCACGATACAGGGCCCGCCCACGTTGATCTTGTCGGGCTCCCTACCCTCCGTGAGTTCCGCGAGTACGGCCTGAAAATCTTTATCGGCGAACGCTTCAAACTCCTCTTTCAGCACCAGGTGTCCCGGGCTCAGGCCGCCATCCCCCCTCTCTTTAGAAGCGTAAGCGAGGAAAGCGTCCGAGCTGAAAGAGATGTTGTTGTAGAGCCTGTCGACCAGGCAACACCCAACTCCTGAAACACGAATTTGTTTTTTCATACACCTATAAGATCAATTTTACTAATGATTCTACAAAAAACGGGACTGACTTGCTGCTTACCTCGAAGGGCAGCCGGTTCCT
>JAMNYO010000062.1 GCA_023622765.1 Bacteroidota bacterium | reverse complement strand
CATCATCGGAAACCGCTCGGGCGACGAGCTGTACAACCGCATCTTCGTGGTTTCCGCTTACAACAACGTTACCAACTGGCTGCTGGAACATAAGACCACAGGCGAGCCGGGTATTTACAACAAGTTCCTCAACGGTGAGGATTACAGCAGCGCGCTAGATCTCTTTTGCCAGCGGTGGACCTGAAGGAGGCGCGCGACTTTATCCGCTTTCGGGTAGATCAGTCCAAGACGGTGCTCTACAGCCTAGGCAAGGTGCTGGCGTCGGGCTACGTCAACAGCACCGACATCCACCTGGCCGCCCGAGAAATACTCGCCTCCATCGGCGAGGCCCACTCCGGCTGGAACTCGGTGAATATCCTCAACAACAACGGTATCAACGCCCGCTTCATTGACCTTTGCGGCTACAACGACAACGAGCCGCTCACCATCGACGAGCGAATCCACAAGGAGTTCAGCGGGATCGATTTCAGCAAGGTGCTCTGCGTGGCCACCGGCTACACCAAAGGTACGGAGGGAATCATGCGGGCGTTTGACAGGGGTTACAGCGAGGTTACCTTCAGCAAGATCGCCGTGGAGGTGAAGGCCGACGAGGCAGTCATCCACAAGGAGTACCACCTTTCGAGTGCCGACCCCAAGATCGTGGGGGTGGAGAAAAGTATCCCCGTGGGACATACCAACTACATCATCGCAGACCAACTGGCCGATATCGGCATGGAGGCGATTCACCCCAAAGCGGCCAAGCCACTGGAGTTGGCCGGTATCAATATCCGCATCAAAAACACCTTTGAGCCTAACCATCCCGGCACGCTCATCTCACGCGATTACATCTCACCCGAGGCTAGGGTGGAGATCGTTTCCGGTTCACGCAAGGTGATCGCTATAGAGGTGCATGACCCCATGATGGTGGGTGAGGTGGGTTTTGACGGGCGTATCATGAGTTACTTCGTGAAGCATGGGGTGAGCTACATCTTGAAGTCCACCAATGCTAACTCCATCACCATGGTGGTGTGGGATAACCCGAAGAGTTGGGCGCTGATTGATGTCCTTAAAGAGGTGTTTTACCAGGTGAACGCGAAGCCGATGGCCCTCGTCTGCGCGATGGGGAGCAACATCGCCATGCCCGGTTTTCTTTATCGGGCTACCAAGGCGCTGTACGAGAAGGGTATTAACGTGGAGAGCTTCGCGCAGTCTCTGATGCAGGTAAATATGCAGTTTGTTATCCAACGGGACCAGTACGAGGAGGCGGTGACCGCCCTAAACGAGGCGCTGTGCCATTGAAATCCCTCTTTTTTGCCTTTACATCAACTCTACATGTTTTACGCATGAGAGAAGATTTTCGCGATTGAGCCTATACGTTAAGTTTTTAATAGCCTGATTAAGAGAGTGTAAAAAAATAAACAAGCCATACAGATTCAGCTTGTTCACGAATTTTCCAAAACCGTTATTTTACACGATGGGAACGTTGTCTCGACGAAAATCTTTTGTAATATTGCAAAAAATGGATTTAATTGTTTAATCAGACATGTTTTTTAGCCGTACTAAAAAATCGATCGAGCTCATCGACGCGTTCCTAAACTGCGTGGATCAGGGCTTGCTCCTCTTCAAGGAGGGGGTGAAAAACTACCTCTACAACAATATGGAGCACTTCAACAACGACATCGTGCAGCTGGCCAACACCGAGAGGGAGTCTGACAAGCTGCGCCGGGAGATAGAAACCACCCTCTACATGCAATCGTTGATGCCCCAAGTGCGGGGGGATGTCATGCAACTACTGGAGGAGATGGACAACTTGATCGACCAGGCGAAAAAGAACCTGTTTCAGTTCGAGGTGGAGACGCCTCACATCCCCGCCGAGTTGATTTCTGATTTCATTCGCCTTACCCAGACATCGGTTTCGGCCGCTGAATCCACCATCCCTGCCGCTAAGTCCTACTTTAACGAACCGGTCAACGTGAACGAGAAGATTCACCGGGTTTATTTCTACGAGAAGGAGACCGATATGCTGGCCGATATTATCCGTCGGAAGATATTCAAGGAGATACCCGGTTTAAGGCTTAGCGAGAAATTTCACTTGAGGTATTTCACGCTGCATATCGAGAATATTTCCGATACCGCGGAGAAGGTAGCCGACCTGCTCTCCATCATGGCTATCAAACGAATCGTGTAAATTGTTAGCCATGTTCGGGTATCTGTTTCTGATAAGCGGGTTGTTCTTGGGGTGGTCGTTGGGTGCGAACGATGCATCCAACATCTTTGGGACGGCCGTCGGTACCCGGATGGTCAAGTTCAGAACGGCCGCTATTATCGCGAGTATATTCGTGATACTGGGGGCGGTTATCCAGGGGTCCGGTACCACTGAAACGCTGTCGCGGCTTGGCTCCGTGGATGCCGTGGGAGGTGCCTTCACGGTGGCCCTGTGCGCGGGAATCATCGTTACCCTCATGACCAAGTACCGTCTACCCGTCTCTACCGGGCAGGCTATCGTGGGGGCCATCATCGGGTGGTGCTTTTACACGGCGACTCCCGTTGATTATAACGTGTTGGTGAAGATACTGGGCTCTTGGGTTTTTGGCCCTATCCTGGGTATGTTGTTCGGTTATGTTTTGTACATCCTATTGCGCAAGTACATCCGCTCGTCACGCATCCACATGCTGAAGATGGAGTCGATTATCCGGACATCATTAATCGTGGTTGGTGCGTTTGCCGCGTACAGCTTGGGGGCCAACAACATCGCGAACGTGATGGGGGTTTTTGTCAACTCGTTCAACCTGTCCCTTACTATTGGTTCGTTGTATATCTCTTCCACCCGACTGCTCTTCTTCATCGGCTCCCTGGCTATTGCCTTGGGGATCTGCACCTACAGTAAAAAGGTAATCGATACGGTGGGTAGCGGCGTGTTGGCCATGACCCCTGAGATGGCTATCGTGGTGGTCTTGGCTCAAGCACTGGTGCTGTTTATCTTCTCCTCAACCGCCCTATCTAATGCCCTAGTGAGCATCGGGTTACCTGCTATTCCGCTGGTTCCCGTTTCGAGCACGCAGGTGCTAATCGGCGCGATAATCGGGGTGGGTTTGGTCAAGGGAGTGCAGGAACTTAAGCTGAAGATGGTGGGTGGCATCATGCTTGGCTGGGTTACTACCCCCGTGCTTTCCGGCCTTTTTACCTTTATCAGCCTCTTTTTTGTCGAAAGGGTGTTCGGTATGCCGGTGTCCAAGGGGGGGGCTACCCTAGAACCGCTAGGGCAAACCGAGCCTTCGTTCGCGTCTATCACGTATCAGGTGCCGGCGGCCACTGTCAACACTTTTTTCTCGATCGTGGTCATCGTCTTATTGATCATATTGCTTCTTTACACCATTTTTGTACGTAAGAAGGCGCTGGAGAAGGCACGAGCGGAAGGACACCGCGAAGCCAAGGAGAAGCTGTTTAGCGATTACCAGAACGCGTTGAAAGAGATAGAGGTGAACACGGTGCAGCTGGAGAATACCAATTTGGCCACCCGGTTGGAGGAGAGGAAAAACCAACTAGTGACCTATTCGCTCAATATAGGGGAGCAGCTCAAGTACCTGGAGAATATCTCGGAATCAATCGAACAGGCTATCCAGGCTCCCACACTTCAAGAGAAGAATCAGCTGCTTAAAAACCAGCTGACGGAGATTAAGCAGCGGATGAGCTTCAGGGGGGAGGTGGACGAAATCTACCGCCAAGCGGAACAGGTCTACATGGAGTTCGTTGAAAAACTCGACAAGAGCTACCCGAAACTGACAAGTCGGGAGAAGGAGATCCTGGTCCTGCTGCGAATTGGCTTGTCGTCGAAAGAGATGGCTCCCCTACTCAATATATCCACCAAGAGCGTGGAGATCGCTCGTTACCGGTTACGTGCCAAGTTGGGCGTATCCAAGGACGAGACCCTAACTGATTTTATAAAATCCATGTAACATGTTTAATTTTTAAATAGTTGTACGAATGAGAAGAATGAAAATGTTTCTGTTTCTGGTGCTTTTTGTCACGGGTTCCGTGTTAGCACAGAAGAAGGAGGTTAAGTACGACCAGTACGGTATGGAAGTGAAGTGGACCGACCTGAAGGCTGAAATGCAAGATGGGAGGCTCGTTTTCGAGACGGAGGACGGTAACTACAAGTTGTGGTACGATATCCGCGTGCAAGCTGATTTTGCCAGTTTTTTCGGGATCGATAAGGATTACGATCCCATCGGGAATGGTGCGACTATCCGTCGTGCCCGCTTCGCGGTAAAGGCGCAACTGACTCCCAACTGGTATGGTGAAATTGATATTGACATGGCTAACGGGTTTCCCGAGCTGAAAGACGCGGTGCTTCGTTACGATGGGATCAAGAACGTGGAGATACAGGTGGGTAACTTCAAAGAGAACTTCTCGATGCAGCGGAACACCTCCTCCCGTTTTCTCCAGTTCATGGAGCGGCCGATGGTGACCTACCTGGCACCCTCCAGGCACCTGGGTGCCAACGTGAAGTATTGTATCCCGCTTTTTTGGGCATCCGGAGGTCTCTTTTTCCAGGAGGTGGCCGGAATGGAAGAAATACAGAACGTGCAGGACAACAACAAGGACTACGGTCGTGGACCGGGTTACTCGCTTACCGGTAAGATGGTCTTGCGCCCCTTTAACAAGCGTATTGACCGTGGGTTACATATCGGTGGAGCCATCTCCTACCGGACCCCAAAATCGCACGATGCACCGAGCGACTACGGGGGCATGCGGTTCAGCACCCGGAACTCTACCTCCATCAACCGGAAGAAATACATCGATACCGACGTGATAAAAGGGGTGGATCATTCCCTCCTCTACACCGCCGAATTAGCGGGTCACTACAAGGGGCTACGCGTAGAGACGGCCTATATTGGAACGACCCTATACATGAAAGATGATGCCCCGGGCAACCTGAACAACAAGAATTTCGGTGGTTGGTACGCGCAGGCAGGCTACCTGCTGTTCGGTGGAACGCAGCGGTACGATTACTGGGGAGCCAAATACAACCGGGCCGAGCGAGGCAAGAAGTGGGGTGACGTGGAACTGACCGCCCGGTACGAATGCCTCAACCTGAACGACTTTGACGGGGGCGTGTACGGCGGTGCCGGGGAGGCGTTTGCCGTGGGGCTGAACTACTGGGTGAACAACAACGTCAAGTTCATGCTCAACTACCAGTACAATAATAACGACCGTTACGCCAACGGTAAAGGGAAACTCTTTATCGGACATGACGCGGCCGGTAAGCCGACCAAGGATTACACACAGGCGGTGGAAGCGAAAGGAAAGGGTGGAGCAGACCATAGCATGGTGGCCCTGCGGTGTGAAGTGGTGTTTTAGACGTGGTTAAACCTATTAAATAAAATAATCGTATGAAAACTAAGATAATAGCAACCGTTCTCGCGCTTGTGCTGCTGGGCGTATCGTGCGTGGAAGACGAAATGTACCGTGGCCCGGCGAACATATCGAAGGTTGAATTCACGCCGTCGGCCGTAACGACTGATGACGATGTGACCGTGGTGGCGACCGTAACCGACCTGCAGGGTGTTACCTCCGTGAAGCTTCAATATAAGGTGAACGGCGGCTCCCAAACCGAGGTGAATATGACGAAGGGAAGTGGTGATACCTATTCTGGCGTTATTCCGAAACAAGCCGATAAGGCGGTCGTTACATTCGTTGTGGTAGCCAATAACATGGTGGGTATCCCAGCTACATCCAAAGAGCAGTCCTACAAGGTGGGTGCTGCCCCGGTGAACTTCGCCAACCTGGTGTTGAACGAGATCGATGGCAACAGTAAGTCGATTGAGCTCTATAACAAGGGGACGGTACCCATTCCGCTTGAAGGGGTAAAGTTGATCAAGGATAATAACGACGATAGTAGCCCCTGGTGGCAGGGTGTAGCAGAAAACGGCTCGATACCCGCCGACGGTTATATCGTGATCATACAGAACAACCCGGATAACCCCCTCTTGTCGGGTAACGCAGGTATATCCGCGAAGAAGTGCCTGAAGTTCGAGTTGAAATCGGCGGCCGGTGTTAGCTTAGGCGTCTTCTTGCGCGGTGATGAGGCGAACCTGGGTAAGAACATCAGCGATACGGCGCCTAAATCGTTCCAGCGGATACCCAACGGTACGGGCGACTGGAAGTTGGCCGATCCGACCAACGGGAGCAAGAACCCGGATAAGGGTGACCCCATTCCTCAAGTGTAATCGCGAGGTTGATTTTTATCGAGGGAAGGCCGGGCGTCGTGTCCCGACAGGGACCTGTTAAGCCCGGTCTCCCGTTCGGTTTTTTCGTGATACTTTGCTGGTAAGCGGCACCAAAGCTGTTGATACCAAGAGTAATGGTGCTTTAGCGTGACGCTACTCACGTGTAGCCTGTTTTGCGATGACGCTACCTGCGCGTAGCGTTCGTTAGCGTTATACTACACTACTTGCACGTAATGTGCTACCGTACGCTATCACCAAAAAACGCCACAAGATTAAAAACCTAAAAAAAGCAGTTGATATGAGTAATAACAAATTAGAGATCGGCCAAATATCGAAGCCCAGGTTCGAGTTTCGCTCGTTTGGACGTTGTTTTCGCGATGCGGCAGCGAGGATGGCACGTCTCTCAGTCCCTGTTCCGGAAGCGGTATGGGAGCGGCGCAGTAGCGAGGTCTACATCGTGAGCCGGACCAACGATGTGAACAACACCAAGATACGCGATGGCAAAATGGATATCAAAACCTACGTGCAGACGGTAGATGGCCTTGAGCAATGGAACCCGCTGATGAAAGGCGAGTTTCCTATCTTGGCCCGCGTACTCAGCGAAGAGGTGTTTCCCGCCTTCATGGTAGATAACCTTCCTAAGTTAACCCAAGAGTATTACACTTTGGAGGAGTTCCTGGAGATGGTGGAGCGGCATCCCGACTTGCAAGCGGTGGTCGTGGAAAAGGTGCGGTATGGATACATGGTTAACTATACCATCTGTGAAACAGGCGAGGTCTATATTAACGGGGCCATGGTGAAAACCATTAACTCAGAGTCGACCGAGGTGGAGGATGTGCTTAAGACCATTCGGGAGGTGGGACTCGAAGGAGTTGAAAACATCAACTACCTGCAAGCGATCAAGAGGGTGATAGGAATGATTAACAAACCACTGGCAAATTAATAGACTATGGCATTAGAGATAGAGAGAAAGTTTCTGGTCAACTCCCACGCTTTCAAGCAGGAGGCAGCCAGACAAACACGTATCGTGCAGGGGTACTTATCATCGGTGCCGGAGCGTACCGTTCGGGTGCGGGTGAAAGACGACAAAGGGTTCCTCACCATAAAGGGTATGGGGAGCGTGAGCGGGGCGTCCCGCTACGAGTGGGAGAAAGAGATTCCCTTGGCCGAGGCGGAGGATCTGTTGGCGATCTGCGAACCGGGCGTAATCGATAAAACCCGCTACGAGGTTGAATCGAGTCCCTTTACCTTTGAAGTGGATGAGTTTTACGGTGATAACGCGGGGCTGGTACTCGCTGAAATAGAGCTACCAAGTGAGGATGCACAGTTTGATTGGCCCGAATGGTTGGGTCGCGAGGTGACCGGTGACCCCAGTTACTACAACTCGATGTTGATGAAACATCCCTACAGCCAATGGGATCACACCAAATGAACGAGATGAAGCTTGAGAAGCAGTTCGATCCGCTTGATATGAACAATTACCGTATCGAGCGGTTGCCGACTTTAAAAAAGTCGGGCTTCGAGCGGTGGATGTCCATCATCGGTATTCCCCTTGCTATTTTTGCTTTCGTGTATATCTACTGGTTCGCTCAGATTCCCTTTCTCGACACGTTTGATGTGTCGCTTTTGGGGAAGGAGTCGGCCAAACGGTTCGCTGATTTGGGCGCCGAGGGCTTCTCCAGGATAAACTACGCGATGCTAGCCATCTTTGCCGCCTCCATTATCCTGTGGATTACCGAGCCCATCCCCAACTACCTCACCTCGCTGGTGTTAATCATTGCGGTGGTGCTTACCGGCGTAACCACAGAACGGACGGCTTACGCCCAGCTGGGGCACCCGGTGATGTGGCTTAACATCCTCTCTTTCGTGCTGGCGAGCATGCTGGTGAAAACGCAGGTAGCCAAACGGTTCGCCCTCTGGTTCGTGATCAGGTTCGGGAAAAACGCGACCATGATCATCTTCAGTTTCATGATCATCAACATCGTCCTATCGGCGTTTATCTCGGCTACCACGGCTAAGGCGACCATCCTGCTCCCCATTTTCATGGTCATTGCGGCCATCTATGGGGCAACGGGTGGTGATAACCGCAACAACTTCGGGCGCAACCTGGTACTTCAAAACCTATTCCAGATCAACATCGGCGCATCGGGCTTCATCACCGGGTCGGGTGCCAACCTGCTGGCCGGTGCCTTGATTGCCGGGGCGATGGGGTGGGGTGTTTTTAGCTACCAGGACTGGTTCGTGGCTGCCTTCCCGTTGGCTTTAATATTAATGGTGATCGGCTGGTTCGTCGGTACTAAGCTGATCTTCCCCCTTAAAAAGGGTGAGGATCGTCCACAGATTGAAGGAGGTCTCGACCGGCTAAGGGAGGAATTGGCCAAACTGGGCAAGATGAAGCCGGAGGAGTTCAAGGCGATTGCCATCTTCGTGGCGGTCCTTGCGCTGTGGGCTACCGACAAGCAGCACGGTATCAGCCAGACCGCTGTCGCGTTCTTGGGAGCCGTGGTGGCACTGCTCCCCAAGGTGGGTATAGTGAAGTGGAACGACGTGGATATCCCTTGGCACCTGCTGCTCTTCTCGGCGGGCGCGTACACGCTGGGTGCCGGGTTGGATGCGACCAACCTGCCGGGCACGATGATCGATGCCCTCTTCACCCGGTTAGGTATTACCGTGGATACTCCCTACTGGGTACTTTTTCTTATCCTTACCGGCACCATGCTCTTCTCGGCGTTGATCTTCCAGAGCAAGACGATGCGGACGCTCATCTTCGTGCCGATAGCGATAGGGGTAGCCCAGCGTTTTAACTTACCGATACTAAGCCTCGCGTTTCCCGTGGCCCTGTTGATCGAGCACGTGTACGTGTTGCCGTTTAACAGCAAGCCCGCGGCCCTGTTGTACGCCACCGACCATTACAGTTGGAGTGACACCTTTAAGTTCGGTTTCACCATGATGTTGATCGGCTGGGTGATGATTATGATATGGGGCGAGACGGTGCTCAGGTGGTTGGGTTACACGAGTGGGGTATTTTTTTAGGGTAGCATTTATTGTAACAGTTTTCCGGTTTTCGGTTCACAGTTTTTATTTTGCTGTTTTCCGGTTCGCAGTTTTTCGTTTACGGTTTTCGGTTTGCCGAATGCCGTATACCGAAAGCCGTACGGCGGTCTCAGCCTCTACTCAACTTCCTCCTCGTACGTTGGGTAGAGGAAGTCGTTGTAAGGGAAGCGGGTGATATGGATCTCCTTCACCTTCTCGTAGAGCATCTTTTTTAGGGTGGCGATGTTTTCGTTTTCGAGGGCCGATATGAAGACGCTCTCCTCCCTCATCTTGGCCGGCCAAGACTGCTTTAACTCTTCTATAGAGTAGTTTTCCCTCCGTTTCGGGGAGAGGTCGTCCTCCTCTTTTTCCACGTGCGTAAAGGCGTCTATCTTGTTGAATACGAGTATGGTTGGCTTCTCTGTCTCGTCGATCTCGTGGAGCGTTTCCTCCACTACTTGAATTTGCTCTTCAAATGCAGGGTGTGAAATGTCCACCACATGGAGCAGGATATCGGCCTCCCGCACCTCGTCGAGGGTCGATTTGAACGACTCCACCAGGTGGGTCGGCAGTTTCCGGATAAAGCCCACCGTGTCGGTCAGCAGGAACGGCAGGTTCTCGATGGTCACTTTCCTCACGGTGGTGTCGAGCGTGGCGAAGAGCTTGTCCTCTGCGAACACCTTGCTCTTACTGAGCAGCGTCATCAGGGTAGACTTCCCCACGTTGGTATAGCCCACCAGGGCTACCCGCACCAGCTTTCCCCGGTTTTTTCGCTGAACGCTCTTCTGCTTATCGATTTTCTCCAGCTCCCTCTTGAGCCGCGCTATCTTGTCGAGGATCAGCCGGCGGTCGGTCTCCAGCTGTGTTTCGCCCGGACCGCGCATGATGGTACCCCCGCCGCCCCGCTGCCTCTCGAGGTGTGTCCACATACCGGTGAGCCTGGGTAACAAGTACTGGTACTGGGCCAGCTCCACCTGCGCCTTCGCGTGAGAGGTCTTCGCCCGCATCGCGAAGATATCGAGGATCAGGCTCGTCCGGTCCATGATGCGTACCTTAAGCTCCCTTTCGATGTTGCGAAGTTGGCGGGCCGATAGCTCGTCATCGAAGATTACCACCCCCACCTCGTTATCTTCGTCCATCACGTGCTGCTCGATCTCCTCCAGCTTCCCTTTGCCCACGAACGTGGCGGTGTTGGGTGTATCGAGCCGTTGAATGAACCGTTCACAGGGGGTTAGCCCGGCTGTCTCGGCCAGAAACGCCAATTCGTCGAGGTACTCCTTCACCGTCTCCTCATTCTGATCGGGCGTAACGAGTCCCACGAGGACGGCGTTATCACCCTTTATCTCGTATTGCATAAAATCTTTCATGCGTCTTTCCCTATCTCGTATTTCACCGTGCAACCCGCTTTTATCCTTTTCCGTCGCACACCTTGTTTTTGTACGTGCACCATTTCTTTTGTTTGCACGTGGAGCGCTTGATCACGTCACTCTCCTACATTTAGAACCAAAAACCAAAACCCGTCGTGAAAAGCAGTTGCGAGTGGTTGCGGATAAACTGGTACTTCAGCTCGTAGTTCGCCCTTAACCGGTAAGCTATATCGTGTTGCCACCCTAAGCCAAGGTTGGCTCCCAGCCGCCGTTCCCTTCGTGCGGGTATGTGTTTTTGGTTTACCATCGCTTCATCGTACGACCATTGGGAATAACTGAGGCCGGCGATCGGGTAGAGCGATAGGGCGACCGATACCGGCAGGATGTAATGCGCATCGGTTTCTACCATCCACGTGTCGGTGCCTTTCCGCTCGATAAAGCGGGTGAACGAGGGGGCGAATCGCAACTCGTTGGTGTAGTAATAATGCAGGTGTATACCCCCGCCCACGCTTTTGATATCGCTGCCGTATCCGGCCTGCACGCCAATACCGAAGGTTCCCTCGAACTGTGCAAAGCCGTTGGAGAGGGAGAGGAGCCCGAAAAGGGCGGAAAGTGACATCCGGATTAAAAACCGTTTCATTCGCGAAATGTTTTAATATCATACAATCACCCCGCTGCCAATGCATAAACGGGCATCGTTATCGTACACCACACCGAATTGACCTGATGCGATGCCCTGTTGCGGCTCACTGGAGTACAGCCGGTAGAGGTCGCCCACGCGGGAGAGCCTCCCCTTGGTGAACTCCGGGGTGTGCCTGATCTTGAAGGTGACCTCCTTATCGCCGTCGAATTCTCCCCAGGGATCCATCGTGATAAAGTGGAACCCCTGCAGGTTGATTACCTCCCCGTATTGCTGCTTCGTATCGTACCCCCTGGAGACGTACACGATGTTGCGGTTCACATCCTTCTTGATCACGAACCATGGGCCCCCGCTTAAGCCCAGCCCTTTCCGTTGGCCAATGGTGTGAAACCAGAATCCCTGGTGCTTCCCCAGGATATTGCCGGTCTCCAACTCCACGATTAGACCCTCTTTTTTCCCCAGGTAGCGTTCGATGAAGTCGTTGTAGTTCACCTTCCCAAGGAAGCAGATGCCCTGGCTGTCCTTCCGTTGTGCCGACGGGAGCTTTTCCCGCGTCGCGATGGCCCGCACCTCCGATTTAAGGAGGTGGCCGATGGGGAACATCAGCTTGGAGAGCTGCACGCGGTTCAGTTGTCCCAAAAAGTAGGTCTGGTCTTTCACTTCGTCCTTCGCGGTGGAGAGCCATGTGCGGCCATCCTGCTCGCTGGTAGTGGCGTAGTGGCCGGTAGCAATCTTGTCGAATTGATGGCCCCACCTCTCTTCGAACACCCCGAACTTGATCAACTTATTACACATCATATCAGGGTTTGGGGTCAAGCCCCGCTTCACCGATTCGATGGTGTACCGCACCACTGTATCCCAATACTCCTCTTGCAGCGATACTACCTCGAATTGGCACCCGTATCGCTTGGCGATGTAGGAGACCATCTCGATATCCTCTTCCGACGGGCAGTCGATATAGCCCTCCTCATCCTCCATCCCGATCTGGATGTAAAAGATGACCGGGTCGTGACCCATCTCCTTGAGCTGATGTACCACGACGGAGCTGTCGACCCCTCCCGAAACCAATGCCGCTACGTTCATGCTTGATAATTGAATAGGCAAAGGTACGCGTTTGTCGCGACTTCCGAAAAAATGCAAATTTAAAATCTATTTACACGATAAATGGTTGAAAACAAAAAAATAGTAGTATCTTTACAAATTGGAAGTGGTATATGGTATCGCGTGGAGCGCTGCTCATTCTGTAACGGGCTTTTTGTTCGCCGCTTCCCTGACAAGGGCTTTCCCTCTGCCAGTAAGGGATTTGCCCCTCCTGACGCGGATTTCGGGAGCTTCGAGAGAAAGAAAAAAAACGATATAAATGACGTACAGATGGAATTATTCAACCCTATCACCCGACCAAAAAGATAAAAAAGATGCATTAGCGAAAGAATTAAACTTAGATCCCGTATTAGCAGAATTGCTCTTGAACAAAGGGATAGAGACGGAAGAAGAGGCAAGGAAGTTCCTGTACCCAAGGCTGGAAGACCTGCACGACCCTTTCCTCTTACCCGACATGGACAAGGCGATTCGGCGGATCGAGAAAGCCCTTGGCAATAAGGAGCGGATACTCGTCTACGGAGATTACGATGTGGACGGCACGACCGCGGTCGCTTTAGTCTACAAGTTCTTTCGAAGGATAACGAACAACATCGATTATTATATTCCAGACCGGTACGATGAAGGGTATGGCATTTCGTTTCAAGGAATCGATTATGCCGTGAAGACGGGCGTTACGCTCATTATCTCTCTCGATTGTGGCATTAAGGCCGTGAGCAAGGTGGCCTACGCCAAAGAAAAAGGCATTGATTTTATCATTTGCGATCACCACATGCCCGATGACAAGCTACCCGATGCGGTGGCAGTTGTCGATGCCAAGCGTGTGGACTCGATCTACCCGTATGATGAGTTGTCGGGATGTGGCGTCGGCTTCAAGCTGGTGCAAGCCTTCTCGGAGCGCAACGGGTTCCCCTTTTCCGATATTGAGCCGTTGCTCGATCTGGTAGCGGTCAGTATCGCTTCCGACATCGTCCCCCTCATGGGCGAGAACCGGGTGATGATCCACTATGGATTGAAGCAGCTTAACTCCAATCCCAGTTTCGGGTTACGGGGAATCATCGAGATTTGCGGGCTGCAGCGGAAGAAGATTACCGTGAGTGACATCGTCTTCAAGATAGGCCCCCGGATCAACGCCTCGGGCAGGATGATGAACGGGAAGGAGGCGGTGGACTTGATGTTGGCCAACGACATGGTCTCAGCCCGAGAGAAGAGCAAAAATATTGACAAGTACAACGAGGATCGTCGCGAACTCGATAAGAAGATTACCGAAGAGGCTATCGAGTACATCGAAAATCACCTTGACATCGAAAACCAGAAGAGCGTGGTGCTTTACAACGAGACGTGGCACAAGGGTATCGTGGGGATAGTCGCCTCAAGGCTCACGGAGAGGTACTACCGTCCTGCCGTGGTGTTGACGAAGTCCAATGGCTTCATCTCCGGCTCGGCTCGCTCGGTTCCCGGGTTCGATGTCTACACGGCCATTGAATCGTGCCGCGATATCCTGGAAAACTTTGGTGGCCATACCTACGCCGCGGGGCTGACCCTTCGGGAGGAGAACCTGCAGGAGTTTCGCGAACGCTTCAACTCCCTCTCTTTCGACATGGTGGAGAGCCGTATGATGTCTCCTCAGATCACGGTAGATGCCCATGTCTCTTTCGCCGATATCACCCAGGAGCTGGTGGAGGGGCTTTCGCTCTTTAGCCCCTTTGGACCGGAAAACGAGAATCCGGTCTTCCTTACCCGTGGGGTGTACGACTCGGGTGGCAGCAAGCTGGTGGGGAGGGGTAACCGCCACATCAAGCTGGAACTGCTCGACGGAACTGTGACCACCCCTGTGCAGGGCATCGCCTTTTCTCAGAAAGATTATTTTGCCCGCCTCAAAGAGGGGCTTCCTGTGGATATCTGTTACTCGATCGAGCAAAATATGCGCGGGAACCGGACATTCACCCAGTTGATGGTAAAGGATATCCGCGTATAGTCCTGTTAAGCGCTCGCCTATGCCATCGGGACTGTTTCATACGATACTGCAAGAGTACTGGGGCTACGACTCTTTTCGGCCCTTGCAGGAGGAGATTATACAGTCGGTATGGGAAGGGAGGGACACCCTTGGGCTGATGCCTACCGGTGGTGGGAAATCGCTCACGTTTCAGGTGCCGGTGATGGGCATGGAGGGGATATGCCTCGTGGTGACCCCCCTGATCGCGTTGATGAAGGACCAGGTGGACAACCTGCGGGAGCGGGGCATCAAGGCTGCCGCTGTTTACTCCGGGATGTCCCGCGATGAGATCGTGGCCACCCTCGAGAACTGCATCTTTGGCGACTACAAGTTTCTCTACGTTTCTCCTGAGAGGCTCTCTTCCGATATTTTCCGTATCAAGCTTCAAGCGATGGACGTCTGCCTGCTGGTGGTGGACGAATCGCACTGTATTTCGCAGTGGGGATATGATTTTCGTCCCTCCTACTTGAAGATCGCCGAGATCCGTCAACTGCTGGAGGGGGTGCCGCTGTTGGCCCTCACGGCCACTGCGACGGCCGGCGTGGTGGAGGATATCCAGGAGAAGCTGCTCTTCAAGGAGCGAAACGTGTTTCGGATGAGCTTTGCCCGTGACAACCTCTCTTACGTAGTGCGGGAGGTGGAGAACAAGATGGGTGAGCTAATTCACATCCTTCAATTGGTTCCTGGCTCGGCTATTGTCTACGTGCGTAGCCGTCGCGTGACTAGGGAGGTTGCCCGCGGGCTAAACAAAGCGGGTATCTCGGCCGATTTTTTTCACGCTGGCCTCTCGCGGGAGGAGAAGGTGTTCAAGCAGAACGCGTGGCGTTCTAACGAGCGGCGAGTGATGGTGGCGACCAACGCGTTCGGGATGGGGATCGATAAATCGGACGTTCGCGTAGTCCTCCACCTGGATCTTCCCAATTCGCTAGAGGAGTACTTCCAAGAGGCTGGCCGTGCAGGTAGGGATGGCGAGCGCTCTTACGCCGTACTCCTCTATGCCAAGGTGGATAGTGGCAAGTTGAAAAAGCGTATTACCGACTCTTTTCCGAAGCGAGACTTTATCATCCGGGTGTACGAGGCGCTGGGTAACTACTACCAGGTGGCGGTGGGGGCCGGGTATAACGACGTGTACGATTTCAACCTTTACGACTTCTGTATGCCTTACCGGCTTCCGATGCTGCAGACGCACCATGCGCTCAAGATACTGGAGCTGGCTGGCTACATTGAGTACACCGAGGAGATCGACACCCGATCGCGCGTGAGAATGCTGGTTTTCCGAGACGAACTTTACTCCCTTCATCTGAACAGCGAGACGGAGGAGTTGTTGCATGCGCTCCTTCGTACCTATACCGGCCTCTTCACGGACGACGTCTACATCGACGAGTCCCTGTTGGCATCCCGGGTAGGAAAAGAGCGGCAAGAGGTGTGCGAGATATTGATCTCCCTGTCCCGGGCACGGTATATACGCTACATCCCCCGAAAGAAAACCCCTTACATTGTCTTTACCACCTCACGCGAGGATACCCACTTCGTCTCCATTCCCCGGG
>JAMNYO010000095.1 GCA_023622765.1 Bacteroidota bacterium | reverse complement strand
TCTATATATATTTTGCTGATTTTGAAAAATAAAAAAAGCCAAAATCATGAAATGATGATGGCTTTGTTAGTAGCTCCGCCGGGAATCGAACCCGGATTTACGGTTTAGGAAACCGCCGTTCTATCCATTGAACTACAGAGCCAATTTGAAGTACAAAAGTAACACATTTCCGCTTACCGGCAAAAAAATCATGAATGGTTGACAGAGCGGAGTCAAGGGAAAGGCAGCAAAATGGTTATAATATTCCTTCATTGCTACCAATTAACGCGAATGTAAGGGTATGGAAAGGGGTGGTATTGAGCCACTATCGCCTCAACACCATCCCCGTTTTTACCTACTTTACCAAATGACGGGTTACTCCAGTATTTTAATCTTGATGTTCTGGAACCATACCTCGTCACCGTGGTCTTGCAACAAGATCAAACCCTCTTCAGCGTTCCCGAAGTTAGGCCAATCTTTGTACTTACTGGTCTGAACCAACTTGTTCCACTCGTCTGTATTGCGCTCGTACTCCACGATCTTAACCCCGTTCAACCAGTGCTCCACGTGGTTTCCTTGAACCACGACCTGTGCCGTGTTGAAGAACCCGCGACGGAAAGGCTTATCTGTCGGTGCCGCTATCAAGTCGTAAAGTGACCCGAGCGTCCGGTTTCCATCCTTGCCCAGCTTGGCATCGGGGTGGTTCCGGTCGTCCAGTATCTGAAACTCGCAGCCAATAGCCGACCCTTTGCCATCCTTATTCAGGTCGGTATTCACGAAGTACTTGATGCCGCTGTTGGCACCTTCAGTTATCCGGAAATCGACCTTCAGCATGAAGTTCTTGTAGGGTTTCGTGGTAACGATATCGCCGCCGTTGGTGGACTCACCCCCATCGCTCTTATGCACCTTGAGGATACCGTTTTCGATGGTCCAGCCGACCTCCGGGAAGCCATCGAGCCGGGCACCTCGCCACCCTTCCGTGGTTTCACCGTCCCAAAGCAATTCCCACCCTTCCGCGGCCTCACGCTCGGAGATGGTGTTCGCGATCGCGTTCACCTGCTCTACCTCTGGGTTCTCCGGGGTCCGGTAAGTCTCAAGCTTTTCGGTAAGGATCCGTATATTTCGCCAAGAGACCGTCTTACCGGCCAACTCCTCGCTCCCGATAGAGTGTACCTGGAGGGCGATAAAGCCGGTAGGGGTCATGTTGTCCAACATGTCGGTACATGGCACGCCGTTGACCCACGTGCGGATAGAGTTACCGATTGCTTCGATGCGGGCGCTGTTCCACTCGCCATTCTTAAAGGCAGCTTGCCCCTCCGGGTTGAGATTCATGGGGTATAACCAACCCCGGCGCGCCTCGTCGTAGACACCGCCCGTCCAGGCACGGGGTGAGGGGTCGATCTCAAATTGATACCCATGCACGCGACCGTTCTGATACTCGTCCAGGCTCAGGCTCCTAAACTGAACTCCCGAGTTCAACCCATCATCCACTTTAAAGTCGAACTCCAGGATAAAATCACCGTACTCTTCCGTGGTTGCCAGGAACGTGTTGGGCGTGTTCATCGCGGAAATGCCGATGATAGTGTTATCTTCCACGATGTACTCGGCTGTCCCATTTAGTTTTTCCCATCCTTGCAGGTCTTTCCCGTTGAATAGCTCCTGCCACTTGGGTCCCTGAACACAAGAACTCATCATAAACATGAGTGTAGTTACTAATAAAACGATTTTCTTCATTGTTACTCCTTTTTTGTTTTACATTATCTGTTTGTTCCGTTACCTTCTCCCTTCTACTGACTTTGAGGGTGAAGGCAATTAAATCACGTAAAATTCCTCCCACCCTTTCCTGGGCGGCTCACCGATTAGGTACGCGTCCGCAAACGCGTCATTCATCACCCGCTTCGTTTCACGGTCAAACACGATCTTACGGTTGAGTCGCTGGGCGGCCACGCCGAGACAGAATACCTGGCTTAGCGGGGCAGCCACCTCAAACGGGGAACGGGTTTTTTCTTTACCCATGCAAGCCAACAAGAAGTTGGCATAATGGTTAGAGGGAGTTGGGGGTACTTCCGGCAAATGCTTCTCCATCTCCTTCGCCTTTTCTTCGGGGATAATGCTCAGCGTGCTGCCGTGCGATCCGCCCTTAAAGGTGAGTTCCTTGCTGTAAATTTCCTTCCCGGGGTTCAGCTTAGCCGGCTGGATCTTCCCACCAGCCACCGAGGGGATGTTGGGATCGAGTTCCGATACACCATACCCTTCCGGGACGGCGGGGATGTTATCCAGCCCGTCGTACCAGGTGATCGTCAGCGGGGGCATGTTGCCCCGCGCGGGGAACTTGAACTCGATCGTGCTCGACATGGGGAAGAAGTAGTCGTTATGATCTTTTAAGCGCAGGGGGTTAACCTCTTCCGGCAATCCCAGGTTGAGAAACTCATGCACCGTATCAATGATGTGCGCTCCCCAGTCGCCCAGTGCCCCCATCCCGAAGTCATACCAACAACGCCATTGCCCGTAATGGAAGTCCTTGTTGTAATCGTGGTGGCGTTGGGCCATCAGCCAAACGTCCCAGTCCATCGTCTCGGGAATGGGTTCGGCGGCAGGAAAACGGGTGATGGAGGGATCCCAACCATGCCAGCGACGCGGGTTGTTCATATGCGCCGTTACTGCCGTTACGTCCTTGATGATCCCAGCCTCCTTCCACGCTTTAAATTGGAAGTAGTTGGCCTCGGAGTGCCCCTGGTTACCCATCTGGGTTACCACGTTGGGATACTTCGCAACGGCTTTGAGCAGGAGTTCCGACTCGTGGAACGTCCTTGTCAACGGCTTTTCCACGAAGACATGCTTCCCCTCGACGATCGACATCATGGTGGCTGGGAAGTGGGCAAAGTCGGGCGTCGCGATCGCCACCGCCTCGAACTCGTTGCCTATCTTGTCGAACATCTCCCGGAAATCCTTAAAACGCTTGGCGTTCGGGTACTTGTTTAAGGCGTTTTTTGTATGCTCTGCTCCCAGATCCACATCGCAAAGCGCCACCACGTTGACCAACCCCGTCTTAGCGAAGTCGTTCATGATCTCCCATCCCCGGTTACCCACCCCGATGAATGCCAGGTTCACCTTCTGGTTAGCACCCACGATGCGGCTGTAGCTCGCAGCGTTGGTCCGGGTGGTGATGCCACCCATCGCAAGCCCGGCTGAAGCCAGGGCAGCACTTTTAATAAATTCTCTTCTCGTTGTCATATTGTTTTGATTTATATTCACTTTTAAACGTTGCCTTTCGTGAAAACCGCTCCTTGAGGATGCCTTTTCGGAACAATGCCCCCTTCATGAAAGCCGTTCCCCGTGGGGTTTGCTTCTCTACGGCGACTACTCGAACCGATCCCTATGCGCCCACAAGCCGAGGGCAGGGCTCGATATGAAGTAGATCTCTTCTCCGTCGGGGAGTTGGTTGAACCCCTCTTTCAACTTCGATAGGTCGTACCTGCTTATCATCTCATCGTAGTCACCCCACTGGAATCCCACGCTCTCGATCTCCTCCCGGGTGAGGTTCTCGCTCCCTTTCCCCGGGCAGTAGGTAACAGTAAATCGTCCCTCCGACGAGCCATGAATCAAGTGTGCAGCCGCGCTAAGGTTATCCCGAAGATCTTGGTTCTCAGCAACCGCCTTCAGTGTTGCTGGCGTACCGTAATAACCATATTTGCGGATAAGGTAGTCTATCTCTTTATCCTCCCCGAACTCCTTAAGCGCCGGGGCCAACACGATCAGCTCGCCCCCGTCGGCAATCGCCATTCGCGTGCGGTAAATCGACTTATTACCCAGCCAGGTGCTCTTGAACTCCGTGGGATCAAGCCATACCAATGTTTTTTTCAGCGGTTGCTCCACCATCACGAAGTTCACCTCCAGCGATAGCTTGGCCGCCCGCTCGAAAACCTCAAGATCATCCCCCACGAACAGCCCGTAGGTCTGTTGCCTACCTTCCTCGTTCACGCCCACCACGGTAAGGATGTACAGGATGGGTAGCTCCTTTAAAAACTTCTCAGTGGCATAGTTAAACACGCGGCGGACTGGCGTGTCGGAACGACCCATCATCCGCTCCATGCCATAAACGGCTCCGATGTAGTGGCTCTTGTTGATACCTTCACTACCGCCGGTTCCCACGAGGATGTTCTTGTTGTAGTTGGCCATCCCTACCACCTCGTGAGGTACCACCTGCCCAATCGAGAGGATCAGATCGAAGCCCCCCTCCACTAGCAACCTGTTAACCTGTGCCGGCCAAGGGAAATCAACGTTCCCTTCGCTAACCTCTCTCACGTAACTCGCCGGCACCTCTCCCAGCGTGAGCACGTCGTTCCTCCAGTCGTGCTCACGTATGAGCGACTCGGGCAGTTGGCCGAACATGTGGCTGATCTGCTCGCCAGTCATGGGGGTGTGCGTGCCCAATGCTGGCAACACGTCGGTGAGGCGGTCGCCGTAGTACTCCCACGCCATCTCGGTCAACTCTCCCGCCCGGCTTGGCAGGCGGGTGTAATCGGGTGGTATGGCGAGTACCTTGCACCGTTCTCCCAGCTTATCCAGCGCTTCCCACAACCCTCTCTGCAAATCCTCGTGCGACAGGTTGGTATCCGGTGAGCCTTTCTCGTAGTATATCATTGGCTTACGCGTTAAACATCGTACATGGTCGATGCCGTGCTACCACCCCGTCCCGTCCAATCGGTATGGAAATACTCCCCGCGGGGGGCGTCCACCCGCTCGTACATATGCGCTCCAAAGTAGTCCCTCTGTGCCTGCAGCAGGTTAGCCGGCAGCCGCTCGTTGCGGAACCCGTCAAAGTAAGTTAAGGCCGAGGTGAGGGCCGGAACCGGTACGCCGTGCATCAACGCGGTGGCACTTACCCTGCGCCAGCTCTCTTGAGCCGACAGTACCGCCTCCTTGAAGAAGGGGTCGAGTAGCAGGTTCTCCAGCGAGGGGTTCTTATCGAACGCGTTCTTGATATCGCCCAGGAAGCGGGAGCGGATAATGCAGCCGCCTCGCCACATCAGCGCGATTCCCCCGTAATTGAGGTTCCAGTTGTACTCTTTGGCCGCCTCCATCATCAAGTCGTACCCCTGCGCGTAAGAGATGATCTTGGCCGCGTACAGTGCCTTCTCGAGGTCATCGATAAACTGCCGCTTATCACCTTCGAAGGGTTTCTTCGCCACCTTAATCGCTTTCGAAGCTTTAACCCGTAAATCTTTCTGTGCCGAGAGACAGCGCGAGAAGACCGATTCACCGATCAGCGTAAGCGGTATGCCCAGGTCGAGTGCCGTGACGGCCGTCCACTTCCCGGTTCCCTTCTGCCCCGCCGTATCCAGTATCTTCTCCACGAGCGGGCTTCCATCCTCATCCTTGTAGGCCAGAATATCGGCCGTGATCTCGATCAGGTAGGAATCCAACACCCCCTTGTTCCACCGCTTGAACACCTCGTGTTGCTCAAATGCGTCCATGCCCAGCAGTTCCTTCATCAGGTGGTACGCCTCGTTGATGATCTGCATATCGCCATACTCGATGCCGTTATGCACCATCTTCACGAAGTGACCCGCTCCGTTCTCGCCTACCCAGTCGCAACAAGGGGTACCATCTTCCACCTTGGCCGACACGGCCTGGAATATCTCCTTCACGTGAGGCCATGCCTCGGGAGAGCCACCCGGCATCATGGAGGGCCCCAGGAGAGCTCCCTCTTCACCACCGGAAACGCCCGTTCCCACGTAGAGCAACCCTTTACTCTCCACGTACGCAGTACGTCGGACGGTATCCGGGAAGTGGCTGTTGCCACCATCGATGATGATGTCGCCCGGCTCCAGCATGGGGATCAGCCGATCGATAAAGTCATCCACCGGTTTGCCCGCTTTCACCAGCATCATCACCTTGCGGGGCCGTTTGATGGCGCTCACCAGCTCTTCCAGCGAGTCGGCACCAATGAAATTCTTCCCTTTGCCCCTGCCCCCTATAAAGTTGTGTACCTTGGAGATGGTGCGGTTAAAAACAGCCACGGTATACCCTTTACTCTCCATGTTGAGTACCAGGTTCTCGCCCATCACGGCCAACCCGATCAATCCAATATCTGCTTTTTGCTTCATGCTGCTATTTTTTATATTATTGAATTTTCGCATGTAACTACTTTATTGCTTTCAGGCTTGACTGGCGTAAATTTCGTGACCCATCTAATGCTTGATCGCTAAAAGAAAACAACATGCGAAAGTTAAGTTATATTATAATTTACCTTCTAACCCGGGCGTTCCCCTCCCAGATGCTCCAGATCATCGCTTCATCGGCCGGCTGCGCGTAATCAGTCAGGAAGGTGGTTGCCAGTGCACCGCTCGCCCACGCGAATTTCACCCACTTCTCGGGCTCCATGCCGGTTAAGATGCTGTACAGCAATCCCCCGACGAACCCGTCACCCCCGCCAATCCGATCCATCACGTTAATCGTCCGTAGCGGTGCTTCATGCCAGTTCTCGTTTTCATAGACGATGGCGCCCCACAGGTGTTCGTTTGCGCTGACCACTTCCCGGAGCGTGTTGGCGAAAACCGTGACGTTAGGGAATGCCTTCTTCGCGTTCATGATCATCCCCTTGAAAGCATCGATGGTCTCCTCGATGTTCTCGCCTCCGGCCTCCGGTCCTTTAACCCCGAGGCAGAGTTGGTAATCCTCCTCGTTGCCGATCAGGATATCCGATAGCGAGGCAATCTCGGTGAACGCGGCATGCAACTCCTCCTCGCGCTCTTTCCAGAAACTGGCCCGATAGTTCAGGTCGAACGAGATGAGGGTACCGTGCCTCTTCGCGAAGCGGGCCACCTCCAGGCAAAATTGGCTCGTCTCGGGCGACAGGGCAGCAATCAACCCGGAAAGATGCACGATCTGTACCCCCTCCTTCCCGAAAAGCCTATCGAGGTCGAAGTCCTTCACGTTCAGCGTGCGTCCCACTTCGCCCGCCCGGTCGTTATGCACCCGCGGCCCTCGCAGCCCAAAGCCACTGTCAGCGATATTGAACTGGTGGCGATAGCCCCAGGGACCTCCTTGCGGCACTTCCGGTCCTTCATACTCGATATTCCGAGCCCTTAGGTCCGATTTTATGAAATCGGCCACGGGGCTCCCCTTCACGAAGGCGGTCAGCGCCTTCACCGGAAGGCCCAGGTAAGAGGAGATGCTGGCCACGTTGGTCTCCGCGCTGGTCGCGTGCATCTTGAACAAGTTGGTGCTGTAAGCCGGCAACCCATCGAAAGGGGTTATGCGCACCCCCATGCTGGTGGGCACCACCAAGGCGTACTTAAACTCTTTTCTTAACGTTAATGACATAGGTATTGTTATAATTTACTGTGGATTAAATACTAAAAGCATCGAACCCTCCATCCACGATGGCCACCGTTCCCGTTACAAACTTCGACGCATCACTCACCAGGTAGTGCAACGTTCCCAGCAGATCTTCGGGTACACCGAAACGGCGGAAAGGGGTGTGCGCGATGATACTCTTCCCGCGATCGGTATAGGAGCCATCGGGGTTGGTCAGCAAAGTCCGGTTCTGTTCGGTGATAAAGAAACCGGGACAGAGGGCGTTCACGCGGAACCCTTCCCCAAACTTGATGGCCATCTCACCGGCCATGTACTTGGTGAAGTTGGTCACCGCCGCTTTTGCCGCACCGTAACCGGCCACACGGGTCAGCGGTCGAAGGGCCGAGGCTGATGAAACGTTAACGATACTACCCTTCTTCTCTTTCATCATCTGCTTGGCGAACGCGAGGGTAGGTAACACCGTACCCATCAAATTAAGGTCGACCACCTTCCTGAAGTCTACCGACTTCAGGTCGAAGATGGTACTATCCGGACCAATGGTGGCTCCCGGCATATTCCCGCCCGCGCCGTTAATCAACACGTCGATGCGCCCGTAACGTTTCGCGATCTCATCAGCGTTCTGTTGCAGCACCACCTCGTTTGTCACGTCGGTCTGCAAAAAGATGGCATCTCCACCGTCAGCCTTTACCTTATCGATTAGGCGATTCCCTTTCTCAATGTTCCTGGCAAGTACAGCCACTTTAGCCCCGTGGGCCGCCAGGTACTCTACCATCGACGTGCCCAACACCCCGGTTCCCCCGGTAATGACAATCACCTTGTCATTGATGTCAAATAATGAATACATACTCTTTTAATATTTTGTCGTTTATAGTTTGAATCGTCACTTTTGCACCGCCTCCACGTCACTTTCATGTCACTTTTAATTGCTAAAACCGTGCTATTCGAGAACCGATAGCACTGAAAGTTTTCATCGTGACGCGGCGGTAAATCACGCGAATTGTTTTTGTTTTCAAAAAATAATCCTATTTTTGTGTACGTACACAAAAATACAAAATTATTGCATCGCGTACAAGAAACGATGATTGTTTTTCACTAGCGAGTCATGCAAAAAAAAATCCGTATCAAAGATATCGCACGGTTGGCTGGCGTTTCTGCCGGCACGGTGGACCGTGTCTTACACAATCGCGGCAACGTTTCTCCCAAAGCGCGCCAAGCGGTGGAAGCGGTGCTCAAAGAGGTAGACTACAAGCCAAACATCCACGTGTCGGCGCTCTCGCTAAAACGGACGTACAAGATCGTGATCACCACACCCAACATCTCTCCCGGGGAGTACTGGGAAAGCATCCACCATGGTATTCGTCACGCGAAAGAGGCATACGCGAACCTTAAGTTGACGATCGAGGTCCTCACATACAACCAGTATGACATTTTCTCCTGCATGAAAGTGTTTCGGCAAATCGCGGAGATGGAGATGGATGCCCTGATTATAGGACCCACCTTTCACAACGAGACCAACGCGTTGTGCGAAAAGATGGATGAAAGGAATATTCCTTACATCTTCGTGGATTCAAACAACGAGGGGGCTTGCCCGCTTGCCTTTTTTTCATCGGATCACTACATGTGCGGAACCTTGATGGCCAAGCTGATTACCTCACTTATCCCGGCTAACTCCAAAATTGGCATTTTGCAAGCCGTTCGGGTGGGCAATCAAAGTGCGAACTCCACCATCCTGCGAAAAAGGGGATTCATGGATTATATATCAAAGCAGGAAAGAGCGTACCAGGTGTTACGCATCCCCTTTTCGGTGGAAGAACCGGAGAACAATGAAACCTACCTCTCCCGCTTTTTCACCGACCACCACGATATCCCGGGGGTCGTGGTAATGAACTCGCGCGGCAATTACGTGGCCAGTTACCTCGACAACAACCATATTCACGATGTCAAAATGGTCTGTTTAGACCTTACCGCTCCTAACGTCGAGGCACTCAAGAAAGGGCAAATCGACTTCCTAATCGGTCAGGAGCCTGAATACCAGGGGTTCCGTGCGATGAAAACCATGTTAGAATACCTTATATTCAAAAAGCCGGTCAACCGAGAGAACTACGTCCAACTCGATATCCTTACGCTAGAGAACATCGGGTTTTACAAGCGGTTCAACAACATCCTCTCTTAACTCACGTGACATCGCTTACAGGTTGAACAACCGTTTCAGGTGCCTGTCGTAGATATTCTCCTCCACGCAAGCACCCACCACGTCGGCGTACTTCAACAGGAGATCGGTGTATTCACTTCCCATCTCGGCTGCCACCGCGTAGGCAACGTGAATCAACTGCCTGAAGTTGGGGTTGTAGTCGGGATGCCCCGGGATATGCCGAAGCGTGTTGGCAAACTTTTCGCCGCTCCACCCGTTGACCTCCGCCACCGAAGGCAACTTCGATACATCAATATCAATCACATCGGCGTAGGGAACGCATAACTCCTCCCGCCGGGTAAAGGATCTCTCGTAGATTTTCTTCGCCAGTGCGAGCCCTTCACTGCCGGCTACAGCGAGGCCGATGACCTCCTCAAGCCATGTTGTTCCAGCCGTCTTGAGGTGAGTCCCCTTGCCGTGCTTCTCAATTGCCTGTGCGATGATCGGGTAAATAGAGAACTTATCACTTCCAGAGTGGATGCTAAGCTTCAGCTCCTTGGGCAGCCCGAACTCCTTGACTGCGAAATCGATTACCAGCAGGTCCTCCTCAAACTCCCTTGCAAACTGGTCAAGATCGCCCACGTAATCGACCCCCTTGTTGAAACGACCAGTAAACTTGGGCGCAATGGTCTGTACGGGTACCTTACAATCGGCCAGCATCTTCAAAATAAAGAGCAGCTCTACCGGGGTCTGGGGCGACTCTACCTCATCCATCGACACCTCCGTAATGAAGGTACCCTCACCTTTCCCGCGCTTCAGGCAGGTATAAATTTCCGCGGCATGGTCGGTGGCCGCCAAAAAATTACCTGCCACCCGCCTCAGTAGCCCTTCGGTTATGTGCAGCGGCTCGAGGATACCGGGAATCTGCAAGTAGCCGGTATACTTTTGGCAAGAGGCGATAAACGCCTCCACCTTTTCCGGGCTGCTCACTGTGCCTATAAACGAGGCCACGTCGAGCGTGAAATAATCGGATGACTCCATGTACCCCCTCACCGTGTCCAGGTTAATATGGTCGGCATCCACGAAGTAGGCTCCCTGGTAGTTCAACGCATTCACCGCCTTGTCCGCCTCCACCCGTGTATCCACGGGTTTGGTACCGACGTAGGTATGTTCACGATTCGATTTGTTCCAAACGGGGACAATGTTCACCCCCTGTTCATTCGCTTTCATGATAGCTCTCAACTGGGCTTCTCCTTGATAGGTGAAGCGATCACCTATCCCGATGCTGTATTTCCCTAGCTTCATTGTCCCCATGATGGTTGCTTTTCTCAACTTTTTCGTTCAGGTTTTTTGCTTTCAACTTCATTTTGCAGTTATTCACGTGGCCTTTGACTCGAAAGCAAAAAGCAAAAAACGAGATACAAGAGTTGAGTTAGTTTAGCTGTTTTCAGCCTTCAATCAGTTAAAAATCAAAATATCGCTTCGCGTTTTTGTACGATATATTCTCGATCATCTCTCCCAGGAAAGGCATCTCCGAAGCGGGGAGTAACCCCTGCTCCACGTCGTTCCCCACGAGGTTACACAATATCCGACGGAAGTACTCATGGCGCGGGTAGGAGAGGAAGCTGCGCGAGTCGGTGAGCATACCCACAAAGCGGCTTAGGAGTCCCAAGTTGGAGAGGGAGTTCATCTGCGCCTCCATCCCGGTCTTCTGGTCTAGGAACCACCAACCCGAGCCAAACTGCATCTTCCCGGCAACAGAACCATCCTGGAAGTTGCCAATCATGGTGGCCACCATATCGTTATCCTTGGGGTTCAAGTTGTAGATAATGGTCTTGGCCAGCTTATTCTCTTTGTCGAGCTGATCGAAAAAGCGGCTCATCGCCTTCGCCACGTTGAAATCGCCAATCGAGTCGAATCCCGTATCGGGGCCCACCTGGTTAAACAGGCGGGTGTTGTTATTCCGGATGGCGCCGTAGTGGAACTGTTGCGTCCACCCTTTTTCCCAATCCATCACGGCACCCTCGTGTAGCATGGCCGACTTGAACTTCAGCACCTCCTCTTTCAAGAGTTCGTTCCCACCATACACCTTGTTAAAGATCCGATCGATCTCGGTTTGGGTGTATGGTTCAGCGTAAAACTCCTCGATACCATGGTCGGACAACTTGCACCCCACGCTTGCGAAGAAGTCATGCCTCACGCACAACGCCTCGATCAGGTCACTGAACCGACTGATGGTCACCCCGGAGGCCACCGAAAGTTTCTCCACGTAAGCGCGGTACGCTACGGGATCCTCTACCGCCATCGCTTTATCGGGTCGCCAGGTAGGAAGCACCTTTATCTCGAACCCCTCCTCCTTGAGCGCAAGGTGATGTTCCAGATTATCAATCGGATCGTCAGTGGTGCAGACCACCTCCACCCGGAACTTTTTCATCAGCCCGCGGGCAGAGTACTCCGGCGTGCGGAGCTTAGCCGTGCATTCGTCGTAAATTTCCTTTGCGGTATTCGGGTTCAACAGCTTATCAACCCCGAACGCACTCTTCAATTCCAGGTGCGTCCAGTGGTACAGCGGGTTTCGCATGGTGTAAGGCACCGTTGACGCCCACTGCTCGAACTTTTCCCAGTCGCTGGTCTCCTTGCCGGTGCAGTACTTCTCCGCGATACCATTGGTCCGCATCGCACGCCATTTATAGTGGTCACCCTCCAGCCATATTTGCCCCAGGTTATCAAACGAGTGGTCCCGAGCAATGTACTCGGGGTTCAGATGGCAATGGTAGTCGATGATTGGCTGTTTCGCGGCATGCTCATGGAAGAGCTGCTTCGCGGCTTCCGTCTGTAACAAAAAATCGTCGTGTATAAAACTCCTCATATTATTTTAATTAAAATTGTTTTTCAAAGCTAATGCCATAAATGGTTATTTAAAAACGGCATGTTGCCAAAGGTACTCATTTTAGTCCATTTGAACCGCAAGCGGGTGGTTTAATTTTTGCGTCACCTCATCCAACGGATTCTGCATGGTAAACAAAAAAACCGATTCAGCTTCCCTCACTGGTAAAATATTGTTTAAGTTTGTAGAAATAAATCTTGTAAAGTATTATGCCATGCGGTCGAAAACCTGCATATCGCTCGTTTTATGCCTCGCCCTTGCCACCCTCCTTTTGCTCTCCTGCTCGAAAGAGGATGTGACGGAAGAACAGTCTAACTCACAGGAACAGACTGAACAAAATGGGGAAGAGAACGGGAATCAGTCCGATCCGGGCGATGGAAAAGTACTCGCTTTCCCCGGCGCCGAAGGATTTGGAAAGTACACCACGGGCGGAAGAGGAGGTAGGGTAATTAAGGTGACCAACCTGAATGACACCGGTTCGGGCTCGCTACGTGCAGCATTGGCCGCACCGGGACCCCGTACCGTGGTGTTCGAGGTCTCAGGTATCATTGAGCTGAAGAGCCGATTAACGATAAAAAACGGCGACCTCACGGTAGCGGGTCAAACCGCCCCGGGAGATGGCATACCCGACGAGTGGAAAAGGAGACATGGTATAGAGGTCGGCAAGGATGTCTCCAGCGGGTACGACCTTAGCAAAACTTATACCAATATCGAAGTGTATATAAACAGCTTGGTCGAGCATCTGATGAAAGGTGATAAGTGAATGGAAAATGAAAAGCCGTTTAACGCGAAAACAGAATGTCATGAAAAAAGGTTTTAGCGACAATGCGCTTCTCTATTCGATTTTTTTTATGTAGGTTTGCCTTATATTCGTGAGGTTTGCAAAGTTGAAAATGAAAGCGAGCGGTCTGGTTGTGAAAAAAAAAGATGTTTGGAAGCGAGGATCTCTCCTCCTGCTCCTACACCTCTTATTCGGGTGGTTCCTCTATGGTTCTGACCCGGCTACCGTTAGTTTCTCCAAAATAGGCATTGAAGAGGGGCTCTCGCAGCTATCTGTAATGGCCATTTACCAAGATGAGCTGGGGAACATGTGGTTTGGTACGAGAGAGGGGGTAAACATCTACAACGGTTCATCAATGAGAACCCTCCATCCCACGGGGAATCCATCCAACTCGCTATCAGGCAACCTGATAAGGGCGATTCACGGTAATTCGAACGGGAGCGTTTTTATCCATACCCAAAACGGCATCGATGAGTTCGACCTCAAGAGCGGGGCCATATCCCAACGTGTCCCCATGCAAGTGAACGCCATGAATTGGGCATACGATACACTCTTTTACGCGAATGACAACGCCATCTTTGCCTTCGAAAACGGGAGAAGCCATCTTATATCCAAGCTCGATGAGGGAGCTGAGGTGACCGCCCTCCTCCCACTACCAGGGCATCGCCTAGCCGTGGGTACCATCACATCGGGCGTCTACGAGGTTTGTTCAGATGGGAAAGCGACCCGAGTACTGGAGCCGGGAAGCCGTGTATCCTCCCTTTTCGAAGACTCTCGCCAAAACCTGTGGGTAAGTACCTGGGAAAACGGCCTTTTCAAAATGAGAAGGATTAACGAGGATGCCAAAACCGGTAACGTCAACGAAGCAATTGATACTGGTAATACAAGTAGCACCAGTTATATCAACCAGGGGTGGCGCATCGTACATTACAAGCAGAATCTTTTAGAGCCGGCCAAAGGGTTGTCGTCAAATTTCGTGCGGGCTGTTCAAGAGGATGAGAACGGTAACCTATGGATTGGCACGATGAATGGGCTAGACAAGCTTGATGAGGTGCGTTCCCTTTTCTACCACTACGATTCGGAGGTACACGATAACCGAAGCCTTTCCAACCAATCGGTATGGTCGCTATACAAGGACAAGTACGGGAACATATGGGTCGGTACCTACTTTGGGGGGGTCAACTATTTTCACCCTCAATCCACAACCTATACCTTCCATAACCTGGTGAAAGGCCGATTTGCCAGCCGCCCTTTCCCCATAATAAGCGATATCGTTCCTTACGGCGACCACACCATGCTCCTCTGTACCGAGGGCGACGGGTTAATCGCCTACAACACGCGCGATAAAACCTACAACGATGTGCCGGGGCTTAGGAACGTGAATATCAAATCGGCTTACTACGATGAAGCGGGCAATAAACTATACCTGGGGTTGCACCTGGGGGGGCTCCGCATCCTCGACCTTACCACTCAAAAGGTCAAGGAGTACCCTGACATCAGGTCTGAGCTTGACCAATCCAATATCGTCCGAAAGATCCTCCCCTATAAGGGAAACTACCTGATAGCCACCTACAATGGGCTCTACCTTTTCGACCAGGAGAGCGGCACGTTTCCCGTTTTCTCGAATAGGCTGCACCAGCACCTCACCTACTTCGTGGATATTGCCATTGATAACGAGGAAAACCTCTGGATCGCGAGCCGGGGCCTCTACCAGCATAACCTCAACACGGGGGAGACGCGTGCCTTTTTTCACGATCTCGATAACCCGAACACACTGAGCAACAACAACGTAACCAAGTTGCTCATTGACTCCACCGGTAGGTTATGGGTTGGAACGAGCGGCGGTGGTATCAACCTGTTCAACCGCGACACCTTCTCGTTCACCCGTTTCACGTCAGAGAACAGCGGTCTTCAGAACAATTACGTTAGCAACATCGCGGAATCTCCCCTGGGGCTTATCTTCATCACCACCACCCAAGGTCTTTACTACCTGCACCCAGGAAGCAGCGAGGGCATCCACGCCGTATCGCACGATGACCTCGCCCTCAACTCCCTCTTTAACGGGGGCATCACCATCAAAGAAGACGGTGAGGTATACGTTGCCGGGATGAACGGGATGGTCTCGTTCAACGAGCAAGCAATCCAAGAGGACCTGAAACCCTTCACCCTCTCCTTCACCAACCTATGGGTCAATAACCGGGAAGTTTCACCGGGGGATGAGACCAAGTTGCTACCCTCTCACCTCCCTTACGCGGACAAACTCACGTTCAACCACAAACAATCGAACCTGATATTCGAGTTCGCCTCCGATAACATCGTGACCCGAAACCATTACCAATACCGATACAGGGTAAAAGGGATTTCAGACGACTGGATACCGATTAGGAACGGCGCACATGAGATTAGCCTCATGAATCTTGACGCCGGCACCTACACCTTGGAATTAACGGGAATATCACCGCGAACCCAAACGGAAAAAGCCCATGCGCAAATTCACTTCAAAGTGAAACCACCCTTTTACAAGAGCCCCATCGCCTATCTGCTATACCTGGTGATCGCGATCGCGTTAATCGGGTCCTACCTGCGATATGAAAGAAACAAGATTAGGCTGGAGTCCTCGCTTCGGTACGCGAAGAAAGAGAAAGAGCATCTGGAAGAGGTGAGCCAATTGAAGACCCGCTTCTTCACCAATATCTCTCACGAGTTCAGAACGCCGCTCACCCTTATCTCCAGTCAGGTAGAACTACTGAAAAACAACGAGAAAGGGCAATCGGCTGACTCAACGGCTATCACGAGCATTGCCAAGAACGTGTCGTTGATGAAAAACTTGATTAACGAGTTGTTGGACTTCCGAAAGATCGATGAGGGCAAATTAACCATACAGGCTGGAAGGTACAACATCGTGCCATACCTGCACGAGGTATACCTCGCTTTTGAGGAGTATGCCAGTTACAAGCGCATTGATTACTCGTTCTATACCTCCAATGAAAACATTGAGGTGTGGTACGATCGAAACCAGTTACAAAAAGTGTTTTTCAACCTGCTCTCCAACGCCTTCAAATTCACCCCCGAAAATGGGAAGATAACATTCCGAGTAACCCGGGAAGAGACATGCACAGTGGTCTCCGTGAAGGATAGTGGCGTGGGTATCTCGCCTGAGTACAGGGACAAAATCTTCGATCAATTCTACCAAGTGGCCGCCGAAGGGGGGAACGATGCGATGACACCCGGCACGGGACTCGGGCTGGCACTATCGAAGAGCATCGTTGATGTACATCACGCGACCATCACCCTCGAAAGCGAACTGGGGCAAGGCTGCCAATTCAAGGTGACCCTCCTCAACGGCTCAAACCATTTCCTTGAATCGGAAAAAATAGCGCTGCTGGATCCCAACGAGGCAAGTATCCAAAAAGCTAAAGATTGGTTTCCGGAGGGTGACCAAGACGAAAGCCGAATCAAGGAGCGAACCAATGACTCCGGTATCGATCATGAGGAAAACGACCAAAACAGGATCCTTATCGTGGAGGACAACGAAGAGCTACTGGGGGTGTTGAAGGTCGTTTTTGAGCCGACCTACAACGTGATCACGGCGACCAACGGGAATGATGGACTGGCCAAGACCTTAGAGCATCAGCCCCACCTCGTGCTGAGCGACCTGATGATGCCCGGGATGTCGGGAAGTGAAATGTGCATGAAGATAAAGAGCAACTTCGCCGTTTGTCACATACCGGTGGTACTCCTTACCGCTCAAACTGCCATCGAATCGACCATCGAAAGCTTGAAGTTAGGCGCGGATGATTACATCACCAAGCCTTTCGAGATACCAATACTGTTGGCCAAGTGTAACAACCTGGTAAACGGCAGGAAGAGGTTGCAAGAACGATTTGCCGCATCTCCCACCCTACATTCCGACGCGATCGCATCTAACCCAATGGACCAGGAGTTCCTAGAAAAAGCTAGCCGAGTAATTGAGGAGCACATGGATAACCCCGAGTTCGGCATCAACGAGTTTTCGAGGGAGATGAATCTGGGACGGACCAGCCTGTTTAACAAGATAAAAGGGGTAACCGGCCAAACCCCCAACGACTTCATCATCACCATGAAGATGAAAAAAGCCACCTTCCTCCTCTCTAACCACCCTGAATTTAACATTTCAGATATTACCTACCAGCTTGGATTCAGCTCCCCGAAATATTTCTCGAAATGCTTTAAGAAACAGTTCGGTATGACCCCCTCCGAATACAGGTCTATCGATTCAACCATCTGAACAACAGACCTCTAATCCTGTTTGCGCGAAAACGTTAAAGTTTACAAGCCGTACGAAACGGAACTTTTTTTGAACTATTTTAGCCCTTATTGTAGGACTGTTTTCCTATTTTCGCGAGCGAGGAATGAAACTTATAATCTCTTTTTCTAAAACAGATCTAAATGAAAATTATCAATTTTAAGGCAATTATTGTTTTGCTGCTTCTTCTGGCACCGGTTACCCTGCTGGCGCAAGTAAACGTGAGTGGGGTGGTTACGGATGATCGTGGCGAAACGCTCCCCGGGGTTAACATCCTGGTGAAAGGCACAACGAGAGGTGCCGTGACAAATTTCGACGGTGAGTACACCCTTAGCGTGAGCCCCAGCGAAGTACTGGTAGTCTCCTACATAGGGTTTGAAACGCAAGAGATCACCGTGGGTAACCAGACGCGTATCGACATCGTCATGAGTGATGCTGCCGTTCAGATTCAGGAGCTCGAAGTGGTGGCCGTGGGTTACGGCGACGTGAGGCGAAGGGATTTGACCGGCTCCATCTCATCAGCCGATTTGTCGGAGATCGTGAAGGTGCCGGTAAGCAACATCACCCAGTCGTTAGGAGGACGCATCGCTGGCGTTCAAGTTTCTTCGAAAGACGGCGGGCTGGGCGACAACTTCAGCATCACTATCCGGGGTGCCGGCTCGTTAACGCAAAGCACGGAACCGCTCTACGTGGTGGACGGTTTCCCCCTGGAATCAAGCAACTTAGGGGCACTTAACCCCAACGACATCGAGTCGATCGACGTGCTCAAGGACGCTTCCGCTACCGCGATTTACGGCTCCCGCGGGGCCAACGGGGTAGTGATCATCTCCACCAAAAAAGGTACCGCGGGCCGTCCTCAGATCGAGTACAACGGCAACGTAACGATTAGTAGCATGGCTAAAAAACAGGACCTGCTGACTGGTTACCAGTTTGTGGAGCTGCAAAAAGAGATCATGGCAGACGATGAGGTGTTCGCGGAAAACTACTTGCGTGACGGGCGTACCCTGGAGACTTACCGCACCGAACCCGAGTACGATTGGCAAGACGCCATCTACCGCACGGCAATCACCAACAACCACTACCTCTCCCTGTCGGGCTTGCAGGGCGACTTGCAATACTCTGCTTCCGGTTCCTACTTTAACCAGCAGGGTATCATCGTTAACTCGAGCCTAGACCGTTACCAAGGGAGGATTAGCTTGGACCAAAAGCTGATGAACGATAAGCTGCGCTTGCGCCTTATCACCAACGCCACCCGTACCGAAAGGAACGGTGCGGACCCCACGGGAGGCGCCATTTCGGTGAGCCACGCGCTCATGTACAGCGTGTGGGGCTACCGGCCCGTATCCCCCACGGGGAAAGACCTAATGGTGGAGCTTTACGACGACGCGGTGGAGATGACCGAAGATTACCGGTTTAACCCGGTCTTATCGGCCTACAACGAGTACCGCAAAACCACGACCGACAACTTGAGCATCAACGGGATGGCCGAGTACGAGATCATCAAGAACTTGAAGTTTAGGGCCACGGGAGGGTACCAACTGGTCAACTACACGGTGGAGCAGTTCAATAACTCCAAAACGAAAACCGGTTTTTACCACGATAAAAACGCCTCCTATAGGGGTATCAACGCGTACTACCGCCAGAACAATACCGACCGGTTATTGAACGAGAACACGCTCACCTACCAATTCAAAAACAAGGGGCACAGCGTGAACCTGTTGGGTGGGGTCACCTTCCAAAAGGAGAACTTCTACTCGCACGATATGACCAGCACGTTCATTACCAACGAGATATTCGAGATGGCCGGCTTCGGGCGAAGCAGCGCTACCCCAACCGTGGATTCATCGAAGGGGGGGAACACGCTCTCCTCGTACCTCGCTCGGGTAAACTACAACTACAAATACAAGTATTACGTAACCGCCTCGTTCAGGGCAGACGGCTCGTCGAAGTTCTCCAAGAAAAACCGCTGGGGCTACTTCCCATCGGCCTCCCTGGCATGGGCTTTTAATCGCGAAGACTTCTTGAAGGATAGCGACCTGCTCACCAACGGGCGCCTTCGCCTTAGCTACGGGGAGACCGGGAATAACCGCGTTGGCAACTATGACTATAGGGGAATGCTGGGTACTGGTGATACTTACCATTACCCGTTCGACAGCAACAAGCAGATCTCCTACCTACCCACCAGCATGCAGAACGAGAACTTGAAGTGGGAGACCACCGTTCAGTATAACGTGGGGGTCGATCTCTCCTTCTGGCATGACCGGATGAACATCGTGCTGGACTACTATGTAAAGAACACCCGCGACCTATTACTACAAGCTGACTTAGCACCCTCATCGGGCTACGCGTCAGCAATGATGAACATTGGTGAGCTGCAAAACCGGGGACTCGAGTTTTCTATACAAACCAACAACATACAGACGAACGACTTTCAGTGGTCCTCTTCGTTCAACGTCTCGCTCAACAAAAACGAAATTACCAAGCTGAACGATGACCAAATCGCGATGACACGTTCAATCTACTGGGACAATAAATACCGGACCATGCCGGCCTACATCAGCCCCATCGGGAGCCCTGCCGGCCAGATGTACGGCTTCCTGTACGAAGGGACCTATAAGAAGGAGGATTTTGATATCACCGTTAACGATAAGGGTGTTCAGGTCTACACGCCAAAGCCAGGAGTGGTAGTCTACTCGAGTGAATCGAGACCCGGCGACCCCCGCTACCGCGACATCAACAACGACGGGGTGATTAACGACGACGACAAGACCGTCATCGGACAGGGACATCCCATCGCGATAGGCGGTTTGAACAACAGCTTCGTGTACAAGAACTTCGATTTAAGCATTTTCTTCCAATTCAGCATGGGGAACGATATCCTGAACGCGAACCGGATGGTCTTCGAGAACCCGCAAGGGAAAAGGCACACCAATATGTTTGCCAGCTACATGAACCGGTGGACAGAAGAGAACCCCACCAGCAACATGCCTCGCTCGAAAGCGGTTGGCTCGCAAGAGTACAGCAGCCTCTACATCGAGGACGGCTCATTCATACGCTTGAAGTCGGTGTCCGTGGGCTACAACTTCCAACCGGCGTTACTGCAGCGATTTCATATCGCATCGGCTAGGCTCTCCCTTTCGGCGGAAAACCTGCTCACGTTCACTTCCTACTCGGGGAACGACCCTGAGGTGTCCACCCGCGATACCGTGTTGACACCCGGTTTCGACTGGTCACCTTATCCCCGTTCCAGGAACTATTCGGCTTCTCTTACCCTAACATTTTAAAAAACAACGCGAAGATGAAAAAAATAATAACACTATTGACATTAGTGGTGGCGATCACCTTGGGATCGTGCAGCGACTTTCTACATGTACGCGCGTATGACTTCGTATCGCCCGAGGAGTTTTATCAAAACGAAAATGACGCGAAAATGGCGCTGGCTGGGGTCTACTCCGCGCTGGCTATGGAGAACATGTATGGCAACAGGTACTCCTGCATGATCTCTAACGTGGACGATTTAAGCTTCTACGCGCGACCAGCAGCGAACACCTCGGCAGACGTTTACGGAAACGGCCACAACACGAGCAACACCGATATTTACTACGCGTGGAACGCGATTTACAAAGGTATCGAGAGCGCGAATATCCTGATTGAAAGGATAGATGGCGCTAATATCGATGAATCGGTGAAAACGCGTATCAAAGGGGAGGCCAAGTTCCTAAGGGCCTACTACCACTTCCTGCTGGTGCAAGCATGGAAAGACGTACCCATTCGGAAGGAGTCCTTTAAAGATGTCTCGAAATCCACGCTACCTGCCACCCCGATGGCCGAAGCGCTGGACTGGGTCATCGAGGAGATGGAAGAGTGCTTACCCATGGTAGACAACAAGGAGTACGACAAACGGCCATCGTACGTGAAAAAGACCGTGGTAGAGGGCGTGTTGGCAAGGGTGGCACTCACCCGGGCAGGATACCCCACCAACGGCGGCAAACCCTACTACGAGATGGCAGCACGCTATGCCAAGTCGGTGAAAGATTCCAACAAGCACAGGTTGAACCCCGATGTGTACGAGATGTGGAAATGTATGGCAAGCGACCGCTACGACACGGAGTATAACGAGTCAATGTGGGAAGTTGAGTTCATCGGCGCACGCGAGTTGGATGGAAACTACACGGAAAGCCGCATCGGTAACGTGATTGGTAACGTGCAACGGAACGGTTCACCCGAGGGTCTGGGCTACAGCTACTGGTTCTATTGCGGCTCGCTGATCCTGTGGGACCTGTATGACAACGCCGATAAGCGCAGGGACCTCTCGATGGCACCCTACTCGATAGATGCGAATGACAAGTACGTTGACTGGAGAGCCAACCAGATCGTGCAACGCGCTTGCGGTAAATTCCGCAGGGAGTGGGAGACCATTACCCCCAAGCACAAGAACTACACCCAGATAAACTACCCGCTTATTCGTTACGCCGACGTGCTGTTGATGCTTGCCGAGGCGGAAAACGAAGCCAATCAAGGCCCTACCGCCCTGGCTTACCAAGCGATCAACATCGTCCGTGAACGAGCCGGTATCGAACCCCTTTCCGGGTTATCGTATTCCGAGTTCCAGCAAGAACTCCGCAACGAGAGAGGCCGTGAGCTTTGCTTCGAGTCGCTCCGCAAATATGACCTCGTGCGGTGGGGTATTTACACCGATGCCATCGCGGCTTTAGGTGAAGCCACGTACGACAAGAGGTGGCCGACCGGTAGCAACTACTCCACGGCCCGCGCTTTCGCCGAACGGACACAGAAGAAGCACGAGTTCCTTCCCATACCCGTGAGGGAGCTCTCCATCAACACCGAGCTAACGCAGAACCCGCTATGGTAATACTTTTTATTCATCAATAAACAAAAATCGTATGAAACGTCTGTATACAATCCTATTCTTGATTCCCCTCTTCTTCATTGCTTCCTGCGATGACGTCCTGAAGGAGGTGGACTTCTCGGTGACCACCGAGAAAACCTCTTACGCGACCAATGAGCAGATCGTCTTTAATTTCGTCAACGCCCCCGACTGGGTTGCCTTCTACTCGGGGGAGGAGGGTAAGACTTACCCTGATTCGTACGGGACAAGCATCAAGTCCATGCGAAACGAGCTCTTCACCTACACCTACAGTTACAGTAACCCGGGTACGTACAACGTGGTTTTCGTGGGGGGGAACACCAATTACCAAGGGAGCAAAGAGAAGACGGTAACACTCACCCTCACCATTAAGTGAGCACGATGAGACAAGGTGTCGGCACGAAGATGCCCGCGGGTTGCACCTATATATCCCGTCTCCTGCTCGCTTGGATGCTATTGAGCGGGGCGTGGATGCTGCCCGCCCAGAGCTTCGAGGGTGCTACACTGCCTACCACGGTGACCGTGGTAGGCAGTACAGGTGAATTACAGCTGAGCCGCGAGTACTTTAAAGATGGTGAGCTGTCGCTCTTGTGGAATTGGAGTGCCGAGAAGTCATCGCTACGGTTCACCGACCCCGGTATTCGCAAAGTAGCTGAGTCGTTTAACCGAAGGGGAGGCCTAAAGCTCTGGATACATAGCGAGGAACCCTTGGGCAGCCCTTTGGTATTCACCTTCAAGGATGAGGAGGGCAACGCCTGCTACACGTTCAACTTCAACATGAACTTCACGGGGTGGCGGGCCGCATGGATCGCGTACAGTGACATGTGGACTCCTCAAGGGGGGAAAACGACCCAGCATGACGTGATTACCATGGAGGTGGAATCACCCGAAGGCGTTCCCTTGGGAAAGGTATGGCTAGACCGCTTGGAATTTTCCAACCAGCTGGAGCATCGCACCACGCCCGATGCGCAGATACCCGATAACAACCGCCACCTAACACGGGCCCTTTGGCACTGGGGGTTACTTTACCAGTGGGAGCAGCAACCGCACGGCATCCCCGTGCCGGCTCGCCTTTCGCCCATAGAACTGGGACAACTGAACCTCGTCTACGAAAACGTGAAGGGATCGTTAAAGAAACGGGGGTTATCTGCCAAAGAGGTGGAGGAGCTGCAACGACTTACCACGCTTTTCGCCATCTCGGATGATGCCAAACGCGGGGCCCCCCTGATGCAGAAAGATAACCTGCTCCCCGGCGATGTCAGTTACGGGCAGCTCAATAAGCTACTCGACCTGTTATCGCGGAGCTGGTACGCGGATGGGAACGAAAGTGCCAAGAAGGAGTTCGTGAAAACCGTCCGCTACATGCTCAACCAGGGGCTCGCCTTCGAAAGTGGGATGGGTACCAACCACCACTACGGCTACGAGATTGGCGACCTCTACGGGGCAATCTGGTGGATGGAGGATGTGTTGAGGGAGGCAGGTATTTGGGAGGAGACGCGCAAAGCCGTGACCTACTGGAGCGGACTGCAGGAGACACGTGCACCATATAACCGCGTAAGGGATGAGATTACCGACTCCTGGAACACCCTGCTGATCCCCCGGTTGACCTGTGCGCTTTGGCCCGATGATGAGAACGAGCGATTTAGGAATCTGAAATCTCTAGCTCGCTGGGTAAACGGTTCCCTACAGTACTCCCCGGGTACCATCGGGGGTATCAAGATTGACGGCACCGCTTTCCACCACGGGGGGCATTACCCCGCTTACTCCGTACCCGGTTTCGCCAGCTTGGGTACTTACCTTAACCACGTCAACAACACCCAATTCACGTTCACCCAAGAGGCATTCGAGGTGTTTAAGCACGCCCTGCTCACCATCGCCCGCCAATCCAACACGAGGGATTGGGGAATCGGTAATTCGGGGAGACACCCCTTTGATGGGGCCATCAACAAGGAGGGTGTGCTGGCCTTTGCCTACGCGGCCATGGCACCTTACCAACCGGACAAGGAACTGGCGGGAGAGTACCTAAGACTAATGGAAGGGTTAAGGAAATACACGATCGACGAGCGGTTGGAACGTTCCTTCCGGGAGGGAGGGATTACCGCCAACAAGCCCCCCACGGGCTTCTACGTTTACAACCACGCGTCGCAAGGGGTTTACCGCTACAATAATAAAATGGTCAGCCTGAAAGGGTTTACCCAAAACGTGTGGGGTAGTGAGCTCTATACCCGCGACAACCGATTCGGCAGGTACCAGAGCTACGGCTCCATCCAGATAATCGGAACCCGCTCGCCTGAGCCCCAGAACAACGGGCGCCCCGTGACGGAGGAGGCAAGCCGATACCGCGAAACGGGATGGGACTGGAACAGGAACCCTGGGACGACCACCATCCACCTGCCACTGGAGCTTTTGGAATCCCCCCTGCAGGGCAGCGATATGCTGCGCCAACCCGAGTCGTTCGCCGGCGCATCTCGCTTGAATGTCGGTGAGTTCGGTATGTTCGCTATGAAGCTGGGCGAACGGGATCGGGAGCGCTTCACCCCTTCATTCCACGCCCGGAAGTCGGCCTTCGCCTTCGGCAATAAGATCATTGCCTTGGGTTCCGCTATCGGCAACGATAACGGGGAGTATCCTACCGAGACCACGCTCTTCCAACAGGCATTATGGGAGGAGGGCGAGACTATCGTCATCAACCAGGAGAAAGTATCGGCGTTCCCTTACAGGAAAGAGGTCGACAAAGGGGAGACCAAAGATCTCCTAATTGAAAGCTTGACGGGAGAGCTTTACTACATTCCGGCCGGGCAACCACTCGTGATTGAGAAAAAAGCGCAGCAATCGAGAGAGAACAAGCGAATGCAACCCACCGAGGGGAACTTCGCCACCGCCTACATCAATCACGGGACGGCACCTGACAACGAATCGTACGAGTACATGATCGTGATGGACGCGACCCGCTCGCAGCAGCGGGCATTGCAAAAGGGGCAGACGGGGTATAGCGTGTTGAAGCACGACCTCGTGGCGCATATCGTGAAAGATGGCGATAGCAACGCGAGGGGGTACGCCATCTTCGATGCGCTGGAAGGGGGTAACGACGACTACCTCACCGCCTGTGACAAGGAGGTGATGGTGATGATACAGCCTAAAGGCAACCGGATTCACCTGAGCGTATGCGACCCGGACCTCAACCTGGGCGAGTACAGCTACACCACCGCGCAGGAATGCCAACCAACCACCAAGCGGCTCACCTTGAAAGGACGATACAGGCCGGTTACCGAGGTCACCGCCCTGGATCTCCAGGTTTCGGGAAACAACACGATCCTATCAATCACATGTCAACACGGTATCCCCGTGGAGTTCACGCTAGAAAAACAGGCAAACTAAACTTGTTCGATCCCGTGAACCAAGGGGTCGGCAGCAAAAGTGCTGTAAACAGAATTCTTTTCTTTTAGCGATCAAACGGCAGATGGGTCGCGAAATTCACGCCAGTCGAGCCTGAAAGCGATAAAACAGTTACATGCGAAAGTTAAGTAAGTTAATATCAATAAAACAAAACAATATGAGAATATTCATGATCCTTCCCCTCGCGGTCGCACTGGTCGCCTGCTCGGGAGGTAACGGCCAAAAACAGTCGCGGGAGACAGCCGACCTATTCCAAAAGGTGATAAAGACCGCCGAAGCCCAGATAGGATACCAGGTGAAGGTAATCGAAGAGTCGGGAAAAATATTAAACGCGCGTACCACGCGAAACGGACACGTGCATTATATCGGTAAGCAAGACTGGACGAGCGGCTTCTTCCCCGGCACAATGTTTTACATGTACGACCTCACCAACGACTCCAAGTGGTTGGAGGTGGGAATTAAGTATACCGAAAACCTAGACACCATCAAACACTTGAAGTGGCACCACGACGTGGGCTTTATGATCGACTGCAGTTTTGGTAACGCGCTTCGGGTGACTGGCAACGAGGCTTACGAGGAGGTGATCATCGAGGCGGCCAAGTCGCTCTCCACCCGATTTCGCCCGGTGGCTGGAGTTATCCAAAGCTGGGACGAGGACCGGGGATGGCAGGCCGAGCGGGGGTGGATGTGCCCGGTAATCATCGACAACATGATGAACTTGGAATTACTCTTCAAGGCCACCCAGCTCTCGGGCGACTCCACCTTTCACAACATAGCGGTTTCGCACGCCGACAAAACCATGGAGAACCACTACCGGGACGACTGGAGTTGCTACCACGTGGTTGACTACGATAAAGAGGTGGGGGGCGTGCGGAGCAAGCAAAACGCGCAGGGGTACGCCCACGAATCGGCATGGTCAAGAGGCCAAGCGTGGGGTCTATACGGCTTCACGGTAGCCTATCGTTACACGAAGGATCAACGTTACCTCGATATGGCCGACAACATCTACCGCTACATCTTCACCCACGAAAACCTTCCGGCCGATCTGGTTCCCTACTGGGACTACAACGCGCCCAACATCCCCAACGAGCCGCGTGATGCGTCGGCCGCCGCTGTTGCCGCCTCGGCGTTATACGAGCTGGTGGATTACGACAGACCGGAGTACCGGGAGACGGCAGACAAGATCATGACATCGTTGGCCGGCGACGCGTACACGGCCATCGTGGGTACCAACGGGAATTTCTTATTGATGCACTCCGTGGGGAGCATCCCGCATGACAACGAGATTGATGTCCCCCTCAACTACACCGACTACTACTTCCTGGAGGCGCTAACGCGTAAGATGCGGCTTGAGGGTGCGCTGTAACCAGCTCCTCCTTGCCGCGCGAGGTGCTGCTCCCGCGTGGAGATGATCAACCGTAGAGCCAAGCACGTTGAATTATCACACTGAATCAATGAACACGAAACATAAAAATCAAAATAAAATATCATATGAAACGAATGCATAAAACCCTCCCATACTTGGGAATCGTCGGGTTGCTCCCGCTTCCCGCCTGTGTGCCGGGAGAAAAAGCAACGGGTCAGGATGCTGACTCCCCCAACGTCATCTACGTGTTCCCCGACCAGATGCGCAACAGCGCCATGGGGTTCTGGAGCAACGAACCGTACGCCTCTCACATTCACTACAAGGGCGACCCGGTCATCACCCCTAACCTGGACAAGTTTGCCGGTGAGGCGGTGGTCTTTTCATCGGCGTACAGTAACACCCCCATCAGCAGCCCTCATCGTGGCTCTTTGTTCACGGGTATGTACCCCAACAAGAGTGGAGTGCCATTAAACGTGAACTCGAGCCGCCCGTTTAACACCCTCCCGATCGATGCTGTAACCATCAGCGACGTGTTCAGCCAAAACGGGTACAACTGCGCCTATATAGGAAAGTATCACCTGGACTGCCCCACCCCCAACGACCCCGATAACCCGGGTCAATACGTGGAGGGCCGCAACCCGGTTTGGGACGCGTACACGCCGCCCGAAAAGCGACATGGTTTTGATTTCTGGTATTCATACGGCACCTTCGATGTGCATAAAAAGCCTCACTACTGGGATACCAAAGGGAAACGTCACGAGATCCGGGAATGGTCACCCAAGCACGAGGTGGATATCGCGGTCGAGTACCTGATTAACCGGAATGGTCAGCGAGACAGTAGCAAACCCTTCTTCATGATGATGAGCATGAACCCACCCCACCATCCATACCGGTCGCTCAATGACTGCATGGAAGAGGATTACAACCTATACAAAGACAAAACGTTGGGAGAGCTACTTATCCGGGATAATGCCGATACCACCATACAGAAAGCCACTTCGGCTCCCTACTATTTCGCACAGGTAACGGGCGTAGACAGGGAGTTCGGACGGCTACTTTCGGTGCTCGACAGCCTTGGCTTGGCCGATAACACCATCGTGGTATTCGCCTCGGATCATGGCGATACAATGACCAGCCAAGGGGTAAGCGACGCGAAAAATTCGCCCTACACCGAGGCCACCGCTATCCCCTTCATGGTAAGGTATCCGGGTAAGCTGGAACCACGGGTGACCGACCTGCTCCTCTCCAGCCCCGATATTATGCCCACGTTAATCGGGCTGAGCGGGTTGGGCGACAAGATACCAAGTAGCGTACAGGGGGAGAACTACGCCGACTACCTCTTAACTGGGAATCCATCTTCACCCCTGCCACAGAGCGCACTATATATCCGGAACCTGGACGGTGACAAGGATGAAAACGGAAAAGTAACCAACTACTTCCCCGAGATAAGGGGTGTGAAGACGGCCGATTACACGTTGGCACTCAGCATCGACAGGAAGTCGAAAAGCTTGAAGCAGACCTACTTCTATCACGACGCCAAGGATCCCTACCAGTTGAACAACTTGTCCTTAACTGATTACCCCGAGGAGGCCGCATTCCTTTTGGAACAACTTGCCCAGCTCCTTGAGAAAGTAGAAGACCCCTGGTACGAAGAAAAAATATTGCAGGAGATAGTGCCTTATAATTAGGCGGATGACACTGCCCACCGGCTTTCAGGTAAGAAGCCGGTGGGTAGCGTAGCCCTCCACGTGTATCGCGGCCAACGGGCGGGCCGCGCAAATATACTCGCATGCCCCACAGCCGATGCACTTGTCCTTGTCGATCACGGGAACGAGGCGTAGATTAATTGTGCTCGCGTTCGGGTTATCAGCCGGCGGAACATAAGGTTTGCCATCATCCCGGTACTCGCGGGTGATGGCGTCGGTGGGGCATATGCGCCAACAGGCGTCGCAGTTCACATCATCCCTTACCACCACGCAGTTCTCGCGAACGTAGACCGCATGACCAATCGCCGTTTGGGTTTTGTTCTCTGCCGTGAGCCTTTTGATCGCATCGGTAGGGCACACGTCGGAGCAGATGGTACAATCGGTCCGGCAATACCCCTTCTCGAAAGAGAGGGTGGGCTGCATGACAAACTCCCAGCCGTACTCGTTTACCGAAGGGCGAATGATCTTCTCGGGACATTTCGCCACGCAAAGCAAGCAAGCGGTACAGGTATCGTTCAGGTGCTCGCGGCTGACCGACCCGGGGGGCGTTACCGGTTTCACCCGGTTAAATCGCTCTTTCCTGACCGCCGGGTACTTGATCATGCTTCGCTTTTTCTCCTGGGCCCTCAACTCCGCGGCGGCACCCGCGATAAGCAACGATGTGGTAATAAACTCCCTCCGGGAGTTCGGGGCTTTACCAGTGACTTGTTGCACTGCTTTTCCCTCAGCTTTGCCCGCCTCTATGTTCACTTCTTGACCTGCTACATTAGCCATTCTTTTAGCCACTATTTTTTCCACATCTTGCCCCTCTCCATTTCCAGTTCCTCGCTTCTTAGTCCATCTCCAGGTGTAGGAAATGCCGTTTTCCTTGCATGCATCAATGCAGTTGAAACAAGAGACGCAACGGGAATAGTCAACGGCATGATGTTTCATATCAATGCACGATGCCTTGCAATCGCGTACACATCGTCCACATTGGATACAGTTGGAAGGGTTGATCTGAATTTTCAGGAAAGAGAGCTTGCTCAAGTAGCCCAATAGGGTCCCCACGGGACAGATGGTGTTGCAATAGGTACGTCCGCTTCGCCAGGCCAAATAGCCGATAACGAGCAATGTCAATAGGGCTAACGCGAAACTGACCCCGCTCTTCATCCATATATCGGCTTCAACGAACGTATAGCTCCCATCCCCCAACGCTTTCACAAACAGGTTATTCACACCGCTATAAAGGGGACTTAACAACTCGGTAACCATACGACCGTACAGGGAGTAGGGATCCAGCAGCGCGGGGATAACGCCAATCCCGGCGATCACCCCTATGACAAAGATGACCAGCACAACCCACCGCAACACGGTTTTAGCCTTCGAGTAAGCGTAGCGGCGTCTCTTTTTGGGCTTTACCCGCCGTGCGAAAAAGGCCACCACGTCCTGGTAAATACCGGTAGGACAGATAACGGAACAATAAACCCTCCCGAAAATAAGCGTCAGAAGCACCAGCACGACAAGTACTACCACGTTCAGCGCGAGCAGGGCGGGAACGAATTGCAGTTTGGCCGCGAAGGCGAAGTAGCGGTGCAAGACCCCAGAAATATCTAGGAAGAGCAACGTGATTAGCAACCCGAAGATAACGGTAAGGGCAACCCTTATTTTTTTTAACATGATATTACCGCGCTTTTAATTGTTGAACAAGATGATCTATTCTGAGTAACTCCGAGGGAATCTTTATCCGTTGAGGACACGTTGGTATGCACTCGCCACAATTGATACAGTGATTGGCCTGTTCCAACTCGGGAATGGTACGATCGTAATCGACCAAAAAGGCACGGGATGCCCTCTTGAATTCCGCGTCGCGTGGCCCGTCGAGGTTCGGGACATTACTGTCGTACGTGGCTTTATTGAAATACAAAAGGATTCCCGGAATATCTACCCCGTACGGGCAAGGCACGCAATACTTACAATCGGTGCAAGGAATGATTTTATACGTCGTGATAATATCGGCAGCTTTTTGAAGGATCTCCTTCTCCTTGTCCGTCATCGGCTCAAGGGGCGAATAGGTTTTAATGTTTTCTTTCAAGTGGTCCAGCAATGTCATCCCACTCAACACGACCATCACCCGCGGGTGAGAACCCACGAAGCGAAACGCCCAACGTGCAGGCGTATCGTTCGGGCGCTCCTCCGTCATCATCTCTATCACGTTGCGGCTCACTTTCGTCAACCGGCCCCCTAAGAGCGGTTCCATGATCATAACGGGGATATTCCTCTTTTCCAACTCGCTGTACATGTAACTGGCAGGTACACGCCCGTATTTCCAATCAAGGTAATTCATCTGGATCATCACGAAATCCCACTCGATCGGTTCTGCGAGCAGCTTATCGAAAAACGCTTGATTCCCGTGAAACGAAAACCCCAGGTTGCGGATGCGTCCCTCCTTTTTCTCGTTCAAAAGAAAATCGAGTATGCCCCACTCCTTATAGAGGCGTTCATACGCCCGGTCGTTCGACAAGCTGTGCAAATGGTAGTAGTCGAAATAATCGAGCTGCATCTTCTCTAACTGCTTGTGGTAAATCGCGATGGCATCTTCCCTTGATTTCGCGCTCCCCGGCATTTTCGTCGCCACGAAAAAACTCTCTCTCGGGTATTTTTTCAATAGCTTACCGGTAACGATTTCCGACTCGCCTTGGTGATACCCCCAGGCTGTATCGAAGTAGTTGACCCCATGGGTCATGGCGAAATCGATTAACTCCTCCGCCTTCGCCTCATCGATAAACCGCCGCACCCCTTCCGGCGTTTCGCGTTCCACGGTGGGGTAACGCATCGTACCAAAACCAAGCAGGGAGATTCTATCCCCCGTTTTAGAGATGGTGGTGTAGGTCATCTTGTCAATCGGCACATTTTCTATGTCCGGCTTAATATCCGCCCAATCCATTTTCGATCGACCGGAGCACCCCGTCAGGTACCAGCTCGCCGGGATTAATGCGGCACCCAAGCCCATGTACTTTAACGCTGTTCGTCGGGTAATTTTGCGCTGGCCAAACGGGTTGTTCGTTTCCATATTCTTCAACATTTTGTTCAAATTTCTATTGCTAATGCAAAAGCTCTTCAAGTATTGTTATTCAAAGCACTACTATTCAGGCTATTGTGATTAAAATATTTTTATAAGGATCATTTTTGTTCCAACCAATTTCAGATATACCGCATCAGATCGTTACCCATGTACACTCAATTCGGTTTCGTTGAAGAGCTAATCTTTCACAAATATAGTGATTTAAGGAAATAAAACAACGACTAAAAAACTGTTTTATTTCTGAAACTATTTATCTACTTTTGTTTTGTAGTCCACCCGTCGATTAACCTAAGCAAAAATTGAAGGGAAAAGCATATTTTATGATTTAAATCCAAGGTTAGGAGGGTACCCAAGAATTAAAGTGCTATTTTTATCGATGCTTATCAGCGCACTAACTGTGCCAAAAACATACCACCTCGATGCAAAACGAAATCATACGTATAGGAAAAGTGATCGCTTGCTCCACGATAACCGCCCTGCCGATACATGGCGCGGGAGCGAGCCAAACTACGGTGTCGACCCAATCCAATCGTGAACGGCCGAATATCATCCTCATCATGACCGACCAACAGACCGCTAACGCGATGAGCAACCGGGGAAACCAACATCTGCACACGCCAGCCATGGATCAGTTGGCGGCAGATGGCATCGTGTTCACGAGGGCGTACTGTGCTTACCCCCTCAGCGGCCCATCGCGGGCAAGCATCATGACCGGGAAGATGCCCAACGAAGTGTCGGTACTTGAAAACAACGACCCGCTTCCTGACGAAGAGAAAGTGAAAACCATCGGCTTCACGATGCAAGAGGCCGGCTACGACTGCCTGTATGCCGGTAAATGGCATATACCCACGGTGGAGTTGCCCGACGGCGAGTTCGGGTTCAGAAAGGTATGCGGGATGTACGACCCCGATATGGCGCTCCATATCGAAAGGGTGCTGTCTGAGGAGAGGGAGAAGCCCTTTTTCCTTGTTGCCTCCTACTTGAACCCGCACGAGATTTGCGAGTACGCTCGCTCCCAAACCTTACCTTACGGTGAAGTAACCATATCCGACGATGCGGTGCTCCCTGAGCTACCCGCGAACTTTAACGCGACCGATGGCCTACCTGAGTTGCTCATGCACCATAAAAGAATGTCGCCAAGGCTATACCCCACGGAGAACTATTCGGAGCGGGACTGGCGAAACTACCTGTATGCCTATCACAGGCTTGTGGAACGGGTAGACGCCCATATCGCCGAGTTGATCCAGCTGTTAGAAGAAAAAGGGCTGTACGATAACTCCTTGATCATCTTCACCAGTGACCATGGCGAGGGGGTCGCTGCCCACCGGTGGAATCAGAAGCGAGCCCTGTTTGAAGAAACGACCCGGGTGCCGTTGATCGTAAAACCGCCAAAGGGAGAATTACCTACTGAACAGAAGGAGGTAGACGCCTTGGTGAATACCGGGATTGACCTCTACCCCACTCTCTGTGATTACGGCAATGCGACCATACCGGCAGGACTACACGGGATAAGCCTGAAAGGGATCATCAACGGAACGGCTAAACCGCACCAGAGTATCTTCATCGAAACGCACCTCGATGCGATAAATGGACGGGCATGGTGCGTGATCAAAGGGAATTACAAGTACACCTTTTACCGGTTCTTCAAAAACAGGGAGCAGTTGTTCGACCTGTCGAAAGATAAGGGGGAAACGACCAACTTGGTGCATAACCCAAAACATGAGCTCAACTACCAAGAGATGAAGGAGGAGATGAAGCAACATGCCAAGAGAACAGATGACAACATGCTTATCAAGGAGTTGAAGTAAAACCCAACCAACTATTCGGTATTAATTGAGCCACCCCCTGATCAACATAGTATCAACCGAAAAAACAGATCATACATGAACAGAAGAAAGTTTATAAAGCGTAGTGGATGGACATTCGTGGGTTTGGCCGCAACAGGTAGCCTGCTACCAGGTTGCAACAAGAACTCGAAAAAAACGCCGGAATCGGAAAAAGCGCCGGAGGGGACGAGAAAAGCGCTGGAGACGAGAAAAGGGTTAGAGATACTGCCTCCCCCACGTGACCTAAAGGTGTTCTGGGGGGATATACACAGCCACTGCAACCTCACGTACGGTCACGGTGACATGAGAAGTGCTTTCGAGGCGGCGAAGGAGCAGCTCGACTTCGTTTCCATCACCCCTCATGCCATGTGGGAAGATATTCCCGGCAGGGATGACCCCCGTCTGCGAAGGGTCATCGATTACCATACCAAGGCGTTCAAAAAGCTGAGGGCGGGCAAATGGGATGAATACGTGAAGATGACGAACGAGTACAACCGGGAGAACGAGTTCCTCGCCTTCTTGAGTTACGAGTGCCACGATATGGCGCACGGCGACCACGTGGCACTACTGTACGATCTGGAGGCCAAGATGGTGGAACCGACCAACGCCATGGGCCTGAAGGCCGCGCTGAAGGGGGAGAAAGCGTTTGTAACCCCCCATCACATGGGGTACCAAACGGGCTACCGCGGCTACAACTGGGAGTCGTTTGAAGAGGGCGAGCAGACCCCCTTCGTCGAGATGTACTCCCGCCACGGGTTGGCAGAGAGCGACGACGGGGACTACAACTACCTCCACGACATGGGACCCAGGCAATGGGAAGGAACGGTACTGTACGGTCTGGAACAGGGGCATAAGTTCGGCATCATCGGCTCCTCCGACCAACATGCCGGGTACCCGGGAAGCTATGGTGACGGACGCGTGATGGTGCTAGCACCCTCCCTTACGCGCGAGCACGTATGGAACGCGCTCAAGAACCGAAACGTAGCATGCGCCACGGGTGATAACATCAAGATCGACTTCAGGATCAACGACGCCATCATGGGTGAAACTACCCGGAGGAATAACCGACGAATCTACTTGTATGTAGAGGGCGAAAACCTGATCGATTACGTGGATATCATTAAAAACGGGAAATGCATCGCGCGGATGAACGGGCCCCTTATCCCGGTGATACCCGAGGAGGAGACGATCCGGTGTAAGATAAAAGTGGAGTTTGGATGGAACCGAGAGGAGGAATACGTCCATTGGGACGGGAAATTGTCGATTGATAAGGGAACGATCAACCAAGTGACCCCTTGCTTCAGGGGTGCCGCTTTCACCTCGCCTCAACCGGGCAAAAGCAAGTTCGAAACCCGGGTGAACCGTGTGGTGTCGGCCTCGAGTCAAGAGGTTGTACTGGACATGTATAGCAGCAAAAACCCTAACACCACCACACCGGCAATGCAAGGCGTGATCCTCGACCTAACGATCCCGAAAGATGGGATACTGACGGCCGACTTCAACGGGAAAAGCTTCTCGCACACGATCGGGGAGTTGTTGCAGGGATCTAAGTCTCACTTCATGATAGGGTGGTTAAGCGAAGCGATCTCGTTCAACCGGGCTATACCGGAGAGCGCCTTCCAGGTAATGCATTACATGGAAGATATGGCAGCCGAACGGGAAGTGGATTATTACTACGTTCGGGTAAGGCAGAGAAACCAGCAGTGGGCATGGAGCTCGCCTATCTGGGTAGAAAAAACTTAAAAAAAACATTATGGAAACATCTATTGGACTTGATTTGGGCGGAACCGCTATTAAGTACGCCCTGGTGAACCGGCAAGGGGAGGTGTTGTATCAAGGTACACGACCCTCCTCGGCAGATATCTCCGCCGAAGCCGTGATTCATCAGCTACTGGAGTGCATTAACGATGTGAGAGCGTACGCGAGCTCGGTACATAAGGTAAAGCTGAAAGGAATCGGCATAGGCACCCCGGGTATTATCGATGAGACGAACCGGATCGTGCTGGGCGGGGCGGAAAACATCGTAGGGTGGGAGAATATTCACCTGGCACAACGTATTGAATCGGAGACGAAACTCAGCACCATCCTGGCCAACGACGCCAACGTCATGGGGCTAGGTGAAACCATGTTTGGAGCCGGCAAAAGCTACCACTGCATCGTTTTCGTCACGGTAGGAACCGGTATTGGCGGGGCGGTGATTATTGATGGCAAGCTCTTCAACGGGTACGCCAATAGAGGTACCGAGCTGGGGCATGTTCCCTTTATCGCAAACGGTATAGACTGCGCGTGTGGCTCCGTGGGATGCTTGGAAGCATACGCCTCTACCGCCGCCCTTATTCGAACATTCATAGCTGAACAGGCAGCACAGGGTGTAGAAACCGCAGAGGATGAGGTGACGGGAAGATTCATCGTGGAGCTGTACAAAAAAGGGGATCCCCTGGCGGTGAAGTGCTTAAACCAGCATTGTGACTACCTCGGCCACGGTATCGCCGGCTTTATCAACGTGTTCAGCCCGCAACGGGTAGTTATCGGTGGAGGATTACCGGAAGCGGGCGACTTCTACTTCGAAAAGGTGAGAAAAGCGGCTTTTCGCTATGCCATGAGCGATTGCGCTGTAAACACGGAAATCGTTCCCGCGCAGTTGGGGAACATGGCGGGAACGATCGGTGCCGCCTCCCTCATCTTCTCGCTGTAAACATCAAAGGTTCACTAAAGTTAGACTATTTCTCGTCACGGCATAATCCAAGTGAACTTGTCCTCTGCTCGTTTGGCTTAACGAAATAGTTCACTAAAGGTAGACTATTTCTCGCCACGGCATAATCCAAGTGAACTTGTCTTCTGCTCGTTTGGCTTAACGAAATAGTTCACTAAAGTTAGACTATTTCTCGCCACGGCATAATCCAAGTGAACTTGTCTTCTGCTCGTTTGGCTTAACGAAATAGTTCACTAAAGGTAAAACAGTCGTATGAGGGTTGTAGTTGTAGTTGTTTTCCTGTTTTTCATCAGCCAAACTGCATGTACCGTTAACGATAACGATAGATATAGTGGCGGTGATAATGGCTCCCTGCATCTTTTACTCGGTAGGCTTAACGATTCATGCTTACCGGAAAAGCTCCGGTTGGACACCGTTAACGACACCTTGAAAGCGGGTGCCTTGCTGGATTATTTTCGTACAAGAAATAACGTGAGACATCCCATCAATAGGGAAGACAGGGAAGCCTTTAAAGGTAACATCGCATCGAAATCTGACCTCGAGGTGGCCAACGATGCACTTAGCCATATCTTCGTAGGTCAGCCCTCCTATCCCCGTTATTTTTGCGGGGAGGATATCAACTGGGGCTTTCGCCCCGTTCCTGACAACGAGTGGGTCTGGCAGTTGAACCGGATGACTTTTTGGAATGCCATGGCGCGTGCGTACTGGCACACGGGCGATGAAAAATACGCCAAGGCTTGGGTTGACCAGATGATGGATTGGGTGAAGAAAAACCCAAACGATGAATCGCACGAATACGCCTGGCGTTCTATTGAAGCCGGGATAAGGGGCAATAGATGGGTTGAGCTTTTTCAACACTTTATCGACTCCCCAAACTTCACGCCCGAGGCGCTGGTGGTTTTTCTGAACAGCCTGTATGACCACGCGAGCTACCTGATGACAAAGTACTCAAGTTCGAGCAATTGGGCGTTGATGGAGGCGGAAGGCCTGGCTTTTATCGCTATTTTTTTCCCTGAATTCAACGATTCAGATAAGTGGAGACGGGAAGCTATCCGGCGGTTAATCGAAGAGATCGACATCCAAGTGTATCCCGATGGGCATCAGCGTGAGTTGACCATGGGATACCACATCGGGTCTATCAGCTGGTTCTTTAGAACCTACGAATTAACCGCGATGAATGGATTTGAAAACGCATTCCCGAAATCATACATCGAGAAGGTGGAGAAAATGTGTGAGGTACCAATGAAGTTATGCTTTCCTAATGGAACTGTCGTTCAATTCGGGGACGCATGGGAAGGGAACCCGGGACAACATAACGCGCTATTTAGAAGATGGGCAGATCTATTCGGAAGAGAGGACTTCCTGTACCTGGGGACCAACGGTAAAGAGGGAAGGACACCCGACTCCACTTCATATGCCCTCCCGACCAGCGGGTTCTACTCGATGCGCAGCGGCTGGACGGCCAGTGCCATTTGCATGGTCTTGAAGTGTGGACCGGACGGTGGGTGGCACTCTCAGCCCGATAACGGCACGTTTAGCCTCTACGCCGGGGGGAGGACCTTGATGCCCGACGCAGGATGTTATATATACAGCGGGGATCCCGAAGGACGTGCCTGGTTCAGGCAAACGAGGGTGCACCAGACCCTCACCTTAAACGGGGGAAATTCTGACTATAACCCACGCCTTCTGTTATGGCAGCCGGGAGATAACCTTGACGTGCTGATAGTGGAAAATGCCAGCTACGACAACCTCACCCACCGGCGCACGCTTTTCTTCGTGGATAAAAGGTACTTCTTGATCGTAGACGATGCTATCGGCAACGCGGAAGGTGAAGTGGCCATCCATTTTCAATTAGCTCCCGGTAATGCCACTGTTAACCACGCAGAACACTCATTCTCCTCGAGTTTTACAGAGGGGTGGAACGTGCTCCTGCAATCCCAACCTCAACCCGGCATGCAGTTGGAAGAAGAGGAGGGTTGGGTCTCTTTTAAGTATAATGCTAAAGAACCCCGCCCGGCACTCAGGTATGTTATAAATAAAACATCAAATCAACCCAACAGTCGTTTTATCACGTTTGTGGTGCCATATGAAAATGCCCCCCCTACAATTAAACTCAAATCGGTATCCGACTTTCAACTCTCCCTAAACGAGATGGAGCTTGAATTGGAGGAAAACGGGGAGGTAAAGAAAATTGGATTCAAAATCAATTAACAATGAGCAGTATAAAAACAGGAATGAAAATGAAGAATCTACTACAACTCACCCTCTTGTTGCTTTCAATAGGGTTGATGACTTCGTGCACCGTGAAACAAGAGCAAGAAGCCGATGACACCATCGACTTTATCGCCCAACAGTTTGGCTTAATGATTGAACAACTAGAAGCGTCACCGACCCTATTGAACCCCAAGTCCATTATCGACGGGAAGATGAAGTACATTCCTCCCCAAGAGTGGACCTCCGGTTTCTTCCCGGGGAGCTTGTGGTACACCTACGAGCTGACTGGAGATGAGGCGTGGATTCCGTACGCGGTGAAGTACACCGAGGCGTTGGACACGATACAGTACTATACCGGCAACCATGACGTGGGGTTCATGATCTACTGCAGCTACGGGAACGGACTTCGTTTAATGGAAAAACCGTACGAAGAGGTGATCATCAACGCGGCCAAATCGCTCTCCACCCGCTTCATCCCGGAAGCTGGCATCATTCAGTCGTGGAACGCGAACCCATCGAAAGATTGGGAGTGCCCGGTCATCATCGACAACATGATGAACTTGGAACTGCTTTTTAACGCCACGAAACTTTCCGGGGACTCCTCGTTTTACCATATAGCTGTTACCCATGCCGATAACACCATTAAAAATCATTACCGTCCCGATTATGGCACATGGCACGTGATCGATTACAACAAAGAAGACGGCACGATACGCCACCGGAATACCCACCAGGGTTACAGCGATGAAAGCACCTGGGCACGGGGACAATCGTGGGGAGTATACGGTTTCGTGATATGTTACCGGGAAACGGGCGACCAGAAATACTTGGACCAGGCAGAGAAAGCGCTCGAATTCATCGCCAACCACCCCAACTACCCCGAGGATGGAGTTCCCTACTGGGATTACGACTCCCCCGATGTGCCGAATACCTACCGCGATGCATCAGCCGGCGCGATATTGGCATCAACCCTTTATGAACTATCGGCCTACTCCTCCAAGAAGGACTACAAGGCGTGGGCCGATACTATCATGCACACCCTATCCGGTCCGGAGTACTTGGCTCCCCTGGGCGAAAATGGCCATTTTATCCTGATGCACTCCGTCGGGAGCTTACCGCACAACTCGGAGGTGGACGTTCCGCTGAATTATGCCGATTACTACTTCCTGGAAGCCCTAAAGCGCAAAAGGGATATAGAAAAATAATGCGATCGCGTTGACTTGAAAGAAAATGAAAAAAACGGGACTTATTGTTTGCCTATGGGTTGTCGCATGGAGCACGATGACAATCGCGCAAAACCTCACCCGTGACCTCTCCTCTAAAGAGTGGGTAACTTATCGTGATTTCGGTGCGAAGGGTGATGGGAAAACTGATGACGTGAAGGCGATAGCCGCCGCACACGCGTACGCTAACGAACATGGGCTCACCGTGAAAGCCGACAAAGGAGCCACCTATTACATTGGCAGGGGGGATCACACGGTGGAGATCCGAACCAATACCGATTTCGGCAACGCGGCCTTTATTATTAATGATACCGATGTGGAAAACCGAAACTCCCCGGTTTTCCTTGTAAGCTCTTCCCTTGAACCGGTTACCTTGAGCGAGGTGACCCCGTTGAGGAAAAATCAGGCGATTATCGATTTTCCCCTGCCCGGAAGCGGGTTAATTACCGTGACCAATGCCAACGCGAGACGGTATATCCGGTACGGTCCCAACCAAAATGATGGTTCTTATCAGACCGATATCTTTTTGGTGAGCAAAGAGGGGTTGGTGGATAAAAACACGCCCATTATCTGGGATTTTGACCAGGTGACGGAGATCACCTTTCTTCCCATTGATGAGCAGACCTTGACCCTTACCGGTGGACATTTCACGACCATTGCCAACAGGGAAGAATCTCGCTACAACTACTACAGCCGCGGGATCTCCGTCCGGCGGTCTAACGTCGTTATCGATGGTCTGGAACACCACGTTACCGGCGAGGGGGAGAGTGGAGCGCCCTACGGCGGATTCATTAATATCGGCAACTGCTCAAATGTCACCGTCAAAAACTGCATCCTCACCGGCCATAAAACGTACCGAACCATTGGTGCTGCCGGTGTCCCGGTCTCAATGGGTAGCTACGATATCTCCGTGAATAGGGCGTTGAATGTAACCTTTGAAAACTGCAGGCAGACGAACGATATTCACGACCGCACGTACTGGGGCATCATTGGGTCCAACTACTGCAAGAACCTCGTGTACGATAACTGCACCTTTTCGCGGTTCGACGCGCATATGGGTGTTGCCAATGCCACCATCCGCAATTCAACATTGGGACACCAGGGGATTAACGCTATTGGCAGCGGGATTCTCATCGTAGAGAACTCCACCGTGAAAAGCGGTAGCTTTATCAACCTGCGTGATGATTACGGCAGCACCTGGCAAGGTGAATGTATTATTCGAAACTGCGTTTTTATCCCAACGAACGTGGCCAGTGGCAAAGTCAGGTTGATCGGGGGCAACAACTCAGGTCAACACGATTTCGGTTACACCTGTTACATGCCCGAGCGGATTACCATCGAGAACCTCCGGATTGAAGATGACGGGCATCCCAATGAATACGAAGGCCCTGCCATTTTCGCTGACTTCAACGGGGAGATGAAAGATGACTCCTACATCGAAAAGTACCCCTACGTCAAAACGGAAGAGGTTATCCTCAAGAATGTTGTAACCACCAGCGGCAAACAATTGCGGGTAAGCGATAACCCTTACATGTTTAAAGATGTAATAATACACTGAACGTCATTTTTATATCAACAAACCAACGGCTAACAAAAATGCCGCGTTTAAAACTTTAGCTATGATAAAACTGCAACGAGTCCTTCTCTTTTTTGCGACGGTGCTGACTATCATGGCATTGCCAATGTGTCAATCATCTCCCAATGAAATTGATGATAAGGATAATAACGGGAACAACGGGGGTATTCTAACCCAAGAAGAGATCGAAAAAATTATTGCCAGCGGTGTGGTCCGGTATAGCGACATGGGGGCAATAGGTGATGGAGTAACTGACGACCTCAATGCCATCGTTGCAACACATGTCTTTGCCAACTTGCACAATTTGAACGTGAGAGCCGATGATAAGGCTACCTATTACCTTGGTGGTAGAATCAACACGGTAAATATCCGGACGAACACCCACTTTGGCAATGCCACGTTTATTATCGACGATACCAAAGTGGCAAGTAGGAGTAGTCACGTCTTTTCTGTGAACTCAGAATACGAGCCATTCAAGATTCAAGGTATCCAGACACTCGTCAAAGGTCAGGATAAGATTCACGCATCACTCCAATGGCCATGTATCGTCACGGTAATCAATTCCAACGTCAAACATTACATCCGATACGGTGCAAATCAAAACGATGGCTCCAATCAAACCGATATCTTTGTCGTTGACAAAAATGGGAACGTAGATGAAAACACGCCCATCCTTTGGGATTTTGACCAGATCACCAACATCTCCTTCCAACCTATCGACGAAACGACATTAACCCTTTCCGAGGGGAAATTTATCACCATCGCCAATAAGGATGAGTCTAAATACAATTACTACAATCGAGGTATCCAGATTAAGCGGTCTAACGTGGTGGTAGATGGCTTGGAGCATGTTGTAACCGGGGAAGGAGCGAGCGGGGCACCCTATAATGGATTTTTAAATATCAACAACTGCGTCAATGTGACAGTTCGCAACACCACCCTAACTGGGCATAAAGTGTACCAGACGACTGGAAGCGCGGGAAGTACCGTTTCAATGGGTACCTATGATATAACCGTAAGTCAGGCAAATAATATTAGGTTTGTGAATTGTAAACAAACGAACGATATCAACAATACCACCTACTGGGGGATCATGGGTTCAAATTACTGCAAGAACTTGGTTTTCGACAATTGCACCTTATCAAGGTTTGATGCCCACAAAGGGGTTTATAATGCTACCATCCGCAACTCCACGTTGGGGCACCAAGGAATCAACAGCATTGGGAGCGGGGTTTTCCTCGTTGAAAATTCAACCATTAACAGCTCCTCATTGATTAATCTGCGCTCAGACTACGGCAGTACATGGGAGGGTGAATTTCTCATTCGCGACTGCGTTTTCGTGCCTAGAGGAAAGGGTGCCGTGAATATCATCGGTGGCTCCAATTTGGGTAAACATAATTTTGGGTATACCTGTTACATGCCCGAGCAAATCACGATAAAAAAACTTCACATCGATGACTCCAATCGCCCGGATAGTTACAACGGAGCAGCTATTTTTGCAAACTTCAACAGGAACATGACCGACGAAAATTACGTGGAAGATTTTCCCTATATCAAAACGCAAGAGGTTATCCTGGAAAACGTGACTACCAAATCCGGCAAACCACTCAGAATTAGTGACAATGAATTCATGTTCAGGGATGTAAAGGTGATATACCGGTAACCCCTTACCAATAATCACGGTTTTATTTTGAAACGTTTGAAATATATCGTATTTTTGTGTATGTGCACGGGCTCACCAGCAAACGGAATAAGGAAAATCAAAAGGCCTGATTCCCTGCCAAGAGAACGGCAGGTGTATTATTATTCACCTATCTCTGCTGAACACGCTAAATAGAACAATCGAATATTAATAATCATAAGCAAAAGAGTATATATGCAAACAAATTATCAGTTACGTTACGCCGCGCATCCCGCTGATGTGAAAAAGTATGACACGAGCCGCCTGCGCGGGGACTTTCTAATAGAAAAGGTGTTCGCGGCAGATGAGGTGAACATGGTCTACTCCATGTACGACCGGTTAATCGTGGGTGGAGCTATGCCGGTAAAAGAGTCGCTCCACCTGGAGGCGATCGACCCGCTAAAAGCACCCCTGTTCCTCCACCGCCGCGAACTAGGTATCTACAACGTGGGGGGCAAGGGAAAAGTGAAAGTGGGGGACTCGGTTTTCGAGCTCGACTATAAAGAGGCGCTCTACCTCGGTTCCGGCGATCGCGAAGTCTACTTCGAGAGCGACGATCCTGCCAAGCCGGCTAAATTTTACTTCAACTCGGCCACGGCTCACCGCAATTACCCCGATAAGAAGATCACCAAGGCCGATGCCGTGGTAGCCGAAATGGGGTCGCTAGAGGAATCCAACCACCGGAATATCAACAAGATGATCGTGAACCAAGTGCTACCCACCTGCCAGTTGCAAATGGGAATGACCGAACTGGCACCGGGCAGCGTCTGGAACACCATGCCGGCACACACCCACAGCCGAAGGATGGAGGCCTACTTCTACTTCGAGGTACCCGAGAACCAAGCGGTCTGTCACTTAATGGGCGAACCTACCGAAACACGCCACATCTGGATGAAGGGTGATCAGGCGGTACTCTCACCCGAGTGGTCCATCCACGCGGCCGCCGCAACCAACAACTACACCTTTATCTGGGGAATGGCGGGGGAGAACCTCGATTACGGGGACCAGGACTTTTACAAGATCACCGACTTAAAGTAGGGAGCATATGGCAATTTTTTCATTAAAAGGAAAAATAGCACTCGTGACCGGGGCGGCCCATGGTATTGGTTTTTCTATGGCCGTCGCCCTGGCCGAGGCAGGAGCGAGAATCGCGTTTAACAGCTCCAACGAGCCCTCCATGAAGCGGGGGCTGGAAGCGTACAAGAAGCTCGGCATCGACGCCAAGGGATTCGTGTGCGACGTGAGGGACGAAAAGAAGGTGCAAAAGATGGTCGCCACCATCGAAAAGGAGATGGGCGCGATTGATATCCTCGTGAACAACGCGGGCATCATCAAGCGCATCCCTGCCGTGGATATGAAGGTGGAAGAGTTCGAGGAGGTAATCGATGTCGACCTGGTAGCCCCCTTCATCATGTCGAAGGCGGTGGCACCCTCCATGATCCGTAAAGGGGGCGGGAAAATCATCAACATATGCTCCATGATGAGTGAGCTGGGACGCGAAACAGTCGCCGCTTACGCGGCAGCGAAAGGGGGTCTCAAAATGCTCACCCGGACGCTCGCGTCGGAGTGGGGCGAGCATAATATCCAGGTCAACGGACTGGGACCGGGATATATCGCCACTTCGCAAACTGCACCGCTTAGAGAGAAACAGCCGGACGGATCACCTCACCCGTTCGACTCGTTTATCATATCAAAGACGCCAGCCGCGCGCTGGGGAACACCCGACGACCTGAAAGGCCCCATTGTCTTCCTCGCGTCAGAAGCCTCCAACTTCGTGAACGGCCATATCCTGTACGTGGATGGCGGGATCCTCGCTTACATCGGCAAACAACCGTAAAGGCGAGTAATATAATTAACTTAACTTCCGCATGTAACTGTCTCATCACTTTCAGGCTCGACTGGCGTGAATTTCGTGACCCATCTACTGCTTGATTGCTAAAAGAAAAATAACTCAGCTTCGCTGCACTTTTGCTCGCAACGGCATAACACGAACAAGTTCGTTTTCTGCTCGTCTTGCTTAACGCAAAAGTTCACTAACGCTTCAAACAGCTTTTCTTTTTTAACGCGATCTTCGCAGGATGTGTCCCCACGAAATTCACGAGGTCTTCGCTCTGAAAGCTCATACAGTAAACAACATACGAAAGTTCAATAAGTAAATATCGCTCTACACGCGAAAAACAGACGAACAAACGCGAGTAACATGCAAATGAGATGTATAATATGGCTCTTGGTAACGGTAATCCTTGCCGGGTGCAACTCCTCGAGAGAAGGGTTGAAAGTGAGCGTGGATAACCCGAGTAGCCTTGACCGGGTGAACGAGATGGTGGAGGTGAGCTGGGAAACCGTGCTGGAAATAATTCCGGGCGCCACAGGTGAAACAGTGATCGTGACCGACAAGAGCGGACAACCTGTCCCGTTCCAACTCATTACGAACGGTACGGGCGAGGTTGTGTCGCTCCTCTTCCCGGCCACGGTCAGTGCGAAGAAAACCAGTGTTTACCGGGTGTCACCCGGTGAGCCCGAGGCGTTTGAGCCACTGGTATACGGGCGTCTGGTGCCGGAGAGGAAGGACGATTTCACTTGGGAGAATAACCGCTCTGCCTTCAGGGTATACGGTCCGGCGCTTAAAGCGACCGGGGAGATTAGCAACGGTATGGACTTCTGGGCAAAGCGTACCGAAGAACTGGTCATCGATAAATGGTACGTCAACGACCTTTCGGGTGCGGCTTCCTACCACGACGATCACGGTGAAGGGGTAGATTTTTACAAGGTAGGAAGAACGCTCGGGCTGGGAATGACTGCTCCCTTCCATAACGACACGCTCTGCCTGGGGGATAATTTCGTGTCGGCCGAAATCCTGGATGCCGGTCCCCTGCGTATCTCTTTCAAACTGACATACGCCCCCTACCCCGCGGGCGAGGTCGAGATCCGAGAGACACGCGTGATCTCGCTGGACGCTTACCGCCACTTTAACCGGGTAACCAATACCTTTGAGGCCGACACTCCGGAATTGACGTTGGCAACCGGTATCGTGATGGGGGCAGCAGAAACGGAAGTCACCTACGGCATGAACGAGGGCATCATCGCTTACGAAACCCCCGCTCACCAAAAGCACGGGACCATCTACACCGCGGCCATCCATCCAGAGGGGTACGAAACGATAAAAGTGGCAGATGGTCATTACCTGGGTATAAACAGCTATCTGCCGGGTACACCGTACACCTATTACGCCGGTGGAGGATGGAGCAAAGCGGGCTTCGATAGCTTTGAACAGTGGACACAATTCGTAGAAGAGGAAAAAGAAAAAATTGACCAACCTTTATCCATTCGAATCCATTAACGACATGAAAAAAGTAGTAACGTTCGGCGAGATCATGCTGCGTCTCGCTACACCCGGGTACCTCCGGTTTATCCAATCGAATCAACTGAACGCCACCTTCGGCGGTGGAGAGGCCAACGTGGCGGTCTCCTTGGCCAACTACGGGATTCCCGTGGAATACGTCACCCGCTTACCCAATAACGAGATTGCCAACTGGTGTATCTCGGAACTGAGGAAATACAACGTGGGAACAGCCAAAATTGCCAGAGGAGGGGAACGTGTGGGTATCTACTTCCTGGAGACGGGCGCCGTGACACGCCCCTCTAACGTTGTATACGATAGGGCCTACTCCGCCATCGCGGAAGTTCAACGGGGAGTATTCAACTGGAAGGAGATCTTTAAAGAGGCCTCCTGGTTTCATTGGACCGGCATCACCCCCGCCCTATCGCAAGGAGCGGCCGACGCATGTCTCGAGGCGATTGAGATGGCGAACGAAATGGGGGTAACCGTGTCATGCGACCTGAACTACCGAAAAAACCTCTGGAAGTACGGGAAGAAGGCATCTGAGGTGATGCCCCAACTGGTCGCCGGGTGCGATGTGATCTTGGGCAATGAAGAGGATGCCGAGAAGGTGTTCGGTATCAAACCGGAAGGGTTCGAGGTGGAACAGACCGGCGGAAAGGTAGACGCAAACGAGTTCGAGTCGGTGTGCAAACAGCTGATGCACAAATTTCCACGGGCCAAAAAGGTGATCATCACGCTCAGGGGTTCCATCAACGCCAACCACAACACGTGGGGCGGATGCCTCTACTCCGACAAGCTGTACCAATCCAGACGATACGACATCACCCATATCGTAGACAGGGTGGGCGGTGGCGACTCCTTCATGGCAGGGCTTATCTACGGGCTGCTTACTTACGAGGGGGATGACCAAAAAGCGCTTGACTTCGCGGCGGCCGCCTCCTGCTTGAAGCACACGGTGTATGGCGACTTTAACCTGGTAACGGTAGACGAGGTGGAGCGACTGATGCATGGCGACGGGTCGGGAAGGGTAATCCGGTAACGCCAACAAAACGGTAAAGGATTTCCCGGTTATTGACTACAAGGTCGCCACGAAAGATGATTCGGCAACGGAAATAATGCTAATCAATTCATATCAATATGGCTAAATTTACAAGGCTCCAGGTCTATCAAGCCATGGAGGAGACGGGAATAATCCCGGTTTTTTACCACCCCGATGCCGATATCGCGAAAGCGGCGGTGAAAGCGTGTTACGAGGGTGGTATCCGGGCGTTTGAATTCACCAACCGGGGTGATTTCGCCCACGAGGTGTTCACGGAACTGGTTAAATGGGCGGACGCGACATGCCCGGAGATGATCATGGGGGTGGGGTCCGTGGTCGATGCACCCACCGCCGCATTGTACATCCAGTTGGGTGCCAACTTCGTGGTCGGGCCACTGCTTAACCCCGACATCTTCAAGGTTTGCAACCGCCGACAGGTAGCCTACTCCCCGGGATGCGCTACCCCGTCGGAAATCGGGCTCGCTCAAGAGCTGGGCGCTGAAATCGTGAAGGTTTTCCCAGGAGGCAACGTGGGAGGCCCCTCGTTCGTGAAGAACGTAAGAGGTCCCATGCCGTGGTCAAAAATCATGGTGACGGGTGGGGTAGAACCCACCGAAGAGAACCTATCGGCCTGGTTCAATGCGGGAGTCTCCTGCGTGGGGATGGGGTCAAACCTGTTCCCGAAAGAGGCGATTAAGAGAGGGGATTGGTCGACGGTTACCCAACTGTGCCGCAACAGCCTCTCGATCGTGAAAAAAATAAGGGTTCATTAGCATTAGACTATTTCTCGCCACGGCACAATCCAAGTAAACTTGTCTTCTGCTCGTTTGGCTTATCGAAATAGTTCATTAAAATTAGACTATTTCTCGCCACGGCACAATCCAAGTAAACTTGTCTTCTGCTCGTTTGGCTTATCGAAATAGTTCATTAAAATTCAACATTAAATATATTAAGTACAACAAATTATGAGCAAACTTCAAGAAGGACAAGCGAAAATGACCAATCACCGCTGGATGATATGTCTCATGCTGTTTTTGGCAACAACCATTAACTACCTGGATAGACAGGTGTTGTCGCTCACGTGGGCCAATTTCATAGCGCCCGAGTTTCACTGGACAAACAGCGATTACGGGACCATCAGCGGGTCATTCTCGCTCTTCTACGCGGTATCGATGTTGTTCGCGGGGAAATTCGTGGACTGGATCGACACGAAGAAAGGATACCTGTGGGCCATCGGCGTATGGTCGTTCGGGGCGGTTATCCACGCCTTCTGCGGGCTGTTAACGGCGGGCATCGTGGCAGGCGAATGGACAACGAGTTTCGCGGGTGCACGAGAAGCGATTAGTACCGTGGGTAATGTCTCGTTAGTGGTATCGGTGAGCGTGACGCTCTTCGTGTTCGCCCGCTTGGTGCTGGCAATCGGAGAAGCGGGTAACTTCCCTGCCGCCATCAAGGCTACGGCCGAGTATTTCCCGAAGAAAGACCGTGCGTACGCGACCAGCCTGTTCAACTCGGGTGCCCAAATCGGTGCGCTACTGGCCCCACTAAGTATTCCCTTTATCGCGAAAGCATGGGGTTGGGAGATGGCCTTTATCGTGATTGGCGTGTTGGGGTTCATCTGGATGGGCTTCTGGGTCTTTATTTACGACAAGCCGGAGAAAAGCAAGAGGGTGAACGCGGCGGAACTGGCGTACATCAACCAAGACGATGAAGCGGACGCCGCACTGACGGGCAAAGAGGTTAGTGAAAAAAGTGGGAAGAAGGTCTCTTTCTTGCAAGCATTCCGGTACAAGCAGACCTGGTCGTTCGCTGTCGGCAAGTTCCTGACCGACGGGGTATGGTGGTTCCTGCTCTTCTGGATACCCGCCTACCTGAACTCAGTATACGGGCTTGACTCCACGCAAAGCGCCCCGCACGTGTTCTTGGTGTATCTTATCTCCATGATCTCCATTATCGCGGCAGGCTACTTCCCCGCTTACTTCATGAACAAAAAGAAGATGGACCCCTACCAGGGGCGCATGAGGGCCATGCTCCTGTTCGCCATGTTCCCGGTACTTATCCTATTCGCACAACCGCTAGGCAGGATATCGATATGGATACCCGTGGTGATCATCGGTATCGCCGCGGCCGCACACCAGTCGTGGTCGGCCAACATCTTCTCCACGGTGAGTGATATGTTCCCGAAACACGCGGTGGCTACCATCACGGGTATTGGCGGAATGGCCGGGGGACTGGGCTCCTTCCTTATCAATCAAAGTTCGGGCATCCTGTTCGACCACACGGACAAGGTACAAACATCGTTCATGGGATTCCAGGGCATCGAAGCGGGCTACTTCATCATCTTCTGCATCTGCGCGTTCGCCTACCTCATCGGGTGGGTCATCATGAAATCGCTCGTACCGAAGTACCAGCTTATCACGGATCTGTAAGCGTCCCGTGATTAAAAGGTGAATGCAATCAAGAACGTGCCTTAATCACTTGCATGTTCAAGAGAAAAATAAGTCACGAAGTGAAAAAATAAACGTAGAGGTCGTTCCATGGCGCGGCGGCCTCTACGTTTGTCACTTCCTGGCAGCTATTTGGTTGCGATAATCGGTGGGTGACTGCCCCGTTATTTTCTTAAAGTAGAGGTAAAAGTTGCTACGTGTGGCAAAACCCACCTGTTGGGCTATTTGATTGAGTGAAACTTCGGGATAATCGGCAATAAGTTCTTGGGCTTTACGAATACGCAATTCAATACGCCAGGTGCGGAAATCTGACGGCATATGGTCACGGAAATAGCCGCGAAAAAATGGCAGGTCGGTACCCAATAACTCGGCTACCTCCTCGGTACTGATATCTCCCCTTGTATATCCTCCGTCTAAAACCCATTGTTCAAGCGAATCCCTCAATTGCGCTTCCTTAACGGGATCATTTTCTGCGGATCTTTCAGTTGGAAGTTGTTCCAGATTATCCAGTTCCGGCTCGCGGGTTGTCGCGGAAAGGTAAAAGTCGACCTTAGCCGCGTAGTTGAAGAAGCGAACCACAAACCACGCGTAAAAAATGATGCATACGAACATAAAAGAAAGATGCATCCAAATCGGGAAATAGGCAGACACAGAAGCGATGACACCTAACGGAAGTGCAACGTAAAAACCATTCTTCACCCACCTGAGGCGTCCCTGCTCATCATCGTCGTAATAATCCTCCAATTGCCGAAGACTCAACGCGTATTTCTTTCTTAAAAGGCGGGTGTAAAAAAGCAACAGGCAGAGATATTCTGCCACACCCACGTAGATAACATAATGGTAGTGGGATACATTCAATGCCGCTACAAAATAGAGGATAACCGCCCCAAATACAATGGTTGCATGCCATAGCATCTGTCGACGGGTCATATAAGTTGGTTGGAGAAAAGTGAGGAGTGTATACGCAAAGAACATCGATTGAATGGTTGCCACGGGAGGCGTAAAGATTTCAACAAACATAACATTACGTTCCCCTTCGAAAAAAAACTCGATAAAAGCCGGTAGCGCCAGCATAAAATATGCCAGTGAAAGAAACCCTCTTGAAAGACGCAAGTTAACGGTTCTTTCTTCAACCCTGATGCGAATACCGAGCAACATAAAGCCCAGTATGGTGAGCACAATGCCGATAGCAAAAGATGTCGAAATATATATATCGGGTTGCATAATTAGTAATCGTAATGAAATGATGCAAACCAACCCTAACAGATCAATCTGAACCGTCCATCAATACCTTTTGACCTACGAAATTAGCAAAAAATTCCTGTTACACCAATGCCCGCACACTTATTTTTAATATGCGCAGGAGCTTCTTTTCACTTTTGGTAAATGGTGTAATTACTGATCTATTTCGTTCAAATGTCCAAAATAGACTACCGACAATTGTTCTATTTCATGCAAGTGGTTGAAATAGACCATCAATCCTATTTTTTCTTTTCCCAAGACATAGTAATTTTATCCAAAATATTGGTCGAGTTGTTTATTCTGTTTATTCCATCTTCATGAAACAAATTTTTTGTAGATGAAAAATCACATACACTGAAATGTTAAAAATACAAACAATCGTATGAAAAACATGAGGGAAAATAACAGTGGAATTGCTTCAAAAGTATTCACTTTGTTTTTCTTAAAAACATCGTCTCTTTTGAAAACTATTCCCCTATTTCTAACACTTTTATCTGTTTTACTAGTAACCTCACTGGTATCGTGTCAGCGTAATCACCAGGAGTCCGCGTACACACGGGTAAAAAAGGAGCACGTGGATAGTATCGTTTTTGCAAACCACACCATCGATTCTCTCGAGCAAATTTTGAGCAGGTTCATCGCCGAAGAAAATAAAGTAGGGGTAGTGGTCGCTCAAAGGGAACTGAGCAGGTTGTATCGCCGGGATGCCCGTTTTGATGAAGCGATCGAGGTGGGGATGGATGGCTTTCAAACCGCTCAAGAATTACAGGATACCATAGAAATAATCCAGGCGCTTAACAATATCGGGACGAGCTTTCGACGCGTGAGCGCGCTAGACGAGGCCGCTTCTTACCATTACCAGGCGTTGGAGTACGGTGAACTGTACAGCGACAAAACTTCTGCC
>JAMNYO010000142.1 GCA_023622765.1 Bacteroidota bacterium | reverse complement strand
TATTTTACTAACTTGCGGCTGTGTAAAGTGCATGATAATCTTTAATTTTTTAGTTTACAGTTCAAAAATCAAAGATAGAAAAAATGCGCTTTACACACTTTTTGGGACAGTATCCACTATCCGAAGTCTTAAATTTTAAATAATATAATTTGTCTATTTCATTTTCGGGTGTAATTTTTATGCCATTCCAATCAAAACTAAAATCTTCTTTTACAGGAATAGTTACACATAAAGGGATATTTCCCTTGTTATCTGTCGGAAGGGGTTCTATATACTTAAAATACTTTAAGCTATCATTTGACTGCCTAAAAGCTTCTCCTATTTTTAAAACGGTATCTAAACTCATAATAATTAATTTACTTTTCACAAATCTACAAATAAATTCTAAATTATTCCTTCATTTTCCCCATCCTCTACACCTCTCTTAGCACTTCATTTGTCCCTTCCAAATCAAACGCATTCAAATCCCATTTTTCGCCTCGTTCCATTCCAAGCCATTCGCGATATTCTTTGTGTTCGGGATGTTTAGGATCGTTTATGGCATCAACCATATAATAGAAACCACCGATTCCTCCGCAATCCTCCTCTAAATTGGAGCCTTTACCGCTAAGACAAACGGGATGAAGAATCACTTCATCGGTAATTTCCACTAACTCGATAATGTGAGTCCATTCGTCGCCAAAATCATAGATATAGACCATTTTTTGTTTTAGTTGTAGAAAACCGTTTCCGAGCATAATTTTTTTAGCATTGTATTTCTCGCCGAAAGGAAAAGTATTTGGGCTTGAAAGTGGTCTTGTTTCAACCTCCTCGTCATCATCAAATATGCACATAATACGTGGATTGCTTCCCCAACCTCTGGGCGAAAACTGATACATGTGACAATTCTCCCAACCGAATAAAATTTGGATTACATTATGAAAGTCGTCAAATGAGATAGATTCATTCACTTTAACTTTTCGCCAAATAGGAGGCTTAGCGCTTCCTTTGATTTTAATTTTAAATGTAAACGCCATGGCTAACTGTCAGATTTTGTATTAATTATGGTTCATGTAATATTTCTCTTATTATATTTCCTTCACCATCCCGAAGCCGACGCTGTTTTTACTACCAATACCGGTTTCATAGGCGATTCTCTGCAACTCCACGGGGGCGGTTAGGCGAATGTTGCACATGAATCCCCTAATTTTATTTTCTTGAGGTGTACCCGATTTTATATGAATTAAGTTCGACTTGGACTTATTGAGTACCTCGACAGCGAACGGAAAGTCATCTGATGAAAATTCTCTTCCCGTTGATGCTAAGTATTTATCTAAAAGATTTTGTTTTATCAATCGACAGGCTTCGGGATGATTCGGGGCAATGTACTGGTCATAGCCTTCGGGTTGCTTTAACGCAAGGCAGATAGGAGAAAGGGTCTTGTAACTCATTTTGTCCGAGAATACTGGTGGGGGCATCAGTTCCACGCTTTGCACCTGAAAGCGCACGTTCGATTTTCTCGTTCCTACTTCGAATTGTTGATTGGTAAAAATGCCGGTAATAAACTGCTCAGTTGATTTTTCCGGCAGAAACGAGATATACCATATCACGTTGTCGGATAGTATTTCCAATTCCGCCGTTTGTTTCAAAATGCGGTATTTATCTACTTCAAATCTTGAGTAGCTAAACAATTTGAAGCTTTTCCCACTTGCCAGTTTATAGCCATTCTCGTGTAACCATATGGTGTATTCCTCATTGGCTTGTGCCAAAATGCGGTAGATGGCGGCACTTTGCTCGTATTGATAGTTAAGCGGAAGTTTTCTGCCAAAAGCGCCTGTTAATGAAAGAGTTAGTTTGAATCGCATGATCGGGTTCTTGGTGTTTGTAACAATTTATATGCTGTTTCAGGTTTCAAATAATTCGCCCCCCTAATAATTTTCCTCATTCCATTATTATCGCAAGGTAATGAAAAGATGCAAATAAAAGCAGGGATGATCCCGGTATTTTTCAACACTGGATATTGTCATTACAGGTGGCTTTTTAAAAGCTCAAATCACGCTTCCCCCAGTAGCCACTCGTATGCTGGGATAACGGTTACCCCTTTGGGGAGTTGCATTCGGGGCGTGCTTCCTTGAAGTCCCGCGGGGGGGTGAATTATTTTGCCCCGATTTGTTTGTTGTTGCACTGGAAGTATGCTCTCTTGCAAACCGACGGGATTTCGAACTGTTTTCCCCCGATCATCAGTCTGTTTCATCACGAGAAAGCTCTCCTGCAACACGATTAGCGTTCCTTTGGGGATGTTGAACTTTTTCATCGCTTCGGTTAACCCGCCCATCTCCCTGTCAAAGTTGTGGACGTTCAATTCGGCCGTAACCTGTATGGCTTCGGTGATATCGAGGTTTTCTTTCACCAGGAAGTCGCACTCGTGTATCCCTGAAAAATAGTACACCTCTTTGCCGCGACGTTGCAACTCAACGAAAACAGCGTTTTCGAGCAGTCGACCTTTGTTTTCAGAAAACCTAAATCCCAAGCGACGGGCTATGGCGTTATCAACCACGTAGGCTTTACGGGAGTTCATCACCTGCTTTTTCACGGAATAATCAAATTTCCGTAAGAAGTAGAGCAGGTAGCTCGACTCGTAATAGTGGAGGTAATTTTTTACCGAGCTTAAACTCTTCACGCCTGAAACCGACTGCAGTGTGGCGTACGAAAAGATTTTACCTATGTTGGATAGCAGGTATATCCCTATTCGTTTAATCGCTTCCACGTTGCTGAGATTATAACGAGCCACAATGTCACGGTAAAGAATATCCTGGAAAAGCGAATGGGCGATCTCCGGGTCGTTTTCTTTCAAGACCAAGGGGAATCCCCCCGTTTCCACGTAGGTATTCAGGTCGTTCAAGAGCAGCGCGCGTTGCTTGACTGATAACTTGCGCGTGTCATACACCCGTTTCTTTAACAGCAAATACTCTGCGAATGAAAAGGGGAACAGTTTCAGCACCATGTTCCTGCCAGTGAGCGATGAAGAGATTTCGGAGCTAAGCAGCGTGGCGTTCGAGCCCGTGACGAACAGTTTCTTTCCCTGTTCGTACATTCGGCTCACGAATTTCTCCCACCCCGGGACCTCTTGTATCTCATCAAAGAAGAAAATTGGTTCTTCGCGATACGTCTCTACATGGATAGCGTATATATCGTTGAGTAACGTTGGGTAATAGGTTATTCGTTCATCGTCGAAATTACAAAAGCAGTACCCGCTTTCGCTTAAGTTGAGTGCTTCTTTTATCAGGAACAGTAGCGATGATTTGCCACAGCGACGAACCCCACTGATAACCACGACCTGCCTTGTTTTCAAATAGCTATCTAATGGCAAATTCCTTTCTATCAAGCCGGATTGGTTTTCAAACACCTCTTTTTGGTCGATAAGTACTTCTCGTAAATACTTTTTGTCCATACTATTCATTTCCTTTCAAGGCAAAGATAGTGATTATTCTTTTATAACGAACATTTTTGTTTGATTTTGTTCTTTTGTAAAGAATAAATGGCTTGAGTTTTATTCTTTTAAAACGAACAATTCTCGTTGTAAACTAAAAGAAAAAGTCCTAAGACCGTGCAGTTACAGGCGTTCGCCCGAGATTGCCCCGGTAATAGGACTTAAATGAATATATTAGGCTGCTGATTGTAGCGATATGTGTAAATCAACAGTTTCTTCTGCTTGAGACTGGCAGTTCGTCAGCTCAACTATTTATAACAACATGTATAAATTAATGGTCGTGATCGTGTTGAAGACCCTCTTCCCGTGTTTTGTGAATGGTCCCGTGCTCGTGTTCCGCCGGGGCGTAGATAGAGTACAGTTTCAATGGCTCGTCACCCGTGTTTTTCAGGTTGTGCCACTTATTTGCGGGGATAAACACCGCGAAATCCTCTTTAATGGGTTGTTCGAAGTCCAGGTTCTCTTCCGTGTCACCCATGTACACCACCCCTTCGCCCGCTTCTACCCGGATGAACTGGTCCGTTTGCGTGTGCAGTTCCAACCCGATATCTTCGCCCGGTTGCAAGACCATCAAGGTCATTTGCAGGTGCGTACCCGTCCAGAATGCCGTTCTGAAATTCTCGTTACGGTCTGTAACATCTTCAATATCAAAAACGATGGGCTCTGCCCCGTGATCTTTAATCACTGTCTGCGCTGCTGTTAGTGGCGTTAAGGGTTGCTCATCTGTCGTGTCCGCCTTTTTTGGGGTGCAGGCTACTAATCCTATAGCCAATACACCAAGTAATAAAATCTTCTTTTTCATACGGTTATTTTATTCTTTTACATTTCGGTGTATGGAACTATTCCGTTAAGCCAAATGAGCATTGGACAAGTTTACTTGGACAAGGACATGGCGAGGAATAGTCTAACTTTAGTGAACCTTTGATGATTAATGATTATTTTAATCATGTCGGTTTCATAACTGTCTATTTTGTAGTTGATAATAATTTTATACTCAGTAATATCCATCAAAGCATGAAAGGTATCGTAAAGCGATAGCCTCCATCGCGTTTACATAGATATAACAAGAAAGTGGCGTTAATGTTTGATTGAAGTTGCCGTCTCAAAAATATAGTAGATTGTTCTGTGTTGAAAGGCCGCTTATTTAAGTTTTCACACGAAAACTTAAATAACGCTGTTCCTTATTAAAGTTTTCTGAACATTTATTTTATTGCCGGTGGTTGCGATGGCTTCGTAAGCGATGGCCATGTAGATTTTCTGAGCCCTTTCATTCGACCTGTTTTCCTGAACTGTTTTCCGAATACGGGCGGCGGCATCCGGGTCTTTCGCGACCATGTACAAGAAACCTCCGCCGCCGGCTCCCGGCAGTTTATACCCTAACGAGTAATCTTTGATTAAATCGATAACACGCTGAATATCCGGCGGGTTGGTTCCGCTGTCAATCTTTTTCTTCTGCTCCCAGGTCTTTAAGATATGTTTGCCGTATTGAGTAAAATTGCCGTGCTGAATGCAGTCACTCATTTCCCGGGCATGCATTTTCATGTCGTGCAATATCGCTAAATGTTCGTTTGAGTTAAGGAACATCCCCCTGACGATTTCGCCCAGTATGCTTTTCGCGACACGCGTAATCCCCGTGTAATATAGAATATGACAAGGTTTATATTCGGGGTTGGAAAACAGGTAATCGGGCAACCAGTTCACTTGCGGTTTTTGCAAAAAGCCCTTCTCCGTCTCTAAAAGCTTCACCCCGTGAAGGATACCGCCGTATTGGTCTTGCCAACCGCCTCCGCTTGTCAGAAGCTGCTCCAACACGAGGGTGTGTATGCCAATCTCGTTTTTGCTCCACCCCAAGCTGCAAAAATCGTTTAGCGCTCCCAAAACAGTGGCGGCAAGGATCGAGCTCGTCCCCAAACCCGAGCCGGCGGGGATAGCGGAGAGCAGCGAAACTTCAATCCCCGAGCCGAAAGCCTTTAATTGATGTTCCAATGAAGAAAATTGCCGGGCGGAAAATCGCGGGAGAAACCCGCTGAGCGCAAGTGCCGCTTTCGGTATTGAAAACGGGGAACCCAATTGACGATAACCTTGTAAATCCTCGAAAGTGCGCACTATCTCGGTCGCTCCCATATCGATACTCCGCAACACGATATGATTGTCGGGGCAGGGTTTCACGTACACTTGCAAGGGAGGCAAGCCGTTCAACTCGATGGCCATATTCACTACTTTTCCTCCCGAGTAGAGAGCGAAAGGCGGCGTGTCTGTCCAACCGCCCGCCAGGTCTATTCTGGCGGGACTCCTACCCCACACGATTTGATCCGTCATTACCGATAGGCGGGGATTTTGCTTATGTCGAAATGAAGTATCGATTAAGCTTTTTCTTAATAGGTGAAAAGCCTCCGATTCCTCTTCTCGCGCGTTGTCCTCATCCCCTTTCAATCCGAGGATGCGAGAGCGGAGCATCCGGTTATGAATTTGCTGCATCCTATCCGCGTCTTCGCTCAATGCCGGGGGAAGTTCCAGCTGTAAGCGGGCATAATCCTCCGCCACGCTGCTTAAATCCAACTGGTAGAAGATACTTTTTTGATAGTTCTTCTCCATCATCGGGTAGTTTTTCCTCAAAAACATCTCCCTTTGCGCATACAAACGAGGTAATGAGGCCTGTTCCATCAGCTCATCCGCCGAAAAACGACGCGCTTTCAACCATATCTCCTTTCCCTTGTCTGATGCAGAACGCACGTCAATCATCCAACTCAGGACAACGCCCATCTCCCCGATGGACTCCACGTGGGGAAAAAGTGCGGCAGTTTGTATATCCACCCTGTTGGCAGCAACATCGCTTAAAGTCAGTCCGCGGTTTTCAACCCATTGCAACAAGGGTGCTCCCATCCATGCCGTTTCAGGAGAGTCGATAACCCCTTTAAAGTTATCGTCAATGCCGTAGGGTCTTACCACGTAACCCTCTTTACCCACGGGGATGATGTCGATACAAATTCCTTCAGGCAGGCTTATTTCCCAACGATTTTCGGGCACACCTGTAATCACGTGCCCCGACGACAGTTGCCACCCGTTATGTATATGAGAGTTTTCAATCCAGATGGTGCCGTTATCTTCCGTGAATAGGTAATCGACCACGGCGTTTTGGGTGAAGATGGCGGGATGCGGCTTAATCTTGCGATGCATGATCAATCGCTGGTCATATACCTTGTTTTGCAATGCGAGGGTAGATACGATCATTTCGCGACTGGTGCCGAAGTGATGAAAATCGCCCCCTTCGAGCGGGAGGATTTTCACCGACAACCTGTTCAGTTCCTCATCTTCTTTCGCGGGATTACTGCCCAAGGCCAAGCCAAAATCGCCGTATAAATTATAAAATCGGATAGTCCCCTCTTCACCGTAAGAGCGTTTACGCAATAACTCCACCGCCCTGTCGCTAAGAAGCCAAATCCCTATGTCCATCAAGAAGAAGTGTGAGTGAGACAAGTTTTCCAGTTCGTTTAATGATGGTTTTTGAAGCATAAAGTCCAGTTCCCCGGGAGTCTCTCTTGAAGAGGCGAATACGCCGTGTCGGGTTGCCAATGAAGCGTCCACCCACAGTCCCAGGCAAACGATATCCGCTTCGGGTATTTCCTGCAACGGGTTTTCGGTGTGAATATACACATCGCCGCTCACGATCAGTGTTCTTAGGGCAGGGGGCGATTGCCTCATTATATTCTCGTAAAGCGGCATTTGAAGCGACAACAAGTCTTGTTTGACCTGCTGCCCTCGTGCCCAGCGAAATACCGGTATGGGGATACTCGTTTTCCCAGCGGCCGCGTAGGCGGGAACTCTTCTGCTTTGGCCTCCCGCGTGAATTAAAATTCTTTTTTCTTTTGATAACCACTCTTCGTAATCCACGTCGGGATTTTCGTCTCTGTAACACTCTTCCAACAACCAGGTAGTTCCGCTGCCAGAACCCAATCGTTTATCAAGAGGGTCAGAGGTGCAAAACCAGTTGTTACTGTTTCGATCGTTGAGTTTGTAATAATATTTTACGGCATTGGGCGGAAGAGAAAGAAGGCGTCGCATATTTAAAAACGGTTATGGTGGTGTTGCGTCTACTTTTTCCACGGTTTTACCACTTGATTCGCTCACGAAGTGATTTGTTGCTGTTTTAGTGCAGCAAGCTTTTTACCCGGCTCTTGTCTTTCACGAATCTGCTCAGTTCCGCGTGGGCGGATATGGCATCAATGGTTAGCCTGATAATGTTGTACAGTCGGCTGTTTTCCGTGTAGTCTGCCGGGGCGATATGGGTGGCTCTTTTCTGCTTGATGAGCTTCATGCAGGTTTGCCTGGCTTTTTGCCCGGCTTTCGTCCTCACGTTGGGGTTATAGACCGCGATTGACGTTCCGCCCTGGTAATTGATCATTTTCATGGCGGGAATATCCGTTTCCCCATCACCGATGTAGATCATTCGCGAAAACGGGATGGGGCGCTCTTCTTCCAATATGAACTCGTTAATGGTGGAGTTGTCCCAGGAGTTGTTTATCCCCTTGTTGATACGGAACAGGAATTGCGTTTTGTTCGTGTAGTCAATCGCCACGGCCGGCCATTCGGCAACTCCATTCACGTTGTACTTGTAGCCTGAGGCGAACACGTTGGTGAATTTATCGTATATACTGGTGCCCTCAATGATATCCCTTAGGCCCGAAGATATCACGTAGTGATTTACCTTGATGTTCTTGGTTTTGGCGTACCCGTTTATCTTGTCGAAATACTCCTCCACCCCGGCAAAAAACTCGATATCTTTTCCATGATCCCTGAACGCCTGTTTGGTAATTTGTTGGTTTTTCTCGTTCGCTTTTCTGAGCATTAAATGCATATACGATAGGATCTCGTTCATGTCGTTGGCTTCCGACATATCTTTCACCTCATTCCAGAAGTCCTGCTTGTCGATATTTAGCGCGGGCAGGAAGCTTCTCTCCTGCATGTTCCCGGGTGCCAGGGTACCGTCAAAGTCGTATGCTATGGCTATTTCGGTGTATTTGCTCATATCTGATTTACTGAAATATTAGTTCATATGCTTGATCATCATTCGCAAAGGTAATTTATTCTGTTTACAATTCATCAAATTATCCCTCTCTCTTCCATATCGTTTTTGTTGCTTGTAAACATGTGAACCTTTGATGTAAAGCATCTATCGAACTTTTTTATTCGCATTCTTATGACAGGCCCTTCGGTTGTTAGAAAACGGATTGTATGACAAAAATGTGTACTTTTGCTCATAGTAGCTTTCAATATTTAATTCAATAGGTATGACACGACGCAGGGACTTTTTAAAAACGGCGGCTATGGGTACCCTCGCGGTTTCACCAGTGGGGGGTGTAGTGGGACTTTCAAGCAAGCCGCTGGTATCTGGCGAGTCATGGCAAGAATCGCCTGAATCGCATCGGGGCTCCTGGGAGGTGGATTTTAGCGAGAGGGAGTCGGAATTGGTGTTAAGGAACCAGGGATGCCTTCTGCGGGGTACGTTGCGGTTTAAATCGGGCGACGAGGTGTGGAAGGTGGTGCGTTCGAGGGACGGGGTTGCCGGTCGCTACGCCCTGGTGGACAAGGGGGGCGATGTGCAGGGGTACTGGCTGTTCAAGCAAATCGGGGCACGGCTGGAGCTGCAGTTTTACCACCGAACGGCACAACGCTTCGAGGGGCGTCTCTATTGCGAGGGTGACATCACGTTTTTCGAGGATGCCTTCCCCTGCCGCACCCGGCCAGGCGTGGAGGAGAAGGTGCTGCAGCTGGCGAACGGGCGGGCCGACTCCTTGCTGTACGACTCCCTTTTTTCTCCCCTCCACGACGCGGTGTTACAGATGAATGCGGTGAAGCTGACTATCATGCACAACAAAGATGGCTCATTTGCTTTTCGGATGAGCGGGGATATCCGGGAAGCAACGGAAGCCATTTTCACCTTTCAATTGCTGGAGGGCTACTTTAAAAACAGCTACGTCCCCTATTACAGGCCTATTGACCGGGAGCGTTGCCCGGTAGCGCCCACGGGGTGGATGTCCTGGAATACCTATTTCGATAAGGCGACCGCCGAGGATAACCTGAAGGAGGCGAAGATAGGGAAGAGGTACCTGCAACCGTTCGGGTGTGAATTCTGGTCGATCGAATCGTGGCAGGGGAACTCCGACCAGTTACCCGTGCGGGATTTCTACAACATGAACCTGGAGGTGAACGAAAAGCAGTTCCCCAAAGGGATGAAGCACCTGGCCGACGAGATCAGGAAGCTGGGGTTCCGGCCCGGCTTGTGGATGGCTCCCTTTGGTACGGGCAACGATGTGTTCTACGAGGAGCACAAGGGGTGGTTCCTGCATGATGAAAAGGGGCAGCCCATCTCGTCGTGGAACGGGAAGTACACGCTCGACCCTACCGTGAAGGAGGCCCGCGATCACCTGCGCGAGATACACCGGGTGGCGTCGCACGAGTGGGGGTACGAGTTTTTCAAGATCGATGGGATGTCGGGGAGAAACCGTGGCTATTGCGCGCACCTCTACGAGCGGCCGGAGGTGAGGGCCTGCTTCAAGGATCCCGATTGCCCCAACCCGTTCGAACTGTGCGTGCAGGCGTTTCGGGAGGGGATGGGGGAGGACCGGGTTTTCCTGGCTTGCCAAGGGCATGCCTCGGGTCCCGAGGCAGCCTACGCGGATGCTTCCCGGCTGGGGGCGGATATCGTTCACCCCAACGAGCCTGTCAAGTGGAGCGGCGTGCTGAACCAGGCGAGTTGCCTGTTGAACCAGGCGTTCACCCATAACATCGTGATGTATGCCGATCCGGATACGCTGCTGGTGAGGGATTTGCCGCTGGAGGAGGCACGGACCTCCGCCACGATCGTGGCGCTGCCGGGACAGTTGACCTTCTTTGGGGATAAGTTGGCCGGCCTCCCGAGCGAGCGGATGAGGATCCTGCAACAGACACTGCCGGTGGCCGACGTGCGCCCCGTGAGTCTTTATCCCTACTTCAGGATGTTGCCGGTCTGGAACCTCTCGGTAAACCACGAGCGATTGGGCCGCTATAACGTGGTGGCCTTTTTTAATTGGGGGGATCAAGCGGAAACCATCTCCGTGACGCCCGCGGAACTGGGGATACCGGACGTGGATTACACCGGCTTCGAGTTCTGGGAGCAACGGGCGTTCAACTACCAGGTGGCCGGTAAGCAGCTCTCCCTGCAGGTGCCTCCCCATGGGGTGAGGGTGGTGGCAATCCACCCGCCGCAAGATATTCCGCAGTGGGTGGGCAGCGACCGCCATATCGCCCAAAATGGGATGGAGGTGGTGGATTTGGGGTGGGATGCCCGACAGAACCGACTGAGGGGTACCCTCCGGCTCGTGGGCTCGTTCCCCCTTACCCTGTTTCTCAGGGTGCCCGAGCCATACCGCTTTGAGCGGGTAGCGTGCAAAGAGGCATCGTGCCGCATTCAGCAAAAGGGCGACCTGCTCGCGATTACCCTGCAACGGACGAAATCGGCCGAAACCGACTTCAACATTCTCTTCACCGCTTCATAGTCGTTTCGTCATCGCTTTCAGTTCTAGCTTTCAAATCGAAGACCTTCGCTCGATTAATTAATCAGGAAGTGCAGTTTCAAGTAAAACGATACCGCAACGGGTTGCTCTCTCTGTGCTGTTTTAATTGATTAAAAAGTGTAAGCGGTTTTGCAGGTTAACCTCCGCCATCCCGCCATCGATGTCGAGGTAGAGCAGGCTGACGTGGGGGTAGAGCTTCTTTAACCGCTTCTCTATCCCCTTGGCGATGATATGGTTGGCGATGCACGCGAAGGGCTGCAGGCAGACCACCCGGTTGACGCCCGAACGGGCGAAGCAGGCCACCTCGGCAGCGATGTTCCATCCCTCCCCGTACTGGTTGGCCAGGTCGAGCACCTCCGACGCGTACGCCGCTTGCGTGAAGACGGATACCGGGGGAAAGTAGCGGTTGTACTCTCGCTTGATGGCCTCCACCTTCTCGATACGGCGGTTCATGAACCTCAAGGCAACGGGGTTGAGCTTGTTCTTCAGCAGGCTGCCCCGCATCACGCCGTTGTTGCGGTTGACCTCGGAGTTGACGAAGTACTGCATGCAGAAATCGAGGATGGGAGGGGTGACCACCTCCATCCCATGCTCCCTGAGCCATTCCGACGTGTTGGCCTGACCGTAGCTGTTGAGACGGACGTAGATCTCGCCGATAACTCCCACCTTGGTCACTTCGCCGTGGTGCACCGGTACCAGGTTGAAGTCGGCCACCGCCTGTTCCAGTACCGAGAGCAACCGCATGCAGTCGTTCGCCCGGATAGCCTCGATGCCGCGCTCGGTGTAGAAGTCGAACAGCTTCTTGGCGCTTCCCTTCCGGAGTTCACGGGAGACGGTACTGTTGAACATCTCGTAGAGGGCGTCGGCGTAGAGCATCGCGTAGATGGTGATGTTCGTGATTTTGAGCAGGGGGATCTTGAAGCCCGACTGGTCGTTCTGGTATACCTTCCCTGTCGATAGCACCACGATAGGGATGTGGGAGAATCCCGCGGACTCCATACCGAACTTGATTTGCGCCACGTAGTTGGTCGCCCGGCACTGCCCGCCCGTCTGGGTGATGGCCACCACCACATCGTCGAGGTCGTATTCGCCTGATTGTAACGCCGTTATGATATCGCCCAACACCAGGGTGGAGGGGTAGCACACTTCGTTGTGACCGTATACCAGCCCCGCCTCGGCCGAGGCCTTGTTGGTCCTGGGCAGGTTGACGATGGTGTATCCCGCCAACTCGCCAAGGGCGGGGATGTAGGGCGAGAGGTGATCGGCCAGCCAGGGGGCCAGGATAGTGCGCTTCCGGTCCTCTTTGGTGAAGCTCGAAGGGTATTTCTCGAACGGTTTGTAGTCGACCTCTTCGTCTATTTTCCTGGCTTTTAGCGACTCGATAAGCGAGCGCATCCGCAGCCGGACAGAACCGGGACTGGCGATCTCGTCGATGCGCAGGATGGTGTGGTTCTTGCCGGCGTGATTCAGTATCTGGCCAATCTCGTCCATGAAGAACGAGTCGGGTCCGCAGCCGAACGAGTTGAGCTGAATCAGTTGCACGTTCATGGGGAGCCGGGCCACCTCCAGGGCGGCTTTGACCACCCGGTTGGGGTAGGGCCACTGGGTGATGATGTTGAGTTCGGCCAGTTCCTCGTTGTCGCTGCCCCGGAACAGGTCGTCCGTGAAGACGTGTGCCCCCATGTCGGTAAGGATCTGCCCCACCTTTTGCTGTACCAGCGGGTCGGCATGGTAGGGTCTACCCGCCACGATGAAGACCAGCTTGTTCTCTTTCACGGCTTGGTCGAACCGCTCCTTTTGGGCGTGGATGAGCTGGTGGTGGGTTCGGTCGCTCTCCTCCTTAGCTCGCTTGAAGGCATTCACGAATACTTCCCAGTTGACCCCCAGTGGCGACAGGTAGTTGAAGCAGCGCTCCCGGAGGTGTTTCTCGTTGCTGAAGGTGAACACCGGCTTGTCATACGGTACGTCGTACTTCTCGGCGGGCTCCATAGAACTGCGCACCACGTCGGGGTAGCCGCAGACGATGGGGCAGTTGTAGGAGTTGGAGGCCGAGGCGAACTCCTTCCGGTCCTTGATGATCATCGGGTAAAAGATGCGGTCGACCCCCTGGTCGACCAGCGCGATGATGTGGCCGTGTACCAGCTTGGCAGGGAAGCAGATGTTGTCTGACATGATGCAGCCGGCCCCCTTTTGGTAGAGGGAGGTGTTGGACTCGGGCGAGAGCACCACTTCTAAGCCGCACTCGGTGAAGAGGGTGTGCCAGAAGGGGTAGTGCTCGAACATGTTCAATACCCGGGGAATCCCAATTCTCAGAGGTTTGTCCGCACTGTTAACCGTTTTAGTTTCGTTCTTTTCCGAGGAAACGTTGACTCCATTTACTTCGTTGGAGGTATTCAACTTGTTCCTTTCACTGGCTACATGATTCCCGTTGTACCCGTTGACCGTGTTGCCAGTATTTATCAGTTCTTTCGTTTCTGTAACGGTTTCTTTGATTACGGTGGATTTTTTTTCACTCCGTTCATACAGGATCCGGTTCTTCTCGTCGAATGCGTTATACCCTTTCTTGGGGGCCGTGGCTTTGTTGTAGAATACTTTCTCGCACTTGTTTCCAGCGTAACAGATATTGCCGTTTTCGAACTTGAAGCGGAGGATGGAGCAGGCGTTGGTACATCCCTTGCACTGCAGTTCCCGGGTGTCGATGTGCTCTACGTTGGGCAGTGCGTCCAGCCCTGCGAACGTTGTCTCTTTTTTGTTGGCTCGCCACTCTTTTTTCGCGTAGAGGGCCGCCCCGACTGCCCCCATGAGCTCGGGGTGATCGGTGGAGCTGACTGACTTCTCGGAGAGCAGTTCCAGGGCACGGTACACTGCGTCGTTGCGGAAGGTGCCGCCCTGCACCACGATATGGTCGCCCAGCGTGTTGAGGTTGGATATCTTGAGTACCTTGAAGAGGCAGTTCTTGACGACGGAGTAGGAGAGCCCTGCCGAGATGTCGCCCAGGGTTGCGTTCTGGCGTAGCAGCTGCTTCACCTTGGAGTTCATGAAGACGGTGCAGCGGGAACCCAGGTCGCCCGGGTGATCGGCGAGGCAGGCCGCCTCGGTGAACTCCGACAAGCTCAGGTTCATGGCTGAAGCGGAGTTCTGCAGGAACGAGCCGCAGCCCGATGAACAGGCTTCGTTGAGCTCGATGTTGGCAATCACGCCGTCGCGGATGAAGATCGACTTCATATCCTGCCCCCCGATGTCGAGCACGAACGAGACATCGGGCTCCACGTACTGCGCTCCGGTGAGGTGGGCCATGGTCTCCACGATGCCGTGGTCGATGTTGAGGGCCGACTTCACCATATCTTCCCCGTAGCCGGTGACGGCGGTGGAGAGGAGGTTGACGGTGACCCCCTTCTCCTTCGCCTCGTCGGCGAACTGCCGGAGGCCCCGCACCACCGTTTTCAGGGGGTTGCCCCGGTTGGAGTCGTAAAACGAGAAGATGATGTTCTCAGAGGGGTCCATTGCTACCATCTTGGAAGTGGTGGAGCCGGAGTCGATCCCCAGGAAACAGTCGACCCGCGTTTTCTCTCCCGGCTTACCCGGTTTCCCTGTTTCTTCCTGTTTCCCGAGTTCTTTCTTCCTTTCCGCCTCACTTGGCTTACCCAGTTTCCCTAAATCACCTGGATTATTTGCGTTTTCCGCGTTGCTTACTTTTGCCGCTTCCCCCAAATCGACCCGCTTCAGCTGCTTCACCTTGCGTGACCGCTTCCACGCGCGGTAGGCCTCCTCGCTCTCGAACAGCGGGGGCAGGTGGTCATTGGTGAAGCTCTCGTTGATTTTGAGCTTCTCGATAAGCGGGGTTAGGTCGTCGAAGCTCTCCCCTTCAGCCTGCTCCAGGGCCACGCCCATGGCGGGGAAGTACTCGCTGTTCTCGGGCAGGATCAATTTCGATGCGTCAATGTCAAGTATCTCCACAAACGCTTGCCTTAACGCGGGGATAAAGGTCAACGGGCCACCGATGCAGATGGTGGTGGAGTTGATCTCGCGGCCGCGGGCGAGGGTGGTGAGACTCTGCAGTGCAACGGCATGGAGTACCGACATCGCGATGTCGGGGCGGGGAATGTTGCGGGAGAGCAGGTTCTGCACGTCGGTCTTGGCGAACACGCCGCAGCGGGAGGCGACCGGTAACACCTTGTTGTACTCCAGCGCCTCGTCGGCCAGCTGTTCCAGCGAGATGTTCATCAGATCGGCCATCTGGTCGATAAACGAACCGGTTCCCCCTGAGCAGCTTCCGTTCATCCGGATGTCGGGTTGCCTACCTTCATCGAAAAAGACGATTTTGGCATCCTCTCCACCCAGGTCGATTAGTACGCGGGCATCGCTGTAGCGCTCCTGAACTACCCGGATGGAGGAGATCACCTCCTGCACGAACGGGATGCCCGTGCGCTCGGCAACGCCCATCCCCGCGGAGCCGGTCACCCCGATGGTGAACCGGGTGCCACCCACTCCCTGGAAGAGCGAGCGTACCCTTTTCAACTCCTGCAGCAGGGTCTCGTTGAAATTGGCCTTGTGACGACGGTACACCTTGTGCACCACCTGCCTGGCGGTGTCCAGCACCACCTTTAACGTGGTGGAACCAATATCAATTCCTATGTTGTACCTATCTGCCATTTTTCAACCCCCGCAGCACGAAATCGACCACGTGCTTCTTGTGCTCCTTCAAGAGCGCATTGTAGCCCTCTTCAGAAATCGAGACCGTCCGGGTGATGTACCCGCCGAACATGAATGGGAATATGCAGAGCGACAAGATACTCAGTCCCAAATCCAATACCGGCACGGGGCGAATCGTACCCCTTCCCACCTCTTCGTCCATCCTTTCTGAAAGGAGGCTCAGGAGCTTCCCGGGGTTCTTTTGGGATATCTTCTTGACCAGTTCCTCCGGGCTGCGGTTGATCTCGCTCAGGACGAACATCGGTATCTGCGGGTAGCGCGGTAGCAGATCGTAATAGGTGGTGATCCACTTCTCGATCATCTCCTCGAACGGCAGGTTTGAATCGACGATCCCGCTTACCCGCTCTACCAGGATATCGAACGCCTCATCGAAAATAATCTCGAAGAGCTTGGCCTTGGAGCCGAAGTAGTACTTCACGTGGGCCACGTTCGCATCGGCCGCCGCCGCTATATCGCGTACGCTTGTTCCCGCGTACCCGTTTTCGGTAAACAGCCCTTTGGCGGAATCGAGAATGCGCTCCTTTACACCGGGTAATTGCTCTGTAATCATATGCTTATAAAGAGAGTTGCTGTCACTTCCTCACAAAGTTAAACAATCGTTTAAATCGTTCCAAATATTATCGCGTTTTTTTTGGTAATAATTTGGTAATATTTTGGTAATAATTTCCAATAATTTAGTAACTTGCGTTTCTTTAAGGTATATCATGATCTTTTTTTGTTTGATTAAAAAATCAATGATAGAATAAATGCGCATTAGACACTTTTTGAGACATTTTCCTCGCCAATGAAAAGGACTATTCTCCTATTATTCTCCTTTGTTTCTATCCTCTCGGCACTTATTGCTGCCCCGATAGAACGAGCTGCGGCATTACAATTAGCCAGGCAGTTTTTAAGTCAGACTTCGGTTTCCCAGTTTACCCGGAGTTCCGTATCCGAAGTAGAGTCGGAACCGGCTTATATAGCCAAAGATGCGACGACTGGAACACCTCATTTTTACGTCTATAACCTCTCAAATGATGGTGGATTCGTCATTGTTGCCGCTGACACGCGTGTCAGAACCATCCTCGGGTATTCATTCAACGGTAGTTTTGATGAGAACAATATTCCTGTGAACATGCAGGAGTGGCTAAACGGATACTCGTCGCAGATAGCCTATGCCATTAGACAACTACCTGAGACCGCTACTGCCCCCGTTGTTACACGCGGTACATCTGTGAATAGTGTTGTTGTTGGTCCGCTATTAGATCAAATCCAATACAACCAAGGTGCTCCTTACAACAATTTATGTCCAATGGATGGTGATACAAGGTCGCTCACGGGCTGCGTGGCAACGGCCATGGCACAGGTAATGCGTTATTATGAACATCCGGTGCAAGGTGTAGGAAGCAAGAGTTATACAACAAAAACGTTACATTTTGCACTTTCAGTAGATTTTAGCGCTACCACTTACGACTGGGACAATATGCTACCCAGTTATAATAATACGGAAACAGAAGTTCAAAAGACCGCGGTGGCAACCCTGATGTATCATGCCGGAGTAGCGGCAGAGATGGATTACACAAAGAATTGGAGTGCTGCATCAGCAGCTAAGGGTGCGTTGGCATTGTATCAGCATTTCAACTACGATATTGGTGTTAACGTGGCTTGGCGACAGTATTATTCGGAGGAGGAGTGGTTACAACTGATTAAGACGGAACTGAACGCGAACCGTCCCGTTATAATGAGCGGACAAGGTAGTGCCGGCGGACACGCTTTTGTCTGTGATGGGTATGATACTGATGATCGTGTGCATATCAATTGGGGATGGGGAGGATATGCAAATGGCCCTTTTCAAATATCGGCGTTAAACCCGGAGGAGGGAGTTCACTTTAACTTTAATCAGTCTGTTTATTATGGTATTCAAAAACCTCAATCGGGTTCTGTGGCGAATACTATGCTTGGGATTGAAAAAATTGAGGTAGATAAAGCCTCCATAAGCGGAGCTGAAACAGCACAGTTCAACGTGTTCAAAATAACCGGAAGGAGTTTGTTCAAATTTGAAGGGCAGATAGCACTTGCCCTCTATGATAATGACGGGAACTTCGTGAAAATAATTAAGATTCACCCTTGGGTTGTAACCCTTGAGCATGGATATTTCTATAATGAACCTTTTTCTTTCGTCAATATTGGCATATCCGATATCCGTCCCAACGAATCGACAACAGGAACATTTTATATCAGGCCTGTTTGTAAACCACAAGGTGGGGATACGTGGAAGCCTGTGTTGGTTGAAAACGGGAATGTATCGGAAATTCCGGCAGTAATAACCGCTTCAAGTATCAGTTTCTTTATTCCTGAAGTGCTTCACTTGATCGAAGTCTCAGCCAATCCTGTAGAAGGAGGAACGGTTACAGGCGGTGGTAGCTATGCTCAAGGTGCCTCACATACGGTGACGGCCACGGCAAACACGGGGTATACCTTCACCAACTGGACGGAAAATGGGACAGTAGTTTCCACTGAGCCAAACTACACGTTTATCGTTGGACAAGAGAGATCATTGGTGGCTAATTTTGTTGTCAGTAAATACGCGGTAACCTTTGCTCCCCCCGCCAACGGTACGCTCAAGGTGTTCCGAGGCACGACAGAAATTCCATCGGCCACGCAGGTGGAGCATGGAACCAAGTTGCGGGTGGAAGCCCTCCCCAACGTTGGATATAACTTAGTCTCGCTGAAGGCGAACGGGCACGATATAATCAACGACACGGTAACGGTAACAGAGCCGATGGAGATCGTGGCCCTGTTCGGTAAACAGAAGTACGCGGTAACCTTTGCGCAGCCCGCCAACGGTACGCTTAAAGTATTCAATGGAGAAAGCGAAGTTGAATCGGGTACACAAGTAGAACATGGGACCAAGTTGCGGGTGGAAGCCCTCCCCGATACCGGATACAAGTTGGTGACGTTGAAAGCGAACGGGCACGATATAATCAACGACACGGTAACGGTAACGGGCGCAACGGAGATTGTAGCCCTGTTCGCAAAGCAGCAGTACGCGATCAGCTTCACGCAGCCCGCCAACGGCACGCTGAAGGTGTTCCACGGCGAAACCGAGGTTCCATCGGGTATGCTGGTAGAGCACGGTACCAATTTACGGGTGCAAGCCCTTCCTGACGTAGGTTACGAGTTAGTGTCGCTGCAGGCCAACGGGCAAGATATCATCAACGACACGGTAACGGTAACGGGAGTGACGGAAATCGTGGCCGTGTTCGCAAAGTTGCACACGGTCAGCTTCACGCAACCGGCCAACGGCACGCTCAAGTTGTTCCACGGTATGACCGAGATTGAGTCGGGCACGCAGGTAGCATACGGGACCAAGCTGCGTGTGGAAGCCCTCCCCGATACCGGTTACAAGCTTGTCTCGCTTCAGGCGAACGGTCAAGCCGTTACCAACGACACGGTCACGGTAACGGGCGCGACGGAGATCGTGGCGGTGTTCGCTAAGCAACAGTTCCCGGTCACCTTCACGCAACCTGCCAACGGTACACTTAAAGTGTTCCGTGGCGAAAGCGAAATTCCAACGGGTACGCAGGTAGATCACGGGACCCAGTTGCGGGTAGAAGTGGTTCCCGCTGTAGGCTACCATTTAGTCTCGCTGCAGGCGAACGGTCAAGCCATCACCAACGAGACGGTGACGGTAACGGGGCCGACTGAGATCGTGGCGGTGTTCGGTAAACAGCAGTACGCGGTCAGTTTCACGCACCCCGCCAATGGTACGCTTAAGCTGTTCCACGGTGAAACCGAACTTCAGACGGGCACGCAAGTTGCATACGGAACCAAGTTGCGGGTAGAAGCCCTTCCCGACGTGGGTTACAAGCTGGTATCGTTGCAGGTAAACGGGCAAGCCGTGACCAACGACACGGTAACGGTAACGGGGGTGACGGAGATCGTGGCCGCGTTCGCCAAGCAGCAGTTTCCGGTTAGCTTCACGAAGCCCTCCAACGGCACGCTTAAAGTATATAACGGCACGACCGAACTTCAATCAGGCGCCCTAATCGAGCACGGGGCCAAGTTGCGGGTTGAAGCCCTTCCCGACGTGGGTTACAAGCTAGTCTCGCTTCAGGCGAACGGTCAAGCCGTGACCAACGACACGGTGACGGTAACGAAAGCGACGGAGATCGTGGCGGTGTTTGATAAACAGCAATACCCGGTCACCTTCACGCAACCCGCCAACGGCAGGCTCAAGCTGTTCCGCGGCACGACCGAAATTGAAACGGGCGCGTTAGTGGCATTTGGGACCAAGTTGCGGGTAGAAGCCCTCCCCAATACCGGGTACAGCTTGGTCTCGTTACAGGCGAACGGTCAAGATATCATCAACGACACGGTAACGGTAACAGGGGCGACGGAGGTTGTAGCCATGTTTGGTAAAGAACAGCACACTGTCAGCTTCACTCAACCTGCCAACGGCACGCTTAAGGTGCTTCGCGGCACGACCAATCTTCCATCGGGTACACAGGTAGCATACGGGACCAAGTTGCGTGTGGAAGCCCTTCCCGACGTTGGTTACAAGCTTGTGTCGCTGCAGGCAAACGGTCAAGCCATCACCAACGACACGGTGACGGTAACGGGCGCGACGGAGATCGTGGCGGTGTTCGCGAAGCAACAGTTCCCGGTCAACTTTGCCAAGCCCGCCAAGGGCACGCTCAAGGTGCTCCGCGGCACGACCGAGATTGAATCGGGTACGCAGGTAGAGCACGGGACAAAACTGCGTGTGGAAGCCCTTCCCGATACCGGTTACGAGCTGGTGTCTCCAACGGCACGCTTAAAGTATATAACGGCACGACCGAACTTCAATCAGGCGCTCAAATCGAGCACGGGACCAAGTTGCGTGTGGAAGCCCTTCCCGCTACCGGTTACAAGCTAGTGTCGCTACAGGCGAACGGTCAAGCCGTGACCAACGACACGGTCACGGTAACGGGCGCGACGGAGATCGTGGCGGTGTTCGCGAAGCAGCAGTACGCGGTTAGCTTTACCAAGCCCGCCAACGGCACGCTCAAGGTGCTCCGCGGCACGACCGAGATTGAATCGGGCACGCAGGTAGAGCACGGGACAAAACTGCGTGTGGAAGCCCTTCCCGACGT
>JAMNYO010000138.1 GCA_023622765.1 Bacteroidota bacterium | reverse complement strand
CCGTTGAAAAGAAAGTGAGTGTCGTCTCCTATAAAGAGTTAGACGATAAAAGTGGCTACGAGCTCATCATGAGCAACAACACCAAGATAGTGCTTAAACATGGAGTCAAAGGAGACAAAGGAGACAAAGGAGACAAAGGTGATAAAGGTGATAAAGGTGATAAAGGTGATAAAGGTGATAAAGGCGATAAAGGTGACAAGGGCGATAAAGGTGATAAAGGTGAAAAAGGTGACAAGGGCGATGCCCCCTTGGTGAACGTGAAACTCCACACTGATGGGTTGCTTTACTGGACGTTAAACGGCGTGTTTATGTGCGACTCCGACGGTAACATGATTCCTGCCCAAGGAAAAGACGGTAGAGATGGGGCAGACGGCAAAGACGGGGCAGACGGCAAAGACGGGGCAGATGGCAAAGACGGGGCAGATGGCAAAGATGGGGCAGATGGCAAAGATGGGGTAGATGGCAAAGATGGGGTAGACGGCAAAGATGGGGCAGACGGTAAAGACGGAGCAGACGGCAAAGACGGGTTAACACCGCAAATGCGCGTAAACGTCCAGAACTTATGGGAAGTGAGTTTAGATAATGGCAAAACGTGGCAACTCGTGAAAGACGCCGACGACAACCCGATACCGGCACAAGGTCCTAAAGGTGAACAGGGCGAACCCGGTAACGACGGTGACGCCAACCTCACCATCACCGAAACCGAAACCACCGTTATTATCGTTTACAACGGCATCACCTACACGCTGCAAAAAAGCGGTGGCGCCCCGCCCCCCGAGTACTACATGCTCCTCACCACATCCAAAAGCGTGAACGAAATAATAGAATTAGTTATTGACGCCGCCGATGCCGACCGAGCCGATGTGTGGATAGACCTCAACAACAACGGTATAAAAGATAACGGCGAAGCTGTTACAGAGTTTGACAAACGTGTGGGATACACCCTTGGCGCGCAAACCGTAACCGTTTACGGTAAGGTAACGTCTCTGGGCTGCTCCCTTAACCAACTCACCGCACTTGACGTAAGCCACAATACCGCTTTGACGAAACTGTTCTGCCACAACAACTTACTCACAGCGCTTGACATGAGCCACAATACCGCGTTAACGAATCTTAACTGCTACGACAACCAACTCACCGCGCTTAACGTGAGCAATAATACCGAGTTGATATATCTGGACTGTTCCATCAATCAACTCCCAACACTTGACCTGAGCGATAATACCGAGTTGGGGCAACTGTTCTGCAGTAACAATCAACTTACTGCGCTTAACGTGAGCAATAATACCGAGTTGTGGCGCCTGTACAGTTGCAACAACCTACTCACCGCGCTTGACGTGAGCAATAATCCTAAGTTGAGGACTCTGTACTGCTTTAACAATAAAATATTTGGCAGCAACATGGACACGTTGGTAGAGAGTTTGCCCGACCGCAAGGGAGATTATTATGGATATTTTTATGTGATCAACCTGAAAAGTTCCGATGAACAAAACGTTTGCACTGTTACACAGGTAGGCATCGCCAACGGTAAAAACTGGATAGTGAGGGACGCTGTTGATAACCCCTACCCGGGGAGTTAGGACAATCTCCCGCAAGGCGGTTCACAACCGCCTTGCGGGAAGTGCTTGGCTTTCCCGCTTGCACCACCCCGCGAATGTGTGCATGAAGCAAATCAAGTGCCAAGATACAAGAGGAAAGAATAAGGACTTTTTAATGAATAGACAGGAAAGAACTTGAACCTGACAACTCACACCCCGCTTTCCCCTTGTTGGATTGAGTGAGTATAAACAAATAAACAATGAAAAAAATAGTGTATGTACTCCTTTTCGCGTTCGCCATAACAGTGTTATTCTCCTGCGGACGTAACGAAGGTGAGAAGGCACTCGCCGAAATGGAGAAAATAGTGGAAAAAGCCGAAAAAAGAAAGAGTGAACTTACGGTTGATGAATGGAAAGAATTGACTGCCTCGTTTGAAGAATACGGAAAAATTGCTAATGAGGCCGCCGAAAGCGGTAAGCTTGGTGTTGTCGACAAGATGAAACTGGTAGCACTTGCCGCCCGTTGGGCTATAGTGTCAAAACCTACTCTACTGGATGAAATGATGTCGAAGATAACTGAATCGTTGAAACCGGAAGAGGCGATTACCGATAGCGCGAACGCGACAACCGGTGACAAACGTTGGATTGTATATTACACAGACATTGCGCTGGGAAACCAAGGCAATAACACCCTCGGGCATTTCCTGAAACCTAAAACCGGCGAATCGGTGAAGGTGGATGAAGCAAAAGGACAAGAAGAGTTTTTGGCCATGCTCATCTTTACCGAAAAAGGCTACATGAAACTTACCTTCCCGGCCGACGCGGAAGAGGCATCCGCATACAAGGAGTTTGATGAAAACTCCTTGTTCAGCCAACAACCGGGAGGACTTCAATCGTGGCCCGCCGAAAAAATGAATAGCGGCATGTTGTACGAGGCAAGAGGATTGGATGCCGTGGAGTTCAACAAACTTGCCAAATCGAAAGACCCCGCTCATTTCGACCAATTGTTCAGGCAATGCAATAGCGGTGATGAAAAACTTCAATTCAAAATGGAGTATGCCATGAATCTCACCGCCGGAATAGTTTACTTGGTGCAATTCAACAACCTGGTTAGAGGTATTTTACTGGTGAAATCCGTTAAAAAGGGAGATAGCGCCTCGTTGGTATTCGACCTCATCCTGGAAGGACGGAGCGACTACGCCGATATCGATTTGGCAAAAAACCTGCAACCCGATGAACCGTTGGGAGACGAAACTGCTGCCGGTGTTGAGTGCAGCGAAGATGAACACCAGCTCAACCGTCGTACCGAGATAAAAATGATAAAATAAGTTGAAATCGTGGATTGGGGAATCTTGGAGAGGGAGAGATTGGGTTGGTGGATAGAAGTTGTTTCCCGCAACATATAACGACCTGTTAGCTGCTGGCGGTGTTTTCAAATGTGACCAGGAACATTTCAGGTGTCATAACTGGCAGAGAACTATCCTTGTAGTCTTTAATATTTCTTGTGATTATACTGTCTATCTTTTTATGTTTTTGAGCTGCAAAATATTGAATGGAATCCTCAAAGTCTTTAAAATCTGAGATAAGAGCAGACTTTATTATGTTACTATCAACTTTCAAAATATCAACCAGTTCGGATAATTCCTGAAGGCTGCTAATCACTTTTTTGTGGGGTCCAAATTTCCTAAGAACATAATAGAGGTTGCTGAATGAGAGTGCCGAAACACAACCCCTGATTTTATTCTGATCTATTAATGAAAATATTTTTGCAGATTCAAGTGAAAAGGGCTTTCTGCCAGTGAGAAAGTCAACAATGACATCTGTGTCAATAAATACATTTTCCATTCTAGAGGTA
>JAMNYO010000091.1 GCA_023622765.1 Bacteroidota bacterium | reverse complement strand
GCGTCACTGTTAAATACCGAGAAGAAGCCAAACATGTGATTCACGTTGTACAAAGGCACACCATCCAACAGCAACAAGTTTTCATCGAGCCCCCCACCCCGCACGTACAAGCCCGCCGAGCCTTCGGTACCCGATTGCACCCCGGGCAGTAACTGAATAGCTTTAATGATATCGTTCTCTCCAAACAGGGTGGGAATATTCTTTATCTGACTGACGGGCACCTCTATCGCGCTCATTTGCGAACCTTTCACACCCAGTTCTGAACGATACCCCACTACCGTCACTTCATCCAACACATTATGCATGGTTAACGCAATATGAATCACCGTATCCCCGTGTAAATGGAACTTTCGGTGTTCGGGCTGATAACCGATGTAAGAATAAGTCAACGAAACATCTCCCCCGAGAATGGTCAAGGAGTAAAACCCGTAGTTGTTTGCGGCGGTTCCCTTTGAACTATTCTCTTCGTACAACGTACTCGCGATAAGCAGCCCCTTTTTCAGTTGAAACATAATAAACGTGGTTATTATCGTTGAGTTTCTACATTCACTGTATTATTATAGACGCAAAGGTAATGGAAATGCTGCACGAAAAAAAGTTAATGATGTACCCAATCATTGCCCCTTACACTTGTGAAAAGCCGTTTTTTCATGTACTTTTGAATATGCATTCACCGGGAACATTCATCGACATAATTCGGGTTCGTCTCGTCTCGAAGGACGAGACACTTAAAATCCTATTCTGTGAATCGACCGAAATCTTGTTCTGTGAACAGACCGACCGTCCCGGTGGGCTGATCGCCGTGAAGTATGGCGTGCCATCGGTAAACAGCATATTCAACACCTCGGTGGAACAATTCAAGGAGGGGGAGCGAATTAACCTGGTGGAGTGCCGGGTGGATGAGGAAGGGTGTATCGTCCCCTCGTTCTTCGTCCTGGAGCCCGACTACCTGATCGACGCCTCGGCCATCGCGGAGTGCTTTCAAGACTACTTTGTATCACCTATCCACTACTTCCGCAACAAGTTCGAAGAGATGGAGAACCGCTCCTACCTTTTGCTGGGTAACCTAGCGAACTACTTTTTAGACGAGCTCGTCTTTGCCGACGATCCCAACGAGGTCTCCTTTAACACGGTTTTCCAACAGTCGTTCAAGCAATCCCCATTTGAATACGCCAGCTGCGAAGATATACGCCGGGATAACGACTTCAGGGAGTTCATGCAAAAGGCTAGACAGCAGTTCGAAAACATCCGTAGGGTGATTCGGGACGATTTTCCACGGCGGGGGATCGACGTGCACCGCTGTACCCTGGAGCCTTCTTTCTTCAGTGAAAAATATGGTTTCCAGGGGCGTCTTGACCTATTACAGCCCGGGACAAAAGGGGAGGTTGATGATATTAAAGAAAGGGATTCCATCGCAACGGAGGATGATATAGGGGCGTTGACATCAACAGTGACAAAGGGATCAGTAGAGACCAAGATGACCACCAGCGAGAAAACCACCATCGTGGAGTTAAAATCGGGACGGCTGCCCTTCCCATCATATGATAGAAGTAAACTTGCCCTCAACCATGAGGTACAAACTGCCGTCTACCGGTTAATGATGAAAAGCGTTGGCGGCAACGCGAACGGGATGGACGCCTCCATCCTCTACTCGGCCGGGAACCGACCGGGCGATAACCTACGAATTGCCACGGAAAGAGAGCAGCTTGAACAGTTGATCCTGAACCTTCGCAACCATATCGTGACGAACGAGAAGGAGCTTATCAACGGCGACAACCGTGCGGTAGAGTCGCTGTTCAACATGCTGTTCGCATCTATTGACGGGGAAGATAAGTTGCCTACTTTCTTTATCAACAAAGTCAAAGCGATAAAAGGGAAATTGACCAACTGCAGCGAACTGGAGAAGGAATACTTCTATCGGTACACCCGATTCGTATCGAGGGAGCTCTATCACCAAAAGATAGGGGATATTGACCGGGAGACACCGACGGGGGTCGCCTCCCTGTGGAATAGCAGCTTCGAGGAACGGGTCGATGCGCTGGATGTGCTATTCGACCTCTCTATCGTCACGATTGATGATTCGGGGAATGATATGGTTATCCAATTTGCCACAAGTTCGGAAACCGATTCAACCTCAACCACTCTCGTGAACTTCCGCGTGGGGGATATTTGCATCGTCTATCCTCGTGAAGACGAACGGGACACGGTATTGAACCGACAGGTGTTGAAAGGGAGCATCGCCCGTATCACCCCGGACGAAGTGGTGGTGCGCTTCCGATACAAGCAGAAGAACCAGCGTTACTTTAAGGAGAACCGACTGTGGGCCATCGAGCATGACACCCTCGATTCGTCGACTACCATTATGTACAAGGGGCTTTTTTCGTTCATGGGAGCTCCCAAACAGAAAAGGGAGTTGCTATTGGGGTTGACGCCCCCAAGAACGGGTGGTGGCACAGAGGCTTCCCTACCCTTGGGTGTAACTATCGGTAAGCAGCCCCATACGGATTCCGGCAAAGAGTGGCTGCCCCCTACCCCTCATGCAGCAGACTACCCTGAGCCAATCATCCGGCAAGCCTTGGGTGCCTCCGACTACTTCCTCATCGTCGGGCCACCCGGGACGGGGAAAACCTCGATCTTCGCGCGGCGGCTCATCGAATCCTACCATGCGCAACCCGGAACCAACATCATGGTGTTAGCCTACACGAACCGCGCCGTGGACGAGTTGTGCGAAGCAATTCACGCGGCGTTTGGGTGTGACGACGAGGGTGGCAACGAACTCGGGGAAGTAAGGGAGCCGGGGAAACCAGAAGAACCGGGCAAACCAAAGGAACTGGGCAAGCCAGAAGAACGCTGGAAATGCAACGCCTATATTCGGGTCGGCAGCGAACTCGGTTGCGCCCCACCCTTCCGCGAACGACTCCTGCAACGGGTAGCGGGAAGAGCGACAAACAGGGAGGAACTGCTGCAAGAAATAGATCGAACCCGCATTTTCGTCTCTACTATTGCCTCGATTAACGGCCGATTGGAACTGTTTCAGCTCAAGCATTTTCACGTGGCGATCATCGATGAGGCCTCGCAGGTGCTTGAACCTCAGATCATCGGATTACTGCCGCAGTTCGATCGGTTCGTGATGATTGGCGATCACCATCAATTGGCCACCATCGTGCTGCAAGATCCCGTGTACTCCAAAATAGAGGAGGCGCTGGTAAATAAAACGGGCATCCTGGATTGCCGCGACTCGTTTTTCGAGCGGTTAATGCGCCAGTGTATCGATAATGGGTGGGAGCATGCCTACGTGCAGCTCATCCGGCAGGGAAGGATGCACGAAAAGATCGCGGCTTTCCCTGCTGTCCACTTCTACCCGAAAGGACTCTCCCCGGCCAACGAATGGCAAACCGAAAAATGGGAATTATCGTCCCCATCTAATCACCCCCTGCATGAACTCGTGACCAGGGAACGCACTGCCTTTATCTCCACCGAGAAAATCCTTCGCCCCACTCATTCAACCAAAATTAACGAAGCCGAAGCGCAACTGGCAGCTGATCTCATGCATGCGCTCCGCGAAGTGTACCTTGCCAATAGCCTTACATTCAACGCTTCCTCTGTCGGTATCATTGCCCCCTATCGCAACCAAGTGGCCCTTATCCGACAAAAACTGTTTCAAAGCGGGTTTCCAGAAGCCGAAAAAGTGATGGTCGAAACGGTGGAGCGCTTCCAAGGAAGCCAGCGCGATATTATCCTGGTATCATTCTGCGTGAATAGAGCGGAGCAGATGCATTACCTCTGCGCCATGAACCGCGAAGGGACAGTTGACCGAAAACTAAACGTAGCCATCACACGGGCACGCCAACAACTTTTCCTCATAGGCAACAGAGCCATCCTACGG
>JAMNYO010000137.1 GCA_023622765.1 Bacteroidota bacterium | reverse complement strand
AAAGACGAGTGCTGTCTTTTGTTTTGTCTGAACTGAAATATACTTGTAATTAGAATTATTGTAATTAACAGAATATTAGTTAGATAACTATATTAAACATTTTCGTATGAAAAAGATTGTTCTATTCATCATTCTCGCGTTTGCCGTACAAGGTGCGGCGGTAGCGCAAGTAAACTTGAAAAGAATCGGCAACCAGATTAAAAGATCGGCCGAGCAACAAGTGGAACAAAAGATAAAAGAAAAAGTGTCGGAAAAAACCGTGGAAACGGAAACTACAACGACAGGACAAGCTGAATCTGAGGCAGAAGAAGTTACAACGTCAGAGCAGTCTGAAGTCACGCAAGAAGCTGAAAGTGAAACACCGCAACCGGTTAGTACTGAAACCGAGCAGGAGCCTGACGACCGCCCTGCCCCCACGGGTGATAAACTGAAAGATAAATACAACGGATTGTTTTATAACATCAAAAAGGCAAACGAGGCTACCGATATTACAAAAAAACATGAGTTTTATCAGCTTGCCGCCACGATGCGTAGTTTCTTTACCTGGAGAGGTGATTTCTCGAAAGATGATGAACGATTCGCGGAACTAACCAACGCGTTGATTCCTTTGTACAACGAACTGAAGCCACACAATTTTGAAAGATTGGAACCGGTAAAAACCTTCGATGAGATAAGAGGTGAAAAATTTGACGAGATTGATAAAGAGTACGGGGTAGACTTTCGTTATTATGACGATGATGCGGCTAGTTTAAAGAGTTTGGCGGAAAAAGAGTTCCGGGCAAAAATGTCTGGCACTTACGACATTATTTACTCCGATTTCAAACACGGTTGGATCGTTAACGAAGAGAGAAGCGGACAACAAGTGGTGGCTCATATTAAAAGGTTGCGCTACGTGATTATCTATCACAAGAATGGAAACTACTACGCTGCCGAAGCCCTTTTCTCTCAAAGAGCTCCTATTCTCGGTTCATATACCCCAGTTGATTGGCCAAGTGTAGGGTTTTATGGAGATCCCATTCCAGCTGACTACATATCAAATCGTTTGTTGAAAAAAACAGGTAAGTAATCAACGAGACAGCCAACTGAAAAATGGTATGAACGAAATAAAACAACCCGTGACCGATGTGTTGCAGACTAAGTGCCGCACTTGCGGCGGGATGGCAGAGTTTTCGCCCAAAGATCAGACCCTCAAGTGCCTATATTGCGGCTCGTCAACTGAGTTGGATCTCACACCGGCAAAAGTAAAGGAGAACGACTTCGAGTATTGGGCCGCGCGTAGCGATGAAGACCTGGCGTCGGAGGGCATTGAGGCTACCGAGGTCAGATGCAAGCAGTGCGGTGCCGTCACCACACTGCCTCCCGAGCGGGCATCAAGCAACTGCGCGTTCTGTGGGACACCGCTTATCCTCAATGAAGCGGTGATTAACCGGTTCTGGCAACCCAACTACATCTTGCCGTTCAAGGTGGACAAGCGGGAGTGTGACGGGATATTTCAGAAGTGGCTGGGCAAGAAATGGTTCCTGCCCAGTCAGTTGAAAAAGGGAAACGTGCAGACGGAGCGCTTTAAAGGTATTTACATGCCTTTCTGGACCTACGACGCCGATACCTCAACGAACTACAGGGGCGAACGGGGTATTAACCGCACGGTTACCTCGCGCAACGCTAAAGGCGAAGAGGTAAAGAGAACGGTGACCGACTGGTACAACGTGTCGGGACGGGTGAACCTGCATTTCGATGACATCGTTGTCCCCGCTTCCGATAGCTTGCCGCCCAAGATAATGAACCGGCTCACCAACTGGGATCAGATGAACTGCGTGCCCTATCGCCAGGAGTTCCTGGCGGGATTTATGACCAATATATATAATATCGATTTTCGCGATGGGGTTCACGTGGCGAAGGAGAAGATGGAGCAGGTGATCGAAGACAATATCAAAAGCGATATCGGTGGCGATAAACAACGCATCCGGAGTAAAGATGTGTTTTACCAGAACCTGATGTTCAAGCTACTGTTGTTGCCAATATGGGTCAGCGCCTTTCGCTACAACGGCAAGCTCTATCAGTTCGTGGTGAACGGCCGTACCGGGCAGGTTACCGGTGAGTACCCGAAAGATACGATGAAGATCATCATGCTCGTCGCGGCTATAATAACGCTTATCGCGGCCTTGATGCTGATATTCGGGTAGAGGACTCTTTTCGTGACGAACGAAAAGGTAGGAAGTAAGAAGAAAAATATAAAGGATAGATATGAGTAATCGAATGGTATCGCTTTTTTTCCTGTTTCTCATCCTGTTGCTTTTGGGTGCATTTGTTTGGGGCACCTACAACCGGTTGGTAAAGCGGGAAGAGGCGGTGAAAGAGGCGTGGTCACAGGTGGAGAACCAGTACCAACGCCGGGTCGACCTGGTGATGAACCTGGTGGAGACCGTGAAAGGGTACGCCGAGCATGAGCAGGAGACCCTGTCGCGGGTTGTAGAGGCACGGGCCGAGGCCACGCGGATGATGGTGGATGCTGAAAACCTGAACGCCGAATCGCTGGAAGCGTTTGGCAAGGCGCAGGAAGAGCTATCGGGCACGCTATCGCGATTGATGTTGGTAATCGAGCAGTATCCCGACCTGAAGGCCAATGAGAACTTCATCATGCTGCAGGGTCAACTTGAAGGCACGGAAAACCGCATCGCCTTCGAGCGGAAGGAGTTCAACGAGACGGTGAACAGGTATAATGTCTGTCGGCGCAGGTTCCCGAGAAACCTAGTAGCCAGGCTGCTTGGTTTTAAACGGCAACCATACTTCGAAGCCGGGAGCGGTAAGGAAACGGTGCCCGATGTGCAATTTTAAATTCGTTCTGAAAAAACAAAAAGTGATAACAATGTATGTAAAGGATTAAAAAGGTAACCGTTAGATGAAAACGTCAATTGTAAAATTTATTGGAGTAGTCTTGCTCCTGTTGATGGTGACGGGTCTGCAGGCTCAAAACCGGTACCGGGTGGAAGATGTCCCCAACGTGCAACTGCAGGACTACACCCGCTACGTGAGTGACCCTGAAAACGTGCTGGACATAGGAGATGTTTTGCTGTTGGACGAGCGGTTGGCCTGGCTGCGCGATTCATTGGCCCTGGAAACCGCCATCGTGGTGCTCCCGGCGATCGATACCGGGCAGTACGGATCGGCCAAAGAGTTCGCCACCGAGCTGTTTAACCGTTGGGGCATTGGCGACAAGGAGATACACAACGGGCTGCTTATCCTGCTCCTCACCGCGGATGGCGAGCGCGAAATAGTTTTTGAAACCGGTTACGGCACGGAGAAGGTACTGACCGATGGTTACTGCAAGCTTATCCAGACCCAAAAGATGGTTCCTTTTCTTAAAGAGGGAGCGTATGGCGAGGGACTCATCGTTGGGGTGGAGGAGGTGGAGAAGATATTCAACGGTACCTCTGAATTTCAGGTAAAGAAACCACTCCTGAGCCCTGGCGGGAAACTGACTTTAATCTGGCTGGTAGGCGGGTTAATCATCATCTTTATAGTAGAGTGGGTACGCAAAAAACGGATAGTGGGGAGCGATGATCCTTTCGTGAATGCCGCGAAGTACCAGTCGCTTTCGGGTATCGGTTGCGTGATGGCCACCCTCTTTTTCCCCTCTTACTTTCTCTACATGCTATACAAAGCGATAGCCAAAAAGGAGGATATGCCGCGGCTCAATTGCGAAAAGTGCGGAGCCAAAGGCAAGGTGGTATTGAAGTATAAACCTCAGGTAGAGCAGAAAGCCATTCCCGGGCAAGATGGGCTGAAGCGGTATCACTTTATCTGCAAAGCGTGCAACCATGGGTATAAGGTGTTGGTGCCCTACAAGTACGAGGCGCCACAGACCTCATCGGGTGGTGGTAGTAGTTATAGCAGTGGCAGGAGTAGCAGTAGTAGTTCGCGCGGTGGCTCTTGGGGAGGTGGACGTAGTGGGGGTGGTGGTGCCTCAACGAAGTTTTAAACAGTAACTAAAACATGCGAATATTCAATATCATCAGAAGAAGCTAATAACAAAAGAATTAAACCTCATAAAATTTTAAAAGTATGAAAAAGATATTTATTGGCGCAGTATGTACCATGCTGTTACTATGCACAGCATTACAAGCGCAACAGAAAGAGAAAGTGATCCTCGATACCGATATGGTAGAGGTATTTGACGATGGCGTCACCATGATGATGCTGGCCAAGGCACCCAACATCGACCTGTTGGGGGTAACCGTGGTGGTTGGTAATACATGGGTAAATGAGGGAATAGCCTACGGTATACGGCAACTGGAAGTGATTGGCAGAACGGATATACCGGTAGTTCCCGGTATTCGTCAGCCGTTATACCCCGACCGCTTTGAAACCATTAAAAACGAGCGTATCCTGTTTGGTATTGGTGACGCGTACGTGGGGGCGGCCGGTTACCCCGAGCCCAAGACGTGGGAATCGGTTTACCTGCAGAAGTACGGCAGCGAGCCCACGGTGAAGCCACTGGATATGAAGGCGATAAACTTCATCATCGAGCAGGTGAAGCAGAACCCCAACGAGATAACCATCATCGCCATCGGAACCTGCGTGAACCTGGCGACCGCCGTGCGCGTGGCACCCGAAATCGTTCCGCTTATCAAGCGGGTGATTTACATGGGAGGCTCCTTCTTTAAACCGGGGAATACCACGCCCACGGCCGAGTTCAACTGGTGGATGGATCCGGATGCCGCCAAGATATGCGTGCGTACGCCCTTCAAGGAGCAGGTTATCGTGGGGTTGGACGTGTGCGAGACCATGCCGTTCCGCAAAGACAAGTACGAGGAGATCATTTCCATTACCAAGAACCCGGAGTTGAAGAACATGCTCAACCGTAATTTCCTGAAGACGCTCTTTATCGAGGATCCCAACTACGTGCACTATATCTGGGACGTGATTGCCGGTGCCATCATGATTGATCCCACGCTCATTACCGGTGAGGTTACCCGTTACGTGGACGTCAACTCGCAATTCGGTTTCTCTTACGGTCAATCCCTGGCGTTCGACGGGAACCAGCCGGTGGGAAGTCAGCTGGCTCGCATCATCCTTACCGTCGATAGCGACCGCGTGTGGAAAATGGTAGAGGAGTATTGCAGTAATTTTTGATGCATTAAAAGTTGAATTTTCTTAGGAGCGAGAGCAGAACTGAGCTTGCTTAAGCTTTGCCGAGCGACGACAGAAAAGGCTGCGAAGCTGAAAGTTGAAAGTGTCAAGTTTGTAAGATAAATCAAAAACATCAAAGCTTGTATGCACTAAAGTAGAAATATAAAAGAATAGTCTTATGAAGGTGATAGTAAATAATACCGAAATAAAAATATTTCAAGGCGCTACGGTAGGTGACGCTATACGCACTTACTATTCGCTTCACGGGCAGCGGGCACCTTCGCCCCTGCCCGAAGCGGAAGACGCTTACGGCAACCGCGTGGCACACGATGGGGCTCTAACGGAGGGGAGTCGGCTGTCAGTTACTGTAAGTTTTCCCGACTAAACGTGGCCATGCTTTCGTTTAAAAGTAGACGAACAGGTGAAAAGCATTCGAAATTTTAATAAATGGAGGTATAACATGAAAAAGACAACACTATTAGGCTTGCTCGCGCTACTGATCCTTGCAGGATGCGGGACAAGCAAAAGCGGTTCGGCTAAATCGGTTTCAGAAAAGGCAGTGGCAGACAGGGAGGTAACCCTGTTGGCGGTAAACGATATGCACGCCACCATCGACAATTTCCCGCGGTTCGCATTCATGGTGGACAGCCTGCGTATACTCTACCCCGAAATGTTGTTGGTAACGGCGGGCGACAACCAAACAGGCAGTCCTATTAACGACCAGTACCACGAAAAGGGGCTTCCCATGATCGAACTAATGAACGCCGTGAAGTTCGACCTCTCTGCAGTAGGAAACCACGAGTTCGATGTGGGAGTCAAGAACTTTGAAACGCATACCCAAATTGCCGGCTTCGATTACCTCTGCGCCAACTTAAAGTCGCCCGAAGGGATGGAGTTTGCTATTCATCCCTATAAGATCATCACCATGCCTAATGGCTTGAAGGTGGGGTTCGTTTCGGTGTTAGACCTCAACCCCAACAATCAGCCCGACTGCCATCCCGACAACATAACGGGCTTCAGTTTCACCAACCCCTATGAAACGGCTCAACAATACCTTCACTTGAAAGATAGTGCCGATGTGCTGATTTACATGAACCACTTCGGGTTCGAAAACGATGTGAAGTTGGCGAACAGCTTCCCAAAAGGTGTTGTGGATCTTATTATCGGGGGACACTCGCATACTAAGGTGGACAAAGAGCAGATTCACAACGATATCCTGATCACCCAGGCCGAGCGAAGGCTGAAATACGCCACGCTGATTCACCTTACCGTCAGCCCCGATGGGCAGGTCAGTCGCTCGATGCAGCTGCTCACGGTGGGAAAAACCGGCAGCGAGAGTGTAGATGTTCGTGCCATGGTGGATGAGTACAACAACAACCCCGAGATGCAAGAGGTGATTGCCGAGGCCCTTTTCGATTTTCGCACCACTGATGAACTGGGCTACTGGATGGCGGATGCCCTGCAAGCAACCGCGAAAACCGATATTGCGGTGATTAACAAAGGGGGCGTACGCGTTGACGACCTCCCCGCGGGAGGTGTTACCCGCAAAATTATCCTCACTATCGACCCGTTCGGTAACCAGGTGGTAACGCTCAACCTCACGGGACACGAACTTAAAGCTTTTGTCAGCGATATGTTCGGAAGAGACGAATATAGACTGATGTACCCCGCGGGTATGCATCTGAACTATACCGTGGAGGGAGAGGTTGACGTTAAGTTAATAGATATAGAGTTTCTTAACGAGGATGGAACACCCTTTGACATGGATAGAACCTATAGCGTGGCTACCAACTCCTACGTTCTTGCCACGGCTATTTTTGACAGGGAAGATCCGGGTAAAACCCTCTCTATCACCACGGCTGAGGGATGGATCAACTGGCTGTTGAAAGAAAAAACGGTAAAGAGTTACCAGGAGGAGAAAAGGGTGTTTATTGGCAATTAACAATTTTCTTAGGAGCGAGGGCAGAGCTAAGCTTGCTTAAGCTTTGCCAAGCGATGACAGAGAAGGCGCTTCAGCGAATGTGCAATTAGCGAAAGTGCTGCGAAGCGGAAAGTTTATCAAGCTACAAAACATAAAGAATTTAGTTAAAAACAAACGATATGAAACGAATTTTTACCATTATCACGTTGCTGGCGACGATCATCTTCGCCGGCTGTACCGACCTCGATGACGTGTACCGTCAGTTAGACGAGCAGAAGGATAAGCTCGCCGCGTTAGAGGCGCGGTTGAGAACTGTAGAGCAATTAATGAACAGTGCCAACTCGGAGATCACCTCCATAAGGGGACTGTTAGACGCCATGAACAAGAAGGTTTCGGTGGTATCGTACAAGGAACTGGCCGACAAGAGCGGCTACGAGCTCACCATGAGCGATGGCAGCAAAATCACCCTGAAGCATGGCGCCAAGGGCGAGAAAGGCGACCAAGGCGAGAAGGGCGACCAGGGTAAGAAGGGCGAGGATGGCATCACGCCCGTGGTCAACGTGAAGCGGCATACCGACGGTTTGCTCTACTGGACCATCAACGGCGAGTGGCTGCTTGATGCCAACGGGAACAAGGTGCCGGCAGAAGGCAAGAATGGAGAAGATGGCCAGCAAGGTGCACCCGGAGCCAACGGCATAACGCCTCTGCTAAGGATTAACGCTGAGTTCCATTGGGAGATGAGCCTCGATGAAGGCAAAACGTGGCAACTTGTGAAGGATGCCGACGGCGACCCAATACCGGCGCAAGGCCCCAAGGGCGACAAGGGCAAGGATGGGCAAGACGGCGACGCCAACCTTACCATCACCGAGACCGACGACGCCATCATCATTATCTACAAAGGCGTTACCTACACCCTGCCAAAGGGCAAGACACCTCTCAACCCACTTAGCCTCGTTGCGGAGTATAACGTGAACCCGGCGGGCGATGGTTTCGTGACCAGCTTGACTGCCTGCAACGTGAGCGGTTACTTCACCTTCGATGAGGCCATCTCCAAGTTCAGCGATATCACCATCAGCGGCAAGCAGTACCACCTGCCGAGTCGCGAGGAGTGGTACTCTATCGTGCCGGAGGACTTTTATCACGTTCAATTCCAAAACACGTGGTCTTATAACGATATCAGAGAAACCTTGACGGTACAGGGCACGAGCATCACGATGATGAGCGACTTCCGCACCGGTGTAAACGGCGTCTCTTACGCGCTCCGTTACAAGGTCACCGACCTGGTCTCCGCCTGGAGGTACGAGTACATCAAGGACGGGAACAACACCCATATGAAAATAACCTCGCGTAGCCTGAAGGGGCAGCCGGGCGTGACCGTGGAGGATATCGCGAAACCGGCGTTTTGGAGCGCCAACGGCGATAACGACGTGACCCGCTACTTCCCCGGTAGTAACTATTACTGGGAAGGTTTGCTTGGCCCCGTTGGCACGGTCGGCTACTTCTGGTCGTCCTCGCTGAAAAGTAGCAGTGCGTGTCTCATGAGCTTCGACAGCAGCAATGCGAGCTCGTACTACTACGGCGATCTCAACCTCGGCATTTCCGTGCGGCTGTTTTCGTCAGGAGATTGATTCGGCAACAAGCCGAATCATCGCGGCTTTAGGCTCGGGTTGGGGCTCGCGGCCCCAACCCCGCCCCGGCCCCCGCGGGCATGCCGGCCACGGTTTTACCGCCTTCAACCCGTGCCTGTTTACCTCGGGAGGTTGAGATAAGCAGAAAACGAACTTGTTCGTGTTATGCCATCGCGAGCGAAAGTGCCGCGAAGCAGAAAGTTGTCAAGTAACAAATATCAAGGATTTAGATAAACACGAGTAATATGAAACGAATTTTCACAATGGTTGCGCTGGCGGGGATAATCATCCTCGCTGGCTGCACGGGGGGGCTGAGGAGCGGTGAAAAGAAAAACCGCTCAGCCGAAACAGGGATGGAAACCGATACGGGGATACCCGGCAGAGGAGAAGCCGGCACCTACAACGGCACGTATACCGGCTACTACAACGAGCGGTACGGCTACGGCATGGAGTACCCCGATATATTGATCCCGCAGGGAGAGGCGGATAGCGGCGACGGGCAGGCGTTCGTCTCGGAGGACGGGAGCGCTACCCTACGCGTTTATCACGACTTCAGGAGCCTGAGCGGCGACCCCGACCCTATCGAGAAGGCGTACCGGGACGACGTGAAACGGCTGAAGCCCTCCAGGCAGAAACTGCACGAGAGCCACTACGAGCTGCAGGGTACCACCGCCGACGGGAAGCAGTTTAGTCAGGTAACCATTCGCCAAGGGGATGAATATTACACCATCGCGGCGGAGTACGATAAAGCCGATGCTGAACTGTTTGCTGATATAACGCGACACGCGTTCAACAGCTTTTACGTGATGGGTAGCGCGGATCCACTCGCAGAGTTCGTGATAAAGTTCGCCGACGATTGCTACTGGGAGAAGAACTTCAACCGACTGCTGCGCGATAACGACGGGCGACTGGCACGCTACATCGACCCCAAAATGGGGGTACGCCGCTACTACAACCCCGGAGCGGTGGCTTACCTGTACGACCGGGAAAAGAACTTCGGGTTTGACGACTACATCGACTTCGACCTCGAACCCGAATTGGGAGGCGAGGTTTCCGTAGCGCGACTCTCTCCCGATGAACCGCCCTGCGAGCTGGAGTTTCGCGACGAAAGGGGTTATTTCATACTCTATTACGGTACCATCAGCAGCCTGCCCGACGAGGTGATAAACCCCGAAACGTTCGAGACACGACCCGTGAAACTGCCTTATCCCAACGCGGAGCTACTGGCAGTCTACATACCGGGATTTTATAACGAGTTTATCCACGCCCGGGGGTTCTACTTCGTGAATACGCCCGATGGCTGGAAGCTGGCGTTCGTGGACGATTCGCTCTGCTCGGCATGATAACAAACGGTATACACGCGAACGGTATGAAGAGATTAACATTCACGCTGCTCCTCGTTTTCGCGGTCATGGTCGCGGGGTGCGGGGGTGGGAAAGCCGGGAAAGAACCTGACGCGACAGACAAAACGGTCGATACGACGCTATCAACAGAGTCTGCATCAAACGAAGATGACCGGAAAAGTGAACCGGAGGTAACGGACGGCTCCCGACTCATGGACATTGACGAGGATGACCCGTTTAGCGAGTTGATCGTGCAATACACGCCGGCTCAACTAAAAAAGATTATAGGCAAAGCGGAACCTGAGGATGTTATTGACCTGTTCCTGCTGCTGCCCGACACCGATTTCCTGCTCTATTTCAACTTTACCGCGGAGCAACGTAAAGAGATGTTGAAAGGAGAAACAATTCAGTATGTTGAATTGTCTGATATAGATGTCAAGAACGGCTATATCAGCAGCGGGTACGAAGGTACCTGGGAGATGTTCGCCAAAAAGATCGATGGTGTTTGGTGGATTGCCCTGTACGAGAACAATTGCGGGGAATATTGCAGCACCGTGCAAGCGAAAACCTACACCTACGGCGAGGGTAAGCTTGTTCAGCGAAATCACGCCAACCTCGCGGGATACCAAGACGTTTGGGTGGAACTCTTCGTCGATTTCGACCAACTGACCGAGGAGCAACGGGAACTGGCGAGCGGTATTTGGGAGGCGCAGCAGGAGGCGGAGAGAGAGAGCTGGGAAGAGAACAACGGGGTGAACAGTGGTTTGCTGTTCCGTCTCCCGCGCGACGGCAAAACCATCACCATGTACATCAATGCTTATCTCTACATAGAGGCCGGTATCCCCGAGTCGGCCATCAGGGAGGTGACGACGGCGATATGGGAGTGAGAAGGTAATAGATAAAAGGTAAAAGTAGAAAGCAGAAAGTGACTTGAAACTTGACTAACTTTTAACTTGTAAAACTTGATCGACAGATGAAGATAAATTCTTTGATAACCATCGCGCTTATAGCCTCGCTATTGTCCGGATGTACCGGTGGAACGAATAAAAGTGACGGAACGCGGGAAAGCGATGATGCGTGGGAAAGCGTGATGACGCTCACTGCAGCCAAGGAGGTGGGGGAGGCTGTCGCCCTTGTTACGGATGCCGATGAAGCGGATCGTGCCGACATATGGATTGAGCCCCAGATAGTAATGAACACCCGGAAGACCCCGGGCGAGAGGGTAGAGATGTGGGTAGCCGCCGATGAGGCTGACAGACCTGATGTGTGGATCGACCTCAACAACAACGGTGTCAGGGAAGCGGGCGAAGGGTTTGAAACCCTTGACCGAACATCCGGTCGCAAGGAAACCTTCGTGGTGGAGAGCAAGACGATAACCGTGTACGGGAAAGTGACCTTCTTTAGCTGCAACGAAAGTGACATCACATCGCTCACCGTCAGGAAGGGTGAAAAGCTAAACGAGTTGTGGTGTGAAAAGAACCCGCTAAACTCGGTGACCCTTGCCGAGGTGCCGATGCTAAAAGATCTGTGGCTAAGGGAAAACCGGTTGATCGAGAGGGAGATATCAAATATAGTGGCAAGCTTGCCCGAACGTGAACCGTCGGATTACGCGATGGCCTACTTCGATGACAATCCCGACAGGGTCACGAAACAGGACTCGGCGATAGCCGCCGCCAAAAACTGGAGTGTCAAGCCGGTAAAGTTGTCGCCCGAAGCACAGGCACGGTACGACGCGCTGTTGAAAGAGTGGGAACCCTTCCTCGGCGAGTGGTGCTGCAACGATGAAACGGTGAATGTAGGGGAGTACTTCAAGCTGACCTTTAATCTGAGTGATCACGGGCTCTCCATAATCTTCCACTCGGGTGGACCTTTCGAGGAGGAATACTCCGGGAAGGTGGTCTCCGAAAACCGGGCCGAGCTCTACTTTAGCAGTGTCGGGGGGTCAATCTCGTTCAATAGGCTAATGGGGGAAGAGGAGATGGAAGAGAAGATAGGGAAAAAAGTGGCCGACTGCGTGTTGCAACACGATGGGACCCTAAAAGTGCTCATACTGGAGGGTGAAAACGATACCGTACACGCCACCCACACGCTTCGCGAAATAAAAGAGGGTGAACGGTGTGAATTAAGACAGGATTAATGGCAGAACTTGATAATCTTTATCACATTACATCAAGCAAGCTTGGCTTTGCCCTCGCTCCTAAGAAAATTCAACTTTACAAACTCCTAAGTTCAACTTTTAACTTTTAACTTTTAGCTCTATGAACTGTAAACTTTCAACCCTGTTGCTCTTCCTCTTCTCCCTGCAACTGCTTTGGGGGCAGACGGAAAAGAGCTTTCCACACTACACGTGGATAAACCCCGTGGCATCGTACGACGTCGGCGCAAGGTTTGGCTACGAGAAAGCGTCGTTCACGTTGATCAACAAAAACTGCCGTAACCTGCCTGTCTCTGACCCGTGCTATGATGGCGACGAGTATTGCGACCTCACGCTGCTTGGCAGGTACAAAAACGGCTCGATGACGGAACACGTGAATATCCTCTTCACCCCCGGGCCAAGCGTGGACCCGCTGTTTTCCATTACCGACAAGAACAACAACCTCATTTGGGCGGAAGCGGCCGAGGAGATGTGCATCAACTCGAACGGCATCATCTACCTGTCGGGCAACATGAACAAGATGTTTAACCAGCGGATGAAGCTGCAGTTTGCCGGCGGCAAGGTTGCCGAGGTGAAACAGCCCTTTTATTACGTGGATGTGAAAGGCAAGTTGCTAAAGCCGGTTAAGCTCTATAGCGAGAAGGGTAACCGGGGCGAACTGGTGGCCACGCTTCCCGTGGGCTACGAGATAGAGGTGTTGCTGGCGGAGCCGGAGACGGGTACCGATGAGTATGGGTTTCGGAAACCGTTGATGAACTACCTGGCGAGAACTGCCTTCGGGCTGGTGGGCTGGCTTCGCCTGACCGAAGAGGATAGCTTTCATATGAACCCGGTGGTGCGGGGATTGGGATTTTTAGGGGATTGAGGATTTTAATAATCTGCACAAATATGATCATTATGAAACGAGTTAGTTATCTACTGTTACTGCTTGTGACCGCTTTTTTGTGCGTCCATTGCTCTTCGAGCAGAAAAGCGCTGCAACACGGCGAGTACTTCAAGGCTTCGATGGAGGCTATAAAGGGCTTGCAGTCGAATCCTAACAGCAAAAAGTCCATCGAGGTGTTGATGCAATCGTACCCGTTGGCAAAGGAGAATAGCTTGCGGATAATCCAAAACGCATTGGACGCTGATGTCGTTAACAAGTATTCGGTGGTGGCAGATGAATACTTAGCGCTGAACGCGCTGGCTGATGCCATCTATACTTGTCCGAAAGCCTTGGAGTTTTTCCCACAACCTGAACAGTTTAGCAGAGAGCTGGGACAAATTTTACCCTTGGCGGCGGAAGAGGCCTATAACCTGGGTGAACGATTGTTGCGGTCGAACACCATTCGGGATGCCCGGGAGGCCTACGTTCAATTCGTGAAAGCCGGCAACTATATGCCGGATTATAGGGACGTTGAGGAAAAGATACAAGATGCCCTGTTCGCCGCCACCCTTAAAGTGGTGGTGGAAAAACCCATCACACCGGAGAGGTATCAGCTCTCTACCGACTTTTTCTACAACAACCTGATGGAGCGGATCTATAAAGTAACCGAAAACCAATTCGTCCGCTTTTACACCTACGAGGAGGCACGAAACGAGCGGTTGAACAACCCTGATCAATACCTGGTGCTTAGCTTCGAGGACTTCGCGGTGGGGAACATGCGCGAAACCAAAAGCACATCGGAGGTTACCCGCGATAGCGTGCTGGTGGGAACCACCACCGTGAACGGGAGAAAACAAGACGTCTATGGAACGGTGAAGGCGAACCTGGTTGTCAACAGCAGGGAGGTTGTTTCGCAAGGGATCCTTTCGGCGAAAATCGTGAATGCCGCTAACAACCGGGTGGAAAGCCAGCGTAACTTCCCGGGGAAATTCGTCTGGGTCAACGAGTGGGCAAGCTACAAGGGCGATGAGCGCGCGTTGTCAAAAGAACAGCTGAAAATGACCAAAACCGAACCCATCATGCCGCCCCCTCAACAGCAGCTGTTCATTGAATTCACGAAACCGATATTCGACCAGGTAGTGAGCTTCACGAGGAGCTACTACGTGCGTCTGAATAGGGAGATAAATAAACGATAACTCCATGATGGAGCCGACATTTAAAAACAGTCATCAAGCATCGAAAACTGAAATGTAAAGAAAAATATTAACCGAATGAACCCAAGACAAACGTTTGTCATGCTCGTGTTGCTCGTTGTGACCATGTTCGGCGCAACTTCAAGCGCTGTAGCACAGGAACAGGTGAATGTAAAAACACTGTTCGACATGTTGCCTGCCGATGCTTTCCTGCTTCTGCCGTCGGACAATCCGGGCGGACTGGAAAAATATATCAAGGTGTGCGACTACAGAAACGGGTACCTTCGCCTGGAGTTTGAAGACCAGGGGAGCTGGGAAATGTGTTATTGGAACCTGAAAAACGGTGACAAGTTAGTCGCCACAAGTTGCGCTGGATTTTTCTCTTTTTACCTGTACAGTGACGGGAAAATGACCCCCACCTGGAACTTTGGAATAGAAGAGATGTACAGCGCGATAGAGGAGAGCATCGCCATGAACTGTTGCGATAACTGGACTTTATTTCACGTTCCCCGTCGGGGAACCTCCGTTTACCTGACCATTAACGGGCTGGAAGCGCAGGTCTACAAGTGGCAAAACGAGACATTCGTGCGCCTGAACGAGTATCCCACCCGAAATAGCACGCACCGGCAATTGCTTAATGGCTTCGTTGGCGCGCTCAACGCGGGCGATACCGACCGCTGCTTGCAATACATATTACCCACCTACGTGTCGGAGCAGTGCATGGGGCTGTTCGAGGGAAACAAGGAGCAATTTCTCTGCGAGTTGATTGCCGGCGAAGACGAAACGGGCCACGTGAAACCGGCTAAGCTGAACGACATTAAAAAAGCGACCTACCGCTACACGCCCGATGACGGTTTTGCCAACCATACGGTTCTCATTGAACTGAAAAACGGAAGCTCCTACACGTTTTACCCAAGCCTGGAGACGGTGGAGATTTTCGAGTTGCTGCCGGGAGGGGAAAACGGCGAGCTGTTGAGAACAACCCCGTATATTGTTGGCGCGGTGGGGTAAGGGGGCAAATCAAAAGTTGAAAGTTGAAAGTTGAAAATGAAAAAAACAATCACCATCATCATCCTTGCCACGTTTTGCCTCACGGCAACGCGGGCGCAAGACACAACGCCAACATGCTACGCGACTAATCCATCTTTAAACTATTAAAGGTATGAGAACAATTACAGTATTGACACTATTACTTCTCGCTTTCGCGGGCATTTCGCGAGAGCGAAAACCGATCACGGTAGAATACAAGGGTGACCGTCCCAACATCGTGGACTTTGCCCGTGCCTACTTTAGTGCCATCGAAGAACGGGGCGACAATAGTAGCACTACTGCCAAGCGTTTCAAGGCGGAATATGTCAATCAAAACCCGCGAAACGAGGTCATTGCCGTTGCTTACATTGTCGATCCCGATCCAAACGGTACAAACGTACGCGAAATCCCGGGCGGCAAGGTAATAAAAGTCCTCTCAAATGACGCGAGATGGATTGTAGATTTACGCGAAGCGTGGAATGGCTGGTTCAGGATAGGCCCGGAGATTGACACCGGAGAGGACGATGCAATCGATTTAAAAACGACTAATTGCTGGGTGCATGGCTCTTTATTAGGTGCAAAAACAAGGAATTACGGTGACGAAGTCTTGAAGTTTCATGCCAAACCTGACAGCAAAAGCACCGTTAACTTCACGGTGAGCAATGTGGTAGGTGTTAAATTTCTTGACGCAACGATGGAGTGGGCAAAAGTAAGCTACACCGACAATAATGGCAAGAAGCTAATCGGCTGGATTGAAATCGAATGGCTATGCGGAAATCCTTACTCGACATGTCCGTAGTTTGTTAGTTAAAAGGCCTGTTAAGTTTCCTTTTGTATGAGAAAGTAGTCTTGTTTTTGTATACGGTTTGATTTTCAATAAAGAATAATCGCGTGAAACCGACATAAGATGAAAACTTAAACGTCCATTAAGCATGTAAATCATTTACACCCATGACGAACTATTCCGTTAAGCCAAATGAGCATTGGACAAGTTTACTTGGACAAGGCCATGGCGAGGAATAGTCTAACTTTAGTGAATGATTAAAGCGAGTTCCATACACCAAAATGTAAAAGAGTAAACTAATCGTATGAAACCGACATGATTAAAATAATCATTAATCATCCTTGAGAATGATTATTTTAAACATCAAAGGTTCCATACACAAAAATGTAAAAGAGTAAACTAATCGTATGAAAACATACAGTATCTTTTAGATGAATAATATGAGAACAACCATTTACCTGTTAACTATAGTCATGGTAGCTATTTCATGCCATCAAGGCAAGGCCCAAAAAACGGAGCCTGCAAAGTTGGAGTTTCAAACTTACTCCGATTGGGAAACCAAGTATGACGAAAACAGTTCGGATGAAGAGTGTTGGGAGTTAACGATTCCCGACTATTTTAAAGAAAATAGTGCCGTGACCGTTCAACTACGTGCATACGAAGAGGAAAACGACCAGCCAAATTCAACCATTGCCTTGATTGACAAAGCGGGGAACTACTTGGTAACCCTATTCGAGCCTACTCAATTTCATAAATTCGCTTTGGAATATGCCACCCTTTCGGTGGGTGATGTTGATGGCAACGGCTTGAAAGATATTAAAATAGAGTTCCCATACATGGGTAACGGGTTGATGGCGTGTGCTATACGAACCATTTATATCTTTCAGGCAGGGGCTAAAGCGTTCAACAAAATCTCTTTCGATAGCTTTGTCTGTCGAGATCATGTCGCGGAAACGGATGTCGATGGCGATGGGAAATGGGAAATAATCGTTCGAACCCTGGAATACATTGATGAGAACAACCACTACTGGGTGGACAATATTTACAAGTACACTCCTGAAGGATTGATATGCGTGAGTAAAGAAAACGGTTATCCCAAAGCCCTGAACGTGAATAAAAGTAAACCGACCGATGCTGAAATTGTAGCTAGGCATAAAGAGGAGTGGACGGTTGAACAGCCTAAAGGATATCTTTTCTTGAAAAGCTCAAGGTAGGGCATAATAAAGGAAGGACCCAAAAATAGGTTGTCATAAAATGGGAGAACGAGAAGTGGGTTAAACAGTAAAGGCGGCGAAGCTGAAAGTTAAAAGCAGAAAGAATATGAAGACAAAATTATTGGTTTTTTTAATCGCGGCAGTTATGCCGATAACGTTACTTATAGCATGCCATTCAGGCAAAAAAAGCGACACGGGAACACCCGTGGAGAAAACGTTTTACTTAGGGGGACTGAAGTATGAAACCTGGGTGAAACTAAGTATCGAGACGGATGGTAAGGTATCCGGAACCGTCGCGTCAAACGAGTACTTTGTAGATGGAGAGACAGTCTCATTCACGGGTGTGATTACAGACGGGTTGATAGAGGTGACGTTTAACGGCGAGCCACCCGTGGTGGGTGATAACTCGGAGTGGACCGATAAGCCGTGGCGCATCGAAGAGAGGGAGGGCAAGGAGGTGCTGATTATTCCATTTCACGCGAAGAGTTACGAAACCTTGGAATGGGGAGATACGGAATATGAGTTTGAAGCGATAGATACCACGCTCTGCTATGAAGATGAATCGCGTTGCGTCATCGGTTTCTGGCAAGAAGATTACGACGGATTTATCATCCGCGTGAAGGCGAAGCAAGAGGGGGTGAAATCGTTCGCGGTTCATGACGCCACGTCGTTTGAGTGTTTGATAGGCGATTTATTGGTGTTGAGTAACGGTACAAGCAACGTGCGGATGTTAGATGTGTACGACCTGAACACGTGCTACAAACTATTTGAAATTGAAGAGAACTTCATGGGTGAGATAACGCCCGACGAGGATCAGACCGGATTTACATTTTACAGGTACACCGAAGAGATGCCGCTCGTTAGATGGTACGCTACCGCGGGCGAATGGCGCGAAGTGAACATAGTACCGGCTGAACTGTATAATGCCGATTTTGAAAAGAAGGTTGAAGAGGTTAGTGCCCATCTTTTTAACGGGATGCAATTGGGGGCGTTGCAAAAAACGCGTGTAAGCATCGAGAGTAGAGAGGTAACTTACCTGGACGAGTATAAATGGAGTTATATTGAATAATTTGTGCTTTGTCTGGCTTACGGTTATTATGGTGGTGTAGAGTTTCTGGTTGATGACAGAAAAATAGGGATTCCCGATAAAGATGGCAGCTATTGAAAAACTTTTAATGATATAATAACAATGAAGGTGTATTCAATACCTTTAACATTACTGATAGCCATTCTTTTAGTTACAAATTGCAACGGACAGAATAAAACGAGGCGGAACTTCCGGCCATTCAACGTGATAAAAAGTTTATCAAACGCACCGTGTACCTAAGGACCTCAGACAGTGGCATGACGAAACCCTATGTCGTGAAACAGACGATAACGATTGATGATAAATTCAACATCACCTATGATTGACAAACGTATGCAAACAAAACTGATGATGATAACATGTACCATCCTTTTCTGCTTTGGGTGCACTATGGCACAAAAAAACGAGAGATTTAAATTAAGGTCGTCCGGCCGGGAGCTTCCAACCTCAAATTATTAACATTATGAGAACAACAATTTACCTGTTATCCATCGTTTTACTATTTGCTTCCTGTGCCGGAAGACAACAAGGCAAAGCTACTGACGAAGAAGTCGTTTCGGTTACTTCATTGGAAGAGCAATACAACCAGGCAAACGACCCTCTCGAAAAATTCGTCTTGTTAGACAAAATTGCAAAGGCAAAAGCACAAACGCTTGCAGAGGAGGAGTTCGGCGAATATTTTTTACTGTTTAAAGTACAGCTCGATAGCTTGATTGCCGAAATAAACTCCAACGAAAAGGATTACCTGTATGAGCGGTATGGGCTTCATCATGACGACAAAGGGAATGAAATAACCCCGCCCGATTGGGTGCAGGAGAAAGAAAAACGTTACGCCGAGGCAGGGCTATACCCCAAACACATAGGTGAGGGATTCGAGGAGTTTCGTCTTGCCGATGACTATTATAGCCAAAATTTTGACACTGTTTTGCCTGAAGATGTTAAAGAATACTTGGAGCTCAAAGAAAAAGAGGGAGAAATTGTTTCCGACAGTGGTTTATGGATAGAATTTAGCGATCTGGCCGATGAAATTTTACGTTACGAAAGTTTTATCGCCAACCACCCGCGCAGCAAATTACTAAACGAGGTAAATGAGAAGTATTTTTTCTATCAAAACATTTATCTTAATGGCATCGACAACTCACCTGTGAAAAATGAAAAGGGCCGCCTTCTGCCCGAGGCCAAAGCCGAACTGCAACGCTTTGTAAATGCACACCCCGATAGTCCTACAGCCAAATTGGCAAAAATAGTATTGGAAGATAAAACCGTGGCAGATATGTTTCTGTTATTGCCTGATGAAGCGTTTGATGGCGCGTACCCACCAGCATTACGACGGAAGATGATGGAGCAGCCCGATGAAACCCACGTGATTCAAGAGGGGGAGCAAACCTATTGTGGTTGCGCGATCTTTCTTGAGGGGGAAAACGTGATTTGGGCCAATTGTGAATCATCCTTCCCGCAATTCCAGGTCTATTTTTGGCAACCACAGGACAACAAGAGGCTGGTTGCGGTGGTTGACCGCTACGGTTCTCCCGAAGATATAGCTGAAATAAAGGCATATTGGTATAAAGAGGGCACATTGGAAAAAGATGACAATCTTTTTACCTTTGTAAACGATGACTCGCACTACGCGGTAGCTGTTTTTTACGACCTGGAGAAGGTGTCGGGAGAGTTGGCTAAACGGGCAGAAGAAATTTTTTATCCCACCCCTTTTCTTGTATACGATTTTGATGTTTCTCCAAACGGTGAAATAGCCATCAAAGCCTATTACGAAAACCCTTACGAGTACAACAATTATGACATACTGGAGCCACTTAATAATTTCTACTTGCAATTTAAGCAGGTGGATGGGAAATGGACAAAAAAAAGGATAAAAAAGTAAAAACGACAGACCGAATTTTAAATCGTTACAGATAATTAATAAGCTTATGCATGCAACAAAGTTATTTATAGCCACGATTGCCCTATCTGTTTTCACCTTAGCATACGGACAAACGTACTCGGGTGGACAGTCTCAAGATGTAGAAAAGTGGGTGCGGGAAATCCGGCAAGAGTACAATCTTGTGAAATCGCACATAGCCACTTTGGAAAAGGATGGATACGCCGGTGAATTATTTTGCCTGCACGCTATCGACAACAAGTATGGAAAATCATATCCCGCGGCAGGAGAATATCGGGTGGAAACATTTTTTTATTACGGGTTAGAAGCCAATTTTCCACCACGCTTGCGTATGGTTGTCGAAACCATTATCTCGGCAGGTAATAGAGCCTATTTTGAAGCGCTTTACAATGAGAGCGGCGAGGTTCTATTTGTATTTGAACAAAGCGGGCAGGATAACAACATGGCAAAACGCTTGTATTATAGTGAAGGCGAAATATTTCGCTACAGCGAAAATAACGTGGAGAAGAAACTCGACACATTATCACAGGAGGCCCTCGATGAGGTTATCTGGACATCTCGTGCGGCAACCGCTCACAAAACCCGATTTGATCTTTTTTACGAAGTGGAATAGTGAAAATATATTAATCGTATGAAAACAAAACTGATGATGATAACATATACCATTCTTTGTTGCTTTGGGTGCACTATGGCACAGAAAAAGGAGTTGGTTTCGGTAAGCTTCGATTACTCGGTTGAGCTAATAAACTATCGCCTTGCAGTAACGGTCGAAAAAACCGGCGACACCTTAAGTGGTACCTATCAAGAGAAGCTAATGCAAAAGCCCGAGATATTTACCTTCACGGAAACAGATTTTGACGAGTTGGCAAAAATAGTAGCACAGATGGATAAACCGTCAAAAAAATGCAACCAACCTATTACTGACGAATCTAGGGAGGGGACATTTACCGTTGTTCTCAACAGTAAAGGCAAAGATATCACATGTGAATACGAGATAGGTAGATTTTCTGCCGAAAGGGAGACTAACCTGAAAAATGAAGCCATCGACCTTATAAAAAGATGGATAGATCGATATAAGGGAAAAAGCGAAATCCGAATAGGTTGGACAAGAGCCCTTCCTGTCCACTTATGCTTTTCTGTTCATGCTGAGCCGGCCGATTTAGTGGAATATTTGGGTGAATTTGTTGAGCAGAGGAACCAAAGAGATGATATGTGCGGTGGTGGCGAATCGGGAACGCATCGCTGGAAAGCGTTAAAGCCGGGCGTGGTGACCGTTTGGAGTATAGAGTCTTATTACCATCTTGAAGCGGAAGAGTTGACTAAAGAGTTTGAGCCTTGCTGCTGCTTTATCATCGATGAAAACCTGAATGTGCACTACTCGAAAGAGGATACGGAAGCGGCAAAAAAGAAATTTAAACAGAGAGAACGGTAGAACAGGTGCAAACGTGCGATATTTTTAGAAAAAATAAATATGAGGACAACATTTTATTTACTGCTTATTGCTTTGCTGGCAGTATCCTGTATGGGAAAACAGCGGGGCGATTCAAGTGATGGAAGCAACAGCCAAGTGTTTGAACTCACGTTTGACTCCATCGTGGTAGAAGAGAAAATCATGCTTTTTCCCGATAGCTCCATCGACGATGCTCCTTGTGCCACGTTGAATATCAGCTTTACCTATCCTGCCACTTTCGGCACGGAAGAACAACTGCAAAAGTTACAGGCCGTTTTCTACGCGAAGGTGTTGGGAGAGGAGTATGTCGATGCTGCATCACCGCATGAGGCAGTACAGGAATACGCGGCTCAGTACACCGATTTTTACCGCGGGGATCTGCAGGATATGTACGAAGATGAGATCGATGAAATGGTTGTCATAAACCCGAATGCCCTGTATTATGGACGAGATGCAAAAAACAAGATTATGTTTGCCAACGAAAACTTGGTAAGCTTTACCTGTTTTTACTGGGAGTACACCGGTGGAGCACACGGGTACGCTCCCCAATTCAACCATAGCGTGAACATCCAAACCTTTGAGTCGATAACGCTTGAACAGGTGATGAATAGCAACTACCAGGCACCCCTTACAGGGATTATCAAGGAGAAATTAGTGAGGGTGATGGAGGAGAAGGTCAAGGATTTATTCGATGACCCCATTGACGACAACCAACTAAAATCCTTTTTCAACGATTATGATGCGATTGAGGCGAATGACAATTTCATGCTTACTGAAACGGGTCTGACGTTTACCTATAACCCTTACGATGTCGCGGCTTACGCCTCTGGGCTGTTTGAAGTAGAGATACCCTATAGCGAGATCGCCCACTTGCTAAACCGTGAAGCGTTCAAGAAACTTTTCCCCGATGTGGATTGGTAGGAATAATATTTCAAACATCAAAATAATAATTGTATGAAACCAGAAAGATTCGTGTTATTGTTATTGGGCTTCTTCTTGCTTTTCTTTGTATCAGCACGGGATGGCATGGCGCAGATCCTTCCCCTAGAGGATGCTACGCCTTATGTTTTGCCTGATCCTTCATCGAAAAAGAGCAGTAGCTCTGTAATCACGTTAAAACAACTGAGCGTTAAGGAGAATGAGATTATCGATGAGGATAATTGGTTTTATTCCAATGAGTTGATGATTCCTCTATACTTACACCCTGACCAAGGGACGAATACCTCGAGAATGGCACCTTATAGACTATCTTCTAAGGTGCCTTTGGTGATAGGAAACTTGAAACTGATAAAGGGAATTAATGATGCAAACGGGAATATTTATCTGTTTGGCACCTCTCATTTAGATGTTCGCTATATGGCGATAACAGATACCCAAAATTCGAAGGTGTTGCATTTCCTGGATTTTGGGAACTACCTGGGTGTAGGCAAAGCCGGTTTCGATGATTGGCTAATGTCCATTAGATGGGCAGCCATCGAGGATAATATCTTGTATGTTTCAAACGCGCACCCCACTTATGCCGAAACCACGAACGGGATAAACGCGTTTATTACCGCCATCGATCTTACCAACTATCAGGCGTTGTGGCGGAGCGATTACCAGGTATCCAACGCTTATAATTTTGAAATCATCGGTGATAATATTGTTTGCGGGTACGGTTTTACAGCCGAACCCGACTTTATTTACATCCTTGACAAATATACCGGCAAAAAGCTACATACCATAAAGGTAGCTACCGGGCCAGATTATATTATACGCAAAGACGATAAACTTTACGTGCGTACGTACAACCGGGATTATGTTTTCGGGATAGAGGGACTTCGCTGACATTTAAAGAGATATTGATTCGAAATAAAACGTACATCAACATGCGGTATAAACCATTTAAAATAATACAAAAATGAAGCAACTTTTTTTGACAATCAGCATCACCCTGTTTACGCTATTCGCGGCAGGTAACGTGCAAGCACAACACGAATTCCGCAATGCGAGCGGTAATCAAATAGGCAAAGTGCAAACGGATGGCACCGTGCGGGATGCCTCAGGTAAACAGCTTGGGAAATTTGAGTCGAGTGGAACCGTACGCGACGCGGCGGGCAAACAACTTGGTAAGATTGAATCCAACGGCACCGTGCGTAACGCGGCGGGTAACCAACTGGGCAAGATTGAATCCAACGGTACCGTGCGTAACGCGGCGGGTAACCAGCTCGGTAAGGTTCAAAACGATGGCACCGTGCGTAACGCGGCTGGAAACCAGCTGGGGAAGGCCAAGGGAAACAACAAGCAGATTATTGCCGCGTCTTACTTCTTCTTTTTCTTTAATAAATAGTGAAGAGGCGATATGCCTCATATTTTCACGAATCGCGGAAAACGTGTATGTTTGCAGATGAAAATCGAGATAAACTATTCAGTCATGCGCAAACTACGCTTTCCGATTTTCCTTATGCTTGCTGTTTTAGCCCAGGCATGTGGAAACATGAAAGATCGGTTTGAACTTCAAACGGGCGATTTGCTCTTTTCGGTGGGGAAGGAGAACACGGAATTGCTTATCGCTATTCAAAACAGCACGGGGAGAGACAAAGAAGTCTCTTTTACGCATGTTGGAATAGTAAGTATTGAAAATGACAAAATATATGTACTGGAAGCAACGGCGCCCGAAGGTGTGGTAAAAACGCCATTGGAGGATTTTTTCGAGAAAACGGCCACGTTGAACGATAACCCCCTAATAGCCGTGGGGAGGGTGAAAAAAGAGTTTGGCTATACCGTTGATGGTGCGATAATAAACGCAGAGAAGCATTTGGGGAAAGGATACGACTACGCCTACAGCGAGACAAATGATCAGTTTTACTGTAGCGAGCTGGTCCGTTTCGTGTTCTTAGATTCGCTCGGGAACCCCATTTTTGAGCCCCTGGCAATGTCTTTCAAAAATCACGAAACCGGTACTGTTGATTCCTATTGGATCAAACATTTCGAGGAATTGGACCAAATCGTTCCCGAAGGTGAACCTGGAACAAATCCTGCCGATATGGCACGATCGCCCGTGATAGAGATTGTTCACGAGTATTATTGAGCTTATTTCGTCCTGAAACCAAACAGGTGTGAACCCCAGCTTATTGCTGTTTTTTCGTTTTTAACCACTCCATTACATTGGCCGGGGGACGTTTCGCGAGCAGCTCTTTCTTCATGAAGTCCATGTAGGGTGCCACGTGCGTGAAGAAGCGGTAATACCCCTCGCAGAGGTAGTTCAGTCCTTCGTTCCCATACTTGTCCTTGATGAACCGGTTCTTGGGGCACTCCCCATGGCAGGCAAAGAGCATGTCACATTCCAGGCACTGTTGGGGTAAGGAGTCGTACTTGTCGTTGCCAAATTTTTGCTGTTCCGGCGAATACATCATCGAGGTGAGTGTCTGGGTGTAAATATTGCCGAGACGGTACTCGGGGAACACGAAGTGGTCGCAGGAGTAAACGTCGCCGTTGAACTCCATCACTCCCGCGTGACCGCACTGCCTGGCCAATGTACACACCCCCGGTTGTTCGCCTATCCAGTTGGCCAAGGTGGAGTCGAACAACTGGATAAAAATTTTACCCACGTCCTGCTTGACCCACTCATCGAAGATGGCGCAAAGGAATTTGCCCCATTTCCGGGCGGGGACGGTAAAGGGGGCTAAGTCCGTTTCTTCTTCCGACTCTTTAGCCGTCGCCAACCGGAGCCCTTCGTGTCGTATGTTATTGACTTCACTTCGTCGTACATTATCGTGTTCCCCTCGCTGTGTGCCATCGTATCCTTCACGTGAAACCGACTTTTTATCCGTCACCTGCTGGTAAGAAGATGGGTCTTTTCGAATGCGTTCCACGATGGGGGTGAACTGCACGAACTGGCAACCGATCTCCTTGAAAAAGCGGTAAAACTCCAGCGGGTAGTCTACGTTGTAATCGTTCACCACCGCCATGCAGTTGAACTCTACACCATGCTTTTGCAGCAGCTCTATCCCCTTCATTACCCGGTAAAAGGAGGGGCGCCCCATCTTGTCGCACCGGTACTCGTCGTGAAATTCCTGCGGGCCATCGATCGAGATGCCCACCAAGAAGTTGTTTTCCTTGAAGAAGGCACACCATTCGTCATTGAGCAGGGTGCCGTTGGTCTGGATGGAGTTGTCGATTTGTCGTCCCCTCGCGTACCTCTTCTGCAGTTCTAACGCCCTCTTGTAAAATGAGATGGGACGCATAAGCGTTTCCCCCCCATGCCAGGTGAAGAGCACCTGGGGCATGGTTTGCGACTCGATGTACTGCTGGGTGAA
>JAMNYO010000126.1 GCA_023622765.1 Bacteroidota bacterium | reverse complement strand
GGAAATTTATCGGCTTCCCGTAGTCAACCGACGCGGGATTGTTGGATAGTATTTCATGGGATTCCCACCAGCATGCATCCGAACGCCTCAGGTCGGGGGTTGTCTTCCAGCTATAACCAAATTCTTCCCAAAGTTCATAACTAAACCATCGTGATTGATAAACATCCGCATTGGCCCGGCCTAATGCTTTGTATTGAGGACCGCTGGGTAATGTGGCTCTCTTCCCCTCGCTGTCAAGCACCCATGCCCACCACCACTGGCTGTGGAATCCGCGCATGGTCGCTCTCCATGCCTTGGTCTCTTCCGGACCATCTACTCTATCGATAAGATTCCATATTGTTTCTTTATTAGTTGGGATGGATTTGTTCACGGGGCGATGCAAATCCCAAATTAAATTATACTCTGCCTTAGCGGCGTCAGCACCGAAACGTTCGGTCATCAATTCGTATGGACCGTTTATCACCTCGGTCGCCGCGCTGATGGATTTGTCGTATTCCGAGTTGGCCAAGTAGAGCTTTGCAAGGAAATGCAGGGCCACGTAGCGATTCAGTTCACCTGGTTCCGATCTTTTCGGTAACCACTCTTTAGCAAATTCCACATCTTTAATGATTATATCAAGGATAGCCCAGCGGCTGTGCGTGTAAAAATCCAACCTGGCCTCCGTTAATTCGTAGCCGATATAGGGCACGTCGCCGTAAGTAGTTATTAACCTGTAGTACCACCATGCACGATAAAACATGGCAGATCCCAAGATGAAATTTCTATCTTTTTCGTCATCCCATTCAATATTATCAATCCGGGAAATGATAACGTTCGTATCCTTAATATACTCGTATATAGTGCTGAATGTAGGTAAAATGGCGTGATAACTCCCGGTAGAAGGAGTTATTACGGTCCAATCGGTTAATCCCAACCCATAACCGTAATCCGATGCCGCGTATTCCAGCTGCTGGTTGTTCCACCCTCCGTAGAACTCGTTCTTAATCCTCCGTTTACAGGTTATTAAACCGGCTTCAAATCCCTCCTTGTTCACGTAAACGTTTTCAGGAGCATAAAAAGAGAGTGGTTCAGGTTTTAAAAAGCCCTCGCTACATGAAAACTGCAGCAACACTGCAGTCAGGAAAAAGCAGGCAATTTTCCCGTGGAGAAATAAACGGGACTTTTTCGTGCTTATTTCTGTTTTTTTCATGTTGTTTGTTATTTCTTACTCGTGATACAGTATATGCTTAACATGAGCTCAAAGGGTGATATCAACCCCGAAAGTGACCGTTCGGGGCATGGGTATAGTAGCTAGCGTTTCAGGGTCGAAACCGGGCCATTTAGTGAATGTCAATAAGTTTCTTCCTGAAATGAAAACACGCATGCTCTGTATGGATAGGAGTTTGTTCAACACGTTTGCGGGAACGTCATAGGAAAGGTTGATATCCTGTACCCTCAAGAAACCGGTCGGTTTGTAAATTCGAATACCTCCTCCATAGCGTGATAGGTTATTCGGGTAATCGATTTTGGCAAACTCGCAATCGGGGTTTTCGGGCGACCAGTAACCCCAGTTCCAATCATTACGCATATTATGCGTGGATTTATCGTTGGTCACAGGTATCCTGCGAATATGTCCCAAGTCGGCACGGATGAAAATAGATGCCGTGAAGATTTTCAAGAAAGTGAAATCGTTGGTCAGCCCCCAACGTTGCCTGGGTCTGGTATGACCGATAAATTTCTTATCTTCAAAATTGCTTAAAATATTGTCGCCGTTCACATTATCTACCTTGTAATCTCCCGGTTCCAGTTTATATTTAGCCGCTTCTTCTGCCTCGTCGACCTGCCAGATACCCAATCGGTCGTAGTCCCATACCACATCCAATGCTTGTCCCGGGAACCACTCGTTCTGAAAGTCGGGTAACTCACCGTGTTGCTTCTTGTTAAGCAGCGTGAAATCACCCATATCACCCCACAATTCTTTAATTTTGTTTCGGTTTAAAGAAAACACAAGCGTGCTGTTCCAGGAGAAATTAGGATTTTTCACGTTCACGGTATTGATGGTGAAATCAATTCCTCGGTTACCCAATAGTCCCAAATTCGACATGATGCTCGAAAACCCGGTAATTTCGGGTAACTCTCTGTTCAGTAACAAGTCATTTGTAGTTGCATCGTACAGATCGGCCGTTATATCAATGCGGTTGTTAAGCAAACCGATATCCAGACCGATATTGAACGACTCGGTATGTTCCCACCGAAGCTTAGGGTTGGCCAACGTGGTATTATACACTCCAACCTGGATACTACTACCGGTATAATACATAACAGAACCCATCTGTGCCAGCGCTGAATAAGTGCCAATGGAGCGGTTGCCATTTTCTCCCCATGACACACGTACCTTTAAACGGTTTAAAATATCATTTTGGGGATAAAAAGGCTCTTCGCTTACCCTCCAGGCAAGGGCGAAGGCGGGAAATGTGGCCCTGGGGTTGAGTTGACCGAACGCGGAATAACCGTCACGCCTTACAGAGGCTGTCAACAGGTACTTGTCGAGCAGGGTGTAGTTCAACCTTGCCATCAGGGCGTCACCTGAGCTTTGGGTGTCATCAGTCTTAAGGCTTTGGTTCGCTCCAAACTGCATACCATGATAGGTGAGGTTCTCGTTGGGAGAGAAATTGCTGGCAGTTAGTCTAGAATCCCAACTCTTGGATTGTTCAGCGTTTGCCAGCAGGGTGACGTCGAAATCATGGACACCGAAACTGCCGTTCCATTTTACCAGGTTGTCGAACATCCAGGCAAATTCGTTCGTGTGGTAACGATACCCGTAGCCTCCCGTGTAGGTGGTCCTTCCCGTGAAAGTGTTTGTAGAATAGTAGTTGGCCTCTTTCGTGATGGCGATGCTGGGTTGTACGGAAATTCGATAAGTGATGCCAAAAGGCAACTTGAACTCGCCGTACAAGATGGAAAAGAGGGAATATATATCAAGCAACTGATCCGTTCCGTAGTAATTTAGCAAAGGGTTCCTGGCTGCAGAGTAATCATTGGGATACCACCTAACGGAACCATCCTCTTCCCACATGGATCCGTATGGGCTCATATAAGCAAGTTCATCCAAGTTGGTATTGACCCCCCCTTCATCGCGATAAGAGAATTGCGTGCTTGTACCTACCTTCAACCAATCCGTGATATTCAAGTCAAGGTTAATTCTACTCCGTATCGACGAGAACTGGTCCCCTTTCACTATGCCTTCATTGTCCTGGTAACCCAAGGAGAAGTAATAATTCAGATTGTCCGTGGCACCGCTGGCACTTACCGTGTAGTCCTGACGAATACCCCTTCCTATCACCAGGTCGTAGAAATTGGTGGTTTTACCCGCCAAGTAGTTTTCACGTTCAATGGGCCAAACATTTAACCTGTTAAACCACTCCGTGAGCGGGTCGGGATTGGGATTCTCC
>JAMNYO010000045.1 GCA_023622765.1 Bacteroidota bacterium | reverse complement strand
CCAGTTAGAAATCGGCTGGGGCGATGAAGTGCTGGTAACGCCTTACACCTTTATCGCGTCCGTATCGTGTATCCTGTTTAACGGGGCTATCCCCGTCTTCGTGGATGTCGATCCTGAAACTTTCCAGATGGATCCCGCGAAGATCGAGGAGAAAATAACCCCCCACACCCGGGCAATCCTGCCCGTCCACATCCTGGGGCTTCCCTGCGACATGGAGCGGATCATGGGCATCGCCCGCGAACACGACCTGTTAGTGGTGGAAGACGCTTGCCAGGCATGGCTGGCGGAGATTAACGGGAAAAAGGTCGGGACTTTCGGGAACGCGGGATGCTTCAGCTTTCAAACCTCAAAAAATATGCCTATGGGTGAAGGGGGGGCCATCATCAGTGACGACGATGCATTCATGGACCGTTGCTTCTCCTATCACAATTACGGGAACCCGTACGGTTCTACCGCGGGCCAGATAGGGGCCGGCACCGTCATGATCGGCACGAAACTGCGGCTTACCGAGTACCAAGCAGCCATCGGGCTGGCCCAGCTCGAACGTTTGGAAGAACAAACCGGCTTGAGGAACGAAAACGCGGGGTATCTTAAATCGCTGATCGAAAAGATCCCGGGAATCGTGCCCTACAGGTTGTATGAAAATGTCACGAGAGCAGCTTTTCATCTGTTTCCATTCTTGTATGATAAAGAATATTTTAAAGATTTGTCACGAAATAAATTCATGGAAGCGTTGCGTGCCGAGGGTGTTCCCTGTTCGGGAGGTTACACCGAGCTCAATAAAATGCCTTACTTGAAGAACGCTTTCGAAAGCAAGTACTTCCGGAAGTTCTACCCGGCAGAGCGGCTGGATTATGACAAGTACGCGGAAGAGAACAGGTGCCCGATGAACGAGAAATTGTGTAACGAACAGGCTGTCTGGATTCCACAGAACATACTGCTGGGCTCTAAATCGGACATGAAAAATATAGCGACCGCCATCGAAAAGGTCTATTTGAATGCTGAAGAAATTAAAAACAAAAAATCATGAGAACCATCATATCTTTGATTGTTTTAACTTTTTCCCTTCCGGTATTTTTTATATCGGCACAAGAAAAGGAAAGTGATTTGGATAACAGGTCCCAAGGTCTAATGATTTCCCTTTTTGATTTGGATGTAACTCCACCGATTGATTATAAGATGCCCTATGGGGTTGTAAAAAACAGATGGGATTTGGGTCTCCGGGCAAAAGGGATCGTTCTAGGCGGCGCCGGGGAACCGGTGGTCCTGGTTTCTTTGGACTGGCTCGGCATAGCGAACGATTGTCACGACGAGTTCAGGCGTTCGCTTGCCCGGGCTGCCGGAACCACGCCCGAACGGGTAGCCGTTCACGTTATTCACCAGCACGACGCTCCCTATCCCCATGACTTCCTCAACGACAATTTTGCATTGTCTGTTATCCATCGTTTAGAAATGGCGGTAGCCAATTCTCTTGAGAACACCATCCCTGTCACGCATATAGGTCTTGGTGAAGCACAAGTGTATAAAGTTGCATCTAACAGGCGGATCCTTGGAACAGATGGAAAAGTAAAGGCCATGCGTTGGACAGCCTGCAAGGATCCCGTGCTAAGGGCTGAGCCCGAAGGATTAATCGACCCGACATTATCTGCCGTGAGCTTTTGGAATGGAGAGAAACCGGTGGCCGTGTTGAACTTTTACGCCACTCATCCACAGAGCTATTACGGTACTGGCGTGCCTAATCCCGATTACCCCGGGATAGCACGCTTTTACCGTCAATTGGCAATGCCGGATGCCTTGCAGATCTATTTCACGGGGGCGGGTGGAAACATAGGTGCAGGTAAGTACAATGATGGATCTCGTGAAAATAGAGGCATTTTGGCTGAAAGGGTTGCGGACGGGATGAAACGGGCGTGGGAAGATACCGAACGAATCGCGGTAGCCACTTCTGATATCAAATGGAGTTTTGAACCGGTTGCCTTGCCGCTCGATTCGGCAAAGGCAGGCGAGCACCTTTGGAAGCGGTTCAAGGCTGGTAAAAAGGTTGACTTGCAATGTTTGACAATCGCGAATAAGGCATCTATTCTTTTCATGCCCGGAGAGCTATTGGTAGAGTATCAAATCGCGGCGAAAAAAATGTGCCCCGATTTGTTTGTTGCCATGGCGGCGTACGGCGACCTTGGGTTTGGGTATATCCCGCCGGCCGCGGCTTTTCCACAAGGCGGTTATGAAGCGGGTGTGGCCAAGGTAACACCGAAAGCCGAAAGTGTACTTTTAGAAGCAATGGCAAAATTATTAATGGTTAAAGAATAATTAAATCAAATCATGAAGAAAAGCAGGATTTTATTTGCAATACTTATTGCAACGATAGTAACAGGTTGTTCAAATGTAAACAATCAAGAGAAGCAAACAGTGGAAGAAAAGCAATTGATTGCCACATCTTACTTTTCGGGTTTTGATCTGGCACACGATACCTATAATGCTATTTCTGCAGCAAGCGATGGCAACATTTATTATGTTCTTTCTTCTCAACCTTATGATGTGGCAGGTCAGGTGCACGTGTACGATCCGCAAGTGGATACAACCCGGTTTTTGGCTGATTTGACAGAGATATGCGGAGAGAAAGATAAAAAAGTAATTGCCCAGGGTAAGAGCCATGTTCGTTTTTACGAGAGCGACGGTAAGCTCTATTTCTCTACCCATGTAGGTTACTACGAGATGATCGACGGGATGGAACGTCTGCCGGTAACAGCGCCGGAAGGATATGGACTTTACACCGGCGGTCATTTTTTAGCCTATGATCTCGCTGCCGGTAAATTCGAAGATTTGGGCCTTGCACCTCATGGCGAAGGTGTACTTACCATGACAATGGACACCGAAAGGAAACAGATCTATGCCATTACATGGCCAAAAGGATATTTTGTACACTACGATGTAAACAGCGGTGAAATGAAAGAGTTGGGATTGGTTTCAGCAAACGGCGAAGGAGGAAAAATAGGTGACGATTACCGTGTTTTGTGCCGATCCATATTCGTTGACCCGCGCGACGGGTTGGTTTATTACTCTACTGCCGAAGGCGATATCATGTGTTACAATCCCGGGAAAGGGACCATTGAGAAGTTGGAAGACGTGGACTTGCGCCTGGATTATTTTGGAAGATATGATCCCACCGATGCAGGGAGCATGGGTTACAACTGGCGTGCCGTCGTATGGTACCCGAAAGAAGAAGTAGCGTACGGCGTACATGGAAATTCGGGCTATTTATTCAAGTTTGATCCGAAAGAAAAGAAAATTGAGATTGTAGAGAGGATAACGTCCGAACCTTCCCGAAAAAGCGGGATGTTCGATCAGTTCAGTTACGGCTACTTGGGATTTGACTTGGGCAACGACGGGGAAACCTTGTACTACCTGACCGGAGGACCTATTTACGAGGACGGTATAAGGGTGAAGGGGAAAGATAAGATAGCAATGGGTGCGGCACGGGGATTGGAGAACCTTCACTTGATCACCTATCACATACCTACCAATACATATATAGATCATGGTCCGATATTTTATGAAGACGGATCCCGTCCCACCTACGTGAACTCGATAGCATTGGATAAAGATGGAAACGTGTATACCTTGGCAAGGTTTGAACATGAAGGTAAATTGGTGGAAGACCTGGTAAAAATACCTGATCCGTTTAAATGACTTAGGATAACTGAATATATAAACCTATGAAACAAACAAATTGTTGTCATTATATCAGTCTGTTTTTACTTCTCGTTTTTTGTGCATCTTGCACTGAGAATAGATTTAAAACACTTTATGAGCCGATGAAAGGGCCGTACACTGAAATCATTCAGTCCGGGAACCCCCTGTCTCAGATTGTTATCCCGGCTAAATCTACTTACCTGGAAGAGTTTGCCGCGACTGAATTACAGAAATATATTGAGAAAATTTCCGATGCAACGATTCCCATCATAAAAGAAGATGAAACCCAAAAACATCCCTACTCTATTATTTTGGGAGCTACAAAAAAATCAGAGGAGGCAGGATTCCAACCAAATGAGACTGAAATGGGCCGCGACGGGTTTGAAATTAAATCATTAAAAAATGAACTTATTATTAGAGGTAGAAATGACCTGGGCACTTTGTTCGGCGTGTATGAGCTGCTTGAACGATACTTTGATGTGAGATGGTTTATGCCCGGTGAAGAGTATTATCCAAAAAGTAGCACGCTGAAATTAGGACAGATTCATTTGATTTACAAACCCTCTTTTACATTCCGTTGGGTAGGTCGTGGAGAATGGGCTTTGCATCAACGCATGAACTGTTTTGTAAATGCCGGTGGGCAGGACGTGGGGATTAATTGGAAATGGCATTTTCATACTTTTGGAAGACTGATACCGCCCAAACTCTATTATGAGGAGCATCCCGAATATTTTGCACTGGTAAACGGGGAGCGGAAGGTTACCGGTTCTAGAACATCCGAAAATCAGTTATGCACGTCAAATCCTGATGTCATACGTGAGGTGGCAAATAATCTTATTGACACGTTGGATATTGAGCCGGATATTGAGATTATTACCCTGGCACCAAATGATGGCAGGGGATTTTGTGAATGTGAAAAATGCTCCTCTCTTGATGAGCCGGGACGTGATTGGCATGCTAAATATTCAAACAGGCTCGCTGTATTTAACCGGGAGGTTTCTGCAATTGTAAAAGAGAAATATCCCGATGTCTTAATCAAGGTGGGAGCCTATGCCATGTATGCCCGCCCTCCATTGAGTAAAGATTATAAGCCTGAAGACAACCAAATCATTCAACTCTGCCACCTCTATTTTTGCCATACCCATCCCTTAGGAAGTAATTTATGTAAAGAAGGCGAAACGTATGAAACGAGTTCGGAGTATCTACCTAATCAGGAGTTTGAAAAGATACTGGATCAGTGGCTGAATTTATCCCCTCATTTATTTGTTTATGAATATTATTCTATTGATGGAATGGGACGTGCAAAATTGCCATGGCCAATGATTCACAACATGCGATCAGATATTCCGTACTATAGAGACAAAGGGGTCGAAGGATTTTATACCCAACAGTCAGATAGATTGTTTTATCGGCTTGGATTGAACTATTATGTCGCTGCCAAACTTTGTTGGAATGCAGATCTGAATGCTGAAGCCCTGCTTGATGATTACTTCGATAAATTTTATGGTAACGCGGCAGTTCCAATGAAAGAATTCTATATGTCGATGGAAAGATCTTTTCAGGAATGGAATAAATGTAGTTCATATGGATTACAGGGGGTAACACCAATAGGAATTGATCTGTTCACGCCTGAACTAATTAAAAAAATGGAACAATCACTGATCTCAGCTGAAAGCCTTGCAGTAAATAATGAAGTTATTGGAAGGCGTGTTGCAATGGCACGTAGAGTTTATAATGAAACTGTAGAATCATTGAAAGCATTAGGACATCCATCTGTAGAATAAAAGATAACCCGCTATTCAAACTAAGAAAGAACATACGGCATGAATAAATTATTACTCAATTTAATTTTGTTTGTGTCATTACTGATGATACAAGCATCTTGTACGGAATCTTCACTTAAAGTCGGTATGGGAGAAACGATAATTACTCCCACCGAAAATCTACAGATGATGGGTTTCGCGAGAAGCCAAGTGTCAACCGGGGTGCATGATGACCTTCATGCCAGAAGTTTAGTGATTGAAGATGACTCAGGCAATGTTGTTTTACTCATGACCGTTTCGCTGGTATCGATAAGTGACCCGATGGCAGAGTCAATCCGCAAAGGTGTTGAGGAGAAAACAGGAATCCCGCCCGGGGGGATCGTGATATCGGCCACGCACACCCACTCTGGTCCCAGGGTCGAGAGGAACTCCGCTTACTTTGACTTCGTGATTGAAAAATGCGTTGAAAGTGCTGTTATTGCATGGGAGACACGTGTTCCCGGAAGAGTTGGAATAGAATCGGGTGAGGTTTTTGAGCTCGGTAAAAATCGCAGAAGATTACTCTATGGGGGTTTACACCCCGATCCTGAAGTTGCCGTTATAAAGGTCGCAGATAAAAAAGGGAAGCTTTTAGGGATAGCTTTCAATTATGGATGCCACCCTTCCGGGCTGGATTGGCAGAACACCCTGATTTCGGAGGATTGGCCATATTTTGCCATCAAGGGCATTAAAGATAGGGTAGGCGACCATGTATGGGTCGCCTACTACCAGGGCGCAGAAGGCAACATAAACGTTGGTTACACCGCGGAATTATCCGCGGTCGGAGCAGAGATGCCAATACGTAATTACTGGTATATCGAAAAGAAAGGGAATCAGATGGCGGAGGCCATACTGAATCTTTTGCCAACCATATCGACCCATGATAATCAAATTGTAAAAACGGCTCATGCGCGTTTTGAATACCCTTTGCGTGACAGTTACCCGGTAACCGTGAAAGAGGCCGAGGAAAGCCTCTCTGAAGCAAAAGCAAAACTGGAAACCCTGGAGAAGAGGCCGGAATTTCTCCACACACGTACTCTTGATAACGCTCGTGTTGACCTGTTTTCAGAGACCCAGAAACTGAATGGAGCGAAAAGGTTTTACAGTAGAGATCCAGATGTTCAGACAATTACCGTGGAACAGCAGGTTGTTAGAATTGGCGATGCCGTTTTTGTGACATTTCCAGGTGAACTTTTCGCGGAAATAGGTTTAAAAATAAAGGATTCGTCACCGTACGATAAAACATTTGTTATCGGGCTGACGGCAGGTGGTAGAGGTTACCTACCAGCCGCGAGTGAATTTATCGACGGTGATTACGAGGTCAACGGATCTATATACGGTATGCAAACGGAAGAAGCGTGTGTGGATTTTTCAGTGGAATTAATCAGGAAAGTTGTAGATAAATCAAATTGAAATAAGATAGTAGATTATTAATTCTGTCTTATGTATCATATTCTATCTAAAAAATAAATAATCGTATGAAGAAACAATTTAAGATATTTATACCCGCGATGGCTATGCTACTAGTACTAGCCATCGGTTGTTCCAAAGAGGATGATAATATCCCTATAGTGGAAGAGCCAATAGAAGAGCCAACAGAAAAAGAGATCACCATTAACGTTGGTTTGCCTAATGTTACAGAACATCGCGTAGCCTATGAAGATACCTCCCACAAACTCACGTGGGAAGAAGGCGATCAACTACTGATCATAGGTTTTGATAATGTAGGTCATTTTAAAGGAAAATCGACATTCACCTACACGGGAACACCGGGTAAAACATCCGGATCTTTTACCGGGACAACCATAGGCGGAGCGGTCAAGTATAAAATGTATTATCCGGCTACCATAGCCGTTGATAAGGAATCGGGTGCCGTCACCTATCCCCTGATGAATGAGCAGGAACAGAAAGCTAACGGGAGTACCGCGCATCTGAAAAAGTATATTGTATTGGAAAATACCGATATTTCCGATTTATCGGTTGCCATTCAGTTAACAATGATGAGTTCCATCATGAAGTTCGACCTGACTAATGTTCCTGCCCAAGTAGGGACATTGAAAAAATTGGAGTGGAAGGCGGAATCATACACCGGTACCAAAACCGGATCCATGGATTTCGCGTCTGATGCGATTACATTCAGCGCATCAGAAAACAATCTCACCGCCTACATGGGTTTTCTGCCGGGAGAAATACCAAACGTGAAATCGGGTGGCATGTTTACCGTGATACTGGTGGGTGATAAAACCTACAAAACTGAGGTTCTTTCTAAAAAAGGTGAGGTTTATTTGGCCGGTCAACGATATATCGCTACACTTGGTTCCGGGTGGATGCAAGATCCGGGTTCCATAGGAGACAGTAATATACTTGTTTATGATCAACAGGGAACGCTGAAAAACAGTTATTCTTGCACCGCCGACAATACCCGTGGTGATACCATCATAAACAAAGCTTTGACGGAAGTTACTCAATTAAGCGGGGGAACCGTTTATCTAAAAGGCCCGTTCACATTTCTTATAGGCGGTACCGTGAAAATTGGTGATAATACCCATCTAAAAGGAGACGCCGATGTGAAAATTCAACCTCATGACGGTGCCAATTGGGCAGAATATATCCCATTAATCGAAAATATGTCGTTTCCCGCTCAGAATGAGAATATTGAAATTTCAGGATTTCAGTTATACGGGAATGAACCGGGAGTTGTTAAGCCGCCAAAGTTAGACCGGTATTACTTATGTATTGTTTTAAACGGGAAGAATATCTCCATTCATGATATGCATCTAAGTGGAAATTACGGCGATGGAATTTTAATCGGGCGTAATACCCCCTCTTCCGCTTTCAATGAAAATATCCAAATCTATGACAACACGATAAATAGGATACAACACGATGCCGTTTGTGTGAATAAGGCAAAAAATGTGCAAGTTTATAATAATCAAATCACATCCAGGTTAAATTGCGGAATACGGATGTATAATACAAATATCGTTGAATTACATGACAACTACATCACTTCAAATAACGAAGGTGGTGCAGGTATTCAGATACAGAAGTGGGGCAATATTTCAATGGACCAGATCAATATTTACAACAATGAAATTTACCAACCGAGAACATATGGGATATGGATTTTCGGAGCCGGGAATTATGGATCTTCGGTGGCTGAAATAAATATTCATCACAATAAAATATACAATACAGGGCAACATGGCATCATCTCCGACGGATTTAACGCTACTATAAAAAATAACGTGATTGACGGGGCGGGATATTCCGGAATTATACAAGCCAATGTATATTCCTCCCCTCCTCCCGAGACTTTAACTTTCGTGTTGACGGTAAAAAATAATATTATTTCCAACAGCCGTTATTATGGAATAAGGAATAATTTATCTGAAACGCACTCTTTTGTAATTTCTCATAATTGTTTTTTCAATAACAAGGAGGGAGAGACATACAATATTGAGTTACCTGAAGGTAATATAAAAGTAGATCCTCAATTTGCAGACCGGGAAAAACATGATTTTCATCTCAAATCACAATATGGAAGATGGAACGGAACGGCTTGGGTTAACGATGAGACAACAAGTCCATGTATTGATGCCGGTGATCCAAAGGATGATTACGCTAAGGAACCATCTCCCAACGGGGGCAGGATAAATATCGGGGTTTACGGTAATACCGCCGAAGCCTCAAAAAGTGCTAAATAAAAACGTTGGTTGAATAATTGTCATGTAATAAAAAGAGGTGAGCTGCTGGTTTGTCCGCTTTTAACGTGCCTTGCCGCGGCTCACTTTTTTCAAACTATAATCAATTATAAAACATTTTAATATGACGAGACATTTTACCGCCTTGGTTCTACTTCTATTCTCCTTCTTAGGGGTTCACTCTCAGGAAATCATCCCTTATCCCAATCATTACGAACAGCAAGAGGGTAAATTAATTATCCCGAAAGTGATTACCGTCTCGGCCGAATCGGGAGAATTCAGCTCACTGATTCCCGGATTTGTGGGGATGTTAGAAAATTTATCCCTAAAGGCTAAGGAAACAGGGAAAAAGGGATGGATACAATTGGTCAGAAACGCCCTCTGTCACAATCCCGAAGAATACCGGTTGACAGTTTCCCCCGCGGGCATTGTTGTTGAAGCCGGATGTGCAAACGGCTGTTTTTACGGGTTGCAGTCGGTTTTCCAGTTGATAAATAGTGCCGGGACAGGAGGCTCCATCCCATGTGCCGTCATCCGCGATAATCCCCGTTATGGCTGGCGTGGTTTGATGTTGGATGAATCAAGGCACTTTCTAGGGATGAAAGAGGTGAAAAAGTTGCTCGATTTCATGGCGTTGCACAAACTGAATAAATTCCATTGGCACCTTACCGACTCCCCGGGGTGGAGAATCGAAATCAAGCGGTATCCTTTGCTAACTTCCGTGGGAGCAATAGGAAACTTCACCGACCCGGATACCCCGGCACAATATTACACGCAAGCCGAAATAACCGAAATAGTACAGTATGCAGCAGAACGGTTTATCGAAGTTATTCCTGAGATTGATATGCCGGGACATGCCACTTCCGCTGTAAAAGCCTATCCCGAGTTCAGCGGTGGTGGTTCAGAACGGTACCCCAACTTCACTTTTAACCCAGGGAAAGAAGGTACTTACACGTTTCTAACAGATATATTAAAAGAGGTAACCACTCTTTTCCCTTCAAAATATATCCATATAGGTGGAGATGAGGTACATTTCGGTAATCAACAGTGGAATCACCTGCCTGAAATAGAAGAACTCATGAAAGCAGAGGGTCTCGAAAACCTGGTAGCCGTGGAACATTACTTCCTGAACAGGATGTCGGACTCCATCCGCACTTTGGGCAAAACCGTTATAGGTTGGGATGAAGTGGTAACTGCCGGCTTGCCTGCATCCAACACGGTTGTTATGTGGTGGCGTCAGGAGAGACCTGAACAACTTGAAAAAGCGATAAGCAAAGGTTACGAAATTGTGCTCTGTCCGCGACTACCGCTCTATTTGGATTTCGTCCAGCACCCGTCGCATAAATACGGTCGGAAGTGGTCGAAAGGAGAGTACGCACCCATAGAAAAGGTGTATCATTTTCCCGATACGAGTTACACTTCGGGCATATCTGTGGCCACACCGTTGATTAAAGGAATACAGGGAAACGCGTGGACGGAAGTGATACATACTCCCGAACGGTTGCAGTTTATGGTATATCCCCGACTGTCGGCATTGGCGGAAGCTGCATGGACACAAGATCGGTCAAAAAATTACGAGAACTTCAATTCGCGGATGGAGAAGATGATGGAATTTTACAAAAAATCAGGTATCGTTTTCTTCGATTATAAAAATCCCGATTTAAGTCCGGAAGTTGCAGGACCGGAAAGGAGATAAAAAGATTCAAGAGATGGAATCAAATCAAACAAAAGATGCAATTACTGGATTGAGTAAGGAACAGGGAAGGGTTCTTTCCATCGACTTCTTCCGGGGATTGGTGATGTTTATCCTGGTATCGGGGATAGCAACGCTGTTTCATCAGATGACGGAACAGGGACAGGGAGGTGCGTTTATTGCCTGGATCGAGAAGCACTCCCATCATGGCGACTGGTTCGAGATCTACTTTTGGGACCTGATACAGCCTTTTTTCATGTTTATCGTGGGTGTCGCCATGCCTTTTTCACTTTCAAAAAGGCTTGCCCGGGGCGATAGCTGGAAGCAATCGTTTATCCATGCCTTGAAGCGTTCTTTCTGGTTGCTGCTGCTCGGCTTTATGCTGGGAGCTAAAGACAACGCTTATTATCTAACCAATATCCTTCCCCAACTGGGGTTGGTGTATCTGTTTGCCTTTCTGCTGTTGCGGAAAAATGTAAAATGGCAACTGCTGGTTTCTTTCGCACTGATACTGGTCTCCGATCTGCTTTATCAGTTTTGGCCGGTGGAAGGATATAATATGCCCTACACTCCCGGTCACAATTTTGGGGTATGGTTCGATTCAGTCACGGTGGGTCATCTGCATCCCAACAATTGGGTTACATTCAACGCGGTGCCTACCTGCGCCCATATCCTTTGGGGTGTCTGTACCGGTAAATTATTAATGACGGATTGGTCCCAAAAGAAAAAATTATTGATTATGCTTTCAACCGGGGTCGCCGGGATCGTGGGCGGGTACCTGCTGGGGTTATATATACCCATGATAGAGCGTATTAGCACCAGTTCTTTTGTCATTTTTAGCGGTGGTTGGTGCTTGTTGGCGATGGGATTGTCCTATCTCTTCGTGGATATACTCCGCTTCAGGAAGATCGCCACGTTTTTTGCCATCATGGGCATGAATCCTATTTTTATTTATATTTTTACCAGCCTCGGCGGAAGAAATCTGCTTACCCGGATGGCCCGCCCGTTCACCTACCGTCTTTTCAACTGGGGAGGAGATTTGGTGATTAACATGGTGACGATCGTGGTGGTGGCATTTATGGTCTGGGGCATCTGCTATTACATGTATAGACGGAAGATTTTTATTAAATTGTAAAATAAAAGAATAACATGAAAAGAATTCATTTTGTATGGGTATCGTTTCTGCTTTATGCTTTGTCGGTGAATATACCGGCTTTATCGGCGAAAGAGCCTGAAAGGGTGATCCTGTTCATGATTGACGGAATGCATTGGCAGGCGCCGGAAAAAATGAATATGCCGGTACTCAATTCCCTGATAAAGGAGGGTACCTACGTGAAGAAATCGTACATGATCATTCCCCATCACCCCACGGTGGGGGATTACAGCCTGTCAAACAGTTGTTCCTTTCCTAACCCGATGCTGCATGAGGGTACCATCTTCCTGAGTCCAAAGAATAAAATGATCCAGGAGATGATCTCCCCGAAGCAACAGACGGCATTCGTGGTGAATACCACCGCCTATCGTTCCGTGGGAAGGGGTTTCTCCACCTGCATCATGGATAACTCGCTGACCGATGATCAGGCGGTGCAACAGGCTATCCATTTGCTGGAAAGTCAGCAGATCCGTTTTATGCGGATCCACTTGCAAAGCCCCGGCGGCATCGGTACGAATATAGCCATGTTCAGTGAAGGGAAGCCTTACGCGAGAAATATTTTCGGTGAAGGTTCCCCTTATATCGATGCCATTGAGAATGCCGACAGGCTGCTGGGAGAGTTGATCGATTACCTGAAAAAGAGGGGAGAATGGGAGAGTACCGTTTTGATTGTGACCTCCGACCACGGACAGAGCAAGGTGGGTTGGCATCCCATGCTTGACGAGGATAGCTGGGTGACGCCGTTGGTATTTGTCGGCCCCGGGATCGCCAAAGGGCGTGAACTTCCTTACTTTGAACATACCGACCTGGCACCAACGATCGCCCGACTGTTGGGCGTGAAGGCTCCGAATACCGGTGGCGGGGCGGGAAAAGTCGTGGAAGAGATCATGGAAAAGAGGGATGCGACATCCTATAACCCCACCCAATATATCAAAATAATCAACCAACAAATACGGGAATACAATCTCTTGTATGCCCAATTGGTGCTGGTTGCCGAAAAGAACAACTACGTGGCCAACATTATCTCCTCCCTTTCCAATGAAAACCTCACTCCAGAGCCGTTTTACGATCAGGACAGGATAACGGAGTGGCACAGGGCGGGTTCAACGGAACACCTGATAGAGGCCAACGAGGCCGTTCTGCATAAAATGAAGGAAACATTGCTTATCAAATAAAATTTATGGCACAAAAAATATTGAAAAAAAATCGGTCGCGGTTCGGTATCGCTTTTCTTGGGATAATTTCCATTTGCGGTCTTTACACCACGACCGTACACGCGCAGGATACGGAGAAGATAGTGAAACAGAAGGCTTTTGAGCAGGTTTTCGGCGATGCCGTGAGGTTGGATCCTGCCATGGTGGCAAAAGTAAAGGATGACACGCCGGGAAAGCGTCATTACGTGGACAAGGACAATGACGGGAAACCGGAGGAGGTATGGTTTATCGATATTGAGCCGCGCCACACGAAAGCAAAAAAACCGATACTGGTCAAAGTGATTGACGAGAACGGTAACCTGGAAATGGATAAGGAGCCCGAGAAATACGGGGACCTCTGGATCGCCGACTGGCATGCCGACGGGTTGGTCGATGCCGTGATCAGCTACCGTGACCTCGATGGAGATGCGGATCTCGACCTCATGGAATGGTTCACATACCAAAAGAAATACTGGCGTGTTCCTTTCGACGGATTACGGTTGCTTGTTTCAACCGATGACGGGGACGACAACCTGCTCCTTTACGATATGGATTACATTTACTACCAGGAGCCCTGCGAGGATTTCTCACATCTGGGAGGGGACGAAACCGATATTAGTTATTATTTGAACGTAGAGCAAAACAGGTGGGTCCCCTATTTTGAAAATCCCTTTTTTTTCTACGATTGCAATGGCGACGGCGTTACCGAGGAGGTGTTACGCATATCGGGAATAGAAGATGTCGTGCATTCCGTGCGCTGGAGTATTGATGCCGACAATGACGGCACCCTGGAACAGCCGCGGGATTTCGACGTGGGGATAACGGCCCTTGCCGCGGGGTGGGAAGATGATAAGGAACTGGAAAGTGATTTTCAATACATGGATTTCACCATGCGTATCCCGGGGGAACAAACGGAGCATTTCATGTTCAGGGGGATCCCCACCGGCCCGGTGATGAAGCGTGACGCCGCCCGCGATTACATGAGATCCGTCATCTGGGAACGCGTGTTGATGGTTTGGGACGAGAACGACCTGAACATTGCCTACAATGACCCTAACTACCTGATCGAACGCTGGGAGGGCATCATATCCGCCGCATCTACAGACTCGGGATACGTGATGCCGAGAATCGGTGGCCCGGATTGCGGTCCCTTCAACAAGCGCTACGAGATGGTGCTTAAACCTGAGGGCCCCAACGAGTTTTACTTCAACCCCGCCGACCACCGCTTGCACATCAAAAACAGCGACAGGACCTGGCTCAAGGTTGATTACGACTACGACACCGAAACGGACATGGGTTACCTCTGGGTGGATACTGACAAGGACGGCATCGTGGACAGGTTGGATATTGACACGGACGGCGACGGCGTGACGGACGACTCCTACCCGATTGACGTGTCAAAAGTAAAACCGGTGGAGTGGACGTTCAAGGATATCAACGCTGCCTTTTCCCCGGTCATGAAAACGGAGCCTGAAAAAAGGTACCTCCTGGTGAAAGCGCTCTCTGCTGCACTCGAATCGGTAGGCGAAGGCAAGGTCACCGATCCCGTCTGGGACATGATGGAAAACAGCATGCGCGGCGTGCGCATCGACCGGGTTATCTCGCGTCGTCTTGTAAACAGTGACGAGACCCTGATGTATTACCTCACGCTGGTGCAGGACCGGCAGATAGACCGGCTGAAAAAATCGGGATACCAAAACCGCTCTTTCTGGAAGAAGTTCAACGCGGCACGCGGTAAAGGTGATACCCAAGCCATGACCAAAACTGTCGCGAAACATTTCAAAACGGGTAGACCCAAAGAGGACTTTCACGCCTGGGCGAGCCGGTTACGCGAGGAAGAGGATAAGCCGCGCGTGGCCTGGAACAACGAGTGGCTCCCACCCAACTGGGGCTGGGAATCGGAAAAAGCGGCCTTTCGCTTCTACCTGGGGCATTTCGACATCTTCGGGAAGCGGCAGTGGATAGATTCGCTGATCATGCCAAGAATAGCCGAGGGAAAAAGTTACCATATCGACCAGAATGGGTGGGGAATGGATATCCTGCACGTGGGGAAAACGGCGGGCTGCGGGGGAGTCATCCTCTACGTGAACGGCGTACCCTACCCGGTGCGTAACGAAACGGGCGAAGGAAACCCCATTTTTACCTGCAAGTTAGTGGAGGAGACCCATGACAGGGTAACCCTTGAATTCGTGGCGGAAGGGGTTGGTCCTGAAAACGCCCCTTACACCGTACGGTTACGTCCTTCAATCGGCGCCGGGGATCTTTACTCATCGGTGGAAGCGACGGTGGATGGCGGTGCTCAAGATGATAAAATCGAATTGGCCCTTGGGTTGGTACGGTTGCCGGACGAGACGTTCTTTTCCGATAAGGATGCTGGCGTTCTTGCATCATGGGGCTTTCAGGAACCGCAAATCGGGTGGATAGGCATGGGGATCATCTTCCCGCCGGAACGCTTCCTTCGTTTCGACGACCAACAGGAGGAACACCGGGTATTATTGGATTGCAAACCTGGTGAGCCTGTAACTTATTATATCCGAAGCGATTGGTTGCGCGGCCACCAATTCCCGTGCTCTCCCTCGGCACAGGATTGGTTCGATGAATTAAAAAATAACACGGAACCCACGCCTTTCTCGTAACTTTACAAGGGAGTATTCGCCGATAACATCAACGTTATGCTAGCCGTCGCCGGGTTTAACATCAAAAGGATGATGAACAAGCGGGAATCATTTTTTTGTCTCACTTGGATAATTATCAAACAGGTGTATTAATGAAGAAATTTAAATGATAAGTTGCCATGAAGTTTTTCGCGAAAAACTATTCACGTCGTGAATTTATAAAAACAAATATAGTTGTTGGAACCGGGGCTGCCCTTGGAGCCGGAACAGCAAATAAGGTGCTGGCAAGTAGTTCGGCAGTAAACAAAACCACCCCTGCCGTTTTAGGGGGAGAACCCCAGGTAACCTCACACGATTGGCCTTCATGGCCGATATGGAAACCGGAAACAGATGAGAAAAGGTTGTTGGAAGTAATGCGGAGTGGTGTTTGGTCGAGAAGAAAAGTCACGGATGAGTTTGAAAAGAAATGGGCGCAACTGACGGGCGCCAAACGGTGCCTGGCTGTTGTAAACGGCACTAACGCCCTCAACACCTCCTTGGCCCAGTTAGAAATCGGCTGGGGCGATGAAGTGCTGGTAACGCCTTACACCTTTATCGCGTCCGTATCGTGTATCCTGTTTAACGGGGCTATCCCCGTCTTCGTGGATGTC
>JAMNYO010000054.1 GCA_023622765.1 Bacteroidota bacterium | reverse complement strand
GCTCGCGGTGAAAGAGCTTATTCAAAAGCCGGAGACTCTAAAAAAGGACCCGAGACCGCTCTATATCTGCCTCGGGGTGACTGGGGGAGTCGCCCTCCTCTTCGCGATCGCCCCAAAACTGTTCTTCTCCTCGTTCGTCTCCTCAACGGAGATGATGGCTTTCCAACAACTTCCTCCGGAACATATCCAACCGTTTATCGCCAACTTGACCGACGCACGTGTCGCCATCTTCACCGCCGACGCGTGGCGCAGCTTCTTTATCGTCGCCATCGGTGCCCTGATCGTGTGGCTGTTCATCCGGAAGAAGATCAAACCGGAATGGATAGTGTCAAGTATCCTTCTGCTCTGTCTCGTGGATATGTGGGGGGTGAACAAGCGGTACCTTAACAACGACGATTTCGTGGCCAAGACAAACCTACAGCAGCCTTTCGTACGAACCACCACCGACGAGTATATCTTGCAGGACACGACACGGTATTACCGCGTGCTCAACCTGGCTACCAGCACCTTCAACGATGGGGTCACCCCTTACTGGCACAAGGTGATTGGCGGGTACCACGCGGCCAAACTGCGCCGCTATCAAGACCTGATTGACGTTCACATCACGGACGAGATAATAGCGCTGCATCAAGAGGTTATCCGTTCGCAAGGCCAGTTAGACACGGTCGACGCGGAAGCCTTCAAGGTGCTTAACATGCTCAACACCAAGTGGATCATCATGCCAACACAGGATGGCACCACCCTGCCGATCAAGAACCCGCACGCCATGGGCAACGCATGGTTCGTGGATGATATCCGTTTCGTGGAGAACGCCGACGAGGAGATCGATGCGTTACGTTCCCTCAACCTCAGTAGTGAAGCGGTTGCCGATAAACAGTACGAGTCACTGTTGGCGGGACAGGTTCCCGCGCCGACCGACTCGGCATCGACCATCATACTGACCGACTACGATTCCGATTTTATCACCTACGCGGTTAATGCCCAAAAGGATGAGTTGGCACTCTTCTCCGAAGTGTACTACCCAAAAGGGTGGCAAGTTACCATCGATGGTGAGCCGGTGGAGATGTTGCGGGCAAACTACACGCTGCGTGCTCTGCCCATTCCCGCGGGGAAACATACGGTGGAGTTCCGCTTCGAGCCGCGAAGCATACGAGTAACTGATGGTATTGCCTACGCGGCACTGGCCATCATGCTGCTCACGCTGGTTACCCTTATCGTTCGCACAGTTCTCGGAACGCGCACCACTCGCAGTTCTTCGGGTTCTCCGTCTGCGTGAAAGGGATAGATGGGTTGAAAATACCCTCCAGAAGGGCATCGAGCCGCTCCTTGAACTCCGGCAGGTAAACCGAGATATCCCCGATGGGATGCTTATCGCACCGCACCGTCGGGTCGAAATCCTTGTAGACCGACCGCAGGTAGTAGATGGCAGGCGACACCTGCACCCCCGGGTTCTCCAGCAGGTAGAACATACCGTACAGGAACACCTGTAAAATCTGGTGGGGACGGTTACCCTTCGATGCATCGAACAACTGCTGTATCTCTTTAAACTCGGTTGCCCCCATACCCGTCTTGTAATCGATGACGCGGAACACCCCGTTCACTCGATCCACCCGGTCGATGATCCCCTTGACGTTCAGCGTGAGCGACTCGTTCACCCGGTAAGCACGATTAAAGCGGTACTCGGCACCCACGTACTCGAAGGGGGTGAACTCGCGGTCCAGCTTCAGCGTCTGCAACACGTAGCTACGCAACACCTCGCCCACCAGGTAATGTTGCCCCTCCAATTGACGCGCATTCCCCTCCTCCTTGAAGTAGTAACGGGCAAACGCTTGCTCTATCGCTTCGGTCAGCCGCTGTTCGTCTTTCATCATCTCATTTAGCGCGTCGGGTGTGATAACCTTCCCCTTGTAGCGGCTGTACATCAACTCCATCACACGGTGAAAGATCGATCCAAACAGGTCGGCTTCGATTGTCTCTCGCACCTCCTCTTCCTCCGACAGCCCCTCCACGGCCATGAAGTAAAACCGCAACGGGCAGTCGATATACTGGTTGATAAGCGATGCCGAAAGGAAAGTATCACCCCCCTCGCAGTAACCGTTCAGTTTACGCATCACCCCCGGGGTTTTGGTAACCGTGACCGGGAGAACCTCCGGTGCCGCCACATCATACGCAACGACCCGCTCCGATAGATCAAAATGACTCCCGTAAAGGTACTTCAACTGGTAAAAGTAGCGGCTCACCTCGCCTGTTTGCATTCCTTCGGTGCGCGTGTCGTACAGTAGGAAGACCCGCTTCGCACGGCTTATCATCCGGTAAAAATGGTACGCGTAGGTACTGTCTTGCTGCTCCCTCGTGGGTAGCCCAAAGCCCTGCCGCAACGTGTAAGGGATAAAGGAGCTCGCCCCGCTTCTCTCCGGGTAGACCCCTTCGTTAAACGAAAGGATAATCAGGTTATCGAAGTCGATGGCACGGGTCTCCAGCACCCCCATCACCTGTAGGCCCGACAGCGGCTCACCGCGAAACGCGACGCTGAGGCCTCGTGCCAACTGCTTGAAGAGTCTGAAGTAGGTTTCCACCGAGACCCCCCTGGTTCCTTGCAAATTGTCATCCAGACGACTGATCGCCTTGTAGCACTGCACGATAAACTCCCTCTCCAGGTCAATCGCACGCACGCTCCTCTCCGGTCGCTCCTCGTTCATCTTCTCATCGGTAAGGCTTCGGTAGAGCGCGGTGAGGATCGACTTCGGGTACTCACCGATATCCTGCCACCCCGTGACCGGCGTGAACAGTTTCTCAAACAACGGGTGCGGCGGGATATCCGCCCTGCTCACCCGGTTGAGGTTACGTGCGACCATCTCCAGCCTCAGCGATTCAGCCTCTTCCTTGGCGGCCCCGCTTATCAAGGGGTGAGCAAGCAACGCTTTCACGTGGCGGTGGTAAAAGGTAAACGTCCCCTCTTCTCCCCTCGCCGACTTTTGCAGTTGTGCGATCAGGTCGATCAAATAGGCGATTGACGTATTGGAAAGGGAGTACCCCATGGTGACATTTATTTTTCCTATCTCGGGGGGTATCGAATAAAGGAGGGGCATCAGCAAGGTCTCGTCCGGCAGCACGATGGCCGTTTGGATCGCTTCGCCCGGATCAGGAATGGCGTTCGATTGGATTAGCCTCGAAAGGAGTCGGCTCACCTCCTTCGCCTGCCCCACCCCCGACGGGACACCAATTGCTTCTACCCGCGTTTTCTTTAGTTCCTCCCCTATTTCCCGTTGTTGCCGTTGTTCCCGTTGTTCCCGTTGTTCCCGTTGTTCCCGTTGTTCCTGTTGTTCCTGTTGTTCCTGTTGTTCCCGTTGTTCCTGTTGTTCCTGTTGTTCCTGTTGTTCCTGTCGTTCCCGTTGTTCCTGTTGTTCCTGTTGTTCCTGTTGTTCCTGTTGTTCCTGTCGTTCCCGTTGTTCCTGTTGTT
>JAMNYO010000014.1 GCA_023622765.1 Bacteroidota bacterium | reverse complement strand
AGAGTTTTAAGCAATCGGGCAAAGCTTTAACGGTCGAATGTGCTAAAACTTTAGTGATTAACCGGGCAAAAGCTTTAACGGTTGAACGGAGCTAAAGCACCATTACTGCATCGTCACGTTTTTGGAGCGGTTTTGAATGATCTGCTCTTTCTTCTCGCTATCGGGTTCAATGAACTCCACGTCGCGGAAGGTGGCGCCATCCACGTTGTCAATAACGATCGCGGGGCGATAATCCTTTTTTTCGGCCACCAGCCGCACGTTGTCAAGCACCAAGCCATCGATGTGACGCACGTAGAACCCCCACGCGGGTAGCTCCTTCCATTGCGAGAACTCCGGGTACCTGGCCCGCATGTCGGGGATGCTATCCAGTTCCGCCTGGCTGGTGCCGCGGTAGGCGTAGAGCGGGTTGCCGCCACCCGGGTAGACAATTTCGATGTTCTTCAGCACCACCTCCTCTATCTTGTAGTCTGGCAGCCCAAAAAGGATGGCGGGGGAGATGTTGCGCGGGTTGTCCTCCACCGGCCCTTCGTAGTTGTACCCCGCGTCGGGTTTGGTCGGAGGCACCTCCGCGTAAACGTTGGAGATACGGATGTTCCTCATGCTGGGTTGTTTGCCTTGGCTCCAGCGTTCCCCGATGCGCAGGAAGATCACGTTCCCGGTATTGATGGAGCGGATGCTGTCTACCACGATGTTTTCCACGAGCCCCCCATCGACGGCGGCGAAGGTGATGGCAGAACGGAAGGTGTCGAATATGGTGACGTTTTTGATGGTAAAGTTCCTGAATCCCCCGCGGGAGACGGTTCCGAACTTGATGCCATTCGCGCTGGAGCGACCCACGCAGTTCTCCACCACCACGTTCTGGCAGATGCTGTTGGCGTCGTGCGACTTGAAGCAGATCACGTCGTCCGCGGCATCGAAGTAGGAGTTTTTGATGATCACCCCGTCGCAATCCACGATGTCGATCCCGTCGTTGTTCCAGTAGGCTTTGCTATCCACGTGGATACCATCCACGTAGACGTTTTTGCACTGGTCGTAGGTCTGGTTCCAGCTGGCCGGGTCCCGCAGGGTGATGCCGGTGACGGTCACGTTCACGCACTCCCGGAAGTAGATGTTTTCCGGTCGCCTCCACTCCCTGGGCCTGTCCAGTAGCAGCTCGTCTTCAAAAACGCCGCGATGGATGAGGCTCACCAGGTTGTTGGCCGTGGTGAATCCCCGCCCGTTGATGGTTCCCTGACCCGTGATCCCGATGTTCTCCTGGTTTATGGCAAATATCATGGCCGACCACTTGACCTTGGGGTCGATCATGTAATCGAGCGGGTTGGTGGATCCCAGAAGGGTCGCCCCCGGTTCCAGGTGGAGGGTCACGTTTGACTTCAGGTAAATGCTTCCCGTCACGTAGTTGCCCACTTGGAAAACGAGCCGTCCCCCGCCGTTTTCGCTCACGTAGTCGATGGCCCGTTGTAGGGTTCGGGTGTTGATCGTTTTGCCGTCGGGCTTGGCGCCAAAGTCGTCCACGTTGTAATCCCTCGCCTGAATATGGGGGGCAAGGGCGATGAACAGGATTGATAATAGGCTGCTTATCTTATTCATGATGATGGTTGCTTATTTTTGGGTGATTCGGGTCGATTGATGTTGTATGAAGTTTCTCCTTTTGCCCGGCACGTTATAGGTGACTCCCGATAACGTTGCCCCTTTCACGTCGTCGAACACGATGGCCGGACGGTAATCCTTCTCTTTTGCCTTCAGGGTCACGTTTTCCAGGGTGAGGTTGCTGGCGTGGCGCACGTAGAGCCCCCATGCCGGCAGCTCCTTCCAGTTGGAGAACTCGGGGTAAGAGTCGGTCATCTCCGGGATGGCGTCCAGGTCGGCCGGCTTCGTTCCCCGGTAGGCATAATTGGGGTTACTGCCGCCGGGGTAGACGATCTCGATATCGCGCAGGGTCACGTTGTTGATATCGACTCCCGGGATGCCGAAAATGATGGCAGGAGAGACGTTCCGGGGCAGGTCTTCCACCGGTCCCTCGTAGCCGTAACCCTGGTCGGGCTTCGTGGCGGGGATTTCCGCGTACATGTTCTGGATGGTCACGTTATCGATACTTCCCGGCTGCTCTTTGTTCTTGCGGGTACCGATGCGCAGGAAGATGGCGTTCCCGGTGTTGTACGCGTAGAGACTGTCCACGAAGATGTTCTCCACCTTGCCCCCATCGGGGGTGGCGATGGTAATCGCGGAGCGGAACGTGTCGTACACCTTGTTGTTTATGATGCGGATGTTCTTGTAGCCACCCAGGGTAGCCGTTCCGAACTTGATGCCGTTGGCGCTGGAGCGGGCCACGCAGTTGTGCACCTCGATGTTCTCGCACCGCTTGGTGGCATCGTGCGATTTAAAGCAGATGGCATCGTCCGCTGCATCGAAAAACGAGTTGCTCACCACTACCTCCTTGCAGTCCACGATGTCCAGCCCGTCGTTGTTCCAGAAGGCTTTGCTATCGACGGTAATCCCATCAATCCTCAAATACTCGCACTGGTCGTACGTCTGCACCCAAAAAGCGGTGTTCCTGAGAGTGATGCCGCTAATGGAAACGTTGTTGCACTCCCGGAAGTAGATGCCGTGTGGTCGTCTGTTCGCGGGACGATCCAACTGCATGGGGTCGTCAAGTATCCCCTTGTGTATCTGGTCGGTGAGGTTGTATGCCACCTCGAACCCCTGTCCATCAATCACCCCTTTTCCAGAGATAGAGATGTTGGAGGCATCCTTGGCGTATACCAACGCCGGGTAGGGATTGTCGATGTTGTAATCGTAGATATTGGTGGACCCCACCAGGATGGCTCCCTCGCGAAGCATGATGTGCACGTTCGATTTCAGCTCGATGGTGCCGGTGAGGTAGCGCCCCACGTAGAAAACCAGGGTGTCCCCTCCCGTTTCGTGGATGTAGTCGATCGCCTTCTGGATAGAGGTGGTGTTCAACGTGGTGCCGTTGGACTTGATACCAAAGTATGACGCCTTGTACTGTTTCGCAGAGACGTGGCAAACGGTTGTCAGCGCCAGTAATAGAATAATGTATTTCAATCGGTTCATATTTTCCTATTTACCTGTTTTTTTCACTGTTTTTCCTTGTTTTGAATTGTTGCATTAAGAATTGAGTTCCCTTAAAAAAACCTGTTTTCACGGGGACTCAAGTAAGCGTTTCGCATCCTGCTCATTTCAATATCCTCAAATTGCCTGATTCGTTCTTGTAAGTGATTGAAATTTAACTTTACACCATTTCTAACATACCATTCAAAGTCATACCAATCACGTCCTTTTACTCGCTGTTTCCATTTCCTGAATACAATCGCGTGCATTTTTCCGGCATACAGATCCGGTAAGACAAAACAACGTGTCATAAATGAGTAAGGGAGCAACAATAATTTTTGTTCAGTGTCAAATTTCATCGGAGGGTCAATATCCACTTCTATTTTGATTTTGACAGATTTTTCGGTTTGAAATTTTAAATCGTAAACCGCTGTATTGTCTTTTAAAAAAGCGGACTCTACCCGCCCGAATGTTCTTTTTTCTTTTTTTGAAATAACAACATCCTTTCCCACGGCATTAAATTCATTGATGATTGATGGGAAATAATCTTCAAGCCGGAAATCAATGTTGGGTGCAATGAGTGAGAAACCCATATCTTCCGAAAAACGCTTCAACCCGTGAAAAATACGCAAGCAGGTGCCGCCGTAAAAAGCTGCCTTGTTGAAAAATCCACCACGATAGAGTCCTGCAAGCGTAATTTCCTGCATCACTTCATAAGTGGCACTTGTCAGTTCGCTCTGTTTTTCTATCTTGTAGCGAGCCAACATTTGATTGAATACACTCATTGCTTCAACAATTTAATAAGGTTGTTTATCTCGGTCTTTTTCTTACTTACATACGCGCATTGCTCAAAGATGGCTTCATCCATTTTATAAAATTCATCCATATCAAGGCGTATATCTTCCTCTAGGTAGGTTTCCACGTTTTTTACAAACCGAAGCCGCAGTCTGGGCGTGTAAACAATTAAATCACACAACGCTTTTTCGGGTGAAGCTATCAGGTAAGCATAATCATCTTCTACAACTTGACGGATACCGATAGGATAATAATCGGAAGCGCAATGAATGTATTCAAATCGCCCGATGCTATTTTCGTATAATTTTGAAGCTTTGAATGTTAGTGAAGTTGTCGTATGAACGGTTTCGGGAATAAGTCCATAGTGACGAAGCGCGGTTTGCATCGACACGTAAGAGGGTCCATAAAGGTGATTGGCAATTAATTCCACCGAGAGTAATCGTTCAGAAACCGTTGGGGAGACAACGTATAATCCCTTTTTTAGCCTTATTAAACTACCTTTTTGTTCAAGATTTGTAATCTTCTTTTGAGGATGTTTATAAGACGTGAAAAGAGTTTCCAATACCCCCACACCTATCGGAACAATTCCAAATTGCTTTAATGCTTTCATATTGCAAAAATAGTCTTTTTTTTGACAGATAACGCATTATTATTTCGTTTTCCATCAAAAAAGTGGCGATATTTTCTTTTTTCGCTTGAATGTTACTTACGCGAGC
>JAMNYO010000027.1 GCA_023622765.1 Bacteroidota bacterium | reverse complement strand
GGAAATTTATCGGCTTCCCGTAGTCAACCGACGCGGGATTGTTGGATAGTATTTCATGGGATTCCCACCAGCATGCATCCGAACGCCTCAGGTCGGGGGTTGTCTTCCAGCTATGACCAAATTCTTCCCAAAGTTCATAACTAACCCATCGTGATTGATAAACATCCGAATTGGCCCGGCCTAATGCTTTGTATTGAGGACCTTCCGGTAATGTGGCTCTCTTTCCCTGGCTGTCGAGCACCCATGCCCACCACCACTGGCTGTGGAATCCGCGCATAGTGATTCTCCATGCCTTGGTATCATCAGGTCCATCCACTCTATCGATAAGATTCCATATTGTTTCTTTATTAGTTGGGATGGATTTGTTCACGGGGCGATGCAAATCCCAAATTAAATTATACGCTGGATTATCGGCGTCAGCACCGAAACGTTGGGTCATCAATTCGTATGGACCGTTTATCACCTCGGTCGCCGCGTTGATGGATTTGTCGTATTCCGAGTTGGCCAAGTAGAGTTTTGCAAGGAAATGCAGGGCCACGTAGCGATTCAATTCACCCGGTTCCGACTTTTCCGGTAACCACTCTTTAACAAATTCCATATCTTTGATGATTTTATCAAGGATAGCCCAGCGGCTGTGCGTGTAAAAATCCAACCTGGCTTCCGTTAATTCATAACCGATATAGGGTACATCACCATAGCTTGTAATTAGCCTATAGTACCACCATGCCCTATAAAACATAGCTGAAGCCAATATGAAATTTCTATCTTCTTCTTTATCCCATTCAATATTATCAATCCTGGAAATGATAACATTCGCATCTTTAATGTACCCGTAAGTCTTGCTAAACATTCCCAAAACGTCATGAACAGTCGCCTTCGAAGAGGGAGTCATTTTGGTATAGTCGGTTAAATTAAGGCCATATCCATAATCTGATGTGGCATATTCCAACTGCTGGTTGTTCCATCCGCCATAGAGTTCATTCTTGACCATCCGTTTACAGCTAATTAAACCTGCTTCAAATCCCTCCTTATCAACATACACGTTTTCAGGGGCATAAAAAGAGAGTGGTTCAGGTTTTAAAAAGTCCTCGCTGCATGAGAACTGCAGCAACACTACAGTCAAAAAAACGCAGGCAATTATCCCGTGGAGAAATAAATGGGACTTTTTCGTGCTTATATCTGTTTTTTTCATACGATTATTTTATTTTATTTGTTTTGGTGTATGGAACCTTTGATGATTAAAATAATCATGTCGGTTTCATGTTGTTTGTTATTTCTTGTTCGTGATATATTATATATGCTTCATATTAGCTCAAAGGGTGATATCAACCCCGAAAGTGACCGTTCGAGGCATGGGGGTAGTAGCTCCCGTTTCAGGGTCGAAACCCGGCCATTTGGTGAACGTCAATAAGTTACGACCGGTAATGGAAAGACGTATACTCTGTAAGGACAGGAGTTTGTTCAACACGTTCGCTGGAACGTCATAGGAAAGGTTGACATCCTGTACCCTCAAGAAACCGGTCGGTTTGTAAATTCCAATTCCACCACCGTATCGGGATAAATTATCGGGATAATCAAGTTTTGCATACTCGCAATCGGGATTTTCCGGTGACCAATGTCCCCAATTCCAATCATTACGCTGATTATAGGTATCTTTACTATTCGTGACAGGCATAGAACGAATGTGACCTAAATCGGCACGAATGAAGATGGAAGCCGTAAAATTCTTAAAGAAAGTAAAATCATTGGTCAAACCCCAACGAGATCTTGGTTTAGTAAAACCAATAAATTTTTTATCTTCAAATTGTGACAACACGTAATCTTCATTAACATCGTCCACCTTGTAATCTCCCGGTTCCAGTTTATATTTAGCCGCTTCTTCTGCCTCATCTTCCTGCCAGATACCCAATCGGTCGTAGGTCCATACCACATCCAGTGCTTGCCCCGGGAACCACTCGTTCTGAAAGTCGGGCAACTCGCCGTGTTGCTCCTTGTTAAGCAACTTGAAATCACCCATATCGCCCCACAATTCTTTAATTTTGTTCCGGTTGAGAGAAAACACGAGCGTGCTGTTCCAAGAGAAATTAGGATTTTTCACGTTCACGGTATTGATGGTGAAATCAATTCCTCGGTTACCCAATAGTCCCAAGTTCGACATGATACTCTCGAACCCGGTGATTTTAGGCAGTTGTCTCTTCAGTAGCAAATCTCCTGTCGTGGAATCATACATATCAAGGGTTATGTCAACACGATCATTTAATAGTCCCACGTCAAACCCGATATTGAATGCTTCGGTACGTTCCCACCGAAGCTTAGGGTTGGCAAGCGTGGTATTATACACGCCTGTTTGAATACTACTGCCTGTATAGTACCTTCTCGAGCCCATCTGTGCCAGTGCCGAATAAATACCAATGGAGCGGTTGCCATTTTCTCCCCATGACACACGTACCTTTAAACGGTTTAAAATATCATTTTGGGGGTAAAAAGGCTCTTCGCTTACCCTCCAGGCAAGGGCGAAGGCGGGGAACGTGGCCCTCGGGTTGAGCTGGCCGAACGCGGAATAACCGTCACGCCTTACAGAGGCTGTCAACAGGTACTTGTCGAGCAGGGTGTAGTTCAACCTGGCCATCAGGGCATCACCTGAGCTCTGGGTGTCATCAGTGTTAACGCTTTGGTTCGCTCCAAACTGCAGGCCATGATAGGTGAGGTTCTCGTTGGGGGAGAAATTGTTGGCATATAGATTAGAACGCCAACTCTTGGATTGTTCAGCGTTTGCCAGCAAGGTGACGTCGAAATCATGGACACCGAAACTGCCGTTCCATTTTACCAGGTTGTCGAACATCCAGGCAAATTCATTCGTGTGGTAACGATACCCGTAGCCTCCCGTGTAGGAAGTCCTTCCCGTGAAAGTGTTCGTGGAATAGTAGTTGGCCTCTTTGGTGGTCGCGATGCTGGGTTGAACGGAAATTCGATAGGTAATGCCAAAAGGCAACTTGAACTCGCCGTACAAGATGGAAAAAAGGGAATATGTATCGAGCAACTGATCCGTACCATAATGATCCAATAAAGGATTCCTTGCAGCTGAATAATCATTGGGATACCACCTGACGGAGCCATCCTCTTCCCACATGGATCCATATGGACTCATGTATGCAAGTTCTCGCAGGTTTGCTTGCACTCCCCCTTCATCGCGATAAGAGACTTGCGTGCTAGTACCTACCTTCAACCAATCCGTGATATTCAAGTCAAGGTTAATCCTACTCCGTATCGACGAGAACTGGTCCCCTTTTATGATACCTTCATTATCCTGGTAACCCAAGGACCAGTAATAATTCAGGTTATCCGTGGCACCGCTGGCACTTACCGTGTAGTCCTGACGAATACCCCTCCCAATCACCAGGTCGTAGAAATTGGTGGTTTTACCCGCCAAGTAGTTTTCACGTTCAATGGGCCAAACATTTAACCTGTTAAACCACTCCGTGAGCGGGTCGGGATTGGGATTCTCC
>JAMNYO010000018.1 GCA_023622765.1 Bacteroidota bacterium | reverse complement strand
TCTTTTAGTGAAGTGCTTTCCCTGATTGAGCAACAAACCGACTACGTGTTCTTCTACAAAAGTGAAGATGTGGACAATACCCGGCAATTTACACTGAACGTGAAAAACAAAAACGTGGCCGAAACATTGGATCTGCTGGTCAAAAATACGTCACTCACGTATAAAATTTCCGATAAGTACATTTTCGTGAATAAGAAAAATGTAGATGAAAACAGGGAAGGAAACATCGCTCAACAGAACAAAAAAACAGTGAGCGGGCGCGTGGTAGATAAAGATGGATTCCCGTTGCCGGGAGTAACCATAACCGTGAAGGAGAAGAAGGGGGTTGGCACCGTGACCGACGTGGACGGGTTTTACAAGATAACCTGTGACCCGGGGGAGGTCTTGGTTTTCACTTACGTGGGTCATGTCCCCCACGAGGAAAAAGCGGAAACGCTGGATCGTGTAACCATAACTATGAAAGAAGACGCGGTTGCCCTGGAGGAAGTTCAAGTCGTGGCATTCGGGAAGCAGAAGAAGGAGAGCGTGGTCAGCTCTATTTCAGCGATTACGCCCACCGAGTTGAGGGTTCCTTCCAGTAACCTTACTACCGCGTTCGCGGGGAGGATGGCCGGGATTATTGCATACCAGCGTTCGGGGGAACCCGGCCTGGATAACGCCGAGTTTTTCATCCGGGGTATCACCACTTTTAGCGCCGCCGGTAAAAAAGACCCGCTGATATTAATAGACGGTATCGAGATGAACGCTTCCGACCTGGCACGCTTGAACGTGGACGATATCGCCTCGTTTTCGGTGATGAAGGATGCCAACGCCGCGGCTTTATACGGGGCCCGTGGTGCAAACGGTGTTATACTAGTCACGACTAAAGAGGGTTCTCCCGATAAAATTACAATTAACGTGAGGGCGGAGTACGCGTCCTCTTCCAATACCGAGCTGGTCGCGTTGGCCGACCCGGTTACCTACATGAAACTTCACAACGAGGCGGTACGAACACGGGATGCCATGGTCCCGCTGCCCTATTCATCCGATAAAATTTATCATACCGCTTTGGGAAAAGATCCCTTACGGTATCCTTCCGTGGACTGGTACGATTACTTGATCAAGGATCGTGCGGACAATCAACGGGTAAACCTGAACATAACCGGGGGTGGTAAAGCGGTGCAATATTACCTGGCAGCAAACTTTCAGCATGACACGGGAATATTAAAAGAGAGTGAAGAGAACCTGTTCAATAATAATATTGATGTCAACCGACTCCAGGTTCGTTCTAACGTGACCATAAAATTCACGCCTGCGACTACCGGGGTAGTAAGAGCCTACGGCTCTTTTGACGGTAGCACCGGTCCTCGACAGGGAGGGGCACAAGTTTTTCACATGGCAAGAAATGCCACGCCGGTACGGTTTTTACCTTATTACCCAAAAGATGAGGCAAATAAATTCACGAAACACATTCTCTTCGGGATGGGAGAGGAGTTGGGATCTTTTTACAATCCCTTGGCCGAGGTCGTGAGCGGGTACATGGAAACCAGCTCGTCGATGATGCTGATGCAGTTGGAAGTAGATCACCAGTTTTCCGGGAAACTGGAGGGTTTATCCGCCAAGGGAATCTACAATATAAAACGAAACGCGTATTACGACTTAACCCGCACGTACAACCCATTTTACTACCATTTGGCTACCACCATTGATAATTCTTATAAATTAATACCCCTTAATCCTGACACGGGGACGGAATACCTCTCTTTTAATCACGGTACAAGAACAATTAATGCTTCACATTACGGCGAGGTCCGGTTGGGATACAACAGGCTCATCAACGAGATACATGATGTCAACCTGTTGCTCGTAGGCTCGTTAAGGAGTGAGCAGGGAGCGGCAAGTTCCTACTGGAGAACGGCCGACCAACTCCAGGCCTCTCTACCCCAAAGGAATATCTCCACCGCGGGAAGGTTAGCCTACGGTTACGATTCCCGTTATTTTATCGAGTTGAATTTCGGTTATAACGGGAGCGAACGTTTTGCCCAAAAGAACCGTTTCGGTTTTTTCCCTTCCATCGGTGTCGGATGGATGGTAAGCAATGAAAATTTCATGTCCGGGGCAAAGGATGTCCTCTCCACGCTCAAGTTGAAGGCCACGCACGGGAAAGTGGGGAACGATCAGATTGGATCCGCCTACGACCGTTTCTTTTATCTCTCCCAAATTAACATGGAAGGTAGTGGCTTTTGGTTTGGGACAGACAGGGGATACCGTTCGGGTATAGAAATCATCCGGTATGCCAATGACTTGATAACCTGGGAGATAGCCACCAAGACCAACTTAGGGGTAGAGTTAGGGTTGTTCAACGACCTTACCGTTTTGGCCGATGTTTTCACGGAAACGCGCGAGAATATCCTCCAAGACCGAGCGTATATTCCCGGTGCGATGGGACTCCGGCAAATCCCGCAAGCCAACGTAGGGGTCGCGGAAGGCAAGGGTTTTGAAGCGGAGTTAAAGTACCAAAAAAATTTCAACAAGGATTTTTGGGCAGTGGTAAATGGAAATTTCACCTATGCAATCGGCAATTACAAGAAATTGGAAGAGCCCGATTACAGCGATATCCCTTGGCGCTCCCATGTCGGTCAAAGAATCAATCAACCGATGGGATATATCGCCGAACATTTATTTATTGATGAAGAGGAGGTGAACAACTCTCCCCAACAATACTTCGGGAAATACGGTGCTGGTGACATCAAGTACAAGGATATCAATGACGATGGGGTAATCAATTCGAATGACATGGTACCGATCGGGTACCCCATCGTTCCCGAGATCATCTACGGGACCGGGTTTTCCGTGGGTTACAAGGCTTTTGACCTCTCCTGTTTTTTCCAGGGTTCCGCCCGCTCCTCATTCTTTATCAATCCCGCGGCAATCACCCCTTTTATCAATAACGGGCAAAGGGGTTTATTACAATATATCGCCGATGACCACTGGTCTGAGGAAAACCGGAATATTAAGGCTTTTTGGCCGCGATTATCGGAATTCCAGGTTCTAAACAATACCGTGAACAGCACGTACTGGTTGCGCGACGGAGCTTTTGTCCGCCTCAAGTCGGCCGAGCTGGGATACACCTTACCGGTAAAATGGACGAAATCGTTCTACGTGAACATGTTCCGGGTTTACGTGAGCGGGAGCAATCTTTTCCACTGGTCCAAGTTTAAAATGTGGGACCCGGAAATGGCAGGGAACGGCTTGGGTTACCCTGTTCAAAGGGTACTCAACGTTGGCGTGAATATTAACTTATAATCTGTCAAAAAATGAAGCATTTAATAAAACTAATAGTGGTTGTTGTCTTAACAGGAATGGTCGGTTGCGATTACCTGGACGTGGTACCCAACGATACGGCCACGCTTGATCACGCTTTCTCGAACCGGTCGGTGACCGAGAAATTCTTGAGGACCTGTTATTCTCATTTGCCCGATCCTACCAACCCGTTCTATTACCCGGCCTATTTTACCAGCAGGGATGAATTTGATTTCGGGTTTGAAGTTCGCTCACTGCAGACCGTCGCAGGCATGATTTCCGAAGGGCTTCAGAACACGGATAATCCCTTGCAAAATTATTGGTTGGGAGAACAGGGAGGAAAAAGTCTGTATGTTGCCATACGCGATTGCAATATTTTTCTCGAAAATATCCACATCCCTCAAGACGTTCCGCCCGTGGAAAGAGCGAGGTGGATCGCGGAGGTGAAATTTCTAAAGGCCTACTACCATTTCTTTTTGATGCAGTTGTATGGCCCCATCGTGTTGGTCAAGGAAAACCTTCCTCTCTCGGCTTCTCCCGAAGAGGTGAAAACCTATCGTGAACCGGTGGATGAGTGCGTGGATTACATCGTGGAGCTGTTGGATGACGCGATACTCGATTTGCCGCCTACCATCCCCGATCCGACAAGGGAACAGGGGCGAATTTCACAAACCATCGCTTTGGCGGTAAAGGCGAAAGTGTTGGCATGGGCGGCAAGTCCCCTGTTTAACGGGAACCCGGATTACAAGGAGTGGACTGATAACCGGGGCAAGCAACTGGTTTCGGACACGTATGACCCCGCGAAGTGGGAAAGAGCGGCTGCCGCAATCAAGGAGGCGATAGAAACCTGTCACGCGGTCGGACTGAAGTTGTATGAATTCAATAAAAACACCAGCCCGCAAACGTTCAACATGAACGACACTTTGGTGCAAATGATGACCATCAGAAAGGCCATCACGGAAGATATGGAGCGCAATCCAGGTATGATTTGGGCATCTCCGGAAATATCTGCCCCGGGGAAAGGAACCGGAGCAGCTACTCCTTCATGGTTGGGAGATTTTTTGCGGTCTATATTTCCTATAATGTATTCTACAGATTATCCTTCTGGGGTTGGTGGCCATTGCGCCTCATGGCACATGGTTAATTTGTTTTATACCAATAACGGTGTCCCGATGGAAGAAGATAAATATTTTGATTATGCCAATCGTTTCCAATTACGAAGGGCGACACCGGGAGATCACCATCAGTCATACATAGCTACAGGCGAAATAACGGTAAACATGCATTTTAACCGCGAACCCCGTTTTTATGCAGACTTGTGTTTTGACCGGGGATTCATGGAACTCTCGACTACCACAGCCGATGGAGGCGCTTCTTTCGGGCCATACCTCAGGTTCCGGCATGGAGAAGTTTTCCAATATTTATCTAGCTACATGCCTAAAAAACTGGTAGCTTTTGAAACCACCTGTAGTCAGGGAGATCATGCTAAACGCTATTTACCGCACTATTACATGTTCCCGTTAATTCGTTTGGCCGATTTGTACCTGCTTTATAGCGAAGCTTTAAACGAGGTAAAAGAGCAACCCGATGCCGAAGTATATGAATGGATAGATAGAGTTAGGGAAAAAGCCGGGTTAGATGGAGTCCGTACTTCTTGGGCAAGGGCTTCGATAAACCCTGATAAACCTTACACAAAAGAGGGGATGCGTGAAATTATTCAGAAAGAACGTTTAATCGAGTTGGCTTTTGAAGGGCAACGTTTTTGGGATGTACGTCGTTGGAAAATCGCGGATAAATTTTGGACGCTTCCCCCTACACGTTGGGTGTTTTCGCGAAATCCCGAGGAGTATTATGTTCCGGAAGTGTATTATCATCGTGAGCGTACGGTAACAGTCAAGGATTATCTTTATCCTATCAGCTTACTGGATATACGAATTAATCCCAACCTGGTACAAACGTATGGATGGTAGTTTTTATAATGGATTCGTTTAACAATAATTTAACAATACTAATCGCATGAAATGTAATATATTGGTGATAGTAAGCCTTTTGTTTTTTCTATTCCTCTCTTGCGAGAATGAGGGAACCCATGAGCCTTGGGTAACCGATCTGTTGATGGAGTATGTTGTAACACCCATAAATGGAGGTGCAGAGATTGAATTTACATTGCCGAAAGATCCGGACATTTGGTACGTTATGGCAGAATATGAACGGAATGGGAAAATATTTACCGAGAAGTCTTCCGTGTATAAAAACAAGTTGACAATCGAAGGATTTCACAATGTTGATAATGTAAAGGTACTCCTTTATAAGGTAAACAGAAAGGAACAAAAATCGGAACCGGTGGAGGTTGAATTTCGACCGTTAGAGTCACTCGTCAATATATCCGCGCGGTCGCTAAAAGCGGAGAGCGGTTTTGGAGGGTTTCTTGTCTCCTGGGATAATCCAAAGTGCACGGAACTTGGAATCCGGTTATTGGTCCCTGACGCCCAAAAAGCCAATCAGTGGGTAACCCGAGAAATGCTTTTTTCTTCCAGTCAAAAAGAAAAACATTCTTTCAGAGGCTTCGACGCGGAGGAAACAACTTTCGGTATTGTTTTGGAAGATAAGTGGGGGAATATTTCCGATACAATCTTTCATACATTAACCCCATTATTTGAGGTGCTCATACCAAAACCATACGGAGATTATCGCGCGTTTATCCCGTATGATAATATTACCACCTTAGGAGGGAGCTTTCCATTCTCTAACCTGTATGACAATATTGTAAATTCAGCTGCACACGGGTGGCTAACACAGATTGGCAGTAGCGGGTTATCGATCACATTCGATATGAAACAGATAGTGAAATTGAGTCGAATGATCATTCATGGGTATCATATCAATGACCCTTACGACCAGGTAAATATTTCACATTTCGAAGCATGGGGCGTTGACAAAATTGATATGAGCAAGTTATCCATCCCTTACTATTGGTTGGATGAATATAGTTTGAGAAATGGAGCCATACATGGGCTTAGTCCCGCGATGGCTTTACCTGAACGGACTTTTAAAGATGACTGGCAATATTTGGGTTCGCATGCTATTACCCGTTATGATTTAATGACACCTCCAGATTTAGATGGTATTGCAAGAATATCTCAACATGGGTCAGAGTATCATATTCCTCTGGAAGCGAAGCCAGTACGCTACGTCCGGATCTTTGTCCGCGGGGTATGTGGTATAGTACCTCCTCCTTCTGACAACTATTTTTCGATGGGAGAAATTACTTTTTACGGCGACAATAGAGTGCCGCAAGAATAATAATTTGATAAAAAACGATTAGTATGAAAATATATAAATTAGTAGGAATAGCTCTATTCCTTCTCGTAAGCTGGATATTCACTTCATGTGATGGAATGAACGAGATTCAGGAGGAGTTTTCAGAACGTGAGAGTCGGGTTTACTTGGGCAAAGTCGATTCAATCAAATCCTTTCCCGGTTTCGGGCGTGCTAAGATTACCTGGTATATCAGTTCCGATCCGAAAATTGACAAAACTGTTATTTATTGGAACATGAGAAAAGATTCTCTCGTGAAAGAATTCGTGCGGTTAACACCGGGAGTGCAGAAAGACTCCATCATTGTTGAGAATCTTTCTGAAGGGGATTATATCTTTGAATTTCGGAATTTCAATGACCTCGGTGAACGCTCATTGTTCTCTTCAAAAACAGTTTCGGTTTGGGGGGAAAAATATGCTGAAAAATTACATGGCCGAAAAATCGTTTCAAAGAATTTTGATTATGAAACTTCACGATACACGCTGGAATTTTCTGATACATTCAAAGGGGATCATGTCGTATATTCAAAAATCATCTTTTCGGATGTTCACGGTTCCGAAAAAACGGTACGGATTGATAGGGATGTCAGTTCGGTTATTTTAAACGATTTCCCGGATGGGGGTGAATTGCTTTTTCAAACGGTATTTTTTCCACCCCAGGGTATTGACTCCGTTTTTAATGCTTTTGAAAAGGTAAAAGCTCCCGCGGTTGTTTTTGACGGCGGGGAAAAACTATCCCTTAAAGGAAATCTGACAAGTAAATATTTTGAATGTAATGAAATGCTATATGAATGGAATAGTGATGGCGATCTGATCGCCCATGTCTATGAAAACGGCACATTTACTCAGAAAAACAAGTATACATCGTTGATTCCCAGGGAAAATTTCCGTGACTTCTTTTATTACGATGATGATAAATTTATAGGAGTGACAACAATGCATTTCCTGGTAATGTTAAAAATAACCGGAGGGGGAAATGCAGAAATTGTAAAAACACCTCAAGGGGCCGATACTTTTGGATCCGGTTTTTCTTTTTCTCAATTTATTCCCGCTAAAGGATTCTTTTTCTCTCTCGGTGATGATGAATTACTTATCTGGACTGCGAAAAATAATGCAACATGGGGCAATCCCCTGGGAGAAACAGCGTCAGATGCTTTTTTCTATGATCCTGTTGCATTGTATCAAAATAAGTACTTGATTGGTGTTGACGAAAATGATTTCTTGTGGAATTTTCCCGTCTCAATGATAGGGTATTTGGGTAATAAAAATAAAATAGGTTCTGGATGGCAACGATTTAAAAAAATAATACCATTTAAAGACCTTTTATTGGGGATGGACGCGAATGGCGACTTGTGGAAATTTAATTTTGATTGTGAGAAATATTGGATTCTCGAGTGATTCGTCTTTATCCACGTGTCAAATAATTGAACATTTTGATGCTTATTTCATGGTTATAGGAGGAAAAACTTATTTAATGATAATGAGACAAGTAACTAAAATATTATTGCTTTTGGCTTTGATGCATGGCGTGAATTGCCTGTGCGCCGAAAATGCAGGGAAAGAAAATCCACCGTGTAAGGATATCAGGGTGATTCACGCGCCTTCAGAACCCAGTCAGGAGTTCGCCGGCTTTGAAGGGGATGAAAACACGCCTGCTACAAGCTTTGTAGCACGAGGTTCAAGGTTAAAGGAGGTTTACATATGGATCCACGAACCATTGAGCGGGTCTGTTGGAGCGCAGGTATTGCACGGGGGATTTTCAGGGCCGGTAATTGCAACCGGGATCGTGTCGGGGAAGGATATGGGAAAACAGGAAGTCCTCTTTTCAAGCGACATCTACCTTGAAAAAGGAGAAACCTACTGTCTCAAGTTGTTCAAGGGGGAACCCGCGACGGTACAAGGCTCCGTGGCTAGGGCGGCAGAAAACTCCGACGAGATCCAGGGCTATAACTCTTCCGGCCCCGTTGCGTATGATCTTGCCCACGAGTTCCTGTTCGATGAATGGGAGGGCGTTCCCGCGCTGAAAAAAATACTTGAAGGAAAGAAAAAGCTCGTTGAAGGGTATGAACAAAAGGTGAACGCGGCGCTTGATGCAAAAAAAGATGTATGGGGAGAGCAGGTACTGGCATTACCCGAGGGACCCACTTTCGAAAACATCAAGGATTACTTGACCCCGTTGAAAATCCTGGGAACGGCGTACACTGAATCGGGAATTTATTACATCCCGTTCGGCAGGCCGGTCAATCTCGCGGGATTTGGTCCCGCGGCCTTGCACGTGGGAGACGGGAGCCAGATTATCTCGCAAGAGCTTTCAGGCGATAAAGTCACCGTTTTCACGGGAGCCTCGGGGAACGAGCGATACGGTTATTTCGAGGCATCCCTGGAGCAGGAACGCCTTGAAGGGGGATATTACCCGGTACTGCAAAATCAATACACGGACGTGGACGGGGTGACCTACTTCCAGGAATCCTTTTCCGATTACCTGTTCGCGACAACCGAGTTGGTCAGTTTCGTGAAGTTGAAAGTATCTAAAGGAGCATCCGGTATCGACTCGGTGAAGGTAGCTTTCCTTTTCTCAGACAAGGAAAAACTGGTTCTGGAAGACAACACCATCAAGTCCGGTGACAAGACAAGGGCCTTTGTATCTCCCGGCGGGATACTCAGCGAGGGTAACCGGCTTGTATATGAACTAGACATCAGTAAAGGAGAGCGTGAATTATACCTTGCCAGGTTGTTACATCCCGCGAGATGCGATCATAAAATGACCATAACGGCGGATTTGTACCAAGCGGAAAAGAGAGAGTTGAAAGATTACTGGGACGGGGAACTGGCAAAGGGAGCAACGTTCGACGTCCCGGAAGAACGGGTCAATAACGCCTGCAAGAACCTGCTCATCCAAAACTTTTTCCATGGATACCTTTACGGTATCGGTAATGCTTACCAAAACTGGTATCAGCCGGAGTGCAATGACGCGGCACAGGTACTGGGCGAGTTTGGCTTTTTACAAAGGCAAAGGGCTATTCACGAGGTCCTGTTTTCCCGTCCACCCAGACCATACAGGACATGGGAGATGGGTGAACTGCTTTCACATTTCGCGCAATATTTTTACATCTCCCGGGATACCACTTTCATCAGGGATTACCAACCCGAGATCCTGGAATATCTACGCCAATTCGAACAGCATATGATAGATTCAGACAAGGGTGTTTTGGCCGCTCAAATTCACTGTGGAGATATCCCCAATAAGGGCCTTTACCTCCATCACCTGGCGGTAGCATGGCGAGGGATGCGGGATATGGCTTTTATCCTGAAATCGTTGGGCGACACGGGAAATGGCGACAGGCATTTATCCCTTGCCCAACAGCTTCAAGCTCGCCTTACCAATGAGATCCACAACTGTAAGACCCTCTTGCCCGATGGCAGCCTCTTTATTCCCTCGGAGCTTTTCACGGAGGAAAAGACCGTGCCATACGAGAATATTACCGAAACGAGGTTCGGCTCTTACTGGAATCTCGTTTTCCCCTACGCCGCGGCTTCCGGTTTACTGGACCGGGAGTTGTTGTCGGGGTATTACCGGTACCTCAAAAATCACGGCGCTTTTTTGCTGGGAATGGTGCGCTTCAACTATTACCCGTTACCCACAGGAAGCTATAAAATAGACGGCCTCCCGGGATATAAAACACCCGGGCTGGATAACGTGTACGGGCCGTGCCTGAGCAGGGTTATGGCCATGATGGATGACCCCGATAGGATGGTACTTTCCTTTTACGCGAAATTGGCCCACGGTATGACCCGCGACACGTTTATTTCCGGTGAGGGTGACACGGTAGGACCTTTTCCCGACGAGTATTACAGGACTTTTTACCTGGGTCCTGCCAACGCGAACAACGGCTGGTTCTTGATGATGCTCAGGTTAATGTTGATCGCTGAGACGGAAGGGGAAAACGGCACGCCGGAAAAATTGCAACTCGCTTTTTCCACCCCGAGGGGATGGTTGGAGCAGGGGAAACAGATCCGTGTATCAAATGCCCCCACTTTCTTCGGTGAAATTGATTACCGGATTTCTTCCGATATCGACAACGGGAATGTTCATGTCACCCTGTCGATGCCGGAACAAGCGGCTTCGGCTTCCCAAGTCTTCCTGAGATTAAGGACCCCGGGAAACAAGAAAATCAAAAAAGTAACCATCAACGGGAAAAATCACAAGGCTTTTGACGTACAAAGTGAAACGATTGATCTTACAGGGCAAACAGGAGCAATCCGTTTATCTGTTCGATATTAATTGCCGGAATATATTTAAAAAGAAACGCTCCTGTTTTGTAGAATGGATTTATTGATATCTAATGGGGAATTTCAATTTATTTACGCGCTGGATTATACCAGCAAAAAGTCACGCTATTTCGATGTTTGTATGATTGGTATTTTTATTCAAAACTTTTCGAAGAGAGTACGTGATTTCACTAATAATTAATAATCGTATGAAAAGAACAGCAACAATCCATAGTTTTGTCGGTCTGACAATCTTCTTTGTCTTGATTGCATATACACTTTATTTTGTTTCGTGCAAAGATAGCGAAGAATTACCACCCAACTCGTCTTCTGCACAAATCTCTTTTGTCCCGGAAGTAAACCGTGAGTGGATTCCCGCGATAGAGAGTCGTAGCGCGGGTAAGGCTAACGTGCCTTCCATGCCTGAAAACAGCATGATCACTATGCAAACACGTAACGGTGAAACCTATTATTTGCATATCGAATATGCAAACCATATGGAATCATCTGCTGATATACCTGTAAACGGGGAGGCCGGCACACGTGCCACACCAATAACCTCGGGCAACATGTATGACTCATTTGGTATATTGGCATATAACTATGCCATTAGCGGGAATTGGGGGAACGGTATGGGGAAAAAACCGGACCATATGTATAATGTAAAAGTAGAAAAAAAGAGCGGAACCAGTTGGATGCCTACTGCCACCTACTATTGGCCGGGAGCAGGTAAAAAGGTCTCTTTCTTTGCTTACGCGCCGTATAACGAGACCCCTTCAGATCCCGACTTCACGCTCTCTGACCAGGGCTTTCTCGGTGAACCTACCATCCAGTATACTGTACCCGAAAAAGTTGCTGATCAAAAAGACTTGTTAGTGGCTAGAGCGATAGACGTGCCCGGAAATAAGTTTACAGCACAGGATATTAATTTCTATCACGCTTTAACTGCCGTGAAATTTGTAACAGGATCAGGAATGAACGGGGTTACGGTAAATAAAATAACGCTGAAAAATATTTTTTCCCAAGGAACCCATTATATGGGAACGGCTGGTTGGAGTGTAAACACCCTCAAAGATTTCTCTCATATATTTAATTCTAAGCCGTTAGGAGAGAATCTGGATTTACCTGTAAATAAACCGGAAGAAACGTTTATGATGATCCCGCAAACACTTTCTACAGAAGCCAAAATAGAAATAGTATTTAAGGGCGCCGATAATTTCTTAGATACGCTCACGGCAAACATCACGGGAAAATGGCCTATGGGAAAAGTTGTCACGTATCGTATCTCGAATAATTCCAGTGATTGGGAATACACGTTGGAGGTTACTGACCCGGGTGAATTCTCCCATGAAGGAAATGAAACAAAGCAGTATGGGGTTACCAGCTATAAGAAAAAGAAAAACAGCGAACGGATATTACCTGTTAAATGGGATGTGGTTGGGTACAAAGAAGATGGAGAATATGAGTGGAAGACGACAAAACCCGCGTGGCTCACCACTTTCACCACGTCTGCGGGCGGAAGCGTTGATAGAACAAACTATGACATAACAGTTGCCGAACAGACATTCATAGAAACTATTACTGATCACAATACAATATTGAAAAACAGTACACCCAAAGGCAATTCCGCTTCAGATCCATATAATCTCTCTACCTCCCTTACTGACGGTTGTACAAACGTTAAAAACAGTGCCAACTGCTATATAGTGGATGCCCCGGGACATTACGCTTTTCCATTGGTTTATGGTAATGCTATAAAAGAGGGGATAGTCAATTCGAGAGCTTATACCTCTACTGTTGGCGGGGGTACCCCACCTTCCTCTATTTTGAGCCCTTTTATCAATCACCTTGGAGTTGGTATTACCGGTCCTTTCATCATGGATAATGGCATTATCCCGTCGTCGGCGGAATTGGTCTGGCAGGATGAAACTAATCTGGTTACCAATATTCAGTACAACCATGCTCTTTACAATAACAAGGGAGGTATAACATTCGAAGTAACAAAAGCAAGTATAAAGCAAGGAAATGCCGTGATTGCTGTAAAGGATGATGAGGGTGTCGTTTTATGGTCTTGGCATATTTGGGTTACAACGGCAGACTCGGGTACCCACGTAACGATTAAAAACTCGGAAAATAAAAAATACAACTTCCTCTCTTCACCTGCTATCGGGTGGTGTTATAGCAACAGTTACAAAGAAATAAAGTACCCTGCCCGCGGTTGTCAAGTGAAATTCAAGAACGGTGGTAATGTTGAGAAAATCATCACCATACAGCAAAAGGCGAAAACCGAAATAACAGGTTTAAATGGTAGCGCACCTTTTTACCAATGGGGCCGCAAAGACCCGTTTCAAGCAACAGGCAACGTCTCAGCTGCAAATTGGAGTACCGGTGATGCTTGTATAGTAAACGGTATCAGGAATCCAAATACAATGAACACCAATAACGCTATGGACTATCATTATTACAACCTGTGGAGCGCTGATAACAATGAAACCAGTTTAAATGACGCTTTTGTTATAAAAACTGTTTACGATCCCTCCCCGGTGGGATATTGCCTTCCTTCTCCTTATGCCTTTAGCCCGTTTAGTTCTTCTTCCCGCTTCTGGAATAGCGCGGAAAAAGGGTGGTTTCTTAACCGGACAAGTAATGCAGAAGATGGTATCATCTATTTCCCCACCGCGGGCTGGCGTTACAACGCTGTATTATATGACGTTGGAGCAGTTGGGTTCTTTTGGTCGTCAGGACCGCTTAATAACCAAGACGCTCGTCATTCAGGCATGGATACGTCTAATATGTACCCGTTCACCTACTACTTTCGTGCTTGTGGTTTTCATATTCGACCGGTTAAAGAATAGTTTTTTACCACTACTGGCTAACAAGTTCGACACCTATTGGCTCGCGAAGTAAGAACTTGCTCATCTCCCCCACCGCCTCTCCTGGGCGACGGGGGGGGAGGTTTGTCACCTCTTAACAGGAACCCGATACGGGACTGAAAAATAATTCTCAAAACTTCGAAGTATCATTATAATGAAACTAATCAAATCATTTTTCCTCTTGTTCATCAGTTTAGGGCTGAGTGCGCAATCCCTGTCGGTGAAAGACTTGACGTGCGAGCACACGACAAATCCCGTCGGGACGGACGTGGCGCGGCCACGGTTTTCCTGGAAAATAGAGTCCCGGGATAACAACGTCATGCAGACGGCCTTCCAGATCCGCGTGGCGACCGCGCCCTCGTTCAGCCCATCGAAGATCGTGTGGAACTCGGGGAAAATCGTCTCCGAGGAATCGATCTTGCAGCAATACGCCGGCGACGAGCTGAAATCGCGACAACGTTACTACTGGCAGGTGAAAGCGTGGGACAACAAGGGAAAGGTCTCGGGATGGAGCCAGGCCGCTTTCTGGGAAACGGGCCTGTTGTCGCCCGACGAGTGGGAGGCGCGATGGATTGAATTAAAGGAGGAGTTTGACATACAGTACACGCCTGCCACCAGTTTCAGGAAAGAGTTTGACATCTCGAAAAAAGTGAAGAAAGCGGTCGTTTACGCCTCCGCGCACGGCATATACGAGCTCCGGCTGAACGGCAAAAAGGTAGGGAACCAGGTGCTGGCACCCGGGTGGACCACCTACGGGAAACGAGTCCAGTACCAGGCGTACGACATCACGGGAGAGCTGGCGAAAGGGAGGAACGCCATCGGGGCGATGGTGGGCGACGGCTGGTACCGCGGCACCCTCGCGTGGGGCACCAACTGGGGGCTGTTCGGTAAAAAGGTGGGGCTGCTGGCACAACTCCACGTGGAATACGCCGACGGCACGACCTCCCTCGTCGTCACGGACGACAGCTGGAAGGGTACCACCGATGGCCCCATCGTTAAGAACGGCATCTACTTCGGCGAGACTTACGATGCCACCAGGGAGCTCGAAGGGTGGGACGAGCCCGGTTACGACGACGGGGCGTGGGAAGAAGTGATGACCGCGAAACACGATGCCGAGCTGGTGGCGTCAGCGGGGGACGAGATCAAGGCAATCGAGGAGATCAAGCCGGTGAAAATCTTCCGTTCCCCGTCAGGCAAACTGCTGGTGGACATGGGACAGAACATGGTGGGATGGGTCCGGCTGAAAGTACGGGGAGCCAGGGGCACCGAGGTGACGATTCGTCACGCCGAGGTGCTGGATCAAAACGGGGAGCTTTACACCGAGAACCTCCGCTCCGCCCAGTGCCAGCTCAAGTACGTCCTGGCGGGAACCGGCGATGAAACTTACGAGCCCAGGTTCACCTTCATGGGGTTTCGTTTCCTTGAGGTCGACGGCTTCCCCGGGACGCTTACCGCCGACAACATCACCGGCGTCGTGGTTCATTCCGAGATGCGGCGCACCGGTTGGTACGAGTCATCCGACTCGTTGCTGAACCAGCTGCAACACAACATCGTCTGGGGGCAAAAGGGTAACTTCGTGGGGGTACCCACGGATTGTCCCCAGCGCGACGAGCGACTGGGATGGACGGGCGACGGGCAGGTCTTCTGCCGTACCGCCGCGTTCAACTACAACGTGGCCACCTTTTTCACGAGATGGCTGAAGGACCTGTCGCTGGAACAGAAAAAAGACGGGAAAGTCCCGATCGTCATCCCCGACATGCTTAACCTGAAAGACCCGGACAAGGCGCTCACCTCCGCCGGGTGGGGAGACGCCGCGGTCATCATCCCGTGGACCCTATACCTGGTTTACGGCGACAAGGGGTTGTTAGAGAACCAGTACCCGGGGATGAAAGCATGGGTGGAGTACATCCGGGGAGTGGCGGGGGAAAGCATGATCTGGAAGGGGGGAAGCGTGTTCGGCGACTGGCTGTTTTATCACCCGCTGGTGAAGAACCACGTCGAGCCAGACGGCCACACCGAGCACGACTTCATCGCGACGGCCTTCTACGCCTACTCGGCGAGCCTCTTGGCTGAAACCGCTAGGGTACTCGGGAAAACAGGGGATGCCCGGCGCTACCGTGACTTGTTCGAGGAAATAAAAAAAGTCTTCGTGCACGAGTACGTGACACCCGCCGGGAGGGTCGGCACCAACTCCCAAACATCGTACGTCTTGGCCTTGATGTTCAACCTCTTGCCGGACGAGTTGCACGAAAAATCTGTGGAGTTCCTTGTCAACGACATCAGGAGCCGCGACATGCACCTCTCCACCGGTTTCTTGGGGACACCCTACTTGTGCCACGTGCTCTCGGAGAACGGGTACAGCGACGTGGCGTACGAGCTCTTGCTGCAAAAGACGTTCCCCTCGTGGCTGTACCCCGTGACCATGGGGGCCACTACTATCTGGGAGCGGTGGGACGGGCAGCGTCCCGACGGCTCTTTCCAGGACAAGGGCATGAACTCGTTCAACCACTACGCTTACGGGGCGATAGGGGACTGGATGTACCGTGTCTCCGCGGGACTGGAAACCTTGGCGCCCGGGTATAAACAGCTGTTGCTACAGCCCCACCCGACCGCCAAGCTGGATTTTTCCAGGACCACATTCGAAGGCCCCTACGGGACCGTTCGATCGGGCTGGGAACGGGAAAACGGGAAAATAATCACGCGCGTCACGGTACCCCCGAACTCGAGGGCGACCGTCGTGCTGCAAGCGAAGGACGCGGGAAGCGTCAGCGAGAACGGTGAGAACATTCGTCAAAACGCCAACATCACGGGCATCGAAACCGTGAACGGGCGCGTCCGGTTTCAGGTAGGGTCCGGGAGTTACACCTTTGAATATCCCGAGGAATAAAGCGATAACGAGAAAACCCGAAACATGAAAATAAATAATCATATGAAAAAAATTTTGTTCTGTATCCTGTTTTTTCCCCTCTTCATCCATTGCTCGAAAGGAGAGATAGAGGATCCTACCGAAACGGAGAATCCACCCGAGATAGAGAACGTTTCGGAATTCCCGATAATGGCATGGCTGGGAGTTCCCGAGTCGGAAACCAGCCCTGAGCGGTTCAAAGAGTTGAAGGACGCGGGAATTAACATCAATTTCGCGAGATATTACTCTGTGAAGGCTGTCGAGGAGGCGTTGAACGTGGCAAAACAGACAGGAATAAAAATATTGCCCTATTGTGACGAATTGTGGTCTGAAACGGAAAAAACCGTCACGCGATTGAAAGGACACCCGGCTCTTGCCGGCTATCACTTGAGGGACGAGCCCTGCGCGACGGATTTCCCCGCTCTGGCTGAATGGGTCAAGAGAATCCGGTCGGTTGACCGGGAACATGGCTGCTACATCAACCTCTTCCCCAACTATGCTACACGAGAGCAACTTTTAGGTAAAGGAGCCACGTTGGAACCG
>JAMNYO010000043.1 GCA_023622765.1 Bacteroidota bacterium | reverse complement strand
TATTGATTGTTATGCTATCAAATACTTCAATGGCTTCCCGAAATTCTTCTTCGAGATCGGGATTCTCTTGAACGAAAGAGGTCCAAAAATCTTCCAGTTCTGGCGTTCGTGTTAACCTCCATTGGATGAATCTCTCGTCCTCCAGGAAACAAGGGTTGTACGTGAATTTACTCTTATTCATGTCATTGGTTTTTACTCACACATGTAAATTAACTTTCACGACACGTGATATACATGTATAAGACAATTGAACTTTTCTTTTATAGTCAAAACTAAAAATAAAATAATGTAACATTTCAGAAAGGAATTTACAGATAATGGTAATAAGTAAGGGTCACTAAAATAGCTGACAAGGGTTTTCCCGAATCATTATTTATGGATCGTAAATACTTGATACCCCGATGAACAAGCCTTCTTACCGAATTACAATTTATTCCCATAAGCATGGCAATATCTTCATAATCCATTTCCTGCATATATCTTAAGTAAATAACTTCTCTTTGGCGAGGGGTCAACTCTTTCAATAGATTTTCAACGGTTTGTTTCAGTTTATCGGCATCTTCACGATTAATCAGCGATTCTATTGTTGAAATTTCGACAGAAAAAGGTATGTTTTCAGAAAAAGAATTTGAGATTTTACTGTATTTTTTCTGAATATTGAAAAGATAATTTCTTACTGCTCTGAATAAATAAGCAGTCAGGTTATTTACGTTGAGGAGTTTCTTTTTGTCGATTAGAATCTTGCAAAACAGATCATGTACGGCATCCCGACAAGTATCTTCATCGAATCCCAAACTTACCCCGTATGATAAAAGATCATTGACATAGAAATTGTAGATAAAAGAAAAAGCATCGTATCCGTCCTTGTTGGCTAAAAAATCTTTCCAATAACTATCAATCACAATATGCTTATTTTTTTCTTTCATTCTCTTATCTACTCTACAATTTGTAATCTTTACGAAGAGCAAGAAATACTAAGGCAAAATTAAGCAATTAATTTTACATATTCAGTTTTATTATTAATTAATTAACAGTGCTTTCCTGTTTTCTGTTGCTTTTTTACATTCCGAGGTAAATGCACTGTAAATGGTAAAGTTAGGCGATAATTTAGCTGAAACATTAGTTGCGCCAAGGGAAAATTCAGATGTCAGGTATCAACAATTGGGTTATTTCATCTCACGCTGTTTGTTAGGAGCGCTCACATTGCGCTGCATACAAGAAACCCCCTCTAGAAGCGGTTTTGAGCAGGGGAAAGACAGGGGAATGACTAAATCGTCCTAATCATCTCTGTCATAATTCGTTATTTGAGTCTCTTTTTTTTCTGTAGCCAAAATGTAGCCGCCCCAAATTCTTTCCAAAGCACGTGCAGAGTAGATCAATCTCTATTGCTTTCAGGTTCAAAAGTACACTTTTTTTGAACACCCACAAAGGAATCTATCATTGCTGATTGATAATTTGCAAAATAGAAGTGAGCAATCTAAAACTAACGAAAATAGATGTAGAGTTATTCTCGAAAGATAAATTACAACACCGACTAAGATACCGACTAAGAAAATTAAAATGTAACAGAATACTGACTACTGTTAATTGTTTTTTGTAAGATTTTTTCGTACTAAATTGAATACAACAGATTTTTTTCGTTTGAAAAGACGTGATTCCCAAGAAGAGAGTTTAGTCGATGAAACAATTACTCCTTTGATACTCATATTATAATTATTATTAATTTCTCATTATTTTGTCCGAAAAAAGATGGTAATTTCGGACAAAATTGAAATAACCCCTTGTTTTGTCCGAAAAAAGATGGTAATTTCGGACAAAATTAAAGATGCAAAAAAATGGCGCGAATATTATCTAAGGAAGTCAAAAATCGCATCATAAATAATGGTGAAGGTCGGCTTTATGCTGTAAGTGATTTTGCCGATTTAAATAATGATGCATCGGTTACTCGAACACTGTCAAGGCTTGAAAATGAAAATTTCCTGATACGTCTATCGCAAGGTTTATATTTGTACCCGATCAGGAATCAGTATGGAATCCATAAACCCTCTTTGAACACAATAGCACAAGCCATCGCGGAAAAGGATCAATCCCAAATTATTCCATCGGGTTTAACGGCCCTAAACGCGTTGGGACTGTCAACCCAAGTACCCACGAATGCAATATATCTCACGAATGGGTCGCCAAGAACAATTTCTGTAGGTAACCGGAAAATAATTTTCAAGAAAAGTGTACCTCGCAATTTTGCTTATCAAAGTAATCTGTTTTCTTTGGTTGTTCAGGCAATGAGAGAAATTGGCGAACAAAATATCACTGATGAAATAGTTTTGAAAATAAAAGAAATACTCTCTAAGGAAAAAAATCAAGAAGCAGTTGAGCAGGATCTTCTCATTGCTCCTCAATGGATACGAAGAAAACTAAACTCTAAATAAAAAATGGACAAAGAGGTAGAACAAAATTGGACAAGTCTAACTTTAGAAGAACGACAAACCATTCTTGCAAATGTAGCAGACATGAAAGGGATTGTCGACAATGCCGTTGAAAAAGACTTTTGGGTAAGCATGGTATTGAAAGCTCTTTTTAGTTTAGAGTGTAGCGACGGAATTGTATTTAAGGGAGGCACCAGTCTTAGTAAGTGTTGGGGTTTGATTGGTCGATTTTCAGAAGATTGCGATTTAGCTATTGATCGTTCAGTATTAGGATTTGGGAAAGAATTGAGTGGAACACAACGCAACAAACTAAGAAAGGCATCTAAAAAGTTTATTGATGACACACTTGTTCCCGAATTGGGAAATGCATTGAACCAATTGAATCTGTCCAGGCATTTTAGATTAGTCAACCCTCCAACCAAAGAGTCAGATAAAGACCCTGTGGAGTTTTTTATTGAATACGACTCCATTTTACCTGAAAAAAATCCATACATTGCAGAAAGGGTAAAAGTTGAAATTAGTTGCCGGTCATTAACCGAACCCTTTGAAAGGGTAAAAATAAACTCGATGATTGAAGAAGCTTACCCCGATGCATCTTTCAGTAAAAAATCTTTTGCGGTTCCCACTGTATTACCCGGAAAAACTTTTTTAGAAAAAGTATTCCTTTTACACGAGGAGTTTAATCGATCTGGAAAAGCAAAGGTGGAACGGTTAACAAGACATCTTTACGACCTAGAAAAAATGATGGATAAGAAATTTACCATAAAAGCGATGAATGATGAAATGTTGTATTCGAACATTGTAGAGCATAGAAGTAAATTCACGAGTTGGAAAGGATTTGATTATAAAACTCATCATCCTTCAAGCATCTCTTTCCTGCCACCTGATAATCTAACAGAAGTACTTAAAGATGACTATGAAAAAATGCGGGAAGGTTTTATTTATGGGGAAAAGCTGTCCTACGAAGATTTAATGAAACGCCTATACATCTTGCAAGAACGTTTTAGGGGACTTGTGTGTAACACGCCATTTTTTACAGGTTATTTGAAAAAGTAAGCCGATGTTATCCATCTAATCGATACATATTGCACTATAATGGCAGTTAAAGCTTCATCCCTTGACGGATGAAGTTCTTTTCGAAGCACTTCAAAAATGTTTATTGCGGAAAGACAGGGATTCGAACCCTGGGTACCCGTAAGGGTACAACGGTTTTCGAGACCGCCCCGTTCAACCACTCCGGCATCTTTCCTTAATCGCCTACAAAAGTACACCATTTTCGGTTAACAACGGCGAAATCGACGAGAAAAAAGCTCCGAGAAGCATAAACGGGGGGCTTTCTCTCTAAGTATTTAGCTGGGAAATGATCACGCTAACGCTTCAGGGAAAGGCTACTTTGCCAACAGTTGCAAGAGCCACTCGCGTATCTAGTATCGTTGCGCTAATGTCGTTTACACCAGTGCCGCAGGGCTATCTTACTAACGCTTCAAGAGCCCCGTTGACCGCGTTCAGCAGCGGTTCGATGGAGATAGGCGACCCCACGGCGTGCTTCATCCACGTCTGCGGGATAATGCTCCCCTGGGTGTACATCCGGTCGATCTCGTCGGCCAGGTTCTTGCCACGCACCTGCTGCTCAACCTGGAAGGCGATCAGGTGCCCCATCGGGTAGTTGGGCAGGTAGAGCGGGTAGTCGATCATGTGGGAGTAGATGCCCAGCAGGGGTTCATCCTCACCATCCAACACGCCCGCGTAGTAGCTGTTCCACACCTCTTTCGCGATGCGAATTACCGCCTCTTTCAACTCCGCGGGAGTAGCCTCGGGATGCTCGTAAAGCCACTCCCACGCCTGGATATCCACCAGGGAGACGCCCATGATCTCGTAAGAGGCCCAGAAGTTATCCAGGGCTAGGTAGTGCTCATCCAGCGGGTTGGGGTTCTTAAGCCCCAGCAGCTCGAGGTCCCGCTTCTGGAAAAGGAAGGCGACCGCCTCGGTAAACGCGGTGTTCGGCACCCCGTTCAGCATATAGTAATCCACATCGTTCATGGTGATGGTCTGCTCCACGTTGTGCCCAAACTCGTGCACGGCAATGTTGTACCCTTTGTAGTCAAGTCCATCGTCAACGATACGCGTACGCAAACGGGCCAGGTCGCCGCGCATCGCGGCACCCCACGCGTGGCCGGCACCCCGGGAGGCTTCCACCGTGACGAGCGAGGTGATCTCCCGTGCTTTATCGGCTTTCCAACCCAGTTTCACCAACATCCTTGGCAGGTCGGCTTCCAGCGCCTCCGCGGTCGGGTACTTGCGCTGGGTAATGGTGGTGAGCTCATCCTCCGGTATTCCTCCTCCCGCCTTGAAACCGTTGTACCATATATCGAACGGCTCCAGCTTCCTTCCCAGTCGGCTCTCGATGAACGCCGCCACCTCCTTCACCTGAGGCGACGACAGCAACCCCTTGAAGAGCGCTTCCACATCTTTTTGAGGCACCTCCATGGTTCGGTCGAACGCCCTCGCCAGCTGCGTGGGATAGTGCGTGTTAAAAACATCAAGCTGCCTCATCGCCAGGTAATTCTTCAGAAACACCTCGTAACGACGGGTCTCCTCGGGTCGCCCCTCGACCGCTTGTTCCCCGTCAAAAAGCTCGTTCGAGAACGGGTTCCACGCGTATCGGTCGCTATTAATCACCTCCACAGGGATAGATTGATCGATAATCCGTTTCATCACCTGGTAAATCATCCGCTGCTTCTCCAGCCCCTTATCGGCATCGGCGTAGTTCGATTTCAACTCATCGCGTAGCCCCCAGTGAGAGATCAACTTCATGCCTTCGGGAAATAGCTGTTCACCGTTCTCGTTCCGCAGCTTACCCATGTAGATGTTGTAATCCGAAATATAGGCATCGGCCTCGGTCGTCGTTTTCGACACCTCCTGCTGGATAGCGGCCGGCACGCGCGAGGTGAAGCTATCGCCCATTCGGGCGTAAGCCCACTCTTTCCGAGACCACGTTTCGCCAAGCTCCGTCTTCTCTTCCAACGAGTAGAAGGGGAAGTTCAACGCCGTGAGGAACGCGACTTTATTCGTGTATAGGTCGTCCGTGAGGTGCGAAGACGGGCTGTAGCTCCCGAACATCATATCCACCGGCGTGATCGCCGGTCCTTCAAGCTGCAACGGCTCTTTCAACGCCACGTTCATCTGGTGGAAGTTGCCATATATCACCTCGAAATTTCGCTCCAGGGTAGTGTAAAGCTGCTCCAGCTCCTTCTCTCCCGCCACGAACGACTCAAGGCAAAACCGGGCGAAATCCTCCTCGCTGCCATCCGTTTCTCGCCAAAGTCCAGCCACCTGTTTCACACCACGCTCTACACGAAACGCGCACGCTTCTCCCAGTGAATCGGTTAGCTGACGAACCACCACCTCAACGCGGGTAGAGGGGATAAAATTTGCTGTTTCCACTTGTTCTGTTTTAGTTGGGTTATTGCAGGCCATCGCTCCAAGGAGAAGGGCGATTAAGGCCATCTTGATCATTTGTCTCATAGGTATTTGTTTTTAAGTACCCAAGGGGATACGTTACTTTATGATATGTCAACGATGTATCACGCCACACATTTCCAATGCATTCACAAATTTACAAAAAATCCACGAATGGAGTGATAAATAACCGTAAATCATGATTGTAAGGGGTAAAAGCCGCGGCTTTTCCATCGGTTCTTGTTCGAGATTAGAAATAATTTTATTTTCTTTGTAATAGACACGTTCGATAGCGTGGCGCGTGATTTCACGTGGCAAGTTCCAGCAACACGTGGTAAGTTCCAACAAATTGAAAAGCTGAATATGCAGACGACATACACCCGATTTTTAGTGATAGCGTTCATTTTGGTCATAACACCCGTTTTAAGCATGGGACAAGGATCCGGCATCATCGCTCACAAGTCGACGATAGAGCAGGCGGGGACGGGCTTCGCCTTCACCGAAGGTCCCGCGGTCTCTCCCGATGGGCGGGTTTTCTTCACCGACCAGCCCAACGACCGCATCCACGTGTGGGACGAACAGGAGGGGATTAGCCTCTGGCTGGAAGGCACGGGGCGATCGAATGGGATGGACTTCAACCAGGACGGTGGATTGGTCGCGTGCGCCGACCTTCACAACCGGCTGGTCGTTTTCAACGATCAAAAAGAGATGCGCATCCTTTGCGAGAACTACAACGGGAAGCACCTGAACGGTCCCAACGACGTGTGGGTTGCCCCCTCGGGCGATAGTTACTTTACCGACCCCTACTACCACCGCAATTACTGGGAAGAGGGACACCACGAAGCGCAGGATGCCCGGGGCGTGTACCACCTTTCAACGGATGGTAAGGTGAGTCAGGTGAGCAATCAGTACGTGCAACCAAACGGTATTATCGGTACGCTTGACGGGAAGACGCTCTACGTGGCCGACATCAACGACCGGAAGATATGGAAATATGACATACAAGCGGATGGGAGCCTTTCGAACCGAACCTTTTTCGCGCCGGAAGGATCCGACGGGATGACCATCGATGAGCAGGGAAACGTCTACCTCACCATGGGCAAGGTATGGGTCTACTCACCCGAAGGGGTGCTGATAGAAACGATCGACGTTCCCGAGAGCCCATCGAACATCTGCTTTGGGGGGAAGAACCGGGACATCCTGTTTATCACCGCCCGCACATCGGTGTACACGCTGAAGATGAACGTGAAAGGAGTAAAATAATACGACTTTCTCGCTAAGGTCTTCGCCTTGAAAGGGGATAACGATGACATAACAAGACTATAGAATCATTTTAAAATAAACACGACATGAATGACATCAACAAGTACGTGAAAACGCATGAGAAGCGTTTTCTGGACGAACTCTTCGAGTTAATCCGCATCCCATCCATCTCGTCGCTCCCTGAGCATAAGGACGATATGTACCGTGCCGCTGAAAAGTGGAAGGAGCTCCTGCTGGCCGCCGGGGTCGACAAGGCAGAAGTAATGGAAACCGATGGCAACCCGGTGACCTACGGTGAGAAGATCATCGACAAAAACGCACCCACTGTCCTGGTGTATGGCCATATGGACGTGATGCCGGTGGATCCGTTAGAGCTGTGGAACAGCGATCCCTTTGAGCCGGTCATCAAGGATGGAAAAATCTGGGCCCGGGGGGCGGACGACGACAAGGGACAAGCGTTCATGCACGCCAAGGCGTTCGAATACCTCGTGCAGTCGGGCAAGCTGACCTGCAACGTGAAGTTCCTGATAGAGGGTGAGGAGGAAGTGGGCTCCCCCAGCCTCCCCAAGTTCTGTAAAAAACACAAGAAGATGCTTCAAGCCGACGTGATCCTGGTGTCTGACACCTCCATGATCGCACCCGACATACCCTCCATCACGACTGGCCTGAGGGGACTCGCCTACTGGCAGGTGGAGGTGACGGGGCCCAATGCCGACCTCCACTCCGGTATCTTTGGTGGTGCGGTGGCCAACCCCATCAACGTGCTCTCCAAGATGATTGCCCAAACGATGGATGACGATGGGCGCATCCTTATCCCCGGTTTTTACGACGACGTCATAGAAGTTTCCAAGAAGGAGCGTGCCCTGATGGCCAAAGCCCCCTTCTGTCAACGGGAGTACAAAAAATCGCTCGGCATAAGGGCGGTGTTCGGCGAAAAGGGATACACCACCAACGAGCGCACCGGAATTCGTCCCACGTTCGACGTGTGCGGCATCTGGGGCGGGTATACCGGCGAAGGGGCCAAAACGGTACTCCCCTCCAAGGCCTATGCCAAGATCAGCACCCGCCTGGTACCCGGGCAAGACCACCAGAAGATCGCCAAGCTATTTGTCGACTACTTCAACTCCATCGCCCCCAAATCGGTGAGGGTGAAGGTCGACTACCTGCACGGGGGACCCTCGTACGTTTGCCCGATTGACCTCCCGGCTTACAAGGCCGCGGAACGGGCGTTCAAAGAGGTGTACGGGAAAGATCCGGTGCCGGTGCGTTCCGGCGGGAGCATCCCCATTATCGCCACCTTCGAGGAGATACTGGGTATCAAGTCGGTGCTCATGGGCTTCGGCCTTGCCTCAGACGCCATCCATTCGCCCAACGAGAACTTCCCGCTGGAGCAGTTCTTCAACGGCATTCGGACCATTCCGCTATTTTACAAATACCTACCCCAGGAAATGGGCAAGTAACCGATGATTTATCGGTAAAGGAATTGCTAGTACCCGTTTTTGCGTCACGAAAAAACTCGCAAATAACGAAAACGGTACTTCGATAAAAAGGATTGCCACCATCCGGTTTTACACTCCCTGGGAGTTTGAAAATAGCCGGGTGGTGGTTTATTTTAAGCGATGACAACGTATGCTACGTAATGAGTATCTGCCGTTACGGGTGTCAATGGCAGGTAGCCGGAAGCGACCTTGTTGTCTTTCACCGTTAACGGGTGTTCCTGTTCCATCTTCCGGTAAAACGACAATGCGGTTCCCGGCCGCTTGAAGTAGTCCACCGTGAACAACCCTTCCGCACCCGGTTGAACGTGTCGTTCATGAAAAGTGCGCGATACAACCCCCATGTTCATACGCGTATTGATCTCCACGCAAGGGTGAACCTTATACCCCTCTGAGGTGGTGCATACCATCATATCCACGCCCGTGTACCCCCGATAACGAGGAAAACGAGTTGGCAACAACTGCAATAGCCTCTCCCTAAGCTGATGGAAGAGGGAAATGGGCAAGTAGGAACCCAGCACCTCCTCTATTCGTGCATCGGTTAGCAGCTCGTTGCCCATGTAGCCGCCTGACGCGGCTGTTCGAAACAGCGAGTAGCCTGCAAATCGAGCCAGGCCATCATCCAGCCAAAACTCCATCGCGAAATCCCTCACCCTATCCCAGATCGGCTCGACCACGACGCCCCCCTGTCCCCGGATGACCCGCCGGCACCAGTCGACCTGCTTGTCGGTGATACCACCCAGTATCCATATCAGCCCCTTTCCACTTCCGGAAAGGGGCATCTTCAATACCTTGTCGCCCGGCACCGATTCCAGGTAATCTAGCAGCTCCTCAATGGACGTCACATAACGAGGCTCACCGGTGAGCCGTTCATCGAGCGACTTAAGATCGACCAGCGTTTCCACCGCGTGCTTCCGGTGCGTGTACCCCCGCAATCGCTTCAGCTCCTGTATCGAGGGAAGATGACACTCAGAAGCACCAGATACCTGTAGTGTTCGCACCAGTGAGGGGTTCCAACCCCAAGGCACGAAAACGGCATCCGGGTAAGAGGCGAGAGATGACATCGAGACAAGGGAAGCCTTAAGTTCAAAAAGTTCTTTCATCCTGTCCAAGAAAGCGAGGTTTTCCTCCCCCTCGGCAATCACCGTTATCCCTTCACCAATTTCTCGTTGGCTTATGGTAACACCCGTTAAGTTCCCAGGCACATCCCGCTCCTCCCCAACGATATCTTGTAGATTTTCAATGTCATCCCCTGCATTACCGGTGAACCTGTTTTCGCTGCCAGCGTACCAGATGGGCAGCAGAGCCATCTCCCGTGCCATCCTCACCGCGGAGGCAGGAGGCATGTAGTTGGCCGAAAAGTTGGCGAGGGAGAGGTCGTTCTCGGGATTAAAAAGATAGATGAACATCTGATATTTTAGTCATAGGCTGGAGAAAGCCACTTTTCCGCGCCTTTATCCAGGCTTTCCGCCGCCCATTTAATCCCCCGCTTCATGATCTCGAACAGTTCGAACACCTCAAAGTCGCTCGCGACATGCCCCAGTGAAGAGTAGAACACCCTTCCTTTTCCGTACTGCTTCTTCCACACGACCGGCATCACGGCTCCATCGATCCAAAAATCATGTTCGCCTGAAAAAGTCATCGTGGCCAGCACCTTCACATTCGGGTCCACGTGCATGTAGTACTGCTCCGACCGGATATCGAAATCCTCCAACCCTCGGGTCACCGGGTCCTCCCGATCGGTGATATTCACCCTGTAAGGGATAATACCGCCGGGGTGAGCCACCCATTGCCCACCCACCATGTATTGAAACTCGGGGTTATCTCGAAACGAATCCCCTATTCCCCCATGCCATCCGGCCAAACCCACACCACGTTTCACAGCATTCAGCAGCGCCCTCTCCCTCGACCCGGAAAGCTTGGCCATCGTAACGTGCTGGATGATCAAATCCACCTCCGCCATCAATACCGAATCGTCGTAACAGGCCAGGTCGTCGCACAAGAAAACCTCCGCACCCTCCGACTCGAGCCAGGGGACGAAGATATCCCGGCATGGTTCAGGCTCATGTCCCTCCCAACCCCCGTACACGTAGAGTACCTTCTTTCCTTGTAACGCGTTCTCGTTTATCGCCTCGTCCGCCATTACTCCCAGCGAGAAAAGCAGGGCTCCCGTAAGGGTCATCACGATGTTTTTATAACGCTTCATACAATTGTTTATCTCTTAAATAGTAAACTCCCTATTCTCATCGTTTCCCGTTGTGCTTAAGACACTCTTTCATCAATCGTATGTTTACAATTGTCTCAATGCCCCTAGTTACCCATGCGTCTAAAACGGGCTATCACCGAATAGGTTATAAAAATATGGCACAGGTAGTAAGTGGGTAGAATCAGTTTACCCAGTGAGGTGTAGCCCGCGAATTCCCGCAACCCGATGATGGTGTCGGAGAAGAGGAGCAACCCGACACCAATAGCAAAGGTCCATCTCGATATTCGATTGGCCCTTATTCCCACGGCCGCCCCCATGGAAATGCCCGATATAAGCAGGTAAGCCAGTACAGCTAACATCGTTGCCTTATCGGCAAAGTTCGGGTAAAGCATCACAAAATAAAACAGCAGGTAGGCGGCGAGCAGGATGACCGTGAATTTCCACCTCACCTTCCCGTTGAGCAGGGCATACCATAGGAATCCGACATGAGCGCAAAAAAAGCATGCAACGCCATAAATAAACCGGATGCTTTCCCCGTAACGGTGGGACAAAAACCAGTCGCCGCAAATGGAACACAAAAAGGCGAATATTAGGGGGATCGCCTCTTTTACAGGTAGCTGCCGTTTAAAAGACAGCAGCAACAAAACCAATATTGCAACGCCTGCCGTACCCGACTGGAATACAAATCCGTAGCCTAACAACGCCAGGACTGCCAAAATAAACTGCACTGGTATCAGCAAGTAAATCCAGCCGTAATGTTTCTCTACTTTTTTGTTCATCTCCCTTTTTCTTTTGTTGTATTTACAAATAAACAAAAAAAACGGGAATGAACCCGTTTTGTCGGCTTAAATGTACTCTTTTACCTCTACCTCCCCGTTGATGGCCAGAAGCGCATTTTCCGCTAACGCCCCCATTTCGTCTTGACCGGGGTAGAGATGGACGGGCGCGATGCGGTATACCCGCTCGATAATCAGGTTACAAAACCACTTGCTGTTGGCAATACCACCGGTGATCAATATCGCGTCCACCTCTCCACGCAGCACGGCAGACATAGCCCCGATCTCTTTCGCAACCTGGTACGCCATCGCCTCCAGCACCTCCTTGCATTTCTCATCGCCATCCATTGCCTCCCGCTCGGCGATGTAGACATCATTGGTACCCAGGTAAGCAAGCAATCCCCCTTTACCCACGATCATCGCTGCCATCTCGTCGTAGGTGTACTCACCGCTGAACGCGGCTTTCAACAGCGATCCCGCGGGCAACGACCCGGAGCGCTCGGGCGAGAAGGGCCCATCACCGTCCAACCCCTGGTTCACATCGACCACTTTCCCCTTTTCGTGAGCACCTACCGTGATGCCCCCACCAAGGTGTGCCACGATGAAATTCATCTCTTCATACCGCCGCATGATCGACTTAGCGTGCGAGCGGGCGATCGCCTTCTGGTTCAACGCGTGGAAAACGGGAACCTTTTCGAACAGCGGGTGTCCCGTGTAGCGAGCCAGCCGATCGAGCTCGTCCACCACCACCGGATCAGCGATGAAAGCCTCCGCGTTCGGCAACATTTTCGCGACATCAAAGGCGATTAAGCCTCCCAGGTTGCTCGCGTGTTCCCCCCGTTTGCACTCCATCAAATCTTGCCTCATCGCCTCGTTCACACGATAAACGCCAGCCTTGATCGGCTTAACCAGTCCCCCGCGCCCGATCACCGCATCAATTGTCTCGAAATAGACATCTGCATTGCGCAGCTCCTCAAGGATCATATCTCTTCGGTACTCGAACTGATCCGTAACCCGTTTGAACGGTTTCAACGCCTCGACCGGGTGCTTGATCGTTTTTAAAAAAATCACCTTCTCCTGTTGGTAAATCGCTATTTTCGTGGATGTTGAACCCGGGTTAACCACCAAAATTCGTGTTGTTGTAGCCATGGTTATATATTTTTCCTGTTTATAAAATATTTTTCTTTTCGCCTATGCATGAACTGTTTAATCTTCATATACATTCCGCTCTTTCGATTGTTCTACGCGTATCATCCCTTTCCCATGCAGGCAGCCAGGGCGATAGAGTATAACTTACTCCTCTCATTGTCAGAGCGCGAGGTGAGCACCACGGGCACCAAAGCCCCCACGATGACCGCCGCGGAAACGGCTCCGCCCAAGAAATTGAGCGCCTTGTACAACATGTTTCCCGCCTCTATATCTGGGGCGAGAATCACGTCGCAATCACCGGCCACCGGGCTATCGATCCCCTTATGCAGCGCGGACTCCCGACTCACCGCGATATCAATCGCGAAGGGACCATCTACCACACATCCCGTGAGGATACCCTCCCGGTTCATCGCTTTCAAGGCCGGCGCATGCAGGGTCGCCTCCATCTTCTGGTTCACCGTCTCCACCGCGGCGGCGACCGCCACCTTGGGCGTTTCAATCCCTACATTACGGCACACCAGTACCGCGTTCTGAATAATCTGCACCTTCTCATCGAGACTCGGCGCGATATTCATCGCCGCATCGGTCACGCACAGCAACTTGTGGTAATAGGGGGATTGAAAAAGAGCAACGTGGCTCAGCAGTCGACCGGTGCGCAACCCGACATCCTTGTCCAGCACCGCCCGTAGCAGGTCGCCCGTGGAGATATACCCTTTCATAATACCATCCGCCTCCCCGATTTTCACCTTACTCACCGCAATTCGAGCTGAAGCGGCAGCCCCCTCCCTATTGTCCAAGATATCGACACGAGATAGGTCGAAGTCTAGCCTTCGTGCGATCTTCTCTATTTCACCCTTATCCCCTATAAGCAATGGGATCATTACTTCGGCAACAACAGCATCCTGCACCGCTTTAAGTACAAACTCGTCCTCGGCTGCCGCAACAGCAATCGTCCGCTTATCCCCCTCCTTGGCTTTTGCAATCAGTCCTGATAAGTTGTCAAGCATGGCATCTACAGTTTTACACGGTTTTGCTTACAAATAAACAAAAAAAACGGGAATAAATCCGTTATTTCGAACTGTTCTTTAGCATATTGTCACGTCGAGCAAACGATCATCTGCTTTACCAAAGATTTCCCCTCAGACCCTTCCTTTTGTCTAAAATAGTTCGTACATTTGCCGATACATTTTGGTGTTGTTCGCCCCAAATGCCTCGGGGCAAGCGATGAAAAGGGAATCAGGTGCAAATCCTGAACAGACCCGCTGCTGTAAGCTCAATAAAAGCGCTTTCGCACTACTCAACTACCACTGTTCCGTCAGGCGGAATGGGAAGGACGCGAAAGAACGAGTAAGTCAGAAGACCTGCCAAAATGGATACAATGTTTCATAGCTTTCGGGGAGTAGAGCTTGAAAGAACAACGCGTGCCAAGGTCAGTTTTTCTTTTACTGTTTTCATTGATACCCGGACTCGGCAGACTAACGCATACCAATTTCATCTCAATGCCCACTTTTCCCGAAAGCCTGATGTTTCGGTGAAATGGACGTTTTAAAAAGGAGAGCTCTTCTTGCTGTAACCCTCATTCAGGTTGCAACGGGATTGCTTTCTGCCCAAAAAATAACCGGCGAATCAAGTCGCTCTCCCAGGGAGGAAAGGTTTGTCACCGAAGAGAAAACGGTTGAGGGGAAAATAATCCTTTCACAAGTAGAAAACCACGTACAAAATGAAACTCCCACGCGACCGGAAACACCCAGTCAACCGGGTACACCCAAGCAACCGACCGACACGACCAAGGTAAAAACCATGCATCTCGATGACTTCGTGGTGTACGGGAGCCCCCTGATGAAAGAGGTTATCCCCGTGCAAAAGCTCTCTGGCGAGCAACTTAAAAGCCTGAGCTCCTTTTCCGTGGCCGATGCTATCCGCTACTTCTCGGGGGTGCAACTCAAGGATTATGGTGGCGTGGGCGGACTCAAAACGGTGAACGTGCGGAGCATGGGCACGCACCACGTGGGCGTGTTTTACGATGGCATCCAACTGGGTAACGCGCAAAACGGGCAGATAGACCTGGGCAAGTTCTCGCTGGAAAACATCGAAGAAGTTTCACTCTACAACGGGCAGAAGAGCAATATCTTTCAATCGGGTAAGGATTTTGGCTCATCGGCCACGGTATACCTACGCTCACGCACACCCCGCTTTGCAGAGGGCAAAAAGCAGAACCTCCGTGCCAGCGCGAAAGGTGGTTCATTCGACCTGATCAATCCCTCCGTGCTGTATGAATACAAGATCAACGACCACCTCAGCGCATCCGTCAACGGCGAGTTCATCCACTCCAGTGGAAAGTATAAGTACCGCTACAAGCGGGTTCACCCCACCTCTCATGAAGTGATGTACGATACAACCGCCGTGAGGGAGAACGGCGATATCCGCTCTGTCCGGTTGGAGGGGGGGCTGTTTGGTACCATCAACGAAGGCTACTGGAGGGTGAAAACCTATTTCTACGACTCCGAACGGGGCATACCCGGTGCCGTGGTGAATAACCGGTGGATGAATCCACAGCGGCAGTGGGACAGGAGCTTTTTCGCGCAGGGAGTGTACCGCAAAAACGTTACGCCCAGGTACGATATCCTGATCAACGGCAAATACGCGTATGACAACATGCGGTACCTGAATCCCGACACCACGCTTATGCTTATTGACAACACCTTTAAGCAGCAAGAGGGGTACCTTTCCATCGCCAACCGGTACAGCTTGATGAACTGGTGGGACGCCGTGCTTTCGGCTGACATGCAGTACAATACCCTGACATCCGACTTAGCGGGGTTCGTTTTCCCAAAACGCCTCACCACGTTGATAGCCGTGGCCAGCGCTGCCGATCTGGGAAAAGTAAAAATGCAAGGGAGCGTTCTCTACACTCATGTACGTGAAAGGACAGACTCCGGCAATACCGAGAGGGATGAGATGGTAAAAGCGGCTCCTGAAAAAAATGAGTTCACACCCGCCTTTTTTATCTCCTACCAACCGTCCGACCGACAAAATTTCAACATCAGGGCTTTTTATAAAAACATTTTCAGGATGCCCACCTTCAACGACCTCTACTATACCGATATAGGCAACACGCAGTTGAGGCCGGAGCGAACCCATCAATACAACGCAGGGTTTCAATATGATAATGAGCAGAAAGGCAAACTGGTACAGCAGTGGCAAGTACAGGCAGATGCCTACTTTAATCAGGTAACGGACAAGATTGTAGCCGTGCCCAAAGGCAGCGGACAATACCGATGGATGATGATGAACCTGGGATATGTAGAAATCAGGGGAGTGGATGTGGCCACTTCGGCCCTTTTTGAACCGTTCAAAGAGCTGTTCCTCAACCTGCGGTTGTCCTATACCTATCAGAAAGCGCAAGATTTCACCGAGCGCGAGAACCCGTTTTTGCAAGAGTTGACCTATGGCGGACAGATTGCCTACATCCCTTGGCATAGCGGCTCCGTCATAGCCACATTCACCTACCAATCGTGGCAGCTGAACTACAGCTTTATCTACGTGGGTGAACGGTATCACAGCTCCGCCAATATCCCTGAAGATTACGAGCAGCCGTGGTACACCAACGATGTGACGGTTTCGAAAAGGTTCAGAATACGCGATGTAGGTCTTCGGGCGGCAGTAGAGGTCAACAACCTGCTGGGTCAGGATTACGAGGTGGTGCTCAACTACCCGATGCCGAAACAGAATTATAAACTCTCGTTAACCGTTGAGATATGATGCGACACGTTGTACATAAAAGAGCTGTTACACGTAAGGAAGTTGTCTCCGGGGGAGTGTTGGCGGTTCTATTGACTTTGTTGGCTGTACTGGCGTTTTTAGCTTCCTGTCGAGGTGATGTGGAGATAGTGCTCTCTGAAGAGCTGCGACTATTGCCTGACGATCGCTCGGCAGAAACGCACGTGGGTTTTTACCTGCTTAACGAGGGGAACATGGGGAGCAACAAGGCTACGCTCGACTTTCTCGACTTTAAAAAGGGGGTTTACCGAAGAAATATCTATGCCGAGATCAATCCAACCGTACCCAAGGAGATGGGCGATGTGGGCAACGATATAGCTATATACGGCAGCAGGCTCTACGCGGTGATCAACTGCTCCAACAAGATAGAGGTGATGAATGCCCGAACCACTAAGCGCATCGGTCAGGTCGAGATACCCAACTGCAGGTATATCAACTTTCACGGCAAGTATGCCTACGTCACCTCGTATGCCGGTCCCGTGACCATTGACCCCCATTACGAACAACTGGGTTACGTGGGCAAAGTGGATACCGCCACCCTGGAAGTCGTGGATCGCTGCCTGGTCGGTTTTCAACCCGATGAACTGGAGATCGTAGGGGGCAAAATCTATGTGACCAACTCCGGCGGCTATATGGGCGCGGGCGACTTAAAAGGATATGAGCGAACGGTTTCGGTCATAGATATTGCCACCTTTAAAGAGGAGAAGCGCATCCCGGTCGCCTGGAACCTCCATCGTATAAAGGCCGATAAACGGGGAGATCTGTGGGTCAGCTCGAGAGGCGACTATAAAGGCTACCCTTCGCGTCTCTATTTTCTCGATAGGGAGATGCAACAAGTAACCGACACGGTGCCTATCGCCGCCACCAACTTCTGGATAGATGATGATTACCTGTACGCATATGGAGCGGAATACAGCTATGTCAGCGTAGAAGAGTGGGCATTTTCTTATGCCATCGTGGATACACGCACCCATGAGGTGGTTACGAGAGATATTATTACAGACGGTACTGAAAAGAATATTGAGAGGCCGTATGGCATTATGGTGCACCCGGTTACAAAAGAGATCTACATTACCGATGCCGGTAACCTTGTAACCCCCGGTGCGCTGTACTGTTTTACACCTTACGGCAAATTGAAATGGAAAGTACGTGCGGGAAATATTCCCGCGCACTTTGCCCTGCTTCCACAACCCTAAAAACGATGCAAATGAGACCCATAAAGATGATACAGAAAATGCTACTCCTCACGGGCTTTCTTACCCTACTAATCAGCTCATGCAAAGAGGAGGGAATATTGCCGAATCCCCCGGTAATATCGGGTATTGAAGCTGAATACACCATTATCGAAGGTGAAACGTTGCTATTGAAACCGACGGTAGAAAACAGCGAAAATGCCACATACCGATGGCTGTTAGATGGGGAGGAGGTCGGGAACAGATCGGAGTACACCTTTCTCGCATCGGGCACTGGTGAATACATTGTTGTACTAACCGTAACCAATAAAGGGGGAACCGATGAGAAAAGAGCGACCATAACGGTAGAGGCGCAGACACAAGGCTTAAAAACATCGGTTTATACCATACTGCCACTTGAGCTTTCAGCTTATAAAACCGTCCCGGAAAACTTGAAACTGACAGTAACGCAATCTCCATCAGAGCTATATAAGGTCTCAATGAGTGAAGGGAAAAAAGTACTGTTTGTCGCTGCAACGGTCGGCACCTATACGCTTGAGTTATCAGCAGGAGAAGTCGTGTTTGAAACTATTCAGATAGAGGTGGAGGAGACTCCCAGTAAGTTATCGCCCTATATTGCCAAAGTATTTGACTATATGCCTGCACCCGGACAGTTTGTGAACAAGTACCCTGATTACGCCGAGGGGGATACGCATCAGGATATGGTGCGAAAAGCCGGGGAGTGGCTCATTGGCGAAGATGCGTTTATGATTACCCTTGGTGGCTGGGGTGGTTACGTGATATTCGGTTTTGACCACACCATTGTAAACGTGAAAGGCAAACGAGATTTTCGCATCAGGGGAAATGCCTCCGGATCGAATGACAATAAGCGACCGGATACCCCGTTTGGTGGAAGTTGTGAGCCAGGCATCATCATGGTGGCATATGACAAAAACAAAAACGGGAAGCCCGACGATGACGAGTGGTACGAGATAAAGGGGAGTGGAAACTTTTCCGCGAAGGATGAACCCTGGTACACAATCGCCAAAGAGAACGGGAATGATGTAAACGTGCATCGCGATTACGAGATGACCTATTACCGCCCGATTAGAGAGGAGCCGGAAACAAACGCGGAGCCCGACAACCCGGAAGCGTTCACCACGATAAAGAACTATATCCGCTGGGAAGACAACAAGAACAACAGCGGTTACAAGAGTAAGAACGTGTATCACAAACAGAGCTATTACCCGGGTTGGATTAAAGAAGATAAGATGACGTTTAAAGGGATACGACTTGCCGAAAATGGTGTGGATGAAAGCAAATTTGATCCCGATATAAGTGCCGGGGGGGTATATTTCGTTCTCTACGGCTACCAATATGGGTATGTGGACAACAAGCCCAATATGGACGATGATTCAGCCATTGACATCGATTGGGCGATAGATAAAAACGGCAACCCGGCCAATCTGCCCGGTATTGATTTCGTGAAGGTATATAATGGTGTCAATCAAGAGTGTGGCTGGATAGGAGAGACCTCGACTGAGGTAGAGCGAGGCGAGGACCTCCATATGCTGGGAATTGGCATTGAGACAATAAAATAATAAACCATATCACTTTTATTTAAACAAAAAAAACGTATGAAAAAAACAGTAAACTACTTGGTTATTTTGAGCCTGATGCTCATCACTTTTGCCTGTAATGGCGAAGACCCTTTTGAGCCGTCGTTGACGGTGAACTTAGAGACGGAAACGCTGCTGTTTTCCAATCAAGGAGGTACTCAGGACTTTGAATTGGAGAGCAATGAACTCTGGAGCGTGGGTGAAGTCCCGGAATGGATTTTGGTGAAGGTAAAAGACATGGATGTTGCCACACGCGGTACAACCTATGCCGCGGGCAAAAAAAATGTGACGGTCGTGGTTGAACCCAACCCGGGATTTAAGACGCGTACGGCAGATATCCTGCTCTCTTCCGCATCCGGGAAAAAGGTGCAGCTCACGGTAGAACAGGAAAAATCTCCTGAGCTTGTAGGATATTGGATCCTAAGCGAAGGGTCTTTTGGCAGTAATAATTCGGAGCTTGCCTGGTATGATGTCTCCAAAGGGGAACTTTCGGTCAAGCAGTTTGAGAAGATTAACGGTGTGAAGCTGGGAGATACCGGTAATGACTTGGAGGTGTACGGAAGCAAAATGTACTGCGTGGTTACCGGACCCGGAACCGGTGCTGGTGGTCAAGAGGGGACAAATTACATTGAGGTGATTAATCCCGCTGACGGCAAGTCGATAAAAAGAATTCCCTTTATAGACGCTCAAGGCAATCCGGCAAAACCCCGTTTTATCGTTTTCGAAGAGGGTAAAGGTTACGTGAGCAGCTACTCCAAAGAGGTGGTACGACTCGATACCGCGACGCTGACACTGGATGCTCACGCGACACTTTCAGGAACGTTCGCCGAAGAGCTGGCGATATGTGGAAAAAACATCTACGTCTGTAACTCAGGACAGGGAAACGATGATAAGATATCGGTCGTGGATATAAAAAGCATGAAAGAGGTTAAGGTGATTACTTCCGAAAAGAACCCTACAGGTATCATTGCCGTAGATAATGAGCGCCTGTTTTTCAACACCAGTTACCCCAATTATAACGTGTATTGCCTTGATCCAAAAACAGAAACCATTGAGCAGGTAGAGAAGATCAAAGGTAACACGTTAACCTACGTGGCGGGTAATATCTATTTGCCCTATTTTGATTGGAATAATTATACAGGGACCGTCTATGTCTATCATCCACAGTCCCAAAATAAATCGAAACTTCTGTTGGATTATGAAAGCGTAGGCATTATGATGCTGATGGAGTATAAGATGGGAACCATTAACGGGTCTGACGATATTTTCCTTTCAGGGCAAGGACAAGATATGCTCATAGTAGATCCCTTTACAAAAAGCATCAAATATTCGTTTCAAACGAAAGTCCCATGCCCGAGCGGTGTAGTGGCCTATTACAGATAAATGCAAAACAGGGGATATATTCAGGTTTATACCGGGAACGGAAAGGGTAAAACCACAGCGGCGCTGGGGCTAACATTGCGGGCCGTGGGAGCCGGGAAGAAGGTATTCTTCGCCCAATTTGTGAAAGGACAACGCTACTCCGAGGTAAAGGCCATTGAGCAATACCTGCCTGATGTGCAGATAAAACAGTATGGACTCGATTGCTTTATATGGAAAAAGCCCACGCGAGCCGATATCGATACCGCGCAAGAGGGGTTGCGTGAAGTGGAAGAGATCATTTTATCCGGCAAGTATGATGTGGTAATACTGGACGAGGCCAATATCGCGGTTTTTTACGGACTATTTTCAGTGCAGGAGCTGATCAATGTTGTAACGCGAAAACCAACCGATACCGAAATCATCATTACCGGCAGGTATGCCGCACCCGAGTTGATAGAAATAGCCGACTTGGTGACCGAGATGAAAGAGGTAAAACATTACTACAACCAGGGAGTAGAAGCCCGAAAAGGAATTGAGCACTGATAACAGTCAACTATTGAGAACCTTTACCTTCTAACATTGGTCTAAATAGTTTTAAGTTTGAAAGAGGCACTTTTTATTACAAGTGCCTCTTTCTTTATATTTACCAAACAGAAAACTCACCCATCACTATCACCAATAAAGTTTTCTTTTAATAATACCTTCTCCCAATTTTTTCAAATTAAGCTTTCCCATAAAAAATGCTTATAGCTGATTATCTGTTGGTTAACAAAGTAGCTCATTACTGTTAATAACTTTTTTGGAAAACTTTTTTGCTTTCATAAAAATAATAATTTACATTTGTGGTGCACTTGGTTCTTTTCCGATTTTCCTTTTCGGGTAAAGATGAAAAAGGGAATGCCGTGAAAGTCGGCAACAGTTCCCGCTGCTGTAAGCTCTATACAATGTACTGAACAAATCCTTTGCCACTGTCGCGACAAAACAGGTCGGACGGGAAGGCGTTCAGAGACAGGAGTTAGTCAGAAGACCTGCCAATTCGCGTACAATACACTTTTTGATGTCTTTCGGGTAAAAGGACAGTCCAAAACAAGCTTGAACTACCTAAACATACCGATATACCTCAAAAAAAAGGGGTGCATTAGCGGCACCTTGGGATGGAATAATCTCTGAAATATAATAACCCCAGGGTACAAATATCTAAAACAGTCTGAAAAATGGGCAATAACGGAATTTATATCGTGAAAAGGGATGGGAAACGGGTACCGTTTTCTATCCACAAAATTGAGAATGCCATCGCTAAGGCATTTTTATCGGTAGGCGCTTACGCCACGCAAGACGACTTGATACCTATCCTCGCCCGCCTGCATATATCCGACGGGATGACGGTAGAAGAGATCCAGAACCAGGTGGAGGTGGCGCTGATGGCGGAAAAATATTTCGCGGTGGCCAAGTCCTACATGCTCTATCGACAAAAGCATGCCGAAACCCGGGAGATCCGGGACAAGATGACCTTCCTGATGAATTACTGCGACGCGCAAAACGCCGCCACGGGAAGTAAGTTCGACGCCAACGCCAACGTGGAAAAGAAAAACATCGCCACCCTCATTGGCGAACTGCCCAAGAAGAACTTCATCAACCTGAACCGAAGAATGCTGACCGACCGAATAAAGGAGATGTACGGGAAAGAGCTTGCCGACAAGTATATCGGGATGCTCAACGAGCACTTTATCTATAAAAACGACGAGACCAGTCTCGCCAACTACTGCGCCAGTATCACCATGTACCCGTGGCTGCTGAACGGCACCATACCCATCGGCGGGAACTCAACGCCGCCCACCAACCTGAAATCATTCTGCGGCGGGTTCGTGAACATGGTCTTCATCGTGTCGAGCATGCTGAGCGGCGCCTGCGCCACGCCCGAGTTCCTGATGTACATGGACTACTTTATCCGACTCGAATATGGCGATGATTACTTCAACCGAACCGATGAGGTGGTGGATCTGTCAACCCGCCGCAGAACGCTCGACAAGGTTATCTGCGACTGTTTTGAGCAGATTGTCTACTCCATCAACCAGCCCACCGGGGCACGTAACTTCCAGGCCGTTTTCTGGAACATATCCTATTACGACCGCCCCTACTTCAAAAGCTTGTTCGGCGAGTTCGTGTTCCCTGACGGCAGCCGCCCTATCTGGCAATCCCTTAGCTGGCTGCAAAAGCGCTTCATGAAGTGGTTCAACGCCGAACGAACCCGGGCCGTACTCACTTTTCCGGTGGAAACCATGGCGCTGCTTTCTAAAAACGATGACATGGTGGATGCCGAGTACGCCGACTTCACGGCGGAGATGTACGCCGAGGGGCATTCGTTCTTCACCTACATGAGCGAAAACGCCGACTCGCTATCCAGCTGCTGCCGCCTGCGCAACGAGATCCAAGACAACGGGTTCAGCTACACGCTGGGCGCGGGCGGGGTTTCCACCGGCTCGAAAAGCGTGTTGACCATCAACCTCAACCGGTGCGTGCAGTTTGCCAAGCGCATAGGCCGACCCCATCTGGAGTTCCTTGCCGAAGTGGTGGACTTGACCCACAAGGTGCAGCTAGCCTACAACGAGAACCTGAAAATGTTTCAAGAAAAGGGGATGCTCCCGCTCTTTGATGCCGGGTACATCAACATGGGCAGGCAATACCTCACCATCGGCGTGAACGGGCTGGTTGAGGCCGACTTATCGAGCGCTACAACAAGAAGTACCGCTCCGCCGGCGTGATGTTTAACTGCGAGATGATTCCCGCCGAAAACGTGGGGGTGAAACATGCCAAGTGGGACAGGGAGGATGGCTATTTCGTCCCCCGCGACTGCTACAACAGCTACTTCTACCGGGTAGAAGACACCACGCTCAACGTGATCGACAAGTTCCGGCTGCACGGTAAGAAGTACATCGAGAGACTGACGGGGGGCTCCGCCCTGCATATGAACCTGGAGGAACACCTCACCAAAACTCAATATCGCCAACTCCTGCGCGTGGCGGCCCGCGAAGGGTGCAACTACTTCACCTTTAATATCCCCAACACGGTGTGTAACGAATGCGGTTGTATCGACAAGCGTTACCTGAAGCAATGCCCCAAGTGCGCCTCGCGAAACGTGGATTACCTGACACGCATCATCGGCTACATGAAACGGGTAAGCAACTTCTCGGCCGCGCGGCAGGTGGAAGCAAAGAAGCGCTATTACGGCAAACTGGAAAAGGAGAAAGAAAAAGAGGCCGTATTATGCTAAAGTACGTGGACTACGACATCGTTTTCCAGGAGATCCCCGACGAGGTAACGCTAGCCATCAACTTATCCAACTGCCCGCACCGCTGCGTCGGCTGCCACAGCCCGCACCTGCGAAGCGATATCGGGGAAGAACTGACCGAGGACACCCTCTCCGCTTTGATTCGCAAGTATGAACATTCGATCACTTGCGTCTGCTTCATGGGCGGCGATGCCGTACCCGACGAGCTGTGCCATTTAGCCGGTTTTATCCGGGAGAGGTGGAACGGCAACATCAAAACCGCCTGGTACTCGGGGAGCAACAGCCTGCAAGACGAACGGTTCAAACGTTGTTTCGACTATATCAAACTGGGGGAGTTCATCCAGTCGCTGGGCGGGTTGAATAAGAAAACCACCAACCAGCGCCTCTATCGTATCCATAACAACACGATGCAGGATATTACAGCGTTAATGCAACGGTAAATAACTGAAGAAATCACCGATTATGAAAGACCTAAGTACGGCGACTGTTTGTTAACGATATTTGAACTCTCTTCCTCTTATTCGATTATCGAGTGAAAATCACAAACTTAAAAAACGGTTCAAAACTTAGATTTTCTGTCTCTTCCCGATTACAGAGCGGTTCGTTGATAAAAAAACACTCTTTCCAAATTTGCCAAGTGATATCATGTTGTATCTTTTGCGGGGTAAGCATTTGTCGTTCTCTTTTAAAAACATGGACAGGTGATATCCTAAATCGAACATGGGCAAATCTACCAGCATTCGCTTATCTGTAACGACAACCTATTTTCTGCCTGTAAAGAAGACGAAAGCAGATACGAAATCAACCGCCCTGACAAAGAAAAACACGAGCAAAAAATCAAAAAAACAGATTGATTGTTTGATTAAATTGTTTTGCGCGAATGTAATAAATTCATTACATTTGTGCCATGAATTACGGCGATGATATTAGAACGTTATTCCGAACCCCTGAATTTGATGGGTTTTATAATGCTCAGCAAATAAAGGTGCAGAGGAAATATGATTATGTTATTGAGATAATGGTTACACAATATGTCGTCAGTGAGAAATTTGTAAAAAAAATCAAAAACAGTGATCTGTATGAAATGCGTGTTTCAGTTGGCAGCAATGAATATCGAACCTTATTGTTTGCTATTGATGACGAAAGCTTTATAAAAAGTACACGAGCAATTTTATTGAATTCATTTATGAAGAAGAATACGAAACAATATAGGACTGAAATTTCAATAGCTCAAGAACTTTTAAAACGTTATTTAATATGAAACCGACAGGCTTCATACACCGAAATAATAAAATAAAATAAACCAATCCTATGAACAACTATAAATTTAATCGGGAGGCGTTATCAAATTTGCCAACGGCGAATGACCTATTAACCGATAAATACGGGAAACGAGGCACGCTTGAACGGAGTGAGTTTAACGCGAAGGCCCTTGCATGGGGTTATGCCGAGATTTTGCGAGAGAAACGGAAAGAGCAAAACATGACTCAAAAGGAACTCGCTGAACGCACTGGAATAAAACGCGAATACATAGCGCAACTGGAACGTGGTGAAACCGACATGCAGTTATCCACGTTTTTAAACCTATCCGAAGCCTTGGGGATGCAGTTCGAGCTGATTTCACAATAACCGCACTAACTACTTCCTTTTCGTGATAATCCCCAAATCCTCCAATCGGCGGCGTTTTTGCTATGAGTACAAAAGAGAAAACAATAGACACGAAAATGAGCAATACACTCACGTATAAACACTACGAAGGAAGCATAGAATACAGTAGAGAAGATGACTGCCTTTACGGGAAAGTACTCGGGATAGACAAACGTCACCTTATCACCTACGAGGGCAGTTCCATTAACGAACTCAGAGCCGACTTTGAAGCGGGCATCGACGACTACCTCGAAGCTTGCCGTCAACACGGGATGTAAACGGGTGACAACCTTAACACGGGTTGAACCTTAACAACGCCCCGCTCCATCAAAAATCCAACCGAATGCCGCCAAATACCGTAGCTTTAGGCATCGGGTAACCGGCATTGATCTCGTACTCCTGCCCAAGAAGGTTCTCACCTTTCAGGAAGAGGTTGAGCCAATCAAGTACCTGGTAGTTGGCGCGGGCATTCCATAAGAAGAAGCTATCCTTTACCGGCTCCGGCTTAACCGCTGTATAGAGGTTACCGATATATTGAAGGCCGGTTTTAAATCTGCCGTTCCGTCACGACCAATATGCTCATCGGCACGCTTCTCAGGTTCACTTTCGGCATCGTACCAGTAACAACAACCTCATCCAATCGGATAGAGTCGTTGAGCTGCCGCGGCTGATTATCCGCGGCATACAGGGTTGAGGAAAACAACCGCGAAAGCAAAAAGAAAGAGTGTCGGTTTCATTCAAAACTTTTTGGTGTTGACATTAATCACTTCAAAGGGTATTTAATGACTTGGCTATTTAAAAGGAGTCGCTATGGTGGGCGAAAAAGCCCTCGAGTGCTGCCCGGTTCGTCAAGGATAGCCGGTTGGAAAGCTCACGCATTTCGCCCTGCGACATCTTTTGAAATGTTGATGCCCACCTGGCATTCTGTTCTACCTCTTCAACGCTGGTCATGCCCACCATGGCGGAGGCGATGGGGAGGCTCCAGGCGTAACGCATGAGCGATTGGGCATCGGCTTTGTCAGGGGAGGAGCCCAGTAGATGTCCATACCCAAGGGTCTTCATCGCGATGATTCCCATATTCTTTTTTCGCGCGGCAGGTACCGTCACGGCTTCAAAGCTGGGATTCGAGACTTCAGGGGCGAGACGCCAGCCTGGCTCGGTAACACCCACCATCGCCGCGTTTAATGCCATTTGAACACAATCAAAATCGTAGCGCTCGATAAAACGCTTCATCTCGAGCGGCTGGTCGTGCGACGAAACACCAATGAAGCGCGCTACTTTCTGCTCTCGCAGCTTGTAGAAAGTTTCAACGCTATATCCCTTTTGTCCAAGAATATCGCTCTCATCTGCTTTAAGCCAATGGATAAGCAATAAATCAATGTGATCTGTCTGGAGACGTTCCAACGAAATCTCGACTTGGCGCATGATGTCGTCGTAGGTACGGTCGTGGATTTTCGTGGTAACGAAAACCTCCTTACGGCGTGTTTTGAGCACCTGTCCCACCATTTTTTCAGCCCAACCGTCTTTGCCGTATATGTGCGCGGTTTCTAACCAATTGATGCCAAGATTAACCGCTTGATGAAGCAGTTGAACCGCCTCGTCTTCGCGGCCGGCGTGGGCGCTTTGAAATTTGCTGCCGGTACCAAAACCGATAATAGGCACCTCTACCCCTGTCTTTCCCAACACCCGTGTTGGGATGAGCGACTTTTTCTTTCGCGTGGCTTCGAACTTTTGTGTGCTGCCACAGCCTAAACTACTGCCAAGAGTGGCAGCGGCAGCAGCTGCAGCCGTCAGTGAAAGATATTCACGACGCGTCATTTTATTCCTCATCATCATGTGTTATTAGCGAGTTTCGAATTTAGCCAGGGGATGTTCCCGATCTTTTAGTGGAAAATAGACCGGGTTCTGCGACAGGTGTGACGCGTATACACCGTATATCATTTCCAAAGCCGTTCGGGCATCGTAGATATTCGTTATCGGTTGGCGGTTCTCTTGAATCGCTTGCATCAGGTCCCAAACCGCGAAGCGTCCCGCTTCAATAAAGATGGGACCGAGAGGAACATCATCCGTTCCCAATAGCGAGTAATCCAGTGGTTGAGCACCTGGAATCACACGGTCTTCCTGTAATGCTATTATTTCATTTACAGACTCATTCGCCGGTGCACAGGGCGCGTTGCTGAAGCGAAGGGGTTGTTCTTCACGATGAGCATCGGAAAAACGGAGTGACAACATCCCCTTGCTCCCGGTGACACAAACCCCCATACGATTGTCAATGCTATAGAGATTCCTACGGCTTTCGAAAGTACCCCTCACACCGTTGGGAAATCGGAAGGTCGCGAATAGTTCATCGCCCGCCGTCGGTCCAATTGGCTCGGCCGTTTTGGTCAATTCCGGGCCAACGAACGGTTTCCCGTTCACCCGCACGTCGGCTGACAAATATTCCGGATTCCCGAACAGGAAAATCATCAAATCGAAGATATGTGTTCCCAGTGTCATCATGTCCTCTCCACCACCGCGGTAATCACTCTTACCCCAACCTTGAACCGTAAGCGGAACACCAATCTTACCTGACTCGATTAGTCGTTTCATGGTAATGTAGCCCTGCCCGTTTCGACATGGATGGGCCATGGCGATTTTGATATTGTTTTTCTCCGCGATATCGATGATTTCATCCGCTTCATGCAGGAAAGCGGTTAACGGCTTTTCGCAGTATATATGGCAACCATGTTCGGCAAAAAAACGTATCTGCTCCCTACCATCCACGAGGCCAACCACCTTAACGTTGGGAAGACCCCGAAATGCCACATGCATCCCGTGTAAGCCAAACATCTCTTTTGACTTGTCTTTCACGATGGCAACCTTCCACGGTTTTGGATCGTGGGTAAACATGTTGCCATAGGCAAAGGGAGTGATTAACGCCGTTCCCGCGAGAGCACCGGAGGTTTTAATAAATCCCCGTCGCGTCATCCCATTTAATCGTTCCGTCATTTTTTGAATTCTGACAACCTTCCTTTGTGACAGAGTATTGATGACAACTACCCCTTCTAAAACGAAGTATCAATAACTACCGGGAAATGATCGGAGGGGAATCGCCCGTGCTGCATGTCATTGAGCACACCGTACCGCTCTACCGTGATACCGGGGGTAACCCATATGTAGTCGATCCGGTTTTTCATAGGCGCCTCGAGACTGAAGGAGTTGAAGGTACCCACGGTACCATAAGGCGGTTCAAGGGTCACCAGGTACGAATCGTTCAGCTTGCCTGAATCATAAATAAGCTGTATGGGCTCAGCCTCGGGGACCGCGTTGAAGTCGCCGGTCGCGAACAGCGGGTACCCATCGGCAATTTTCTCCATCCGTTCCAAAAGCAACAGCGAAGAGTTGTACCGAGCCACCTTGCCCTCGTGATCGTAGTGCGCGTTAAACACGAAAAACTCCGTTCCGGTCTCTACCTCCTTGAACTTGGCCCAAGAGCAAATGCGGTTGCAACAGGTGGCATCCCACCCCTTGCCAGGCACTTCGGGGGTTTCCGAGAACCAGAAATCTCCGTTATCGAGAAGGGCTAACCTCCGGGTATTGAACAGGATGGCCGAATGCTCCCCCGCGTCTTTCCCATCGTCTCGCCCTGCACCCACGTAGTCGTAACCCCCAATTTCGAGAATATCCTCCAGTTGGTGCTTGAACCCCTCTTGGGTCCCCACGATATCGAGCTGATGAAAACGAATCAACCCTTTCACCATCTCTTTCCTGTTAGACCAGGCGTTCTCCCCATCGCGCGGGGTGTCCATCCTCAGGTTATAGGAGGCAACCCGAAGTTCGGTTTGCGCGGAAATATTCAAACTGATTGCCATAGCCAGGCAGATAGATGCGATTACTACTCTCATTGTTTACTGCATTTTTATTGAGACAATGCCCAAAAGTATCCATTTTTTCCTAAACAAGCAAGCTGTTGCGGGTAAAGCATCTTGGCTCCAGCTTAAAGCATCATCTTTATTCAGCTAAAATATGTCTCGCGGCATTGTAGTGGTACAGGTCGTAAAACTGGAATAGGTTACTCAAACGTGAGCGGAACGACTCGAAATCTTTTGCTTCTGGATCTGACCATTGCACTTCACTTATTGCCGCCAAGCGAGGCAGCAACATGTATTCGGCATGTTCGGGTGTGGAGATATACTCCGTCCAGAGATTTACCTGTGTACCGATGATCTTTTTGCCCTCCTCTTCAGTCAACTCTTTGGGGACAGGTTCAAAATGATACACCCTTTGTATCGGGATGTACCCACCTATGGCCAGTGGTTCATTTTCCCTGTCTTCTGATTGGTAATAGTCAAGATACACCGCTTCATGTGGAGCCATGATGACATCATAACCCCCTTGAGCAGCCTCTGCTCCACTGCCTTCCTTAAGCCAGGACATTACAATAGGATTATCGGCGATCCCCCCGTCCAGGATCTCTTCCCAGGCAATGACACGACGATTTTTCCCTTTAAGGAACTTTTCGACCTCCAGCATCGCATAGCTTTGCAATTTTTGCTCTTTCGTACGCCCACCATCACTTTTCAGGCCTAACTTCTTTATCATTGCCTGACAATGAGGGCAAACTTCCCAACGTACTTTAGGACATTCATCCCCACCAATATGTATGTATTCCGAGGGAAATAACTCCGTGATTTCAGTAAATACATCTTCTAAAAATTGGTAGGTGGTCTCTTTACCCATGCAAAGCACATCTTCAAAGATTCCCCATTTAGTGGCTACTTCATAAGGTCCCCCCGTGCATCCCAACTCAGGATAGGAGGCCAGAGCTGAAAGCATATGTCCTGGTAAATCTATTTCGGGAATAATGGTTATGTACCTCTCCTGTGCATATTTTACAATATCCTTTATCTCCTCTTGTGTATAGAACCCCCAATGTGGTGTGTTATCAAATTGCTGAGGTTTTCTTTGCAAATGCCCCACGAGGGTCTCTTTTCTTACGCTCCCTATTTCCGTTAGCTTGGGATACTTTTTTATCTCTACACGCCATCCCTGATCTTCCGTAAGATGCCAATGAAAGTAGTTCACATTGTGTAACACCAGTATGTCAATAAATCTTTTAATGAAGTCGGTGGGAAAGTAGTGTCTCCCCACATCAAACAAGGCAGCCCGATAACCAAACCTCGGGTAGTCGGTAATGGTTCCGGCAGGGAAATGAATATTTTTACCTTTAAAAGAGGGCGAAAGTGATTTCCTTAATGTTTGCACACCGTAGAAGACACCATTATCGGAAACTCCCTTTATCACGATTCCTTTCTCGGAAACAGCTATATGGTAAGCCTCTTCATTATCGTGTGTCAATCCGGTCTCAAGCATTATGGTATTGTCACCACTCCCCGATTCTCTTACTGTCAATTTTACTCCTGTGGTTTCGAGTATATATCCCGATAAAAACTCCGCGCTTTCTTTTAATTTATCGTTCCCCTTCGGGTAACCGATAGCGGTTGACCTGTTCAATACAAACGGCTTATCATCATTTGTAGTTATTTCTCGCGGAAGAGGTACCACGTCATAATGAACAGTGACCGTCTCTTTTTGTACGCATGAAACAATCATCAATAAAAAGCCCGATAGACAAATCGTTCTGATTTTTCTCATTTTATGTAATTTTCATCAATAATACATTGCATACATGTGACAAATAGCACTTTAAATGCATTTAAGTGATCAGGGAACCTCATTGACGTATCTCTTTTATCCACTGCTTGTAGTTGATCCCTCTACCCTTTATCTTGAATTCTTTATTCACCGCCTCGAACATAGCCTCTGTGTTGCCTTGACTCCTTGCCTGGTTGAATTTTTGCCAGAACCCTTCACTCCCAGCACCTGACTTTTTCAATCGTACGATTTGCCTGTCTTGCAGCAGCGTCAAATAATACAGCACGGATTCATCACTATGAATCAGTCGATTAGCATATTGAGTGTAAATACCTGCATTCTCGAATTTACCGGTAAGCAATTGATAAACCGGATCATCTCCCCATCCGTTTTGTATGGACTCGAGTGCCGCGGCAAGGGACCGCGTCAACAGGTACTTGCGCTCCGGCTCACGTACTATAATAGGAGCATACACTTCATTCATGCTATAAAAGTCCCATGTCATCTCCTTGATGTTGGAAACATCAACACTCCACCTGTCATCTACTTCACCATCACCATCCACATCCAATTCTATCACGTCGATGATACCGTCCTTATCCGTATCGATCCCCTTGTAATACATATCCCTTTGTCGATCACCATCAAAGTCGACATCCAGCCACGCCAAATCGCTGTTTTTTATACCTATTTTTTGTTCCGCCGGGTTGTAGTAGTATTCATTGGGTTTCTCGGGATGCAGTATCAACGCGTATCGTTTGTTAAAGGGTCCGCAAGCGGGGCCTCCGACTTGCGGCATAAAAACATCCTCATCCTTATAGCTTTCGGTAATAATTCCCTCCCATCGGGAAATCGTGTCATTGACATTTTTCCAAGCCACGTTCAGGTCTATCTCATCCCACACGAATAGCACCCTGGCCCAAGTGATTGAGGAGAGATACTCTTTGGCCATAGAGCGTTTCAATATTTTGCCCGCGGGGATACCCTCTATAAGGCACGACTCTGTCACCTCATCCTCTAATATCAAATCATAGGTGCTGTTCCAATGAGCTTCCGGCGTCCATCCCGGGGCACATGCCGTAATGCTTACATCGTAGTTTCGAGGATTCGCAATATCAGGAAGAAGGTTGAAACTCCACCGAACGAAGGCTACCGTTTCACTTTCACCTTCGATGCGGATGGTCTCTTCCGCTACACCGTCACCGTTTACATCGAAAAACAGAAACGGGTTTTCCCAATAAGGTACCCACCGCAACGAAGATGAGAGGTATTTTCCCTTATCCAAGTAGTATAAGGTAAACGAATCGTCACCCCCGAAATGAGAATAACTCTGACAGGGTACCTGGTAGTACGTGTAGTCTATATCGTACATCATCACGTTATTCTCATCCCCATCCCCACTGTTCCAAAAAACACAAAGCCCATGCGTCCGATGGTGAAAGAATATTCCCTGATGATTGGCAACATCATCGTGATCAGTATCTTCATAGCTAATAACGGCATCTACTTTACCATCGGCATGCCAGTCAGCTAGCCAAAGGTCACTGTCTTTATCAGGTTCTCCCCCCATCTGAAGGTCGTTATCCCTATCAATCACCCTTACCAACAGAGGCCGTTTGTCATCTTTATGACGAGAATCCATATCGATGAACCAAACCTCTTCAGGTTTGCCATCCCCATCATGATCCACGTAGTGCCGTTTACCATGCTCTTCCGAAAGCACCTTCTCGACCATCGCCTGATCGAACCGGGCATAATCGCCAAAAACCAACTCGAAGTCAGCATGTTTGCTGTTTTCGGCCATCAAGCCAACTCTCGCGAGAGAGAATAAAAGAAATACGATAAATACCCTTTTCATCATGTTATAGATATTTTTTTGCTTCCCGGATACTTAAGCCGCTTAGCTCGGCTTTATATCTATCCAGGAAGCTTATTACCCAATCGGGATCGGTTTTAGAGTAATCTCTTAAACTCCATCCGATTGCCTTATTAATAAAAAACTCGCTGCTACCTAAATTGTTAACGACCACCCGTTCCAGTAGCTCCACGTTGGTCCTCTGTTTTCGGTGAAGTTGATGGATAATGGCTACGCGGCGCACCCAAAAATCATCATTCACCGACCATTGGAGCATCAGTTCAGCACCCCGGTCATCGTTGGCTACAATATACCCCACCACGGTGCTAAGCATATCGATGGTATCCCACCACTGTTTGGATGTAATAAACGGCCATATCTCGTCAATATCTTCGTAGGTGAGGAATTTTTTCATACCGATGAGGTAATCAACGACGAAATAGTGAAACTCCCTATGTGCATCTTGCCAACAGAGGGCGAGAAAAGGCCAATCGACCCTACCTCTTCTCTTGGCCTCTTTTAAAAAGGGTTTGTAGACAGCCCTTCTTGGGACAGTTTTAATGCCATAAAAATCGAACTTGTCACGCATGTATGCGCTCATCATGGCGGCATTCTCCCGGTTGGACAACTCCTCGAAAGTACGTCTCAAATATTCATACATACTGATTGGTTTATTGAAACGGTCTTCAAACCTCGAAGGCACTCCTTAACTGCTCACACATAACATTTATAATCAAAGGGTTGAGCAGAAAACAAACAAATTGAATGATGTGACCCCGGAGAGGGTTTTTGATTCTGTCCCCAAAAGTGTACCTGATCCAGTAAAAAAACATGGTCTGAAAATTTCATCAGTTTTACATTTCACCAAAAGTAAAACCATAAAATTCAAATACTATATTACTATCAAAGGAACAACTTTCTCCCGTAATGGCCAAACATTCAGAGTGAGGAAATGGCCTACACGATTTAATAGAATTAAAAATACAAGTCAAGGATGAGGTGAAAAAGGAAAAAAAGAATAATTTTGTAACAAGGCTAATAGAGGTTTAGACTAGAGACACACTAAATGTAACACTACCTGCCAAATCAGGTGGAATAAGAATAGAAAGTATAACAACATATGGAAATGTAGACCCATCTATACCTAATTCAGGTACAACAACTAGAATCAAAGATATTAATGGAAATACTTTACTTATTTGAATTAGTTTTTATTTCATCTGGCATAGCGGGTTTGATAGGACTTTTCATAAAAAATAAAATTTTAGGGCTAACATTCATACTTTTATTACTTAGCATAACAATTTATTTAATTATAAATCAATAATTAAAATATAAACAATTTAAACTAATCAAAAATGAAAAAATTAACGAGTGGAAAAAATTTAAGCGAATTGGCTATTACGATTTCTTATCTGTTTTACATCACCAAAATCATCATTTAATGTCTATGGAATATGCGGGGACAAGCCAATCTGAATTTCAAGCATTAATATATGAAATAAATCAACTTTTGGTAACGTTGAGTGTACAAGAATTGGTAACATCAAGTCACGTAAAAAACGTTAAAAAAAGAGTCTTCTTATCTTTGTTTTTTATTTCCCCTGAAAACATTAGATATGAAGACTCAAGAACAAGCTAAAAGATTGCTCATGTGGTACAAAGTTAAAGAATTATCCTAGGAAAACAGTTATTCTTGCAATAAAAACAAGGGAATTAAAGATGTAAAATGTTAAGAATTAAAGAGATAATAAAGGAAAGAGGGTTGACGATCGGGGATATCGCAGAAAAGTTGGGAATAGCGAGAGAGACGGCAACGCGGCAGATTAACGGTAACCCAACCATCGAGACGCTGCAGAAGTACGCAGAAGCACTTAACGTTCCTATTTTCGAACTGTTCGAGGTTCCGCCAGTTGACCGTATCACGTGCCCGCATTGCGGGAAGCACATCCACATAAGCAAGTAGACCTGCAAGCAATAACGTCGAGAGCCCGCTCAAGTGTGCCGACTTTTTCAAGTGCAAAAAAGCCAGAAACACATGTTATCGATACTCCTTTGTCAGTTCCGTTGGTTCGTAGTGTTTAGGAAGTAATAAAATGCCGCCTCGCACCACTTCGCCAAACTCTTTTTACCGTTAGGTGTTTGACTTACAGCAGTCTTATCGATTCCCAGATGAATTACAAGGTGTTTAGGCTTTAGTTTCAAGTTCGCCATCTCCCAGTTAATCTCCTTGTGGTCAGGGTTTTTAATATCCGAACAGCTAAAGTAAACCACGGAAATAATTAACTGTTGCCGGCATCAGGATGTCGGCGAAAATATCCCCTACACGCCGCTCGATCTCCTTCCGTGTATAGAATCGCCCATCGTGGTAGTCACTTTGTTCAGTGCGAACGATAACGCACCAATCCATCACAGATATAACAGTAATAACTAAGGTGGTTAAACCTTTGATAGTAACATAGTCTTTGAATTTTACGGTTGTATTTTTGGTGAAACACAATACTAATAAAAATTTTGACTATGTTTTTTATTGAATCAGACACGCTTTTTGGAACAGTATCTGAAAACGGGAACGATTTTTTATAGAAACGTTTATCTTTGGACTTTACAGTTTTGACGATTAAAACGCCCGCTAAAGGTTGATCTTGGAAAACCGCTCTGTTCGAGAAATAGGGTCGGTTTTTATGTTATAACGGTAAATTGGATGAATAGTGCGGTTGGATTTCTTGTTGTATTTTACTATCCATTCTTAACCCAACGTTTTCCTTGCTGGCTCGCAATAATTTTTAGGGCTGGAGTTTTTTCAAAAATTATTGTCAAAAGGTGATAAGCCGTGAGAACTGCATCTTGTAAGTTTTGATCAGTCTCTAAATCTTCAATTTTCAAACCTTGTGATTTTGCTTCATTACTGTCAATTCTGCGACCGTGGCTTTTCTTTTTAAGTCTATCTCCAGAACCACGACTAAAATGTTTCGCTACATCTAATGCCTTTTGCTTTGCGTTATTAGCACCACTAAACATATACCTTTCAAGCCAATCAGCCACAATTTGTTCGGAATAGTCTATTGCATTTTGTGCTTCTTGAAGCAATGCAGGACCAAGTGAAGGCAGAATTGGTGCCCATAAATGAGCTTGGTCCTTATCTTCTGAAATTTCTTTTTTTGCTCTTTCAAATTGGTCTAAGATTGCAATAGCTGAAACTATTCTTCCGCCTACTGGCATTTGAGGGTCAATAGGGCCTAATTGACTTTGACGACCCATTATTATTCTATCGGCAGCTAAACTTATCATAGTTCCCGCTGACATAGCAAATGTTGGAACGATAACTTCAATATCAGAAAATTTTGAGCGCAAATAAGATACTATGGTTTCTGTTGCATTTGTTACACCACCTGGTGTGTGCATTATCAAGGATAAACCTTTTGAACAATCCATTCCGTGAATAACCGACATAAACCCATTAATTTCTTCGTGAGTAATTTGAAGTAAAATTTGAGGTGCTGTTGGTTTTTGTAAAAATGCAGAACCATATAACAAAACGTTCCTGCTGTTTCTTAGTTTAGAAACATTCTGTAATGAAGCGTCAAATTTATCAATCAGCCAGTTATTCTTTTCCTGATCACTTGGTTGAGCTTCTAATTGGGTAAGTAGTTCTGTCCAAGACGGCATAAGCGTTATTTAAAAACAATGCTAAGAGGATGGTTAATGTCTCGCTTAAGCAAGTTGAATTGGTTATCTGACTTGTCTTCATAATCTAATGAGGAAAGCTTGAGATAATTTTCATATTGCTTATTTGCCTTATTCAATAACTCAATGACCTCGTGATTGTCAAGAATTTTATTCTCTGATTCCTTATTTTTCATTTTATTATCCATTGTATTTTTGTTTCCACAAAGTTAAGAATTGTTTGTATAGGTTGTCCTTTTGGCTTACAGCAGCGTGCTATTTACGCAATTAACTTTCATAAAACACATTCGAATCAATAGGCGTTTACGAATGTTTCACACTCAAAAATATTATAATTCTTTTTATCTCGCAAAAAAAACATTCTAAAAAACATAAAATTGAACGGGGTTGAACAGCGGGATAATAAAGATGAATTTAAAATTGGAAAACGTACTTTTCGGGGCGTGTTTGTGTGATTTTCGTGTGAATGGAAAAAGCACTCATCACGAATAATTGATAAACAACTGATTATTAACGAGCGGCAAACGAGACTCGAACTCGCGACCCTCAGCTTGGGAAGCTGATGCTCTACCGACTGAGCTATTGCCGCTTGACTTGAATGGAATACAAAAATAGTCGTTTTTTTTGATTCCACACATCTTTTCCTTGTTTTTTTCAACTACTCCTCCTTTTCAACTACTCATTTGCGTTTCCTCCCTCTTCACCCGTTTTATAGTAGGGAACCGTAAAGAAAAAAAGATTTTCCCCTCTTTTCTGCCCGATATGAATAAAAAATAGTACCTTTGCACCCACGAATCAATCGGGATGTAGCACAGTTGGCTAGCGCGCCACGTTCGGGACGTGGAGGTCGGAAGTTCGAGTCTTCTCATCCCGACAGAAAACAGAACCCTAATCATTAAAAAACGCTTGTCGTAGTATCGACAAGCGTTTTTTAATGGCTTTTCTGACATCTCTTTTATGCCCATAAACCACTGAGAATAAATCGGCCACAAGAAATCCCCCGCGTGAAGAAGAGCTAAAATAACGCCAACATCACTTGCCCCTACATGTTTCTACTGGAAATAGGGATCTCCCGTTTCAGACTCTGGCTCAAAGAGATCATGGTCTCAGTAGCAACTACACCCGGTATTTCCTGTATCTGGTCGTTCAACAACTCCATCAAATGCTCATTGTCGCGGGCGTAAATCTTGATGATCATCGTGTAGGCACCCGTGGTGAAATGACATTCGGTCACCTCCGGTATCTTCTCGAACTCCGGTACCACGTTCCTGTACATTGAACCTTTTTCGAGCTTCACGCCAATGTAAGCGCTGGAGGCATATCCCAGTACTTTTGGGTTCACATGATACCCCGAGCCGATAATCACCTCGTTCTCGATCATCCGCTGCACGCGTTGATGAATGGCAGCACGTGACACCCCGCACTTCTCGGCGACATCCCTAAAAGGCATCCGTGCGTTTCGGGTAATGATTTCCAATATTTGCCTGTCAAGTTTATCGATTTTTTCCATGAGAAAAGAAATTAAATTAATAACCCAAAAGTAATAAATATCTATGATATTATGACAAATTGGAACATTAAATTTAAAAAAAAGGCCATTTTTGAAACAAACGAAAGGGTAAAACTCCTGTTTTATCGTTTCCCGCTATCCAACTTGACACGGTTTATCGTGCTTTCACGGTTTGTTTACCAACTCGTTTTAGCAGCTCATTATACTAAATCATTTGCCGATATAATTACTGGAGCATCATTTTTGCATGGCGGCAAGCCGATGCTCCGCCACTGCCAAATCAAAAGATGTCGTGATCTTCATATTCGTCTCCTCCCCTTCCACCAATCTAACGGTCATCCCGCTTCGTTCCGCCACCGAAGCATCATCGGTGAAAGTGGGGTCATATTCCACCTCGTACGCCCTCTTTAACGCCTCGGCTGGAAAGACCTGGGGGGTCTGCACGATCTTCAACCGGGAGCGATCCACCATTCGGCTACCCGTTTCGGTCAGCACACGTACGGTGTTCACCTCGTCCACCACAGGGATTATCCCCACACCCAGTTCAAAGGAGGTATCGAAACAGCGACCAATCAGCGTGGGTGTGACGAATGGCCGAGCCCCATCGTGAATCCCCACCGTCTCTTCGTCCGATATTTCTCGCAACCCGTTTTGCACGGAGTGGAACCGCATTTCACCTCCATGAACCACGGTGTGTGGCACGGTAAAGCGGCACTCATCACATAACGCTTTCCACAGGGAGCAATATCCCTCCGGAATCACCAGCACAATCCTCATCCGGTAATCATACGCGTAAAAGGCACGTAGGGTGTGCATCAGCATCGGCTCCCCTGCAATCCGTTGGAACTGTTTGGGCAAAGAGCCTCCTGCACGAAGGCCTTGACCTCCCGCAACGACCACCACGCTATATCTCCTTTCGGGAATCACGCCATCTCCTCCAATAATTTTTGGAGCTCCTCATCGGTCGTCGTCAACTTTTCCTTGCAGAAGGTGATTAACTCTGACGCCCTTTTCACTTTCGCGGTCAGCAGATCCACGTCCAGTTCGCCGGCCTCAATCGATTTCACAATGGCTTCCAGCTCCTTTTTCGCTTCAGAATAACTCAATTTCGTCATAGTTGCATGATATACTTGAAAATCGGTAATACAATCTAATCCCCCTCAACTAAGCCTTTCGTCTGAACGACCGAGGTCACGTCGCCATCCCTGAAACGGGTCTCGATCAGTTCACCCTCATGCAGTTGCTTCGACGAGGTGATGATCTTTCCGTTCTTCAGCGTGAGGGTATAGCCCCTTTCCAGTACGTTCGCCGGCGATACCATGCGAACGAACTGTTCCACGTTCTCCAGGAAGTGGCGCTCATCTCGAAGTTCCTCACACGAAGCGTGGTGCAAGATGCGTTTCACCTGCATCAACCGGTGTCTTTCCTCGTCAAGCAGCCGCCTGGCCGAGTGGCGTGAGGTTATCATCGCTTCCTGCATATAAGCGAACTCCTTTTGAAGAACCTGCCTGAAAGAGTGACGTGCACCCGTGGCAATATGCTGAACAGCCGCGGTCTCCCTTTGCAGAAAGAGTAACGAGCGATGTACCAGTCGGTTCGACAGGGATAGCAAATCCGACCGCTCCCTTACCAGTAGCGCTTGTGTACACGATACGAGCCGCTCTTGTAGCGCCTCTACCTCCGTGGCTGTTTTCATCAAGTGAGCTATAAAAATCTCCGCCACCGCCGTCGGCGTTTTCCCCCGGGTATGCGCTACGACATCCAGCACTGTCACATCTCGCTCATGCCCGATACCGCTCACTACTGGAATCGGGAATTGTGCCACGTTCGAAGCCAGGTTATACGAATCGAAGCAACTGAGGTCAGACGCCGCACCGCCACCCCGGATGATAGCCACCGCGTGAAAAAAATCCCCATATTGAAAGATCGCCTCTAACGCCGCGATAATCGACTCCTCGCTCCGTTCACCCTGCATCACCGCGGGGAACAGCTTGGTGTAAAAAACAAACCCAGCGGGATTGTTCTCCAGTTGATCCCTGAAATCCTCGTAACCAGCCGCGGTGGGCGACGAGATAACGGCGATCAGATTGGTCAGCTCGGGCAGCTGCAACTCCCGGTTGAGCGTCAACACACCCTCCTCCTCCAGCCGCTTCAGCACCCGTTGTCGGTTACGGGCGATCTCCCCCAAGGTGAACGATGGATCGATATCCACCACCGTGAGTGAAAAACCGTACAGCTCATGGAAGTCGACCGTCACCTGCACCAGCACGTTCAACCCCGATGTGAACTGCTGTCCCGTCTCCTGTTCAAAAAAGGGCGAGAGCAGCCTATAAATATTGCTCCAGATTACTCCTCTAGCTTTGGCGATAATGGAGTGACCTTCTTCATCTTTCTCCACGAATTCCAGGTAACAGTGCCCGTTGCGATTCACACGAACATCGCTCGTCTCAGCCCGCAGCCAATAGGCCTCGGGCAGCGCATCCCGAACCGCGTTCCTAACCTGCCGGTTCAGTTCTGAAAGAGAGAAAGAGGGTTCCATCATTGTTCAAAAAACGTTCTTGTCAGTCTTCCTTTTCTGGCTATTATTCCCGGTATTCCATTGTTCCCGATCTTGCATTGTTCCCGATCTTGCATTGTTCCCGATCTTACATTGTTCCCTATCTTCTGGTCTTTCGTTCCTGACGATTTTGCTAACTTCATCGATTTTGCCGTTCCTCGCGTATTGCCTTGATCAGCGCAACTCTACCCGATAAGTAGATTGCCTGAACGGCTCTTCAATCATGAAATAGAGGCAGCGACTATTTTCCCGCACATGCTGAGGGATCGGCACGAAAACCTCATCTGCCTCGCCCATCGAGTGCTCCGAAAGCAGTACCCCCGATTCGTCCAACAACCGCACCCTGTACGCGTCGCCGTCAAAGGCGCGATCAAGCAGCTTCACCAAATAAGTACTTTCGGACCTGGAACTTGTTCCGGGATCTGAATCGAGAAAAGGGGCGACTTTGGTTGCGAGATCTGAAGTAAGGTTACTTCCTGCTGCAGAAGCAGAATCTGCTGCAGAAACAGGGATAGAACCTGAACCGGTGGCAGGTTCAATCGACCAGCGGTTGTCCCTCACTCGCCCGGGATGTTCGGGGAGCGTCCCCAACACCTCGTTCATCGCCTTTTGGAAATCGGGAATACCGTACCCGTAAACCGTGTCTGGCGAGGCATATCGATCGGATGACCTCGTAACGATATCCAACAACTCGGCTCGATGCAGCTCAGGGTGAATCGACCAAAGCGAGGCGATCAACCCCGCCAAGAAAGGCGACGAAAGTGAAGTCCCGTTCGTGGCCCCAATCAAGCCATCCTGACCAATGGTAATGGTGTTCCTCCCGACCGAAACGAGGTCGGGTTTCACCCTCCCATCAGCCATTATCCCTCTTGAACTAAACGATGCGATCACGCTATCGGTGCCCACCGCGCCCACGGCTACCACCTCCTTCGCATCACCCGGGGGAGTCGACTTCCCCCACGCCTTGTTACCCGCGTTACCCGCGCTCACCACCACGATCATCCCCTTTTGGAACGCCAGGTCAGCTGCCCTTGACATCACTGAAACTCGTCCCGTGAGGTCGTGGTGCGAGTAGTTCAGCGAGGAGTCGTTAAAATGGTTGTATCCCAGCGACGTGTTGACCAGGTCGACACCCACGCTGTCGGCATACTCGATAGCCTGCACCCAGTAATCTTCCTCTACAGGGAACTCGCTGACCACGTCTTCCGAGCGAAAGAGCCAATATGCCGCCTTGGGGGCCGAACCCATCATCTTACCGGGGCGATTGATGGCCATGGTAGACAACACCTTGGTACCGTGGTCACTTGAAGAGAAAATCTCGCCACCCGGCACGAAGTCTTTAAATCCCCGCAAGTCCATGGTGTCGAACCAAGGAATCACGTCGACATTAGTGAATCCGGCATCGATTACCCCTACCGTAATACCTTTTCCGCGGTAACCGACATCGCTCATCGCCCTCGCGTTATGCAACTTGAACTGATCTTCGGTCGCCCCATACAAACATATTTCGGCCGGTGTAACAGCAAGCGAAGGGATGGCACCCGAAAGAGCGTGCCGCAAAGTATCGGTAGATGAGACGGAGGCAAGCCAAGAGGCAATCAGGTGGGATAACTCAGGATCGGCCAACCTGGGGCGAAGTCCCCCGCGGTACGGGGTATCGATACCCCGCCAAATATATTTCACGGAATCCACGAAGGGCAGTGCCTCTATCTGTACGATGCCCAGGCTGTCCCTCGTTTCCACCACGAGGGTGCTCAACCACTTGCTGGAAGCCACCACCTTACCGCCGGCCATCTCTACCAACGCGATGTAATCCCTCGCGATTGGCAGGTCCGATTCATCCACCACCACCCCTTGCCGCTTCCTCCTTTCAATGGCTTGGCGCGACAAAAAGCGGGATGGATCATCCAGTGAACAGCCCGTTTTTCCTTTATCACTCAAGTAAACCCGAAACTTGTAGCGCAACGAAGCGCCCGTTTCAAGAGAGGAGGTATCTCTCCCCGAAACAGAAACCGACACCGAAACCACGGGGGCGGCTAAAAACAACAAAAAGAGAACAAGGGAGGTAATAGCCCTTAAGCGATTCATCATGGTCTAACTCAGTCGCGATAACACCTCTACCAAGTACTCGTAAGATGATCCCACGCTATCTATTTTAACCGCTTCATCAGGGGAGTGCGCACCCTGTATGGTCGGCCCAAACGAAACGATATCGAGCTCCTGCTCGACCTTCGACTGAATGATACCACACTCCAGCCCCGCGTGGATCACCATCACCTTGGGACGATCGTTATACTTCTCAAAGTAGACCCGCTCCATCGTTCCCAGAAGTTCGGAATGCGCGTTCGGCTGCCATCCCGAATAATCACCGGAAAAGTCCACCTTCGCCCCGGCCAATTGGAATAGGCTTTCGAGCGATGAGCAGATCCAATCCTTCCGACTCTCGGAGGAGCTCCGCACCAGCAACTTCACCTCGATGCGGTCCTCCCGCGTGTCCACCAGCGCCAAGTTAAAGGAACTCTCCACCACCCCCGGGAAATCGGCCAGGTAGCTGACCACCCCGTCGTGACACGCTTCAATAGCGTTGATCAGATCATCCTGTACCTCCACGGGCAGGAGCCACTTGGGTAGCTCGGTGCGCTCGGCTTTAAACGAAATCAATTCCTCCACCCCCGCGAAATCCTCACGGAATAGCAATTCGTACTCGGCCACCAAGTCGATCAAATCATCCGACAGCTCTTCGGGAATCGTGAGTACCACGAACGACTCCCTCGGGATCGCGTTTCTGAGCGAACCCCCATTAACGCTTGCGATACGGGCTTCATAGTTGCTCACCACCTCCTTGAGGAATCGGTTCATCAACTTGTTCGCGTTGGCACGCCCAAGATGTATCTGCACGCCGGAGTGGCCGCCCTTTAACCCTCTTAGGCTCACTTTGTACGCCACGTCGCCCTCCTCTATCTCCTCCTCAGGTTGAAAACGGAAAGAGACATTCACATCCCTTCCACCGGCACAACCGATACAAAGTTCGCCCAGCTCTTCCGTGTCGAGGTTAATCATCAGCGTCCCCTCCAAGAAGTCCTTCCCCAGGCCATTCGCACCATCCATGCCCACCTCCTCATCCACGGTGAACAGCGCCTCGATAGCCGGGTGTTGCAGGGTGTTATCTGCCAGCACGGCCATCATCATGGCGCAGCCTATACCGTTATCTGCTCCCAACGTGGTTGAACGAGCCTTTACCCACTCCCCGTCCACGTAGATGTCAATCGGATCGCGGGTGAAGTCATGTTCCACATCGCTGTTCTTCTGCGGCACCATATCGAGGTGTGACTGGAGAATAACGGTTTTCGCACCCTCATACCCATTGGTTGCGGGTTTCTTGATAAGCACGTTGCCTGCCTTATCCTGCTTCACCTCCAATCTCAACCGCTTTCCAAAATCCATGACGTATCGCGTTATCTCCTCCATATGCCCGGTGGGGCGAGGGATACATGTTAACTCGTGGAAATAACCCCACACGCTTTTCGGGTACAGATTACGAATCGATTTAGTTGCCATATTTGTTTGATTTATAGTTTGTTTGTTGGTTTATTCATCATGTTTTGCCTGACTCCACGTTGCTTCCACATTTCCTTAACAACCGCGTTGGTGTTTCACCAAAGCGCTTACCTCACGTCTGCTTAACCGGATCAGCTCTAACGTCGGTTAGTGGTTTGCGTTTCACGTACGGCATGGCAAAGACCCCGAACAGGCCGTACAAGATTTGCCAGACCGACTGCACGGCGAAGACGGCTCCCGCGAAGGCGAGCGCCTCACTCTCAGCCACCCCTAGTATCAGAAGCGAGGAGATAACCACGAAGTGCCAAGGGCCAATCCCCCCTTGTACCGGTACTGAAATGCCGATATTGGTCATCGCGAAGACAATCAACCCGGCGAGCGGCCCAAGGTCTTTGGTGAAATCGAACGCGAAAAAGCAGATGTAAAAATACAAATAAAAACAGAACCAGAGAAGGATCGTGTAGATGATTACCTGCTTTTTTTCCTTTATCCCCGAGATCACCTTCATATCGTACTTCACCGTCGCAAGGAACCCCTTCACCTTTTTCATGAAGGTAGTTCCTTTAAAAACCGTGAATGGCAGTACCATGGTGATTGCTAGACCACCCAACACCAAGAAAAACCACGGGGATGAGAAGAACCCCTTCACGTTATCAAAGAACTCCGGGTTGTCCCTGAAGTAGGAGATGAAAAAGTCCACGTAGAGCACCATGCTCACGAAGATGATTATTAACCCTGCCAAGATGTCGATCATCTTATCCACGAGGAACGTCTCCACGGTTTTCCCCAACGGGATTTTATCGTACCTGCTCACCACGCCGCATCGCCACACATCACCTGCACGGGGCAACAAGAAGTTGACCGCGTAATTCCCCAACGTGGCGTAGACGATGCTGGTCCTCGGGGGATGATACCCCAGCGCATTGACAAACAATTCCCACCGCAACCCCCTCAGGATATTGCCGATAAGGCCAAAAATTAAGGAGAGGGCGATGATGCCAAAGTTAGCCGTTTTAATGATTACCCATAGCTCTCCAAAGTCGGTTTTCCTGTACATGAGCCATAGGATAAACAATCCAATAAGTAATGAGAACAGGACCTTAAATACGTTCTTTGCGGATTTAACCTTCATTTTCCCTAATTAAAAGACTACCTGGAAAACCCGTTCCTTACACGCTGTATCTTGTTTTTTTAGAACGAGTTTGTCTCATTTTCTATAATTAAATTGCTACCTTTGCGGCGGTAAAGATAAGGAATAATCGGCAGATGGCAATGTTTCCGGTAAGAGCAAAAAAAAACCTGGGCCAGCATTTCCTCAAGGATGAGGATATTGCTCGCCGCGTGGCGGCAACGCTCAACAAGGCTCCCTCCATTCCCGTCTTGGAGGTGGGACCCGGTACCGGTATGCTCACCCAATTCCTTTTAGAGCAAGATAGAGAGGTAATCGTGGTAGAGGTTGACCGCGAGTCGGTGGATTACCTTAACGAGCACTACCCGCAATTGCACGGCAAGATCCTCCACCAGGATTTCCTGCGGATGGATTTCGACGCCCATTTCGATGGTAGCTTTAGCGTGATCGGCAATTTCCCTTACCACATCTCCTCGCAGATTTTCTTTAAAGTCCTGGACAACAAGGATAAAGTCCCATTCTGCTCCGGGATGATTCAGAAGGAAGTCGCGGAACGCTTGGTCGCCTCGCCCGGGTGCAAGGCCTACGGCATCCTCAGCGTGCTGCTGCAGGCATGGTACGACATCGAGTACCTCTTCACGGTAGACGAGCACGCGTTCATCCCCCCGCCCAAGGTTAAATCGGCAGTCGTCCGCCTTACGCGCAACAGGCGAAGGCGGCTCGCCTGCAACGAGAAACTATTCAGAACAGTGGTGAAAACCGGGTTCAACCAGCGTCGCAAGATGCTCCGCAACTCCCTCAAGCTACTGCTATCCGATGAGAACCCCATGCCCGACGATCCCCTGCTCACGAAACGACCCGAGCAGCTTTCGGTCGAGCAGTTCGAAGCGCTGACCAACCTACTTGAACCATGGGTCAAAGTCAAACAGGCTTCACCGGAAATCGCAGGAACGTTTGACGAAGAGGTTTCACCGAAAGCGCTTGAACCGTTACCCGTGCAAGCCAAACCGAAAGTGCCGGAACCGTTACCCGGGTAAAACTCAAACGGAAGAGAGAAACACTTTTTGAACGGATTTAATCGCGATTTAAAACAACGAGAACATGGCGGAAATCAAACTATTTTATCATAAAGATGGTGTAGTCAGGGTGAACCGGAGCCTCGACTTCCTGAAATCGAACCCCATTCAGAACTTTTTGTGGATTGACCTCAACGACGTGGACGAGGAAGTTGAAAACGAACTCGAAGATTTCCTCAAGATATACATCCAGGAGGAGGAAGAGATGATCGAGATCGAGATGTCGTCGCGCTATATCGAGACCAACGACACGCTGGTGGTCAACTCCAACTTCCTGTTATCCAATTTCGAGACCGATCCCGTATCCTTTATACTAAAAAACAACATACTGGTGACCGTCCGCTCGGAGGAGCTGATCTCCTTCCACGAGACGGTGAAAAAGATATCGGCTAACCCCAGGAATTACCCCACGGGTGCCCACGTCTTGGTCGCCCTGCTCGAGACCCGGGTCGAGTACGATGCCGACATGATCGAGAACATGACGCAGAAAATCACCCAGTTAAGTAACTCGCTCTCCCTGCAAGAAGCCGACGAGGAGTTGCTGTCGGAAATCAAGAACCTACAGGAGAAGACGATGATGCTGCGAGAGAACATCATCGACAAGCAACGAGTGGTGTCCAGCATGCTACGCAGCGAATTTATGGCCCTGGAGTTACAGCCCAAGCTCACCATGATCATCAAGGACATCAACTCGCTCGTGGAGCACATCAAGTTCAACTTCGACCGTCTGGACTACCTACAGGACACCTTCCTAGGTTACGTGAACATCGAGCAGAACAAGATCATCAAGATTTTTACTATCGTGTCGGTCATCTTCATGCCCCCCACGCTTATCGCGAGCATTTACGGGATGAACTTCGAGATTATGCCGGAGCTGGATAAGAAATGGGGATACCCGATAGCGCTCCTGTTGATGGTATTCTCCTCACTCTTTATCCTCTTGTACTTCAAAAAGCGAAAGTGGTTGTAGTGGCATTGCTCATTCACTTACACATCTTTTCTGTCGTTACAAAGAAAACGTCTAATTGCACATTGCTAATTGCTAATTGTCATTCAAGCATATAGTGCATCTGGGGTGATTTTTCAGGGAAAAGGATTGCGTAGGGTTCCCCCAGCTCGGTCGTGCGGTAACCCAACAAGCATCGCGTTAGGTGATCAATTTCTACCTGCAACTTCGGGGTCAGGCCGTGTGCTCCATCATTAATAGATACCGATAAGTTATTCCGCGGGATAAGCGGATCCCTCACCTCAATATGGAATGAAACGGCATCGCCTCTTCGGGAGGCGAATAGTGAAAGTAGGCGGTTGGCGTCGATAACCCGCGCCATTCCCGTTAAACTCCTTTTCTCGGGAAAACCGAACAGGGCCGCCTCTTCTACCATCGCTTTAAAATCGCTGAACGTCTTTTGCACCGTCATATCCTGTACCCGGTAATGGCGATTAAATTCGTCGTAGGCCGCTTCCAGGTTACCCCCGTGGCGGTCCATCAACACCTTTAACGAGGGTAGCGGCTCGCCACCCGAATCAAATGTCCGCGTGAATCCGAACTGCGCATACCAATTCATCAGCCCCTCCTCTTGCGGCACAAGGATTATCAGCGGCACCCCCCGACGGATCGCCTCGCTAACCCCCTCCATCAACAGCGCACGGGCATAACCCCGGTTTCGATAAGCAGGCAAGGTACACACCCCCGAGAGGTAGATGACCGGTATTTCCTCGCCGTGAAACGTGAACCGGTAGGTCAGCATTTGCATGGAAGCCACCGCTTTGGAACCCTCCATGTACAACAAGGTGTCCTCGGGGCGGTACTTGTAGCGGAAGTAAAGCTCCATGTAGTCATCCGGATCCCCGAAACAACGCTTCCACATATCCCACACCTGGGCTTTAGAAGTATGGTCGGCAAGGCGAATCATGGCGTTTTAAACTGGGTGTTGTACTTCTTCAAAAGGGCATTGACGGAAGATTACAAGGGCAGCTATGATGTTTTAAAGCGGGCATTGTACTTCTTCAAAAGAATATCGGGTTGGTACGAGAGCTTTGCCTTGCGCAAGTTATCCAGTCCCATATCCTCCTCACGGTTCACGTAGGTAAAGTCCATCATCTCGTTCTCCACGAACTGCTGGTTGATGATGGCATAAGCCCCGTGCACCGAGCTAAACGCTTTCTCCACGTGCACGACGAACGTATCCTCGGTGAGCCGTTCTCCTATAGCGAATGCCACAATCTCGTCGTTCACCCGTATGGCGCCCCCTTTCAGCTCCAGGTAATCGAAATGTTCAAGCATAAGGGTCGTCGCAAAGTCATCGTACTCCAGTGTTAGGTCCTTTTCCTCCCCGTTAACCCTCATCCATTTATCGAGTACCCTCTTGCACGCCTCCACCGTCTCCGGGTTTCTTTCAAGCGATTGGTAGCTCCAGTTGTTCTCCCGCTTGAATCGATTGATGTGGTTCCGCTTGCTCTGTAGCTTTTTGCCCTTCAGTTGGATCAGTTTTTCGGTGGTGTAAATGTAATCCGATACGCTCCGGTTAAGGTTATAGTTGAACCGTTCGGGAAAGGCGGCCGACACCTCACTTATCATCTCCTCGGTAAGACCCCTGAGTTGGAACACGCTATCGAACGTCGCATGATCTTCTATAATCCACTCGATGGCCTCTCTCAGATCGCCCGTTCCTATCGGTTTCAGGTATGAGTTCCTTTCGTAATTATCCTTGAATCGGATAAAGAGCCACCCGTTTGCCACCGCGAACTGGGTATTAAACCGCTTTCCCCAGGTATAGAGGTTGGTGAAACAGAAGTCCGATGCCCTGTAGTTTTGTTTTTGCAAATATGAACTGATGAGCGGCCTATCGCTCAACTCGATCATTTTAAACGTTAACATACCGTTGAGTACTTACACCAAATCGTAGTTTGATAAGCAAATAGTGACCACGGGAACATCAACATACGGTTAAAACGATTTGAACCCCATGATCTCCCGAACGCCGGTCAGCGTGGCAGCGGCGCTTTCCCTCGCCTTCTCCGCCCCCTCCTTCGCCACCTTCCGAAGATACGGCTCGTTACCACTCAACTCGATTACCCGCTCCCGAATGGGCTCTGTACCCTTGATGATATCCTCCGCGAGCTGCTTCTTTAGGTCGCCGTATCTTATCTCACACCGGTTCCACTGGTTCTCGTAATACTCCACCACCTCGGGTGCGGAAACCACCCGCAGGAGCGTGAAGAGGTTCTCGATGTAATCGGGCTTCTCCGAGTTAAACTCAGTGGGACCCGCATCGGTCAACGCCCTCTTTACCTTCTTCTCTATCTCTTTGGGCGTATCGCTCAAGAAGATGGCGTTTCCTTCCGATTTCCCCATCTTCCCGCTACCGTCGAGTCCCGGTATCTTAACCAGCTCCTCGCCGAAGTTGTAGGCTACCGGCTCCTTGAAGTACTCCACGCCATACAGGTTATTGAACCGCCTCGCGAAACGACGGGTCATTTCCAGGTGTTGCTCTTGGTCTTTCCCCACCGGCACCTTATCGGCCCGATGTACCAAGATATCGGCCGCCATGAGTGTAGGGTAGGTGAACAGACCCGCGTTCACATTTTTCGGCTGCTTCCGGGCCTTCTCCTTGAACGAGACGGTCTTTGCCAGCTCGCCCAGGTACGCGTGCATGTTCAGGTAGAGGTACAGCTCGATGGTCTCTTTCACGTCGCTCTGCACGTAGATAACCGACTTCTCGGGGTCGAGTCCCGCCGCCAGGTAGTCAACCAGTACGTTCTTCACGTTCTCGTGCAACATTTTCGGGTCGGGGTGCGTCGTCAGCGAGTGCAGGTCGGCAATAAAAAAATAGCACCTGTTCTCATCCTGCATCCGTATGAAGTTGCGAAGAGCCCCAAAATAGTTTCCCAGGTGCAGTTTCCCGGTGGAGCGTATACCGCTTAAAACAATATCCATGATTTCTTGTTATTTCTTTTTCGTTGAACGGACAAAGGTAATAAAAATATTCGTACCTGGGGATTGCTCTGCAAAGTTGAACTCAGGTGAGACTGCTCAAGAAATTCAAAAACGAGGAGTACACCCATGGCGTTGCTCTTCTAAGTTAACTTAGGGGCGACCGTTCATTTGTTTGAAAAGAAATTGGGTTATCTTTGACGTATAAAACCAATTCTTATAACCGTACAAACACAACGGTTGAATTTTAACAACACGACAGATATGCGTAAAAAAACTCCTTTCCTCCTTATCGTCTCGCTGCTTCTGGTAAGCTGCACCTTCAAACCGTCGCCCTTTTCGCTGGGCGTGAAACCTAACACGCGGGAAGACGCATCGCCGGGAGCCGTTAAGCTGGTCAAACAGCTGCAAGCCCGAACAGACACCGCACTCATCACCGTGACCATACCCAAGGGGGAGTACCATTTTTACCCTGACAGCGCGTTCTCTCGCGAGTACTACATCTCCAATCACGACCAGGACAATCCGAAAGCGATTGCCTTCGCGTTGGAGAACCTGCAGAACGTGACCCTCGACGGGCAAGGCTCGGAATTTATCTTTCACGGGCGAATGATTCCTTTCTCCATCCTTAACTCCCGCAACATCACCCTGAAAAACTTTTCGGTCGACTTCGAGATCCCGGCGTTCCGCCAATTGACCATCCTGTCCGTCAACCTAGAGAGCGGCGAGGTGGAAGCGGAGATATACCCGCCCGGGCATCATAGGATTGACCATGGCAATCGCCTTATCGCCGTGGGTGAAGGGTACGAGAACCCGCTGTTCGTATCGATGGGGTTCCGGGAAGATAGAAGGCTGACCTACCGGCGGGGGGATATCAGCTTCGATGGTCAAAAGATGGAGACGATTGGAGAGGACAAGCTCAAGATAACCGGTTGGAGCCAAACCGCGCAAGTGAACGTGGGGGAACGGTACGCGCTACGCTCCTACCACCGCCCCACGCCAGGCATTTTCGTGAGCGAGAGCACTCAAGTAACCATCGAGAACGTCACGCTGCACTATGCCGAAGGAATGGGGCTACTGGCGCAAATGAGCGAGGATATCACGCTTGACGGGTTCAACGTCTGCCTCCGCGGTGAAGGGGACCCGCGCTATTTCACCACACAGGCCGACGCCACGCACTTTTCGGCCTGCAAGGGGCCAATCCTGTCTAAAAACGGGCTGTATGAAGGCATGGCGGACGACGCCATCAACGTGCATGGAACCTACCTGCGCGTGACCAA
>JAMNYO010000047.1 GCA_023622765.1 Bacteroidota bacterium | reverse complement strand
GTAGCGAACGAAATGGGGTTGAATCAACACGACCGGCATCATAAACCAATAACTTCGACCCATCTCGGTCAGGGAGAGGGTACTTGGCGATGCGCTCATCGGGCAACGGGTAATCATACCGATCGATGCTCAACCGCTGTATACCGGCTTTTTTCATTAATTTTGACTACCGAAAATTTGATTTTCGTATTTATTAATTCATTTATTGCACAAAAATAGTCAACTTTGCATCGGATGACAAAAAAAACAGTCGCTTAGAAAAGAGTTATGAGATCAATATCCGTTGGAGACACCGTACGCTTCCTGAACAGCGTGGGAGAAGGGAGAGTGAAAGGGTTCCAAAACAAGCAGGTTGCGATCGTGGAAGATGAGCACGGGTTCGATGTACCGATGCTCGTCTCGGAACTCGTGGTTATCAAATCGGCAGAAGAGGAACTTGAAAAAATAAAAGCAACGTCCGACGCCGCGGCAATGGACGAGAACGCCCAAGGTAAAATAGGTTCTAAAACGGGATGGGAGAAGGGATTAAAGCCCGAATTGGAGACGGGATTGGGAAGGCTGGACAAATCGGGAGCGAAGCTTGGGAGATCGGACAATCGGGAGTCAGGAACAGGTCAACCGATGTTCCAACCGGAACGCCCGGTAGAAATGGTAGAAACCCCCGAGGGAGCTCTACTTCAACTATATGAGCCGGGAGAACAACGCGTGGAAAAGCCGACACACCGACTTGGTTGAACCCAATACCAAGGTATTCGTCGAGGAGTTTGATAAAACGGAGCTGAACGAGATCGAGAAGGTCGCGGTGCAGTTCATCGCCTTTAAACGAAACAAACCGTACGCGTTCAAGAACCCCGGATCGGTGGAACTGCGGATTGATACGGTGAAATTCTACAAGCTACATAGCTTTCAAGAGAATGATTACTTCGATGAGGACGCACTCATCTACTACCTCATACGAGAGGACCTGCCCGAGGAGGAGCTGCTGGTTTCAGCCGGCGACCTGGAACGGGCCATGAACGAGAAGAGAAGGGCCAATCAACCTGCCAGAGCCAGGAGAAAGAGGGTGGGACAACCGGAGAAGGCAAAGGTGGTGGAGGTGGACCTCCATATCAACCAACTCCTCGACACGACAGCCGGCATGAACAACGCGGATATCCTGGAATACCAGCTCAAGAAATTCAACGAGACGATGCAAACCCACCTCAACCAAAAGGGCAAAAAGCTGGTGTTTATTCACGGGAAAGGCGACGGCGTGCTGCGACAAGCCATCCTAAGTGAACTGAAGAAAAAATATCCCTCTTGCTACAGCCAGGACGCCTCGTTTAAAGAGTACGGTTACGGTGCCACCATGGTCACTTTAAGATAATTTACGTTAGCATGTCCTATTTATGAAGAAAGTATTTACCATCCTTATCGCGGCCCTACTCATCATTGGCTGCGATATTATCCAACGAATCGGGGGGGCCTACCAGCTATCCCAAAGCGAATATCGGTACAACTCGCTCAGCAACATACAAATAGCGGGAATGAACCTCGGCAACGCATCCAATATCTCCGTTTCTAACCTAGCATCCATTGCCACGATCCTCGCGGGAGGGTCAACACGCCAAACCATCCCGTTTAGCATGACGCTCAATATGGACGTGACCAACCCCAACAACACGATTGCCTTCTTAGACGCGCTGGATTACAGCATCCTGATTAACGAGATGGAGTTCGTGGAGGGGAAGATGGACGTTCCCATCCGCATCGATCCCGGCCAGACCAGCCTGGTTTCGATTCCCATCAGCGTCGACCTGAAAAGCCTGATGAACCGTTACTCGCAAGAGCGGGTCACCAACGAAATGAGTGCCTTCCTGGGGATCACGCCCAAAGAGACGTCAGTAACGGTCAAGCTGTGGCCCAAGCTTACTGTCGGCAACACGCTGATCAAGGTACCCGCGGCCATACCCGTGGTATTCAACTTCGGGGGGAAACAGTAAGCTTTGGGGAAACAGTAAGTTATATTGACTATCTTCGCGTTTTAATTTCTCATGACGATGCAAAAACCATCCATACCCAAAGGGACGCGGGATTTTTCGCCGGAAGAGATGGCGAAACGAAACTATATTTTCAACACGATCAGAGAGGTGTACCAACTCCACGGCTTCCAGCCGATTGAAACACCCGCGATGGAGAACCTCACCACCTTGCTGGGCAAGTACGGGGAGGAGGGCGACCGACTGCTGTTCAAGGTGCTCAATTCGGGGGACTTCCTATCCAGCTTGAGCCACGAGGACCTCGCGGAAGGTAACGCAGCGAAAAGTGCACACAAGATTTCGGATAAGGGGTTGAGGTACGACCTCACTGTTCCCTTTGCACGATACGTGGTGATGCACCGCAACGAGATCACCTTCCCGTTTAAACGGTACCAAATCCAACCGGTGTGGCGCGCCGACCGTCCACAACGGGGACGCTACCGGGAGTTCTTTCAATGCGACGCCGACATCGTGGGTTCCGACTCGCTGCTGAACGAGATCGAACTGATGCAGATCATTGATGAGGTGTTCGCTCATCTCGGTATTCGGGTATCCATCCGGCTGAACAACCGCAAGATCCTCGCCGGGATAGCGGAGGTCATCGGTCAAGCCGACCATCTCACCGACATCACGGTAGCCATTGATAAGCTGGACAAAATCGGGCTAGAGAAGGTAAACGAGGAGCTCGCCTTGAGAGGTGTCTGTGAAGAGGCCATCGAGAAGCTACAACCCATCCTGCTGATGAGCGGTGACAACGCCGAAAAGATCGGGTTACTGCGAAAAGAGCTGCACGCTTCCCAAACGGGACTCGCGGGAGTCGACGAGGTGGAATTTATCTTCCAGAAAGTCAAGCCACTAATCCTGAGAAACGAGTTGGAGCTCGACCTCACCCTGGCGCGGGGACTCGATTACTATACCGGTGCGATCATCGAGGTGAAAGCACGGGATACCGAATTCGGGAGCATCGCGGGTGGCGGCCGATACGATAACCTGACCGGTATATTCGGACTACCCAACGTCTCCGGTGTGGGCATATCATTCGGTGCAGATAGGATATACGACATACTGAGCCAACTCGACCTTTTCCCGGAGGGTTTTTCCCATGCGACCGACCTGCTGTTCGTCAATTTCGGCGAGAAAGAGGCCGACTGGATCCTGCCGATCCTAAAGGATTTGAGAGCCTCAGGAATTCGTTGCGAGCTCTACCCTGAAACGGCCAAGATGAAGAAACAGATGACCTACGCGAACAATAACCGGATCCCCTTCGTGGCGCTGGTGGGCGAAAAAGAGATGCAAGAGGGGGTCATCGGCCTGAAAAACATGATCAGCGGCGAACAACGGAACTGCTCGTTGCGGGAGTTAACCGACGAAGTGAAAAAAGCGTCCGGATGATATCTATCGACAACCTAACCGTGCGGTTCGGAAGCTTCACGCTGCTCGACCAGATTTCGTTCGTCCTGAACCGAAATGAACGGGTCTCACTAACAGGGAGAAATGGCTCCGGTAAGTCGACCCTCCTGAAAATCATGGCGGGCCTACAACCCCCAACCGAAGGCTTGGTCTCTACCCCAAAGGAGGTATCCATCGGCTATCTACCGCAACATATGACGGTAAGTGATAGCAGAACCGTGATGGAAGAGGCTTCGCTCGCCTTCGAGCAACTGCTGGCGATGGAGCAAAAAGTAAAACAGCTTCACCAAGAGATGGCCGAGCGCACCGACTACGAATCGGACAACTACCACGCGCTGATCCAAAGAGCGACCGATCTGCAGGAGCAGTTGCACTTTTCGGGCATCCACACGTTCGAGGCAGAAGCGGAAAAGACGCTCCTGGGTCTCGGGTTTGAGCGGGCCGACTTTAACCGCCCCACCAGCGAGTTCAGCGGGGGGTGGCGCATGCGTATCGAACTGGCGAAAATCCTGTTGCTAGCACCCGACGTGCTGTTATTGGACGAGCCGACCAACCACCTCGACATCGATTCGATCCAGTGGTTGGAGCAGTTCCTTGCCAGTAGCGGAAGCGCTGTGATGCTGGTATCACACGACCGTGCCTTCCTGGACCGGGTGACCAACCGTACCATTGAGATTGTTCTGGGTTCTATCCACGACTACCGGGTAAACTACTCCACTTACGTGGAGCTGCGGCGGGAGCGGCGGGAGCAGCAGCTGGACACCTCCCGGCTCAACCTGAAGTTCCCGCCCGCACCCCGGTCCGGCTCCTACCCCATCATCATGGAGGGAGTCTCAAAGAGCTACGGGAGCCACGAAGTATTTAGCGACGTGACGCTCACCATCGAACGGGGCGAGAAGGTCGCCTTTGTCGGCAAGAACGGTGCGGGGAAGACGACCCTCGTCAAGTGCATCATGGGCGAGATCAAGCACGGGGGTAAGCTCAAGCTGGGCCACAACGTCAAGATCGGCTACTTCGCCCAGAACCAGGCGCAACTATTGAACGAGGAGCTGACCGTGTTTGACACGATCGACCGGGTGGCGACGGGGGATATCCGCTCCAAGATCAGGGACATCCTCGGCGCCTTCATGTTCGGCGGCGAAGCGTCAGACAA
>JAMNYO010000106.1 GCA_023622765.1 Bacteroidota bacterium | reverse complement strand
ATGCTTGATAACCTGATTAAATGGAACCAAACTTTCGGCGCACACGAATTCGATGTTACGCTATTGGCCAATGCCGAGAAAAACCAAAGCTGGTCCTCAACTCAGGCTAATTCGGAATTCTCCCCCAATCAAAACTTGATCTATCACGCGTTGCAATTTGGGGCCCAACCCACACTATCGAACAGCGATGCTGTTAGTAGCGGTGACGCGCTAATGGCCCGGCTGAACTATACATTGCTGAACAGGTACTTGTTCACGGCTTCCGTTCGTAGAGATGGATACTCCGCTTTCGGTCAGGACAAGCCTAGAGCCGTTTTCCCGGCTTTTGCTTTTGCTTGGAAACTACACGAGGAGTCGTTTTACGCCATCCCATGGATGAACCAGCTTAAGGTAAGATTGTCGTGGGGTAGGAACGGGAATCGCGAGATCGGTGGTTATTCGGCTTTGGCACAATTAGGTTCAGTTATAGGGTATGACGGCAGCAATATAGAAACAGGCGTTTTCAATACTTCATTAGCCAACCCTAAGTTAAGATGGGAGCAAACGGAATCATTTAACGCGGGTTTAGATATCAGCTTGTTTGATAACCGCGTGGATATGAGTATAGATGCTTATGACGCTAACACCCATGATATGCTCCTTAATAGACAACTGCCCAAGATTACAGGCTTCGCCAGCATTTATGCAAATCTAGGGGTGTTGGCAAATCAAGGGCTTGAAGCTACCATTAACAGTGTAAATATTGGTGGAAAAGAATTCACGTGGCGATCCACTTTGGTGTTTTCAATGAACCGAAACAAGATCAAAGAGCTTTGGGGAAATTTCGGGGACTTCAAGTTGTTGAATAAGGAGCAAAATGGCGAGCTCCCTGATTTTGAAAATCAATGGTTCCCGGGGTACGCGCGCGATGCTGTCTGGGATTACGAGAGAATCGGTATATGGCAAGTGGATGAGAAAGACGAGGCGGCAAAATATGGCGTGGAACCGGGTGACTACAAAGTAGTCGATGTGAATAAAGATGACAAGTATACCCAGTTTGAAGATAAGAAATTTATCGGTTACACGGCACCTCGATATCGGTTAGGGTTTAGAAATGAATTCGACTTCTTAAAGAACTTTTCCGCCTCGCTATTTTTCCGCGCCGACTTAGGGCATATAAGAGAAGTTCCCGGGCTGATGGGGAATAGATCAACGTACGACCGCACGAACGCTTGGGCGTGGGGTTATTGGTCGCCTGAAAACCCGGACGCTAAGTATGCCCGAAACGTGTTTCCCGATAACTGGGGGCGCTACGGGGGTGGCCTACGGGTGTTCGAGCCCATGAGTTTCTTACGATTACAAGACGTTACTATCGCCTACACGGTTCCTGTAAGTATATTGCAGAACTTGTTATCCGTACAAAGCCTGAGGGTAATGTTGACGGGAAGGAATGTTTTGACCTTTACCAAATGGCCGGGATTCGATCCCGAATTAGGAGGAACAACCCCTATGCCCAAAACATTCACACTTGGAATCGATATAACATTATAGTTTGTCTAATATCTTAAAATAAACGAAATGAAACGAGAAATATTAAAACGTGGCGATTGGAAACGCCCTCTCAATATGTTGTTGCCCGCCTTGTTTGCCTTGTTCTTTCTGGCTTGCAGCGAGGATTTTCTGGAACCCGAACCCTTGTCTTTTTTCGCCCCCGAAAATGTTTACGTTGATAAGGCAGGTTTTGAATCGGGTTTAGTTACGGTGAGGAGAGATTTAAAAAGAGACTTCTACAGCGACCGATCTTGCCTGCAATTGGATCACGTTACTTCTGATTTTGGTTTTGGTATAGGCATGTTCGATTATACCGTAGTAACACCTTCCTCCGGTACATACATGCCCATTCTGCCGCTATTCGAACGCATATACGGGTTTATTAAGAACACCAATGTAATTATATCTCGAATAGACAACGTGGAGTGGGAAAAAGAGAGCGATCGGAATGAGATACTATCACAAGCCCTTTTCTATCGTACATGGTGGTATTATCGACTGATACACAGCTACGGGGATGTACCTTTTATAGGTTACGAGTTGAAGGGTCCTAAACTTGACTTTTATACTCACAGCAGATGGACGATTCTTGAAAAATTGATTTCAGACATGGAGTTCGTGGTACAATGGTTGCCCGAAAAAACGAAAATCGGAGTACCTAACAAATACGCGGCGTACCATCTTTTATCAAAACTCTACCTTGCTAATTTGGATTTCGATAAGGCTATCACGGCTGCCTCATCGGTTATCGATGGACCCTACAGTTTAATGAAAAAACGCTTTGGCAGTGATGCCGCAGATGCAACGAAAAATGTGATTTGGGACTTGCATCGACCTGAAAATAAATCTATCGCCGAGAATACCGAGTCCATTTTCATAGTTATCGATCGTGAAGAGGCACCCCCGGCAGCAAAAATAGGGTCATATCTCATGCGAAGCTATCATTGCGGTTGGTGGTACACGTGGGTTCTTGATAGTCAGGGAAAATCCGGTACATATGCCGGAGGTCCTCAATACGATGCATTAGGCCGAGCAAACCCTGATGTCAATCAGTCATACTGGTACAGCTATGAAATATGGGAGGATGATACCTACAGTTGGAAGACTACCCCGGATTTACGAAGGGCCTCATCCATATGGTGGGAGGTTGACAAAATTCTTTACAACAGGCCGGGTTCGGTTGATTACAATAAACCGATTAATCCCATGAATTTCGCCTTCCCGGTAGATAGCTTTTTTATATGGCCAATGCCGTACCACAAGACCTATTATCCTCATGCACCGGGGTTTGAAGGTCGTCCGATGGGGGGGGCCGGCGATATGTACGTGTTCCGCCTTGCCGAAACCTATCTTCTCAGAGCCGAGGCATACTATTGGAAGAATCAGCTTAATCAAGCCGCTTCCGATATTAACGTGGTCAGGGGGCGCGCTAACGCCCCGGCTATTTCGGCTTCCGAGGTGGATGTCGACTTCATTTTTGATGAACGTCTGAGAGAGTTAGCCATGGAAGAATTCAGGCATGGGGAGATGGTACGAGTATCGAACATCATGGCGAAAAAGAACCTTAACGGGTATACGTTGGATAATATAAGCAAGAAAAACTGGTGGTACGATCGGGTGATGAATTACAACACATGGTACAAAATGGGTTCAATAGGCGGAAGGGCACCCAAGATATTCAAAACAGAGCCGAGGTATATTTATTGGCCCATTGACATAAATGTCATTACCACCAACACCATGGGAGTGATAAATCAGAACGAAGGGTATGAAGGCGCTGAGAACAATATACCACCACTGACGGTGATCGATGAAGATGAAAATTAAATTTTTATAGAATGTAAATATTCCAGCTGTTTTATTTAGATCACAAATTTAGTGAGGCCTAATGTTCAAAAGTGATGCTTTTCAAACGATAAAGCATCACTTTTGATTATTACACCCGTTACAATAGAAACAAAACAGGGTATTGGCAGGTAAGGAACGCCCGGGTATAGTTGTCCATCACTGGTTACAATAGAAACAAAATAGGGTATTGGCTGACAAACCAGTGCGTTTTTTGAGGGTATTTTTTCGCGAAAACAGTAGATTTAATGGATTTAAATACCTTCCTTTATAAAGTTACATCAATGCGCTCTGTTTGGGGCTGTAGAATTATCACGTAAAAAACACCTTTTCTCGTGGAAACAGTTATATTTGCCATATAGGTAATTTAAAAAATATTAGGGCAGGGGATCCCCTATGAAAAACACCATGTTTGCCTATTTCCAACACCGGTTTTTCAGTAGGGGACCTATTGTTAATAGAAACAGTTAAGTTATGACAACAAGAAGAGAATTTATCAAAAACGTGGCCATTGGCACAACCGCCGTATCAATCGGCGGGGTGTTGCCCAGCTTTAGTACATCGAGTTACCGGAATATTGTCGGTGCCAACGACCGTATCCGCATGGCCGGAATCGGGGTTAATTCTAGGGGGAACGCCTTGGCCAAAGGGTTTGCCAATGAGAAGAAAAACGGCTGTATCGTTACCGATATTTGCGATGTGGATAGTCGAGCTATTGAGAAGTGTATAAAAGCCGTCGAAGAGGTTGCCGGCAACAGGCCAAAGGGACACCGCGATATTCGTAAGATGTTGGAGTCCGACAGCTTTGATGCCGTGTTTATAGCCACTCCCGACCACTGGCATGCCATGGCAGCCGTTATGGCGATGCGGGCGGGCAAACATGTTTACATGGAGAAGCCCACCAGCCACAACCCGGCGGAGAACCAGATCCTGGTAGATGCCGAGAAGAAGTACGGCAAAGTGGTTCAAGTGGGTAACCAGCGGCGCTCGTGGCCCAATATTAAACATGCAATAGAGGAGCTGCATAACGGTATCATCGGGAATATTGTCTACGGCAAGAGCTGGTACTACAACAAGCGTCCATCTATGGGAATAGGCAAGGAGACGGCCGTACCCGAGTGGCTGGACTGGGATATATGGCAGGGTCCCGCGCCCCGGTTGCCCTACAAGGACAATATCGTGCATTACGACTGGCACTGGAGATGGCATTGGGGAACGGGCGAGTCGTTGAATAACGGCATGCACTATATCGACCTGCTCCGTTGGGGCATGAAGCTAGGCTACCCGGTGCACGTGGATTCGGTGGGTAACCGGTTACATTACACCGACGATTGGGAGACACCCGACACGCAACTGGTCAACTTCAAGTTCGATAATGACAAGGTGATCACCTGGGAGAGTCAGAGCTGCATACGCAACACCATTAGCGGGCACAGCAGCGGCGTAGTCTTCTTTGGCGACAAAGGAAGCATGGTGATTGGTGGTGGGAATGAGTACGATGTGTACGATTTAGACAATAAGCTTGTCAAGCATATCGGTAGCGAAATGGTATTCGAGGCCGGCAACCTGGTCAACCCCACGCAGAGCCTCGACGCGTACCACTTTCAGAACTTCTTCAACGCCATTCGAACAGGGGAGAAGCTGAACTCTCAGCTAAAGGAGGCATGCATGAGCACGCAACTGATGCAGCTCTCCAATATCTCGCATCAGGTTGGGCAGCCATTACGCATTGACCCGCAGCGTGGTACCATTGTCGGAAATAAAAAGGCTAACCGGTTGTGGTCAAGAGAGTACGCCAAGGGGTGGGAGTTGAAGGTGTAATAGGAGTCGGCCACTTTTGGGGCATTAAACAGGTTTAAGCTTCCGACACTGTTACAGTTGATTACGTGAGGGTGTATAAACTTGAAGTTAAATAGATTACGTATGAAAAGATTTCTTACATTTTGTGCTTTCTGCCTGCTGTTTTTAGGCTCAACCTTGCTCTCTGCTTCAAAATGCGGAGGTAATAGCATGTCGCGAGGTGGCGATAATGACATACCGCGAGACTCTGTCGTGCTGTTCGATGGCACCAACCTCGACAAGTGGTACACCTTTTTAAGAGACAGGGGTGTGAATAACGATCCCCAAAATGTGTTTACTATCAATGAGTCGGGTTGGCTGAGGATTTCAGGGGAGGAGTGGGGATGCATCACCACCCTGGACGAGTATGAAAACTATCGCATCGTTTTGGAGTATAAATGGGGCGAACAGACGTTCAAGCCTCGTGAGGATAGGGTGAGGGATAGCGGGCTGCTGGTGCACTCGGTAGGTAAAGATGGTGCCTGGAAAGGAAACTGGATGTACTCCATCGAGTGCAATATCATCGAGGGCGGTACCGGCGACTTTATCGTGGTGGGCGATGGCAGCGAAGAGTTTGCGATTACCTCTACCGTGGCTTCTTATGAAAAAGGGAACCGATACTCTTCTACCGGTGATCCCGTGACCATTAATCTGGGACGTATAGATTGGGAACGTAAAGACCCGAACTTGTCCGGTGAGAAGGGGGCTCGGGGTAAAGACGATGTCGAGAACCCCGTGGGTGAGTGGAATATCCTCGAATGCGTGGTGGATGGCGAAACCATTACTGTTTTCCTGAATGGTCAGTTGATAAACCATGCTTATAATGTGAAACCCAGTAAAGGTAAGATTCAACTGCAATCCGAGGGCGCGGAGCTTTTCTTTAAAAGGGTGGTTTTGCTTAAATTGAGGTAAAGGCTGCGTTAAATAGGGTGTTTTTTTGTAAATTTTTGCCTTTATTGCATCCGTGTGTTAACTGGCGTTGCCAGTTCCTTGTTTTTTCTCACTATTTACTTTGCAAGGAGGTTGTCGTATTATCTTATTCATTATTCATTTTTTGGTATGAAGCCGACGTGATTGAAACAGTCATTTAACACTCTTGGAGAACTATTTCGTTAAGCCAAATGAGCAGAGGACAAGTTTACTTGGACTATGCCATGGCGAGAAATAGTTTAAAAATGAATGATTATTTTAATCATCAAAGTTTCTATACGCTGTAATAAAAATAAATAATCATTGTATGAAGTGTGTTAAATGTTTTTTTCTATGTTTCGTCGCGTCTCTCTTTATCTGTTCATCGGCGATGGCTGGCATGTCATCGGACTTTGAAGGGGTAGAAGAAGCGAGTGGGTCGGAGTTAATGCTGGGTGTCGATCAAGCTCGAGTCACCATCGCGGGTAGGGTTGTCGACCAAGATGGTTTCCCCCTCCCCGGCGTTACCATTATACTTAAGACAGACCCAAATCAGGGAACGACCACGGATAGTGAAGGGAAGTATACTTTCACCTGCCCCCCCAGGGCTGTCCTGGTCTACTCTTTCATGGGGTTCCAGAAAGCGGAACACGTGGCGGAAGAGGTGAACCGGGTTACCATCACCCTGCATGAAGATGTGGTTGCCCTGGATGAAGTGCAGGTGGTTGCTTTCGGCCGACAAAAAAAGGAGAGCGTGGTGGGTGCGATTACCGCCGTCACTCCCGATGAGCTGAGGGTACCCTCCAGCAACCTGACCACCGCCTTTGCAGGTAAGATGGCGGGAATCATCTCTTACCAGCGGTCGGGAGAACCCGGTCTGGATAACGCCGAGTTCTTTATTCGCGGTATCACCTCGTTTAGCGCGGGCGGTAAAAAAGACCCGTTGATCCTGGTTGACGGTATCGAGATGTCGGCCAATGAGCTAGCCAACTTAAACGTGGACGATATCGCCTCCTTTTCGGTCTTAAAAGATGCCAACGCCTCGGCGCTCTATGGTGCAAGAGGGGCAAACGGGGTGATACTGGTCACCACCAAGGAAGGTCTGACCGATAAGGTGACGGTGAACATCAGGGGTGAACTCTCGTCGTCGAGTAACACCAGCCTGGTGAAAATCGCCGACCCCATCACCTACATGAGGCTTCATAACGAGGCGGTCAGGACTCGAAACCCCTTGGTGGACTTACCCTACTCCTCCTCCAAAATCTATAACACGGAGGCGGGAACCAACCCTGTCATGTACCCATCGGTCAATTGGTATGATTACCTGATAAAGGATTACACCTTTAATCAACGCCTGCATGCCAATATTACCGGTGGTGGAAAGGCCGTTCAATATTACCTGTCGGCCAACTTCCTGCACGATACCGGTATCATCAAAGAGAGTGAAGAGAACAAGTTTAATAACAATATCGATATCAATCGATTCCAACTTCGTTCGAACGTAACGGTTAAATTTAATCCCAGAACCCAGGCGATTATTAGGACGTACGGTAGTTTTGACAACACCCAGGGTCCCAAGCAGGGTGGAGCGCAAGTGTTCTCCATGGCCAGGAATGCCTCACCCGTCCGCTTTTTACCTTACTACCCCAAAGATGAGGTACACCAGTTCTCCAACCACATCCTTTTCGGGGCGTATGAAGCCGTGGGTGCCTATACCAACCCGTTGGCCCAAATTATTAGCGGTTACAAGGAGTCGAGCTCTTCGTTGATGCTTATCCAACTGGATATGGAGCATAAGTTTCAGGATGCCTTGGAGGGTCTTTATGCCAGGGGAATTTATAACGTGAAACGAAACTCCTATTACGACCTGCAACGGTCGTACAACCCGTTCTACTATACACCGGCCACCACATCCGACAAATCGTACCGGTTGGAAGCGTTGAACCCCGATAAGGGTACGGAGTATCTCTCCTACGACTTTGGTTCAAAGTATATCGCTTACTCTCAATACGGGGAGATGAGGCTGGGGTATAATAAGCTGTTCTCCGATGTGCACGATATTAACGCCCTTTTGGTAGGCTCTTTCAGGGAGGAGATCAACACCTCCGTCACCACCATACAGGAGTCCCTGGCGAAACGCAATATCTCCACGGCCGGAAGGTTGGCCTATGGCTACGACTCTCGCTACTTCGCGGAGTTCAACTTTGGCTATAACGGCTCTGAGCGTTTTTCCAAAAATAACAGGTGGGGCTTTTTCCCATCCGTCGGAGGCGGCTGGATGGTGAGCAACGAGGAGTTCATGTCGAACCTAAGCAAGGTGATCACCACCCTTAAGCTCAAGGGAACCTACGGGAAAGTGGGAAATGACCAGATAGGCTATCTGAGCGACAGGTTTTTCTATCTCTCGCAAATCAACATGGAAGGGTATGGCTATACCTTTGGTACGGAAATGCAGTATTATAGGCCCGGTATTTCAATCACGCGGTACGCGAATGATCTGATCACCTGGGAGGTGGCCAACAAGCTTAACCTGGGAGTTGAACTCTCCCTGTTCGATGAGTTACACCTGCTGGTTGATTACTTTGAAGAGCTCAGGGAGAATATCCTGCAAACCCGATCCGACATACCTTCCACCATGGGGTTGGTAACCATCCCACAGGCAAACGTGGGGGTCGCGAAAGGGCACGGTGTAGAGGCCGAGTTGAAATATCAGAAAAACTTCACCAACGATATTTGGATTATGGCCAACACCAACTTCACCTACGCGACAAGCAAGTACAGGCAGTTTGAAGAGCCCAATTATGCCGATACCCCGTGGAAATCGAAAATTGGACAAAAGCTATCGCAAGAATGGGGGTATATTGCCGAAAGGTTTTTCATTGATGACGAAGAGGCCAACAACGCGCCCAAGCAGTTTGGCACCTATGGTGCCGGGGATATCAAGTACAAGGACATCAATAACGATGGGGTTATCAATAGCGATGATATGGTACCCATCGGCTTCCCAACGGTACCTGAAATCATTTGGGGGTCAGGGATTACTATAGGGATCCATAACTTCGACTTCTCCTGCTTTTTCCAGGGATCGGCCCGTTCCTCCTTTTTCATCAGTCCAAGTCACATCACACCGTTTATAAATAATGGACAAAGGGCATTGATGCAGATTATCGCCGATAACCACTGGTCTGAAAGCAACCGTGATTTACACGCTTTCTGGCCCAGGTTGTCAGCCAGCAGTATATCAAATAATGTTCAGCAGAGTACCCATTGGTTGCGAAACGGGGATTTCGTAAGGCTTAAGTCCCTGGAGATTGGATATACCCTCCCCCGTAAGTTAACCAGTAAAGTTCACTTGCAATCGATGCGGCTTTACGTGAGCGGGAACAACCTGTTCGTCTGGTCGAAATTTAAAATGTGGGATCCGGAAATGGCAGGTAATGGTCTTGGTTATCCCGTACAGAGGATATTAAACTTGGGTATTAACGTTAATATTTAAAACAGATGAAAGCTATGATATATCTTAAAAAACAGCTACATCGCTTTTTCTTTTTGATAGCGTTAGTGGGTATGATCGGTTGTTCCGACTACCTGGATGTTGTACCGGATAATACCCCGTCATTAGATGACGCGTTTTCAAACAGGGCTGTCACCGAGCGCTTTTTGTTCTCCTGTTACTCCTATTTGCCGGATATCACCAACCCCTATGATTACCCATCTTTCCTGGGTTGTAGGGATGAGATTTTCGCGATTGACGGGCGCCTGAATGATTTGCAGGGCGGTCGTTTAGCGAGAGGCGAACAGAACACCAACTCGCCGCTCATGAACTACTGGGCAGGTACCCGGTCGATGTTCGCCGCCATAAGGCATTGCAATATCTTTTTGGAAAACGCGCATGTACCGCGAGATATTATTGAAGAGGAGAGACAACAGTGGATTGCAGAGGTTAAGTTTTTAAAGGCCTATTACCATTTCTTCCTGTTGAGGCTGTATGGTCCCATACCGCTTATCAAGGAGAATATCCCCCTCTCTGCCGATCCCGAAGAGGTGAAGGTTTTCAGGGAGCCTTTCGATGAGGGCGTCGATTACATCGTGCAGTTATTAGATGAGGCCATCCCCTATTTGCCTATGAACGTGGCCAACCCGGTAGAAGAGGATGGCAGGATCACGAAGCCGATAGCCATGGGAATCAAGGCTAAAGTGTTGACGCTGGCCGCCAGCCCGCTCTTCAACGGGAACCCCTATTACGGGGATTGGGTAGACTCCCGTGGGGTGAAGCTGATGCCTGCCAACTATGACGCGGCAAAATGGGAAAGGGCGGCAACGGCGATAAAAAACGCCATCGACACCTGTCACCTGGCAGGATATGAGCTGTATCGGTTCAATAAAAACACGGCCCCGCAAACTTTCAACATGAACGACAGCCTGGTGAATACCATGACACCGCGGAAAGCGGTAACGGAACGCTGGAACAAAGGTGTGATATGGTCATCGATGGACCGCTTTGCCTCGGGCAAGGGGGGAACCAGTGCCTTTTACAACCTTTTGGGTGACTTTCAACGGGGTGTCTTCCCGGTTATGTATCCCCAAGATAAGGACAGGACAGTGGGCTTTTTATGGGCATCGCTCACCATGGGGGAACTGTTCTATTCCAACAACGGTGTACCCATCGATGAGGATAAGAGTTGGGACTATTCCAATCGTTACAAGCTGCGTACCGCGACCGTGGACGATAACCATCAATTTTATATAGCTACCGGTTACACCACCGTGAATATGAACTTCAACCGCGAACCCCGTTTTTACGGCAACTTGGGTTTTGATGGGAGCTACGTGGAAATCGGTACCTCAACGGAAAACAATGGGGCCACTTTTAGCCCGCATCTGCAGCACAGAAGGGGTGGCCCAAACGTGAGCGGGGCACCGGCTTACGTTGTAAAGAAACTGGTGGCTTTCGAGACAACATGCAGTCAAGGGAAACAGTTGGACTACAGGGGATACGATTATCGGTTCCCCCTATTGAGGTTGGCCGACCTCTACCTGCTCTACAGCGAGGCGTTGAACGAGATAAAAAACTCACCCGATGATGAGGTATACTATTGGATTGACCAGGTGAGGAGTATGACCGATTTGAAAGGGGTGGTAGAGTCTTGGGAAAACCATTCGCGATTCCCCAATGCCCCTAAAAACAAGGAGGGAATGCGTGAGATTATTCGACAAGAGCGCCTGATCGAGTTGGCTTTCGAGGGAAGGAGGTTTTTTGATATCCGCCGTTGGCAACTGGCAGAAGATCTATGGACCAAGCCTCGATATACGTGGAATACCGATGGAACCACGCCGGAGACATACTATAAGCTGACCTTCATCGAAGAGCGGCAGAGGGAGTTTCCCCCGCAAGAGTACCTGTGGCCTATCAGCATATATGACCTAAGGATTAACGACAATCTCGTGCAGTCGTACGGATGGTGATCTGTTTTTGCTAATACAAAAAATAAAATAATCGTATGAAAATTAGATATTTATCATTGCTTATACTGCCCTTGCTGCTACTGCCTGCCTGTAAAACAGAAGAGGTTGTAGAGCCATGGAAATCGAACGCGCTCGAGCAGTACACGTTAACGCCCATTCCAGGTGGCGTCACCATCGAGTACGTGCTTCCCAACGATCAGGAGCTGCTCTATATCCTGGCGGAATACGAGCGGGGTGGAAAACCCTTTACGGAGAAGTCATCCATCTACAAGAACGAGATCGTCTTGGAGGGGTTCAACACCACCGAAAACGTGGAAGCCACCATCTACAAGGTGAATAAAAAGGAGCAGAAATCGGAGCCCCTTAAAATCAACTTCAATCCACTTACACCCCCCATACAGGTAGCCTACGAGTCCTTGGACATCATGACGGCATTCGGTGGAATTTTAGCCACGTGGATAAATATATCCCAGACCGAGTTTGGCGTTCGGTTGATGACCGAGGTGGATGGTGAACTGGAAACCTCTGAGGTCTACTTTACCACCATTCCCGAGGAGAGGCACTACTTCAGGGGGTTCCCCGATGTCCTGACCACCTTCGCCATCTCTTTTGAAGATAAGTGGGGCAATATCTCCGATACGGTACGCTACACCACTACGCCCTATTTTGAAAAGGAGATCGAGAAGCCATTCCTGGACTACAGACTCCATATCCCGTACGATAATATTTCGCTATACAGCACACGATTCCCCATCGAAAACATGTGGGATGGCATCGTGGGATTTGTCAATAACGGCTACATGGTGCAGTCGGGAGAGCCCGGCCTCTCGTTCACGTTCGACCTGAGAAAGGTGGCGAAGTTGAGTAGGATGATCGTTTGGCCGAGGTTGCAGATTGATCAGTGGTGGACGGTCTATAGAAATGCCAATATCATGTCTTTCGAGATGTGGGGTATCGATAAAATTGACCCGGCGACCCTGGCCAATCGGGATTACTGGCTGGACGACGTTTCTGCCCCCCCGGGCAAGGTGGTGCCGGCATATACCTTCAAGGACGACTGGACCTACTTAGGCCTTCATAATATCGAGCGACTCGATAAATTGGGTGCTTCTTCCAGTGATATCAGGCAAAGAGGTATCGATGGCCATATGCTGGATATCCCCATCGAGGCAGATCCCGTGCGATACATACGTATCTTCGTGCGCGAGAACACGGATGGAAGCCCCCCTCCCAATAACTTTTACAGTATTGGCGAGATCAGCTTCTTTGGTGACGATAGGATAGAATGAATGTAGGCGGTTTTTAATGGTAATAAGAATGACATCTAAAATGGAGCAAAAAATGAAAAATATAACTCTTTTCTTAGCTGTATGTTTCTCGTTCTTTCTGTTCTCTTGCGGTGATATGAATGAGATACAGAGAGAGTTCGAGGAGATGGAGGAGCAGGTCTATTTAGGTAAGATAGACTCCTTGAAGGGATTTCAGGGGATCAACAGCGTTAAATTAACCTGGTATTACAACGCGGATCCCAGGATTCAGAACACCGTAATCTACTGGAATCTAAGGCGGGACTCCCTTGTCATACCCGTTAAGCACACTACACCGGGTGTTCGGAAGGACTCTGTCGTGATTGAAGGTTTGTCCCAAAACAGCCACCTCTTCGAGATGCGGAACGTGAATAGTTTAGGGCAAAAATCCCTTTTCTCCACGGTAACCGTCAAGGCGTGGGACCTGGAGTATTACCGGAGCAAACTGGGTGCGCGGAAGGTTTCCAACATAGGGTACAATTTCAATGACCTGACCTTTAAGCTTTCAACCGTGAGCGCGGTGGATGGTGTTGTCCATTCTCGGCTCAAGTATAAGAACAGAGAGGGCGTAGAGGTCACAAAGATTGTAGAGAACAACGTGGAGAGTCTGCTTTTATCTGACTTTGCCGCGGGCGAAGATCTCTCTATTCAATCATTGATCGTGCCTCCCTATTTCCATGATTCGATCTATACCGACTACGAGGTGTATAAAACACCCTACATGAACTTCAAATCATCGAAGAGGAAGAAAGTTCTCTCCTTAACTGATGCGGAGGGGAGCCTTTTCGTGACTACCCCCGATAGGTTGCTGCAGAGGAATCCTCAAGGGCAGCTGGTGGCCTACTCTTTGAATGAGGCGGGTGATCAGTTCGTCAAAAGCGGGGTTCTCCAGGGTGACTGGTCGGAATACCGCTGTATGGTCTATTACGACCCCGATAGGGTTATCACGGTTCATGGGACCACCAACAACCTCTCCATGCATAGGATACAACCCGATAGGTTGGTGCATATTAGAGAGTTTGCCTGGAGGTGGGCACACGTCTACTTCATGACCCTTAAGAACAAGCTTTTCTCGACCGTGAAAAATGGGGCCATGTTGCTCTGGCGGGTAGACGCGAATGGTGTATTTATACCGCCCAGTCCGGCTGAGAAGATAGTGGCAAGGGGATTTAACGTCTATCTGAACTTTATTTCCGGCTACCGGAATGAAGGTGTTTTCTCCCTGGACGAGACCAACTTCCTTTGGTTCTACTTTATGAACGCGGAGGGAGAGATCACCTCTACCAATAAAATGGGGCAGAGCAGGTTTACCTATATATTGATGCTCGACTTTAATGGCGACCTGCTATGCTTGGACAATAAGGGGGATCTGTGGCTACACCCGTTCGCACCCGACACATCCGACGCGTATTGGGTGTTTGAATAGCAAGGTTGGTTATTATACTATCTACGGGTAGTTGACGTGGAGAACAGGCTCGGCAGGAATCGAGCCTGTTCTCTACTCACTCTAAAGCGTTAAGCGGACATGATGGCAACACGCTCAAATCGCCTCTTGTCGTTGGACGTGATGCGGGGTATCACCATCGCGTTTATGATCCTGGTGAACAGCCCCGGCTCCTGGTCCAGCGTCTATGCTCCCCTCAGGCACGCAACCTGGCATGGGCTTACACCAACGGACCTGGTGTTCCCCTTCTTCATCTTTATCATGGGTGTCTCCACCTGCTTTTCACTGCGTAAATTCAATTTTCAACCCTCCCCGGCGGCGATCGGCAAGATTGTAAAGCGAACCGTTCTGATTTTTGCCATAGGCTTGGCGTTAAGCTGGTTCAGACTGTTTTGTGCCGGCTTGTCAGCCGGTGAAAACTTGGTACAGGCCTCCACGCATTTCAGTAACCTGAGAATTTTAGGTGTATTGCAGCGCATCGCGCTGGCGTATGGCTTTGCTGCTATCATCACCCTACTGGTCAAGAGGAAGCATATCATCTGGGTGGTGTTCACGTTACTCGTCGGCTACTTCCTTATTTTGCTGTTTGGCAATGGATTCGAGATGTCCGAGCAGAACATTATCTCGGTGGTCGACCGCGCCATACTGGGAGAAGCGCATATCTATCGGGATATCACGCCCGCGGGCGAGCGTATTGCTTTCGATCCCTTGGGGCTGCTAAGTACCATTCCCTCTATCGCGCACGTGTTGATCGGGTTCCTTTTTGGGACGCTTATATTGAACCATCACGACAATCATGAGCGGGTGAAGAGACTGATGATCCTGGGCGCCATCCTGGCCTTTTCCGGTCTCCTGTTGCAATATGGTGGATGCCCTATCAACAAAAAGCTTTGGAGCCCAACCTACGTGCTGGTGACCAGCGGGTTTGCCGCGCAACTGCTGGGGTTGCTAATATGGATCATCGACATCAAGGGCAAGACCAGGTGGAGCAAATTCTTTCATGTTTTTGGGGTGAACCCGCTTATCCTCTATGTTTTTTCCCTTGTGTTGGTTATATTACTCGCGAACATAAAGTTCACGTTCCAAGGTGAATTAATATCCATTCACCGCTTCATCTACGCGAAGCTCATCTCCCCCTGGGCGGGTGGTAAGTTTGGCTCTATGCTGTTCGCGGTGCTGATGGTGCTGATATGTCACTTTGCGGGCTACATACTCTACAGGCGCAAAATATTTATTAAAATTTGATGCTGTTGCATGGCTGTTTTTTGTATCTTCGGGATATAAACGATGTAGAAAATCCTGTCGGTGAGTGAACTTCATAAAATCATAACCAATGAACCGAAGAAGTTTTATTAAGAAATCATCTATGGGCATAGCCGGTATTACCATTGTGCCGAGCTATGCCATCAGCGGACTTGGACACATCAACCCCAGCGACAAGTTACATGTCGCCGGGATTGGTGTGGGTAGCAAAGGCGCGGTTAACCTCAATAATATCGTGGGGCAGAATATCGTTGCCTTGTGCGACGTGGACTGGCAATACGCGGGGCCGGTGTTTGAAAGGTATCCCGAGGCCAAAAGGTGGAAAGATTTCCGCGAGATGCTGGAGAAACAGAAAGATATCGATGCGGTGGTCATCGCTACCCCCGATCACACGCATGCCGTACAGGCCATGATGGCGATGCAACTCGGCAAGCATGTCTACGTGCAGAAGCCCCTTACCCACTCCGTTTGGGAGGCAAGGGCACTCACCGAGGCCGCGCGAAAATACAAGGTGGCCACGCAGATGGGCAACGAGGGACATTCGAGGGACGAGGTAAGGGTGGTAACCGAGTTAATCCGGGGAGGAGTGATCGGTGACGTGTATGAAGTGTACGTTACCACGGATAGGCCCATCTGGCCTCAGGGGTTGGAGCGACCCACCGAGTCGCACGAGGCTCCCGACTACTTGGACTGGGATCTCTTCCTCGGCCCGGCTCCCTACCGTCCCTACCACGAGGAGGCGTATCACCCGTGGAGTTGGCGCGCGTGGTGGGACTTTGGTACCGGTGCCTTGGGCGATATGGGATGTCACGTGATGGATGTTCCCTTCTATGCCTTGCAGTTGAAATACCCCACCAGGGTGATTGCCAGCTCCACGGTTGTCAACACGGAGAGCGCCCCGCAAGCATCCCGGGTAGAGTACACCTTCCCCGAGCGCGTGGTTCAGGGCAAGAGGTTCCCGGAATTGATGTTGGTTTGGAGCGATGGGGGCATCATGCCTTCCCGGATCAAGGAGTTGCCGGCAGGTGAACCAATGGGGAGCCCCGGGGGCATGAACCTCTTTGTCGGCACCAAGGGCAAGATCGTTAGTAGCTCTTACGGGAGTGACTACAAGGTGTTCCTGAACGATGGTTCCACCTACGAGGTGCCACCCGAAACCATCGACCGCGTAACCCCAAGCCCGTTGGGTGGGGGATTGCACGAGATGGACTGGGTAAGGGCCTGCAAAGAGGAGCAAAGCAGCAGGAAAGAGGCCACCTCCCATTTTGACTACTCCGGCCCACTCACCGAGACCGTCCTCATGGGCAACCTGGCCATCAGGCTGCAAGCCCTGGAGCGCACGCTCGAGTGGGATGGCGAGAAGATGGAGATCACCAACATCGGGGATCATGAGACGGTGAAACTCATCACCTCCCATCGGTATGAAAAAGTGAACATGAGGCCGCGGTTTAATACAACATTCCAGGAGGTAAACGCGCTGGCGTTCACCCGGGAGATGATCAAACACACCTACCGGAACGGATGGGGTTGGTGATACACCGTTTGCCCATGGGATAAATGGGATTGGTAAGATTAAATCAGCCGACAGAATGGCTTTAGAGTTACTGAAACAGTTCTATTATTTAACTTGATTTTCGCATGCTATTTACTGTTTCAGCTTTCAGAGCGAAGACCTCGTAAACTTTTGTGGGAACACATCCTGCGAAGATCGCGCTAAAAAGAAAAGCTGTTTGAGGTGATGCGAACTTTTGCGTTAAGCAAGACGAGCAGAAAACGAACTTGTTCGTGTTATGCCGTTGCGAGCAAAAGTGCAGCGAAGCTGAGTTCTTTTCTTTTAGCAATCAAGCAGTAGATGG
>JAMNYO010000085.1 GCA_023622765.1 Bacteroidota bacterium | reverse complement strand
GGGTGATTTCACGGGATGTATCTTTAAACATGCTGAACAACATATAATTATAATAGACGTGTCGTAAGTTTCCTAAACCGTAAATCCGGGTTCGATTCCCGGCGGAGCTACTAAACCATGACTGTTTTAGGCATATTTAATTTATTCTTGAAAGTCATCGTTTGTCGTTAAGCTCCAATTTTTCCCACCATCAGATGACATCAATAAGACTCTTCCACTATATTTCCTATCATTTCTATAAAACCAGTAGGTTGACCAATAGTCGTAAGATATAAACAGTCGCCCTTTACGGTCAATGGTCAAACGATGTCTAAAGTTACTATAATGTGATAGCGGCGCTTGTACTAAAATCCGAGGTTCCGACCATGGTTCCCCTTGTTTTTTAGACATATAAGCCAATGTCGCGTAATGAGTATCAGGAAAAGGTTCAACATTGTGTTGCCAGAATCTGAAAATCGTGTGTAACGTGTTCTCTTGGTCCGTGACCAAACCCAGGTATGTTTGTGTCGAGTGAGGTGTGTTTTTATCTAACAGAGATTCGGCTTCAGTCCATCCTCCATCGATACTCATAGGCCGCAAAGACCTGGCATACTGAAAAGGTCTACCATGTGTGCCGGTCAGTACATGCAGGTAACCATGGCTATCTATAGTGATGCCTGGGATATTGTGTGTATCATTAGGCGGAGGTCCAAAGCCGACTCGGACCGGAGCACTTAAACTTTTGGATTTTTTGTCGTACATGGCGACAAAAACAGGTACTCCCGGTATCTCCTCTCTACTGATTTGGACATCAGTGACTTCTCCCCAAACAACAAAAATTTTATCATCACGAGATACCACGGACGATGGCAACCCTGAATGAGATGATACCCCTATACATTTATCGGAAATGAAAATAGGCTCTTCCCATTCAATTCCCTGATCCGTTTTTTTCGGTATCAATAATTCTACATTTCCCCACCTTCTCCAAAAATGCTCTTTATCAGCACCAACACGTCTGTATTTCATGATAGGTGGCGGACCATCAGACATATTATGACCGGTAAACTGCTCAATATCATAGCTGACTCCTAATGAACCGGGAAGTAATAATGAACCAGGAATTACGTATGACTTGAACGTGTGTCCATTATCAGTCGAGTGTAATAAAACAGTTTCATTGCTGTCGCGTCCTAATAGATACACATTGTTATCCGAGTCAAAAGCGGCAATTGAACTTCGCAATTCTCCAACATCTGTTTCGTTCCATTTTCCGCTTTGGTACGAAAATAGGCTTTTATCAGATAGGATGAACGGTTCGTTGTGTATATTAAAATAGGGTTGATTGGTCGTCGGGTAATCTGGCGAATAACCAAATTGTTCATGCTCGTGAAAATAGGGTTTGAGTACTATTGGAAATGTTAAAGTTGCGGGTGTATCTGACTGTTGCACCTTAACGTTTAAGGTAGCGTAGGTTGTAAATCCATCGCAAGTCGCTCGTAAATGAACCGATTGATTTTTCTTAGCTCCTTTCCAACTTAATGTCACGCTCTTTGTTTGATTTGGCCCTAAGCTAGTTTCCTTTTCTGATAGTTGAACATTCCATTTTTTATGGGGGAACTCCAGATCAAGTTTAACTTTCCTGGGAGCGGTTCCATTATTGTGAAGTGTAAAAACCGCAGATTGTGGTATGTTTGCCTGGCTAATGAGCGTGTGGCTATAAGGAGTTAATAACCACCTGTTTTCATGAAAGTTAAACCAATTCTCAAGGCTTGGTGTCCAAAATGCTCCACCAGGGTAAACAGTAAAATAATCAGATAAATAATGATCATCCCATTCTGTTACACCCTCAATTTCTACTTTTGCTTGAGCTTGTGGAAAATGCAATCTCCAGGGTGTTGCCTGCCGTTCACCTTCTACAATATTATAAACAGCCGTGCCATCATTTACCCTTATTGACGCGATATTCTGATTATTAGCGTCTATTAATTCTATCACTTTTTGGTTATCAGGAAGTCCGGTTATCAGAATATCGAACTCTCCACGTTGGGGCAAAAAACAGAGGTCTGTCTCTTTTTCGGGATCAAGTAATACAATGGGTTCTTTATGGTGGCTGTCTTTGTGACCTCTAGATGTTTCAATGATAAACTTTTTGCAATTCGTTCTAAACCTCCAAGTAATATTTTCCCCATATCGGTCGTTGGATACAGTGACCATTACCGCGTAAATGCCAGGACGATATACATCTGTTTCAAATCGTATTATTTTATCGTCATTATCTGCATCGGCACTATTAAAATCGCCTATCACCTCTCGATCGGGTCCAACAAAAACGGCACGAAGAATTCTTGATCGCGCATCGTCTCTTAAATCATCTTTTTCTATTTCAATAATCAGTGGTCCTTTTTGAGCGTTGAAAAAGACTCCCCCACATCCACCCATTTTAGGAGTCCAATCCCCAAATTCGCGGATGATTATTTCATTCTGATTACAAGAGATTAACGTTGCGCAAATCAATAAAGAGAGAAAGTAAACATGGGTCACATCTCTTTTGATGAGACCTTGCAAGATATTTTTCATTCCAACAAGATAAAAGTTATCCTATAAGCTTCTTCGCTTCAAATTGTATAGGGTGATAAATCAATTAACCTGTAATCTTTTGATGCTAAATGTAATCTCTTTCTTCGCGTTATCAACCTTATTGATAAAAATATAAGCCCTGTATTTACCATTTTCTGTCTCTACCCAAAGTCCTGATTCCGGCCTCATGTTTATAATATAATCTGGGGCATCATTAAAGTTCATGTTTTTTAAATCCACATCATCAACAAACACTCCATATTGCATGCGGGCTAGTTGCCGATCTTGAATATTCCATGCCTTGATGAGTTTTGATTTGTTATGTAAACCTGAGGACAACTCAAGACCGGGCCTATACTGAGCATCAGAAGTTGGTGAAACTATCGAATGGTTAAATGTCACACCGGGAACTGATCTGTGAAGATAGATTAAATCTATTCGTTCAGGATTTGACGCGGCAGCGGTTGCATCATAAACAGCCATGTCAGCTACCGAAATATAACAGGTGCTACCATCTTTCGCGATCAAATCCAGCTTCAAATCCATTTCTCTTACTTTATATGGTCCCATTTCATACTGCACCTTCTCGCCGTTACTAGCTGAAGCCGAAAAAGTGAACGAAACATCTTTTCCACGGGCCTCTTCCGGAATTTTATAATAATAGCGTAATGTAGCAGCACATGTGTCAGCAGTAAAAGTTACCGTTGTTTTGTTCCCTGAAGTAGTGGAGCTGTTTCCTACTTCAACACCAACATTCACTCCTGAGCCGTTCGTGTAATACGATTTATGATCAAGATAGGTGCCCTCAGCACCCGCGATGGATGCTTCAACGGTAGCTGTAGCCAATTTACCCTCTTCAGGCTTTATAGCCATAGCATAAGCGAATTCAATATATTGACCTACAACATTTGGCCCGAGCGAATGATTAATACAGTCGTTTTTTAACCCTGGGGATACTTCGGGGACAGAATACTCCCACTCCCCGCAAGATACTATCATCAAAACAATAAGCGTGTACTTGGCGATATTTATGATTATATTTTTCATAGTTGTATGAGTTTATGATGGTTGTTGAACTGTAACATACACGGTGTACGTTTTACGTACCTTCCTATTTCCTGATATTACTGTCCACTTTTTTGGATTTGTCAAATCAGAAAAATCTTCTTTCCCGGTGATTTTCGGATCCAGTTTTGCATCTTGTGCCAAAGTGAATTGGGGATACAGGTTTTTCAGATCCGTTCCAAAAAACACTTCGATATTGATAGTTTGGGCGGTTGTATCAATAGCAGGAGCTGCTGTACGTGCTGTTTGAAAATCTGTTCCCAACAAGTCAAAATTACTGACATAACACTCCGCTCTATCGGTAATTAACAATCCATCCTCATCAATTGGATAATCGGCACATCTCGTTACCACAATCAAAAAAGAGGTCATTGTCAAGAATAATAAAATATATTGTTTCATTGCTCAATCTGTTATTTAATGTTCAAAATAAGTGTTCTATATTGAATCCAGTTTTACAACCATGGGCTATTTTGCGTTAAATTAGGATTGCGATCCCGTTCTGAAGGAGGAATGCGGAATAGATAACAACGTTGATACGTAAGTTCCGGGGCATTAAAGAAAAAGCGTTGCTGCTGAGCGCCGTGAGTGTCAATAGTCCACTTACCATCACCATAGGGTGGACCCCACACCCTCTCTAAAGCCCTCCATCTTCTAAGATCCCACATTCTATGTCCTTCGGCTACAAGCTCTACAATTCTTTCTTGCTCAATCGCATCGAAAAAGGATTTTTTATCCGCGGTTTTCGCGGCACTGAGGGGTGGTAAATTACCCCTATGGCGTATCTTGTTTACAAGATCTATGGCATCAGGTTGAGGGCCATGAAGTTCATTGGTAGCCTCCGCGTACATCAGGTAGACGTCGGCTAGTCGCATCACAGGCCAGTTATAGTCACCATCACTGCGACTTTGGCCTGCATAATTTCGAATAAACTTTCTAAATTGATAGCCGGTTCTGTTGGTTCCCCCATCATTAAATGAACGATAGGTTTTGCCGTTGATATTGACTAACTGGTTCCAGGTTTTGTAGATAAAAGGGGAAAATCCTGTTTCTTGCAATGTAAGCATACCCATGATCATCTCGTAATCCCATAAGAGCGTTGCTTTCATCCTATAATCTCTATTGGCATAACTATCGGGATTCAAAGCTGAATTAGGAGCTGTTCTGGCTCCGGGTGCAGCGGGATTCATTGGAACTAAAGGTTCAGCAAAATCCCCGGTAATGGTAGATTGGTAACGATCGGCTAACTCATAACGCGGTATGGCTTGATTTTGACTACTTTCCACTGTACGCCCGGTAAAGACACGCATTAACTCTTCGCTTTGCCCCGTACCAGTACCACCGTGAGTAAATACCATGATCATCTCACCATCCGTGTTAGGATTCCCCGTTGAGGGTATGAACATATAGTAGTAATTGGGTAATATTTCCGCGTTACCCATGGTACCCCATTCTCCTGGTTCCCCATTTCGGAACAGTTTAAGTCCGAAATCATTAATTACTCTTTTAAAATCAGCTGCAGCTGCAGTATATGCTGAAACCGCCTCCGATGGACTAGGGGTAAATGTTTCTAACTCAGGCCAGCCAAAATTATTCCAGCATGCCCAATAGAGGTTCAGTTTGCCACGGAATGCCAAAGCTGCAGGTTTCCCGGCTCTGCCTACTTCTCCGGCCTTGTCAGGAAGTTTTTCAACCGCGTAAGTGAAATCGGCTAAAATAGAGTCTTTAACTTGAGCCAAAGGAGTTCTTGAAATTGATTCCACTTCCGAGTTATCATAAATGATTTTCCCAAAATAAGGAACATCTCCATACATGGAAATCAATCTGAAATAACACATACCGCGTAATAACCTGGCCTCTCCTACGATCGCTTCCAATTTTTTGAGTGATTCTGCTGTTTTTGCATTTGGAAGCATTCTTCCAACATTTTCAATTACATAATTGGTCCTGTTAACTCCACCGTACAACGCCGTCCATACCACATCAAGATTTCCCCCGTAATTACTTGGGTTATTGGTTGTAAAACTGATGGGTGCGGCGCCGGTATTATACATTCTGATAAATTCTCCGAATCCATCATAATGGTAGTCTCTATCGAAAATTGGACGTATGCTTGAATAGGCACCCATTAAAGCGTAGGTGGCGTCATCTTCTGTTTTCCAGAAAGCAGAAGCACCTAGTTCCGTCGTTGGTTGCTGATCAAGAAGATCTTTTACACACGAAACGTTGAAGAACAATGCCCCCACTAATATAACAACTGCTATTTTAGATAATATTCTTTTCATGATCGTTAAATTTCAAAATTAATACCCACAGTATAAGCTCTATTCAATGGATAAACCTCATTCTCGTAAGTCCGTTTTTCCGGATCCAATCCTCGATACTTGGTGAAAGTCATTAAATTCTCGGATGTTACATAGATTCGAACCCTGCTAATACCTACCGCGTTTAAAAGTTTGTTTGGTATTGAATAACCAATTTGTAGGTTTTTCAAACGCAAGTAGGCCAGGTTATCCAACCAAAACGTAGTTTGTACACGGTTGCCACTCCCACCAAGTCGGGGCCATGCTCCGCTCCTGTTTTCTACCGTCCATGGGTTATTCCAATGGTCCCATGTTGATGCATAGTGTGTATCCGCGAAGTTAATATTGTTATAGTTGTTAATCCAATAATCTTTTCTACCCGCGGCACCTTGCAATAATAGGGCTACATCGAATCCTCTCCATGCCATCGTTGCATTCATGGCAAAGTTTGTGGTAGGGCGATGGCGTTGGATATTGGGATAGGCTTTCTGATCATTACCATCGATCCTTCCATCCCCGTTTAGGTCTTTCCGTAAAATATCTCCCGGGGATGCTCCTTGAGGCGTTGCATTATAAACATCCTCCCAGGTTTGGGCAATACCGATATCTTCGTAGGTATAGAGGAATTGATAAGGCATATTCAAAAACACCGGCCCTCGATTAAGCCGTTCATTCCATTCTTCCAGCACATTTTGATTGTATGATGCATTTAAATTGACCGTGTAAAAGAAATCGGCTTTCCGATCGCGCCAAGTGAAATTACCTTCAATGCCTCTATTTCTGAGGTCACCAATATTTCTTCGAGGAGCCGTGTAAGCGCCTGTGAGCAGATTGGAGAGGTCTGAAGGACGGATCATTCCCGAAGTAAGCCGATCATAATAATCAATTTCGAAAGAGAGTTTATTCCTGAAAAACCCCATGTCTATACCTATATTGGTAACCCTTGACTCCTCCCAAGTTAAATTCCTATTAACCATTTTTCGATTCACAAATCCTTTTACAATTTTGCCATTGATGAGGTAGTTACTAGTAGCCAGGGTCTCCTGTTGTTCATACCGGCCAACTCCACTATTATTTCCCAAGGTACCGTATGAGAAACGCAGTTTCCCGTTAGATAACTTTAATTGATCTACAACTGTTTCAAGGAATTTTTCTTCTGAAAACCTCCAGCCAATAGCACCGGACGGGAAAAATCCGAACTGGTAACCGGAAAGGTATTTCGACGAGCCATCGTATCTAAAATTGACTTCAAGTAAATATCTATCATATGCTGAGTAATTTACCCTGCCAATGCAAGATTGAAGTCCCTCCGCGTTTGAAGTCCCTCCATTGCTTATAGTCTCATTTAATGCCGCGTTAAGTTCATGAAGCGAGGGGTGTAAACGGTCGTTTCTGCTGGCACTTAGGCTTCTATCATACCAGTACTCCTCACTATAAGCCGCCATTAGGTTGATCACATGATCTTCACCTATATTTATATCGTAATTTACTCTTCCTGTTAATAATGTTTTATATCCTGAATCGTTGTAATTCTGTATGGGTGTGTTTTCTCCCTCGTAAACTCGTGCGCCATAATCGTTTTGTTGAAAATTGTATGCTCGTGTTGGAGTATATGCCCTCCATCGGAATTGATTGTAGTAGTTCAAAGCGTATTCCGCGGTTACTTTTAATCCTGTAAGCGGCGTCCAGTCCAAATAAACACTCCCGTTTGCCTCTTGTCGGTTTTGATGATTAAGTCTGATTTTATAATCGACCAATGGATTGTAAGCCTGAACATTTTCATTGTAAGCCATCACTCCACCGTAATGACCTGTCTTTGGATCATAAGGTGTAATACCTGCAATAGCCGCGTATAAATCAAGACCTGTCGTGGAGGTAAAACCTTCGGAATAATTGTATTGATATTTCGACCAGTTCCCGGAGAATCTTGCACCGACATTGATATTTGAACGAATTTTCGCGTCATAATTGATGCGGGCATTATACCGGGTATAATCGTTGGTGATTTGTAATCCTTTCTCATCCATCACACCAACAGAGATATAAAAGTTCGATTTTTCATTTCCCCCGGTTGCCGAAATGTTATAGTTTTGGACCTCTCCATCCCTCAATATGATACTCCACCAATCGGTATTTGGATAACGCAATGGGTCAATCATGCCCAGAGCCATCCATTGATCAATCGTTCCATCTTTATAGGTGTAATTTGTGCGGAGTGTATTTACTGCCGCATCTCGTTGATGCACGGTGAGCGCTCTTGGATAATCTGCCATTAACTTGTATGCCTTGGTGGGATGCTCAAGTGAATAAGACACGTTTGCATTGATCTTGATTTCACCACTTTTCCCCGATTTTGTAGTTATAAGAACTACACCGTTGGCCGCCCGTGATCCATAAATAGCAGAAGAAGAGGCATCTTTCAATACCGATACAGATTCGATATCGTTCATGTTAAGGCGATTGATATCAACATCGGGTAAACCATCCACTACAATTAAAGGATTTGCATTATTAACGGTGCCTAAGCCCCTGATTAATAATTCCGAAGCATTGTTTCCAGCCATCCCGGAATTTTGATTCACGGCTAGTCCCGGCATTAACCCCTGGAGCATTGAAGAGACATTGGGAATAGCACGACTCGTGATTGTTTCATCTATATTGACCGCGGCAACGGCACCCGTTAAATTAGCTTTCTTCTGAACGCCATATCCAACAACCACAAGTTCCTCCATTCCGATGAACTCTTCTTCCATGATCACTGTTAACGATGTCATTCCTTCTATGCTAATTTGTTGCGTTTTCATCCCAACGTAAGAGATCGTTAAAGTAGCATTATCAGGAACGTTGTTCAACGTGAAGGCTCCATTTATATCAGTAACTGTACCAATAGAAGTTCCGGTGACCTTGATAGATGCACCCGGTAACACCTCGTTATCTACAGTCCTGACAGTACCTTCTACCTTCTTATTTGTTTGATTAACACCAAACAAATCAGACGCGTAAATCTTACCTTGTATAGGTAAAATCAAACACGCGAAAAAAATGCAATAAATTCTCAATAACTTCATGGTTTGCTAATTGAAATAAATTTAGAATATAACAACCTTATACACATCAATCACGTTACGTTTTAATCACGCTTGAATACTATACAACACGATGTTTTTTAAATCTTTCTTTTCCCTAAGATTGGCACTCAATGATTTCTTTCATCCAATAACTTTTTATTGCGATTTCGCAATAAATTGTGGTTATTATTACAGCTAAGTTCCTACTTATAAGATTATATATAGGGAATAGCTTCGTGGCCCTTACGTATGTTCACTATTATTTTTTTGAACATACAACAACATTATTATACTGTTTCAAGATGGTTGAATGCACGCCTTGATTATAAAAAATAACTTGTTTTCAAGTAAAAAGGCAGCACTAACCCAACACAAATATACTTTGAAAAAAACTAAGAAAACAACAAAAAACGCAAAAGTAAGCTCAATAAACGTAATTTTCGTGCGTTTTTTTAGCATTGGTTAAACCTTGGCGACAAATCTCGATGACGTAAAGTGTAGGAATATTTTATATTATCTTTCTGTTCACCTCGTTCCAAAACACTTGTCTTTTTCGAGATACGAACGGTGTGCCATTAAACAGGCAATACCCTTTCATGATGATTTCGTGACGTTCTTCTTTTAACATAGGTTGGAGTAAGAGAAGTTGAAATATCACACATAATAAAAGTTTAATGATACAATTTCCATAGTTTTTTTACTGTTAGGCAAAATAATTATCTTTATGCCGTAAACAGATAATCGCATGACACGAAAGATTCTTTTTGCGCTACTAGCTACGGTTATCGCGCTGGCGCTTCCCTCTTGTGGGGGGAATAAATCCAAACAAAATGAGGTGGGATCGACCGAAGGGGATTGGGTATCCCTTTTTAACGGGAAGGATTTAACCGGCTGGATACCCAAGATACGGGGGTACGAGCCGGGTGATAACTACGGGAACACGTTTCGCGTGGAAGAGGGCATGATCAAGGTGAGGTACGATGCGTACGACACCTTTGATGAGCGGTTCGGTCACCTTTTTTACGAAAAGGAGTACGCACACTACCTGTTAAGGGTGGAATACCGCTTCGTGGGCGAGCAATGCCCGGGTGCCCCTGGGTGGGCTTACCGTAACAGCGGTGTGATGTTGCACGGGCAATCGCCGGAGTCGATGACCCTCGATCAGGATTTCCCGACCTCTATCGAGATGCAACTACTGGGGAGCGACTCGCTGGTGCAACGTACCAACATGAATGTCTGTACGCCGGGTACGAATATCGTGATGAAGGGCGAACTGATCCTGGATCATTGTGTGAGCTCTTCCTCGGAACTCTGCTACGGCGATGAGTGGTATATCGTCCTGGTGGAGGTAAGGGGCAACGAGGTGATCCGCCATATCTTGAACGGTGACACGGTACTTCACTATAGCCAGCCGCAACTGGATGAGCGAGACGGGACCTACGAGCGACTCGTTGAGCTGAACGGTGGGGATAAGATGTTGAGCAAGGGAACGATTTCCCTGCAAAGTGAAGGACATCCCATCGACTTTAGGAAGGTTGAAATCAAAGAGCTGCAGTAGACCTTAACAGGGTACGGGGCCGCTTAACGGGTAATAGGCAGTAAAAATTCTTTATTTGAGGATTGATTTGCGGAATATTACGCGTAATGATGCGTTTTTTTCGTTCTCTTTGTGCTAATTTCGGTCAAGGGTATTATTTTTAGATCGTATATCTTTGTAATGGGGTATGCCCAAATAGAACAATAACAATCATTAAAAATAAAAGTCATGAGAAAATTTATTTTATCGGCAACGTTGTTGCCCATCTTTTTGCTGGTTTTGGTTCAATGCCATGCGCCCAAGGAGCAAAAAATTTCCGATGATAATGCATCGGCACTCGTACCTGATACAATGATCGCCCGGCGTTATTTTTCCGGTTTTGCCGATGCGCACGACACCTATAATGCCATTTCTCCCGCTAGTGACGGGAAGATATATTACGTGCTCTCTTCTACCCGTCATGATGTGGGAGGGCAGTTTTACCGCTACGATCCGCAATCGGACAAGACTGAGTTTATTGCCGATCTTTCCGACGCTTTGGGAGAAAAGGCAGAAAAATTCATTGCCCAGGGGAAAAGTCACGTTGAGTTTTACGAGCATGACAATAAACTTTATTTTGCTACTCATATTGGTTATTACCAGATGATTGACGGTGCCGAGAACGTGCCGGTAGTAGCTCCCGAAGGGTACAAACTCTATCCCGGAGGACATTTTCTCTATTATGATATGAAAACCGGAGAAATACATGACCTGGCGCTGGCTCCCGAGGGGATCATCACGATGACCATGGATGCAGAGCGGGGACATCTGTATGGGCTTACCTGGCCGAAAGGATTCTTGATTGATTATGACTTGAACAGCGGCTCCCTCAAGAACCTGGGACCGGTATCAAGAGGGGGTGAAACCGGGCTGGGAACCGAGAACTTCCGGGTGATCTGTCGCTCTATATTCGTGGATCCGCGGGATGGCAACATGTATTACTCTACGGCCGACGGCGATATCTATTATTATCATCCAGAACAGGATGCTCCACGACTGGTGGAAGGAGTGGATCTGCGGATCGACTATTTTGGTAAGTATGATCCATCGGATGCCGGCAGCATGGGGTACAATTGGCGCAAGATTTATTGGTATGCACCCGAAAACAAGGCGTACGGTGTGCATGGCAACTCCGGTTACCTCTTCTCCTTTGACCCGGTGGCTAAAAAAGTGGAAGTGTTGGACAGGATTACTTCCGAACCGTCCAAGAGAAGCGGGATGTTCGACCAGTTCAGTTACGGGTATTTGGGGTTCCAGATCAATCAGGAGGGTACCATCTTTTACCTGACGGGAGCACCCATCTACAAGGATGGGAAAAGGGTCGCCGGGTTGGATAAGATTAATATGGGAGCGGCAAAAGGATTGGAGCACCTCCATCTGGTTACTTACAACATCCCGAAAAGGGAATACAGGGATCTGGGTCCCATTTTCTTCGAGGATGGAACGTTCCCAACGTATGTCAATTCGATTGCCTTGGGAAACAACAACGACATCTACACGTTGGGAAGATTTGAACACGATGGCAAAATTATAGAAGATTTGGTGAGGATTGATCTTAAAAACTAAAGCATTACTGTCAATTCAATTTTTATGGCGGTAGAACATTTTACTTTACAAAAGACGTCCGGCAAATAACCCTATTGAGGTGCTCTATCCAGTTGGTAGTGTAAATCATTGAATGGAATGCATGATGGTACTGCAAGTAGATGATGTGGTACTTGTGTAGGCAAAAAGGTGTTGCTATTAAATAAGCCTGCTTCAAATACTCGAAGCAGGCTTATTATTAAATAACTCAACTTTCGCGTGAAGTTTTATTGTTACCGTTTTATGCTTTCAAACTTGCAGGTAAAAACAGAACAAGTAAAAGTGAAAGTCGAATGTTGGTATAATAGTCAAAAGTAATGATTTTTTATCTTGAAAAACATTCTAATGTTCAAAAGTACCGGTTAATCGAGTTGCGGTCCCGACGGGATTAATGCCTTAGCAGCATCGTTATCGGCGTACTGCTTGAAGTTCTCGATGTACATACCGGCCAACTTCCGTGCCTTCGTTTCCCACTCGCTCGGGTCGGCATACGTGGTACGCGGGTCAAGGATATCCGAAACGCCATCCAGCTTAACCGGCGCGGTGAGGTTCATAATAGGGATATGCTTTGTCTCAACCTTATCAATAGAGCCGTCGAGGATAGCATCGATAATGGCACGGGTATCTTTCAGCGAGATGCGCTTTCCGGTCCCGTTCCAACCGGTGTTTACCAAGTAGGCTTTCGCGTTGTATTTGTTCATCCTCTCAACGAGCCGTTTCGCGTACACCGTGGGGTGAAGCGTTAGAAAAGCTTCTCCGAACGCCGGAGAGAAAGAGGGTACTGGTTCAGTGATACCGCGTTCAGTACCTGCCAGCTTGGAGGTGAATCCGCAGAGGAAGTGGTACTGTGCCTGGTTATCGTCCAGGATGGATACGGGAGGCAACACGCCGAAAGCGTCCGCGGAGAGGTAGATGATTTTTTTCGCGTGACCGGCGCGTGAGGGCAGCACGATCTTGCTGATATGGGTAATGGGGTAGGATACGCGGGTGTTCTCGGTGGTGGAACCATCTGAATAGTCGATGTTCCCCTCGTCGTCCACCGTCACGTTCTCCAGTAGCGCGTCGCGGCGAATAGCACGCCAGATGTCAGGTTCGTTCTCTTGACTAAGGTTAATCACCTTCGCGTAGCATCCTCCCTCGTAGTTGAAGATGCCGTGCTCATCCCAGCCATGCTCGTCGTCACCAATCAGGTAACGCTTCGGGTCGGCCGACAGGGTCGTCTTGCCGGTGCCCGAAAGGCCGAAGAATATGGCCACGTCACCTTCTTCTCCCACGTTGGCCGAGCAGTGCATGGAGGCAATACCCTTTAACGGTAAATAGTAGTTCATAAGCGCGAAGATTCCTTTCTTCATTTCACCACCGTACCAAGTGCCACCAATCACCTGCATCTTCCGGGTCAAATCGAACAGGGTGAAGTTCTCAGAGTTCAGGCCGTGTTCCTGCCACCTGTCGTTGGTGGTCTTGGACCCATTTAGGCTGACGAAGTCGGGCTCACCGTAACGGCTTAATTCGTAATGTGAGGGACGAATGAACATATTGGTCACGAAGTGAGCCTGCCAAGCAACCTCCATCACGAAACGAACCTTCAGCCGAGTATCGGCGTTCGTCCCGCAGAAGGTGTCCACCACGTAGATTTTCTTTGCCTTGGAGAGTTGTTGGGTAACGCGGTCCTTGCAGTAATCAAACGCCTCTTTCGTGCAGGGGCGGTTGATGGTGCCGTCCCACCAAAGGGTGTCGCGGGACACATCGTCCATTACGAAGAATTTATCCTTGGGAGATCGTCCGGTGAACTTACCGGTATAAACGGCAGTAGCACCGCATTTTGTTAGTTTGGCTTTCTCGAACCCTTCGTTTTCGGGATTCATCTCATCCTGAAAGAGGGTCTCGTAAGATGGGTTATGGACGACCTCAAAATCGCCCGAGATACCATACTTGTTTAAATCTAATGTAACCATTGTTGAATAATTTGGGTTTTTGTATGAATGCCTATTTGTTATGTGCGTATTTGGATTGCGTGATAACCTTGAAAAACTGGTCACAAAAGTAATCAAAATCCGTAAACCCTCGAAACAATTAAAGCAATAATTCCTTAATTGGTTGATTTTTTGGAGATGCGACCGTGATTAACGAACAATCGCACGTTTGGCCGAAAAGGTACGTGCACGCGAAAAGTCTATCACCTCCTGGAGTGTTTGACCCCTTCTAATAAAAAACCAATCATCACAACAAAAAAGGGGGTAAAATGTTCAAGGAAGAGGGGAAAAATGGTATCTTTGCTTTTCGAAAATAGTAATCAAAGAGGGGCATGAAACTGTACAATTTTTCGGAGGAAAGCTCGCTGCTCAGCTCCTATATCCGTGAAATCAGGGATATAACCATACAGGGTGATCGGTTGCGGTTCCGCAGGAACCTGGAGAGAATTGGCGAGATCATGGCGTACGAAATCAGTAAAACGCTTGCTTACAAGAAAATCACGGTGAACACGCCGCTTGACGTGGCAGAAGTGAACGTGCTGGACGAAGAGGTGGTGATCGCCGCTATCCTGCGGGCGGGAGTCCCGTTCCATCACGGGTTGTTGAATTACTTTGACGGCGCGGGTAATGCCTTCGTTTCAGCTTACAGGAAGTACAAGGAGACGGGGCACCAATCGTTCGACATTCATATCGAGTACATCGCCTCCCCTTCCATCGAGGGGAAGACGCTGATTTTGGCCGACCCGATGCTGGCGACCGGTAGCAGTATGGAGTTAACCTACAGGGCATTGCTTACGAAAGGAACCCCGCGTCACATCCATATCGCCACGATTGTCGCGAGCCAGCAAGCCATCGACTACTGTAAGCGGAACTTCCCAGACGATAAGACCACCATCTGGACCGCCGTGGTCGATCCGGAGTTAAACGATGCGTCATATATCGTTCCAGGTATTGGCGACGCGGGAGATTTGGCTTACGGTGAGAAGTTGTAGCCCGGTAGACATCGCGCTTACCCGATACTTACCCTGCTGCTTGTGAAAGCGGAAGGAGATCACTCGAAGTAAAGCGCAACGTGTAGTTACTCGTGAAATTTCTTGCAGAAGGAGTAACTCTCGCTCACTCGTAAAACCTTTTAACGAAGGCGCTAAATTCCCCTTTGCGGCGAACAAGCCGCTTCCAGGCGGCGACCAGAAAGCCACTTCCGTAACCGATTAACTGTATCCAAGACGCGATGATGCTGTGAAGGGCTACCTTCACCGATCGGTTTCTAAACAGGGAGTCCAGGAAGAGAAGGAGGGAGTAGCCAATCGGTACCCATAGTAGTACTGGGTAAAAAATGGATAGGATAAGCAGGAGCGCCATGCCAATGACAAAGAGGGCGGGCAGGGTATGCACCGCTTTCATCGACCCGGGATGCAGCAGGTGGAGGTTGATGCGGGCGATGCCGAAGTTGTACACCTGTTTGAAAAATTGCTTGTAGGTAGTGCGCCGCTTGTGGTAGACGTGTGCATCGGGAATCAATGCGGTAACGTAGCCCGCCGAGAGGAGGCGAAGGCTTAGGTCGATATCCTCCCCGAACCTCATGGCGCGGTAACCGCCCACCGCACTGTAGGCAGCCTTGGTGACGCCCATGTTGAACCCGCGGGGCAGGAACCTGTCCAGCGATTTCCGTCGCCCCCGAATACCGCCCGTGGTGAGGAAAGAGGTCATGGCGTAGTTGATTGCTTTCTGCACGGTGGTGAAGGCAGGCATGGCCGCATCGGGGCCACCGTACGCGTCCACGGGAGTCACCGCGAGAAAACGGGTCACCTCCTCCAGGTAGCCAGGGGGGATGATACAGTCAGAATCAAAGAAGATAAGGTAGTCGTACCGCGCTTCCGAAGCACCGACGTTGCGGGATAAGCCGGGTCCCGAGTTAGGTTTCTCGATGTAGTGGATGGCGAGCCGATCGCAATACTTCTCCACTATGGAGCAGCAATCGTGGGTAGAACCATCCTCCACGATGACCACCTCGAACTGTTTGTGCCTCTGATCACAAAGGCTGGAGAGTAGTTCGTCCACCTCGTCGGGACGATTGTACACAGGGATAACGATGGAGAAAAACATGGCCGTTTAGTTTTTATATACCGCAAAGCTACGTATTTATATTGAAACGATAAAATCTGACAAATAAATGTGAAAATCATTGAATATTTAAAAAAATAAGAATACCTTTGTTCGCTCAAAGCGTGTAAAGCGTTTATTCGGGTTAAAAGTTTATCGGCTATGACAAAATATTTCTTAGGGATGATAGCTTGCTTCATGCTATGGAGCTTAGTATCATGTAGAGAGAAGGGAGGTTGGATAAAGGGAGAAATCGCAAACCTGGAAGCACCCTACCTATTGGCGGCCCACCTCGCGGAAGATACGCTGGAAGTAGATACCATTCACGTAGATAAAAAGGGTAGGTTTAGTTTCCGGACTCAAGTTGATACACTTACCGCCTTTTCAATTTACCTAAATGATTACGAGGCCTCTACCGTGGTGTTTGCCGACCGGGATCAGAAGCTGACGGTGAAGGGTGACGCGATGTACCCCGACTTGATTCGGATTAACGGGAACGAGGTGAATGACGACCTGACCGCTTTCAAGATAAACTACGAGGAGCTTTTGAAAAAGCGGGGACAGTTGCTCGTGAAAATCCGAGGTGACAATGGCATGGATACTACCCTCAATACCTCAACCAATCGTCAAGAGGAGATGGGGAAACTAAACGTGCTGAATCACGAGATAACGGTAGGTGCCGAAGAGTATATTATGGAGAATCCCTCCAAGTTGTCGAGCCTGATCTTGATTAGCAACTTTTTCACGAATAGCGATAACCCGAGCGCTCTGGAGAGGGTGTTGGGATACCTGGAGGGGGATGTCAAGCGAACCGAACTGGCTGCCCGTCTCACCTCCTACTCGGAGAAGTTGAACCGCTCCGCGGAGGGAGCCACTGCACCTTACTTCCAGTTGGAGGATGAGGAGGGGAACGCGATCCGCTCGTACGATTTTTCGGGTAAATACCTGGTCCTCTCTTTTATCTCCTCGGCGGGCGTTGAGTCGAGGGAGACCGTGGCGTTGTTAAAGCAGGCATACGAGGAGCTAGACGAGGATAGCGTGCAGTTTATAACCGTTTATATCGATACCAATAACTACCCGGTGGAGTACGTGGAGGGTGACTCTATCCCCTGGACGGTGGTGACGGAGGAACGGGGCTGGGGAGCCGATATCGTGAACAACTTCAACGTGCAATACGTGCCATTTAACGTGTTAATCTCTCCCGACAGGACGATTCAAGTAAGGAATATCGCTGCACAGGGAATCGTCGATGAAATAAAGAAACGGACTGAAGAAGAGACTATCGCTGATATAGGATAAAACGGGAAGCCGATGTTGGTCAAAGTGTTTGGGGCTGCTGTACAAGGGATAGAAGCCACGCTGATAACCATAGAGGTGAACTGCTCCCGGGGGATTCGTTTTCTCCTGGTAGGGTTGCCGGATGCCTCCGTGAAGGAGAGCCACGAGCGAATCGTGTCGGCCATTCAAGTGAATGGGTTGAAGTTTCCGCGGCAGCAGATTGTTATCAACATGTCACCCGCCGATATCCGGAAAGAGGGATCGGCATACGACCTGCCGTTGGCGGTGGGCATCCTGGCCGCCTCGGGGTCAGTAGATACAAGCCAGCTCGATCAATACCTACTGATGGGGGAGCTTTCGCTCGATGGGAGCGTCCTGCCGCTCAAGGGGGCACTCTCCATGGCCCTTATGGCGAAAGAGAGTGGTTTTAAGGGGTTTATCCTCCCCTCGGAAAACGTGAAAGAGGCTGCCGTGGTGGAGGGGCTGGAGGTCTACGGGGTGAGAACCATCCGGGAGGTGGTCGATTTTTTGAACGGCGAGGCATCGTTGGAACCCACGGTGATTGACCTACAGGAGGAGTTGAATCGAGAGAAATTCTCGTTTGAGTTCGACTTCTCTGAGGTGAAGGGGCAGGAGAACGTGAAGCGTGCCCTAGAGGTGGCAGCGGCTGGGGGCCATAACATCATCATGGTGGGTGCGCCCGGTTCCGGGAAGTCGATGATGGCCAAGCGGATGCCCTCCATTTTGCCGCCGTTAACGCTGGAGGAGACCATCGAGACGACTAAAGTGCATAGCGTTGCGGGGCGAACTGGACTGGCTACATCGTTGATGACACGTCGTCCCTTTCGTTCCCCCCACCACACCATCAGCAACGTGGCCATGGTGGGTGGTGGTGCCGTACCGCAACCGGGGGAGATTAGCCTGGCGCATAACGGGGTTCTCTTCCTAGATGAACTACCCGAATACAATCGGAACGTCCTCGAGGTGATGCGGCAGCCCCTGGAGGATAGAAAGATTACCGTGTCGAGGGCAAGATACACCGTGGAATACCCGGCGAGCTTTATACTGGTCGCCGCTATGAACCCTTGCCCGTGCGGCTATTACAACCACCCCACCCGGGAATGTGTCTGCACGCCCGGGACGGTTTACTCCTACCTGAACAGGATATCGGGCCCCCTTCTCGACCGGGTGGATATACAGGTGGAGATAGTACCGGTACCGTTCGATAAAATGGCCGATAAAACACCTGCCGAACCCAGTGCCGATATCCGGGAAAGGGTCGTCAATGCACGGGCCATTCAATCCCGTCGGTTCGCAAAGGAGAAGACGAAAGGGGTTTTTTGTAACGCGCAAATGAGCGGGCGGCTACTGAGGAAATACGCCGTGCCCGATGAGCAGGGATTGGCGTTGCTACGCCTGGCCATGGAGCGACGTTCTTTATCAGCGCGTGCGTATGACCGGATACTAAAGGTGTCACGCACCATTGCCGACCTGGAGGGGAGCGACCGAATCTTGTCCACACACCTAGCGGAGGCCATCAATTATCGAAATTTGGATAGCGATAGGTGGGCGAGGTGATGGGAGTCAACTTAACTCCAGGCCGAACTCATCGGAAAGTTTTTGTAGCGAGGGGTTTTGTTCAGCCATGCCGTTGAATATATCCCGTGGGGTAGTCGGCCGCTTGATCGCTTCCCCCTCCGCTATGGTAATCGTCATCGACACGTCATCGTTCTTCAATTGCTCGCGTAAAAAGGCGAGGATCGAGGCGCTGTTGTCCGTGATGTACTGCTTGTTTAACTCCGTGTTGACAGCCACTTCAAAGAGCGTGTCACCCTTCATTGTGGGGAGATAGAGCGTCATGGTATTCTTCAGCAGCTTCTCCTTGTCCAACTGTTCCGCGTACGCTTTCCAGGCTGTTACCAGTTGCTGCTCGGTAAAGCGATCGTTACCGTTGGTCGTGGAGAGAACCTCGTGTTCATCTTCTCTATTAGTCCCCACCCCCTCCTTTTCACTGTTCACGCTAACCAACGATGCGATGGATACGCCCATCTGGGTATCGAAAAGGCTCTTTTTCTTTGCAACCTCTTTTGTTTCACCTTTGACAACCTTTGCTTCTTCGCTGATTGCCTTTGCTTCGGGGATGGTGGTTTCAGATTTAGGATCACTTTTAACGACCTCTGCGCTATTAGCAGTGGCTTTTGCTTCACCAACGACGTTTTTTTGCTCGGAAGTAACGGTTTTTACTTTACCAACAACAGTTTTCGACTCTTTGGGAGCCATGGTTTTTGTTTCGTCGGGAACAATGATGGGTTTCAACTTCTCGTTCGTTTCTCCCATGTGCGGTGTGCTACCCTCGGTTAACTGACACAGCTTGATAAGCGTCAACTCGAGCAGCAATCGCCTATTTTTGCTGAGACGGTAATCGAGGTCACACTCGTTAGCGAGCTCGATAGCCCGGTAGAGGAACTCGGTAGGGCATCGTTGGGCGGTAGCCGCGTACCGATTCCTAATGGAAGCGCCCATCTGCAGCAGTTGAGCCGTGGCAGGATCTTTGCTGACAAGCAGGTCCCTAAAGTGTGTTGCGATCCCGCTAATGATGTATTGCCCCTCGAACCCGCGGTTTAAAATGTCATTCAGGGTGAGGAGGGTATCCACCACGTTCCCTTCGAGGATCGCGTCGGAAAGGCGGAAGTAGTACTCGTAATCAAGCACGTTCAGGTTTTCGATGACCGACTGGTAGGTGACGTTACCTCCAGTGTAACTAATTGTTTGGTCGAAGATGGAAAGCGCATCGCGCATGCCACCGTCCGCTTTCTGTGCGATCACGTTGAGCGCTTCTGGCTCTGTCTGCACCCCTTCTTGTGCGGCCACGTGTTGCAGGTGCGACACGATGTCGCTCACCCGGATACGGTTAAAGTCATACACCTGGCACCTAGATAAGATGGTGGGGATGATCTTCTGCTTCTCCGTGGTGGCCAAGATAAAGAGGGCGTGGGCAGGTGGCTCTTCCAACGTTTTCAAGAATGAGTTGAAAGCGGCCTGCGAGAGCATATGTACCTCGTCGATGATGTAGACCTTGTATTTGCCAATCTGAGGGGGGATGCGCACCTGGTCGATCAGCGAGCGGATATCGTCCACCCCGTTGTTAGAGGCCGCGTCCAGTTCATGGATATTGTAGGAACGTTGCTCGTTGAAGGCCACGCAGGATTCGCACGCGTTGCATGCCTCATGATCGGGAGCGGGGTTTAAGCAGTTGATCGTTTTAGCGAAAATGCGGGCACAGGTGGTTTTGCCCACCCCGCGCGGGCCGCTGAAGAGGTAGGCGTGCGCCAACTTGTTCCCCGCGATCGCGTTCTTTAGCGTGGTGGTAAGGGCTTCTTGGCCGACCACCGACTTGAAGGTGGTGGGCCTGTATTTCCTGGCAGAAACTATAAAGGGTTCCATCGGCAATTGAACAACAGTTGTGATTACGAATCCCACAAATGTACGAAAAATATCAGATTTTTTATACCTTTATGGCGAGATTGATGCAAGTGCCGTCACCCCTGTGATAATAATAGTTGATCGTATGAAACAGATACCCGTTCTTTTGTTGACCATCGTGGGATTAATCCCGGCTATCGTCTCCTGCTCGTTTGTGAACAGGAGCAGTTCAGGTTTAAAGAGTAACCCTCGATCGAAGGAGCAAACGGCAGAAAATTCCCCAGTCAAGGCTGCTTCCGGCACGTTCGAGGAATCTGTCGATATGACCGGTCTGGTTGTTCCCGATACGTTTCTCCTACCCCATATCCCGGAGACGCTCGTGGACCCTTTCGAGAGGGCCGCTTACTTGGTAATGCACTATTGGGATAGGTTTGACTTCACCAATAGGGGGTTAATTGATCGTCCGGAAATTACCGAGCAAGCGTTCGTGAATTATATTGACGTGCTTAACCACGTGTCCAAGGAGAAGGCTGATGAGTCGCTTGTCTACACGCTCGGGAAAGCCTCTGCCGATACGGCAATGTATGCCCACTTCGGGGCGATGTTCGAAAAGTACCTGTACGACTTTAACTCCCCCTTCCGGAACGAAGAGTTGTATCTCCCGGTCATCAAGCAGCTTGAAAAGTCGCCCTTGATACCCGAAGGGCGAAAATCGTCCCTCCGCTTTCAAAAGGAGATGGCTCAGAAGAACCGGGTAGGTACTCGGGCGGCCAATTTCAGCTATACCCTGCCCTCCGGGAAATCACACGAGTTATACAAGCTAACCAGCGAATATACCCTGCTTATCTTCTCTAACCCGGGGTGCAGCACCTGTGAAGCGGTCATTGAACGACTCACCCGGTCAAACGAGGTGAACCGGGCGTTGTCGCTAAATAACCCAGGACGAACCATGCTTACCATTTTGACCGTCTATCCCGATGAGGACCTGGACGAGTGGCTCACTTACCTTCCCAAGATGCCAGCTACCTGGGTGCATGGGTATGATAAAGGGATGAAGATTAGCCGCGAAAAATTGTACGATATACGGGCTATCCCCACGATCTTCCTACTCGATAAGGATAAAAAGGTGGTTCTCAAAGATGTATCGGTTGATGGCGTGGAGCACTATTTTAGATAATGATTTGGTAATGAGAGAATAAAGCTAACTCAGGGTAAAATTTTAACATTTGGAAGGTTTTTTTCCAATGAAAATCTTTTTAGTTTGGGAAAAGCGCTGTACTTTTGCAGCCTTAAATGACGGTTTTTAGCGAAAAATCGTTCAATTTAAGGGGGTTAGGTTCCTACATGAGGTAAGCCTATACTCCGATTATTAACCAAACATATTTTTTATGAAGTACGTGAACATTTGCCTCATTGTAATCATTACGTTCGCGTTATCGGCAGGTACGGTCAACCAAAAAACGCCTTCCGTAGGTTATCATCCGGGCGAAACGATACCCGATATCGTTTTAACGGATTTGGAAGGGAATAACTACCTCCTGCATGATTATAAAGGCAAAAAAGTAGTGGTCAACTTCTGGGCGTCCTATGATGCCCGCTCAAGAGCCGCCAACGTGCAACTGCACAACATCCTCAAAGAAATGGACGAGGATGTAATCTTCCTCTCCGTCTCTTTTGACGAAAACCAACATGTTGTAGAGCGGACGGTGCGGCTAGATGACATGGAGACCGTTTCACTGTTTAGCGAGCCGAACGGCACCCGATCGAAACTTTATAAGGAGTTGAAATTGAACAGGGGATTCCGAAACTACTTGATTGATGAAAATGGGGTCATCTCAGCAATGGATGTGGATCCCACTGACTTAAAGCAGCTTCTTTAAGCGACTCAACTTTCGCGTAGAAAGCAAAAATAGCTATGGAGTAACGTATCAAGTTGAGTGAATTGAAACAATAAAACGGGCCTGGTTTTTTCCGGGGCCCGTTTTTTGTTTTCAGGGAGCATGATGCCCCTTTACTCGTTCTAAAAGAGGTTTAATCTAATGAATTCACAAAATATTTGGCGGATTCCCACTATGATCCTTAAAATATTACCCGATTCCCTTTCAATTCCTTGCCTTTCCGGTGAATAAAAGTTATTTTTGAGTTTTATGCCCGCCCTATGAAAGCTAACGAGCAACTGTTGCAATACCTATGGAAGTATAAATTGTACCCGATCTCTTCGCTGGTTACAACCGATGGTCGCAAAGTGGAGGTAATCGACCCGGGTATACAGAACCTGGACGCGGGTCCCGATTTTTTTAACGCGAAGGTGAAGATTGGGGGACAGCTTTGGGCGGGAAACGTGGAGATTCACGGCTCCTCAAGCGATTGGCTGCTGCATGGGCACCATCGCGACAAGCTTTACAACTCGGTCATCCTTCACCTGGCTGAAAAGGTGAACCGGGAGGTCGTTAACGAGGCTGGGTGGACGGTACCGCAATGCCGCCTTGAGGTACCACCCTCCTTGCTTGAGAACGCAGAGTTCTTGATTCATGGCGATAACAAGTTGCCCTGTCAAAGTCTGCTCTGCCTTCTGCCAGAGAAGTTGATCGAAACCTACCTGCCCCGTTTGGCGACCGAGCGGTTGGAACGAAAGACGGATGACGTGTTCAAGTTATTGGAGCGCTTTAAGAACTCGTGGGACGAGGTATTTTACGTGATGCTCTCGAGAAACTTTGGCTTCGGGGTGAATGCCGATGCCTTTTACCGATTAGCCCTGTCACTGCCCTTTAACTATTTGCTGAAGCATCAGGGAGATATCGTGCAGTTGGAGGCGCTGCTGTTTGGACAGGCTGGTTTCTTGGACGATCCGATTACCCCGAACGGTCAAGATGGCTCAGCTGTCCCAAGCGAAAGGGACGATTACTACCTGAAATTGAGGGAGGAGTACCGCTTCCTAAAGGCGAAGTATTCCTTGAAGAGCTTGAAGAGTACCCCGTTTAAACGACTTAGGGTACGGCCCCGCTCCTTTCCCGAGCTGCGCATCGCGCAGATGGCATCGCTCTTACACTCCTCGGGGCGGCTCTTCTCGGTAATCCTGAAAGAGGAGACGTATGACGGTATGCTTTCGCACTTCCAAACGGAGCCGTCAGGTTACTGGAAGAGCCATTTCGCGTTTGGGAAAGCCTCGAAGGATACGCCCAAGAGGATGGGAAAGGGCTCGATCGAGGGGATCGTGATCAACACGGTGGCACCTATCCTGTTCGCTTACGGGACGAGCCTTTCAGACGTGACGTATCGTGAACGAGCCATCAACTTTCTCGAGTTAACCAAGCCGGAGAAAAACGCGACGGTAAAAGCGTTTGAGAAGGGGGGCGTGACCCCAAGGAATGGGGCCGATAGCCAAGCGTTGATCCAGCTGGCCAGGGAGTACTGCGATAAGCGGAAATGCTTCTATTGCCGGATTGGACACACGTTGCTCTCATCCGGCGAGAAACCCTTTACCACCGTAGAAACAAGCCGATGATTAAGCACCGAAACGAATTAATTTGTACTTTTGCACGGTGAATGCATTGCAAATCATCCGAAACTGATTATGCTTAACAAGATTCTATCGCTCGTATCATCCCTCTTCCTGCTTCTGCTGTGTGTCGCGGGCATCCATTCCTGCGCGAACATGGCATCACCTACTGGCGGGCCGTACGACGTGGACCCCCCGAAGGTGAAGCGTGCGTCACCTGACTTTAACTCGCTCAACGTAACTCCTTCGCGCATCGAGATCGAGTTCGATGAGAATATTAAGGTTGAGAAACCTACTGAGAAGGTAATCGTTACGCCGCCGCAAATGAATATGCCGGTAATTCGTTCCATTGGGAAAAAGGCGGTGGTGGAGCTGAAAGACACGCTGCTGCTAAACACTACCTACACCATTGATTTTACCGATGCAATCGTTGATAACAACGAGGGGAATCCTCTGGAGAATTTCGTCTACTCCTTTTCAACGGGTGATCAGCTCGATACACTGGCGATCTCCGGAAGGGTGCTAAACGCCGAAGACCTGGAGCCAGTAAGCGGTATCTACGTGGGCATTCACTCCAACTTAGATGATACCGCTTTTACAAAGGTGACATTCGAACGGATATCCCGTACCGACTCGAGAGGAAACTTTACCGTACGGGGTATGGCGCCGGGCCGCTACCGGGTGTTTGCCCTGAACGATCAGAATCGGGACTACAAGTATGATAACCCGCTGGAGGCAGTTGCCTTCCTCGACACCGTGGTGGAACCCTCTACGACACCGGCGGTGCGGCAGGATACGGTCTTCGCGGATAGCATTACCGTGGATACCATTCTAACGGTACACTACACCCGCTTCCTTCCAGATGACCTGCTGTTGCGTACCTTCTTGTCTGACTTCCAACGGCGATACCTCCAGAAACACGAACGCCCGGAAGAACGTAAGTTGGAGCTCTTCTTCGCATCCCCCACCGATGTGCCGACCTTCGTCCTAATGAACCCAAAGGTAGAGAAGGACGACTGGTACGTGATGGAGCGAAGCAAAGACAATGATACCATCACCCTTTGGATTACCGATTCGTTGATCTATAAACAGGATTCCCTGCAGATGGTGGTGAATTACTTGCGAACCGATTCGCTCAATACGGACTACATTGCCACGGACACACTTAACTTCTTTATGAGGCGCTCCAAACAGGAGTTGAAGCGAGCAGAGCGTGCAGCAAAAGCCGCGGAAAAGGAGGCGGCAAAAGCCGCGAAAGAGGATAAAAAAGCGGAGGAGCAGAAGGAACAAACGGGAGAAACAGCACAAGAGGAAGGGAGTGAAAGCACGGAGAAAGAGGGTGAGGAAAAAGAGGGAGCAAGTGGAGGTAAGGGCAAAGCTGAACTTGAAGAGGAAAAGCCAACCTTCCTCACGATACAGGGCAATATTCAGGGTTCTTTCGAGCTTTTCAACCCGATTCGGATAGAGTTTGAGCATCCGGTGATCGCGTTCGACTCCTCCCACGTGGAGCTCTCCATTGCAGTGGACTCGCTATTCGAGGCGGTACCCTTCCGTCTGGAGACCGACTCGCTGAACCCACGAAAATTCGTGGTGCGCCCCCGATGGGAACCGGGTGCGAAGTACAAGTTCAGGATCGACTCGGCCACCATCTTTAACTACTATGGCCTTTGGAACGATACCTACGAGCAGTCGTTTACGGTGAAGGCGCTGGATCAGTACGGCAACCTCGAGATTACCCTATCGGGACTAGAGCCTGATAAAAAGGCATTCGTAGAGTTACTGGACAAATCGGGTAAACCTTTCCGGAAAAGTTTGGTCAAATCGAACGTGGCCCGATTCCAAGACCTCCCTCCCGGGGAACTGTACGCTCGCCTTATTGTTGATGAGAACGACGATGGGGTGTGGACAACCGGGAATTACGAGGAGCAGCGGCAACCGGAAGAGGTCTTCTACTACCCGGGCCTGTTCACGATTCGGGAATATACCGATCACAGCGAGAGCTGGGATATCCGCTCCAAACCGGTTATCGAGCAGAAGCCACTGGAGATAACGACGAACAAGCCGCAGGAGAAAAAGAGGAACCCGAATTTGGATAGGCAGAACGAGCGACAACAGGGGCAACAGAGCTCGCCCTTCTCCGGGTTTGGTGGTGGCAGAGGAGGTGATAGGGGTGCGGGTACCACCATGCAACCCCAGGGCGGTTCTTGGTAAGACCATTCAAAGAATATCGACATGAAGAAAACTGATATAACGGGAGCGCCATGGCTCTTATTGATGCTGCTTGCTGTACATCTGTTCCCTCTGAACGCCCAGTGCAACCTAGAAAACAAGGCGTTCGTGAGTGGGGAGGAGATTCAGTACGACCTCTACTTTAATTACGGGATATTGAGCGCACGTGCCGGTAAAGGATCTCTTACGGTATCCGATGCCAATTACAGGGGACAAAATGCCTACAAGCTGGTAATGCTGCTGAACACATCAGGGTTAGCAGACAACCTATACACCGTGCAGGATACCTTTACCTCCTTTGTCGATAAGGAACTGCGTCCGTTGCTGTTTACCAAGGAGGCGTTGGAGGGTAAAGATTACACGGTAGAGAGGCAGTCCTACAGCTACGAGGGGGATGAGATCAGCATACGAACCATCCGACATAGAAATGGGAAGGAGAGGTTCGATGAGGTGGTCGTGACCGACCAGTGCACATACGATTACCTCTCGGTGTTGGCGTACGTTAGAAACTTAGATTTCAGGGGGATGAAGTCGGGTGATAAGAAGTATATCCGCTTCATTTCCGGGAAAAGGCCGGTGAATATGTACGTTAACTACCTGGGAGTGAATAACATGAAAGCTAATGATGGGAATACGTACGAGGTGATTAATATCTCGATGACGATCCTCGATGATGCCTTCACAAACCAGAAGGAGGCTATAAAAGCCTCTTTGACTAATGACGTGAATCGTGTACCCGTGATGATCGTTACCCACCTGAAGCTTGGTACCGTGAGAGCCGTGCTGAATGCGGTGTCGGGAGTGAAAAAATAGCTTTTGCATGAAAATTTTCGCGATAGGCTTTAACTACCCCTCCCATAACAAGGAGATGGAGCCTCTCTTCCCACATGAGGAGCCTATTCTCTTCATGAAGCCCGATACGGCGTTGCTGCAACGGGGTAGACCCTTTTTCCTACCCGACTTCTCGGAGGAGGTGCATTACGAGATGGAGGTGGTGGTGAAGATAGACCGACTGGGAAAAAATATCGCGGAACGCTTCGCACACCGTTACTACAGCGAGGTGACAGTTGGAATCGATTTTACCGCGAGGGACATACAGAGGCGACAAAAAGAGCGGGGACTGCCCTGGGAGATAGCGAAAAGTTTCGATAATTCCGCCGCCATCGGCACGTTTGTTCCTATATCTGATTTCGAGGATATCTCGAACCTTGATTTTCACCTAGATATCAACGGGAAAACAGTTCAACGGGGCAATACTAGCGATATGATTTACACGGTGGACAAAATAATTTCGTATATTAGCCGTTTCTTTACATTGAAGATGGGAGACATCCTGTTTACGGGTACCCCAGTTGGTGTGGGGAGCGTAGCTATTAACGATCACCTACAAGGCTACTTAGGTAACCGGAAGCTGCTTGACTTCCGGGTGAAGTGATCAAGGGGTGCCACCGAATTAATACCGAATGGATTATGAACAAGAGAAGAGCCCTTTTTTTAGCGCTCCTGCTTTTCGCGGGATGGAGCGTCACCGCTAGCGCTCAAGAGTACAACCCCATTATCACGGCTGTACCATCGCTGCAGATCGCGCCCGATGCCCGGGGTGGAGGGATGGGTGATATTGGGGCGTCGACCATGCCCGATATTTATTCCCAGCATTGGAATGCTGCCAAGTACCCATTCGTCACGAGTCAGGGGGGCTTCGCTTTCGCGTATACCCCTTGGTTGAGTAAGCTGACCTCCGGTATTCATCAACTCTACGCCTCGGGGTACAAGCAGTTTGGCGAGAGGGGAGTAAACAGCGTGAGCGCTTCGCTTCGCTACTTCACCCTCGGGGAGGTGGACCTGCCGGATCTTTCCGGCGAGTTCTGGCGGTCGGTAGCCCCGCATGAGATGGCACTGGATGCGGCCTACGCCCGAAAGCTTACCGAGACCTTCTCGGGGGCTGTCACGCTGCGCTATATACGGGCCGACTACTCCACCGGAGAAGATGAAACTTCACCGGGGAATGCTTTTTCGGTCGATATCGCGGGGTACAACGAGTCTTACCTGCTTATAGGGCGCTCTGAAGCGCTTTTAGGTATTGGCTTCAACCTGTCGAATATTGGGACCAAGATATCGTACGATGGAGGTACTACCTCTCTGTTTCTGCCTGCCAATATGAGGGTGGGTGCATCGCTGGGCTTGCCTTTCGACCCGAAGAACACGCTCTCCTTTAGTGTAGACCTGAACAAGTTGCTGGTTCCGACCCCCCCGGTCATGAAGGAGGAGGAGAGCAACGAGGAGTGGAATACCCGAATTGATGACTACAACAGCATCTCTTCCATAGGTGGTATCTTCACATCGTTTGGTGATGCCCCGGGTGGCTTCAAAGAGGAGATGCGGGAGGTGGCATGGTCGGCCGGTATCGAGTACATGTACGATAATCAGTTTTCCCTTCGAACGGGATACCACCACGAGAGCGAGTACAAGGGAAACCGTCGGTACGTGGCTTTTGGCGCCGGCTTCCGGTCAAGCGGATTCCAAATCGAAGCGGCCTACTTGGTTTCGGTATCTCAGTCGAACCCCATTGACCAGACGTTACGGCTTTCACTGGGATTCGATATCGACGGGCTAAAGACGCTCTTTCAATAGGCTATCGCTTTACCGTTTTGCTGCATGATGAAGGTACGGGTAGGGTTTGGATACGATGTGCATCGGCTAATTGAGGGCAGGGAACTGTGGCTTGGTGGGGTACGGGTAGACCACGAAAAGGGACTGGAGGGGCATTCTGATGCGGACGTGTTGATCCATGCCATTTGCGATGCCCTATTGGGAGCAGCCAATATGAGGGATATCGGATACCACTTTCCTGATACCGATGTGGAGTACGAGAACGTAGCGAGTACAACCCTATTGCGGAAGACCGTCCACCTACTCAATGAGCAGGGGTATCGCGTGGGGAATATCGATGCCACGGTCTGCGCGGAGCGTCCCAAGCTAAGCCCGTTGATACTGACCATGAAGGAGAAGCTGGCCGAAGTCATGGGGGTGGATTCGTCGGCTATCTCCATTAAGGCCACTACCTCAGAGGCGATGGGCCTGGTGGGTAGGGAAGAGGGTATGACTGCCTACGCCGTGGCCCTTATTTACCAGTAATGGTCGTTGCCCTATGCGTCTCCTCAACAGGTTCAAGAGGTTAAAGCAATCGAGGGGCCATGGTGTTCATTCTCCTTTTGCCTTTGAGCTCATCACCCAGGTTTTTCGTTCTCCCTATAGCTTTTACGCCTTTTTCGATATCCCGGAAAGACTCCGCACCCAAGGTGTGGATCCTAGGTTGATAACCCCTTTTAACCACCTTTCGTTTCGACTGGTTCACCACTTCAAAGCCCGGAACATATTGGAAGTGAACCCGGGAACGGGGATTAACACGCTCTTTTTGATGGCCCCCTCAACCCAAATCAACTGCACATGGTTAGAAGGGGAGACGAGTGGTGATTCCGATGGGTCGATTTTGTCCCTTTTACCGAGGCAACCGCACCGCGTGGTTGTCCCACCTACATCCGGGGAGGAGCTATTGCTATCTGGGGAGCGGCTGTTTACGGCAAGTCAAGAGTTGTTACCAACTAAGGGGGGGGTATTTGACGCGATCTTCGTCAACTGCTCCAATACGTATCTGCCATCCATCGACCAACTGTTGAAACTGGGATGCGAACGTGCTTTTTGGGTGATTCACCCCATTAACAAGGAGCCGGGCAAACAATATTGGAAACAGATCGTTTATGATAAAAGAAGCAACGTGGCGTTCGAAGGAATAAAGATGGGAACCGTTTTTCCATGGGACAAGTTAACCCCTTCGCGCTATTTTGTTTGACTGATTATTTATTTACTTAACTTTCTCATGTCGTTTACTGTTTCAATTTATTGCCTTTTATGTCGTCACTCGGCAAAGCTTGAGCGAGCTCAGCTCTGCTTTGCTCTCGTTCCTAATAAAATTCAGCTTTCAGAGCGAAGACCTCATAAATTCCTGCGGGGACACATCCTGCGAAGATCGCGTTAAAAAAGAAAAGCTGTTTGAAGCGTTAGCAAGTTCTTTTCTTTTAGCAAGCGAGCAGAAGATGGGTCGCAGGATTTATGCCAGTCGAGCCTGAAAGCGATTAAACAGTTACATGCGAAAAGTGAATATATTTACATTAATTATGAAGAAAAGCAGGCTATACACGAAGACCGGAGATAAAGGGATGACCGCCCTGGTGGGAGGTACCCGGGTGCCTAAAACGCATCTCCGACTTGAAGCTTACGGTACTGTTGACGAGCTCAACTGCTACGTTGGGTGGCTCCGTGAAGAGGTACAAGAGGCCGAGCATCAGGTTTTTTTACAGTTCATTCAGAACGAGTTGTTCATGGTGGGTTCGTATCTTGCCACCGAAACCGAGAAAGGGGAACCCAAAGGGGTTGGTACGATTACCGGCAAGGAGATTGAGCGGGTAGAACGGGAAATCGACAGAATAGACCATATCCTCCCTAAATTGAGTCGATTCGTGCTGCCGGGTGGGAGTGAGGCAGCAGCCCGGGCACATATCTGCCGTGCCGTGGCCCGTCGTGCCGAGCGGAACACCCACCGTGTGGCGGAGGAGTACCCCGTGGAGCAAGAGGTGTTGACCTTCTTAAATCGTTTGTCAGACTACTTTTTCGTGTTCGCTCGTTTTGAAAGTAATAAATTGTCAGAAGAAATATACTGGGAACAAGGGAATATATAAAACTTTTTTATACATTCGCGGAAAAATAGCACCGCGCCGACGAAACGACACGAAAATTCAGTGAGAGATTGGGTTTTGCCGGCGAGGTGGTAAGAAAATAAACCACGTAAAGAAAGGATGTATCAATGTACTGGACACTTGAATTAGCATCAAAGTTGGAAGATGCTCCTTGGCCTGCTACAAAAGATGAATTAATCGACTACGCGCAACGATCAGGATCACCGCTGGAGGTAATCGAGAACCTGCAAGAGATCGAGGAGGAGGGCGAGATTTTTGAGTCGATCGAGGACATCTGGCCTGATTATCCAAGCAAAGAAGACTTCTTCTTCAACGAGGACGAGTATTAACACGAGGACATCTTGCTTTAACAGGCATTCCCATTAATAAACGGGGATGCCTTTTTCTTTTTAAAAGAGTGTAATAATCATTAGTTTTTATGAAAACGTGAGTGATCGTATACTGTTTTTTTTAATCTTTGCGGTGGCATACGCTAGCGCTATATGCTCTACCCTCGCATGTTGTATTATTTTACTGTTTGCCTTCAAGTGAGAGTGAAGGTTGAACATCTATTTGGGTAACACTAATGAGTATATCCATTCGATCACTTAACAAGATCTACCCGAACGGGAACCACGCGCTCAAAGACATTACAATGGAGATTCCAACCGGTATGTTTGGATTGCTCGGTCCAAACGGTGCGGGGAAGTCCACCCTTATGCGTATTTTGGTGGCCCTTATGGAACCCACGTCGGGCGAGGTGGACGTGTTTGGCTATAACCTGTTGAAGGAGCGCAAAGAGGTGCGGGGTATACTTGGGTACCTGCCGCAAGACTTTCGCTTCTTTGCCAAGTATAAAACATACGAGTTTCTCGATTACGCTGCCCGGTTGGCGGGAATGACGAACGGGAGGCATCGTCGACAAGCCGTGGACGAGATGTTGGAAAGCGTGGGACTGTTCGACGTGCGTGAACGGTATGCCAACCGCTTGTCAGGTGGGATGAAACGGCGGCTAGGTATCGCGCAGGCGTTAATCCATAACCCCAAGTTGATTATCGTGGATGAGCCCACCACGGGTCTGGACCCGGAGGAGCGGATTCGCTTCCGCAATCTGCTGGCCAAGATTAGCGAGCAAGATGTCACCATCATCTTGTCGACGCATATCGTGGGTGATATATCCAGCACGTGCAACAGCATGGCCTTAATGAACCGGGGCGAGATCGCCTTTTTCGGCTCCCCCGAGGAGATGCGCAAGAAAGCGGAGGGAAAGGTGTGGCGCATGCAGATTAGCGGCGACGAGTTACACCTGGTCGACAAGAAATACCCCGTGATCACGACGATTCCATCGGGGACCGGGTGGGAGATACAGGTGGTGGCCGACGAGATCGAAGGGTACGATGCAGAGCCCTACCCGCCTAATCTGGAGCATGCGTACGTTTATTATATGGAGAAAAAACTGAATCGTTGGTTGGATGCGTAACCGGTTGCATAGCATACGATCCGTTGCCTTATACGAGAGCAAGTTGCTGAAGAGGAGCTGGTTTTACCGGATCTTCTTTATCTTGGCCATCCTATTCCTGGGCATCTTTAATTTTGTTGCTTTGGTATGGGAGGGTAACCCCGGTTTTTGGTTGATGAAGGCGCTGCCCGCGGTAATCCCGTACGCTAACCTGCTCTACCTGAACACGGGACAGGCCATTATCGCGGTCTTCCTCTCTTCCGAATTCCTGAAGTCGGACAAGAAACTCGATACCTCGGAGGTGTTTTACGTGCACCCGCTGAGTAACGCGGAGTACGTGGTTGGCAAGATATGGGGCAATACGCGGGTTTTCATTCAATTGGACCTACTGATTATCCTCTTGGTCGTCATTTTTAACCTTATTTCAGGGGTTGCCATCGACTGGTTGGCCTACCTGGGTTACTTCCTGCTGATATGTATCCCCACCCTGATCTATATTTTCGGCCTGTCGATCTCACTAATGCTTATACTTAAGAGCCAAGCTGTCACATTTGTCGTCTTATTAGGTTATATCGCGCTCACTCTCTTTAATATAGGTGATAAGTTCTATTACCTATTCGACTACATGGCGTATAACCTGCCGCTGGTCAAGTCGACCATCGTAGGCCTCACCAACTGGGCCATCGTGATTAACCACCGCATGATATACCTGCTGCTTGGCCTCGGCTTTATTTGCCTCTCCATTTTCCTTTTCCGAAGGTTGCCGAACTCCAAGAAAGCGAGCTATCGGTGGCTTGCCCTATCGATTCTGCTCATTGTTATAGGGGCAGGCGCTTCTTATCGACACGTGGCCTCCTTTACCGGGGCGGCCGCGAAACGGCAGCTCTACACTGAGACAAACAACCGGTACGTGCACACTCCCAAGATGGTGGTGGAGCGGTATGGTATCGACTTGCAGCAGCGACCGCGAACGATCATATCGGAGGTAGAGATGCAGGGTGTGGCCCTGGAGAAGTCCGATCGCTTCACCTTTTGCTTGAACCCCGGACTACAGGTGAGCGAAGTGGCGGAAAATGGTACCTCCCTTACTTTTACAAGGGAACATCAGATCTTGCTGATCGACTTCGGGCGGGTGCTGGAAGCGGGTGATTCGGTACGGTTCACGGTGAAGTACGAGGGGAGGGTCGACCCGGGCTTCTGTTACTTGGATATCCCGAATGAGCTCCTGGAAGAGGAGTACGCCAATCAAGGGTTCCAAATAGATAAGAGGTACAGTTTCCAGAAGGAGGACTATGTTTTGTTCACACCCGAAACGTACTGGTACCCGCGCCCGGGCACTTCATACAGTAGTGAATCCCCCGACTGGCAACAGGCCTACTTCAGTCACTTCCGCTTGAAGGTGACGACCTTGGATAACTTGAAAGCGCTATCGCAAGGAACCATGGAAGGGGAGGAGCAACTTTGGGAAGTCAAGAGGACTGCGAATCCCGATGAAGCCGATGAGGACAGAGATACCAGAGATACCAGTGATGCCAGGGAAATCAAAGGGGATAGAGATACCAGTGATACCAGAGGGCCTAGTGATGTCAGGGATACCAGAGGCGCCAGGGATGCTTTGAGGACAAAGAACCTTAAGGAGGTTGAAGAACCGAAAGAGGGCGAAGGAGCCAACGTGTTCTTGTATGAAACCGATTTTCCGACCCCATCCATCACGCTGGTCATTGGCAATTACGAGCGGAAAAGCGTAGTGGTCGATTCTACGCTCTACTCGATTATACACCTTAGGGGGAGCGACTATTTTTCCGATGTTTTTGACCTGATCACCGACACTATCCCGGCCCAAATCAGAGAGCGCAGACGTTCTCTTGAAAGCAATTATAACCTCGATTACTCGTTCCACCGGCTCTCCCTCGTCGAGGTGCCCGTACAGTTTTGTAGCTACGCGCACACCTGGACGCAGGCGCAGGAGGTGATGCAGCCCGAGATGATCCTGCTCCCCGAAAGGGGTTGCCTGATTGACGAGGCAAACGTGGCAGGTGGAGTGGAGAATGAAAAGAGGTGGGCACAACGAAGGGGGCAAGAGATTAGCGACGAAGATGCGGCACTACGGGTGTTGAACCGTTTCCTGGGTCTTTTCCAGCGGGCGGAGAGCAATATGGATTGGTCCAGGGAGCGTGGAGCGGTTAACGTTTCCATGAAGCCGAATCCCTATTTCATATTTCCCCAGTTATATAATTACCGATACAATGTCTTCTCCTCGGAGTGGCCGGTTGCTAACCGCCTCATCGAGCTCTACCTACAAGATAGATCGGAGGAGGCTACCTGGATGCGGCAGATGAACGGGATAAGCAACAACGAGAAGGCAAGCCTACTGATGGAGCAGGCATCGTTCAAGGAGTTGCTGGCAGATGGGGAACACCGGGACTTGCTGGACAACATCATTTCGCTAAAAGCCAACTACCTGTTTGCTTATGCCGAGCAAAACGTGGGGTACAACGAGTATCGGGATTCGTTGCGTAACCTGCTACAGCGAAACGTGTTTGCCAATTTGCGGTTCGAGAGCTTGCTAGATACGATGGGTGCCCTCGCGGAGGTGGATTTGCATGCACCCTTGGAGGCGTGGAACCATCCAACCCCCCTTCCCGTCTATATTCTCGGGACACCGGAGGTGGTTCAGATCACCAACCGGGACCAGGAGGTGTTCGTCACGAAACTTCAGATTACCAACGATTCGGACTATGATGGGGTAATCAACCTCGATATATCTTTCGGGGGACAATATATATACGACCCTCGTGCCAAGCGCAAAATAGCGTTGGCCGCGCGTGAAACCAAGCGGCTGGTTTCGGTATGGGAGGAGATGCCGCGCAATATCAACGTGAACACGCTGATATCTGGGAACCTGCCCAGCTCGATTAACCTCCCGGTCAGCAATGTTATTCGCGAGCGAAATAAGCCCATTGATGAGGAGGGGGATTTTGTCGTGGAAAATGTCTCGTATGATGTCCCCGGAGAGGTGATCGTGGATAACGAGGACTCGACCCTCTTCGTTTTGACGGAGCCTGAAGTGGTGGGTCTTCTGCCACAGTGGCTGGATCAGATGGATAAGGGTTCGTTTGATTACTCGGGGGTATCGAATTGGCGCCCGCCGTTGCAGTGGACGCTGACCACCAATGACAGGTACTACGGTTCACGGGTGCGTTCTGCCTACGTGATAAAAAGCGGCAGCGGGAATCAAACGGCCACCTGGAAAGTTCCTATCCCGAATGCCGGGACGTACGACCTCTTTTATTGGGTCTACAAGCCGGATGACGCACGGCATAGAGGCGGCTGGGGACGAGGTGGAGGTCGAGGCCGTACGAGGGGCGATGCCGAATACCACTTCAAGGTTCATTACGATAGGGGTGAAGATGCCGCGTATATCGATTTAAGGCGTGCAGATGATGGATGGAGCCTATTGGGAACCTATTTCTTTAGTGAGGATACGGTACGGGTGGTATTAAGTGACGAGTGTAAATTAAGAAGTGTTACAGCCGATGCCGTGCGGATTGTTAGAAGGTAAGTGTGGTGATGAGAATAATGATATATAGGAGCATTACTATACACAATGATAATGAATAAGAGAGGGATACGGAGACAATGGATGGGTTGGTTGCTGTTTTTCGCGGGAACGGTAACCTCCTGTTGCCTTTACGCCCAGGAACCGCCTGCCCGCGAATCGTTGACCCAAGGAGCGTTGATACAACAAACGTTGGCCCAAGGAGCGTTAACAGAAGAAGTGTTGGTACAAGAAACATCGACTCAAGGTGAGCAGGATCAAGGGTCTCCCACCCGTGAACCGCTGACCATTGAGCAGGCGCTGGACATCGCGGAAGGGAATAACCCCGACCTGATCGCGTCGAAGCTCAACCTCGAGAGGTACCAGCAGCACCTGGTGGCGCAACGTGCCTCGCTGAAGTCCCGCTTCTCCCTGGACCTTACGCCCATTAACTACAGCCGCTCGAGAAGGTTCGATAACCGCCTGTCGCAATGGTATACCAACGAAACGCTGAACACGAGCGGGACCTTCATGGTGTCGCAGCCCATCTTGTGGACCGATGGAGAGATATCCCTGATCAACACGTTTGGCTGGCAAGACAACCACTCGATCGTGGAGGGGATGGACAACCGGAACCGGGCGTTTAGCAATGACCTGTACCTGCGGCTCAATCAGCCCATCTTCACCTACAACCGGCGCAAGATGGAGATGAAGCAGATCGAGTTCGATTACGAGAACGCCGGCATACGGTACGCGCTGCAGCGACTAAACACCGAGCGGAGCATCACCAACCAGTTTTACAGCGTCTACATGGCGCAAAACAACCTGGCCATCAGCAAGGAGGAGCTGGATAATACCAGCCAGAGCTTCGATATCATCAAGAACAAGGTGGAGGCCGACCTGGCAGCACGGGAGGAGCTCTACCAGGCGGAGCTGAACCTCGCCAACGCGCAGTCGGCCGTGGAAGAGCGAACCGTGGCACTGGAGAACGCGAAGGACCAATTGAAACAGACCTTGGGGATGCCACTGAGCGAGGATATCGAGGTAAAAGCCGAGATAAAGGTGAGCCCGGTGGCGGTGGACCTGAACCACGCGGTGCAGAGCGGTTTGAACTCGCGGATGGAGCTGAGGCAACGGGAGATCGATATCCAACTCGCGGAGCTGCAGATGATCCAGACGAAGAGCTTAAACGAGTTCAGGGGTGATATCTCGCTATCCATAGGGATTATCGGTGACCACGAGAAGTTCAACAATATGTACGATAACCCCACGAAAAACCCGCGGGTATCGATCAGTTTGGCGGTACCCATTTTCGACTGGGGGGAAAAGAAAGCGCGGGTAAAGGCGCAAAAGATCGCGCAGACGCTTGCCCAGATCGAGCAGGAGAACCTGCAAATCGATATTGAGCTGGAGGTGAGGCAGACCTGGCGAAGGCTTGAGAACCTGCGTACCCAGATCGATATCGCGGAGAAAAGCGTGCGAAACGCGGAACTCACGTACGACATTAACCTGACGAGGTACCGCGAGGGCGACCTGACGGGTATGGAGATCAGCCAGTTTCAAACGCAACTCTCGAACCGGAGGATAGCGTACGCGCAAGCGCTCATCAATTATAAGATCGAGCTGCTCAACTTGAAAATATTGTCGCTCTACGACTTCGAGAAGGAGGAGCCCCTGGTACCCATCCGGGACCTGTCTAAAATAATTCATTGAGATGTAACGATGAATCCTAATTATACTATATAACATAACTCATGCAATACAAAGTCTTATCATTAACGGTGATGGTCGCTTTGCTTGCGGCATGCAACAGACCACCGCAAGGCGGTCAAAGTGATATCGAGACACCCGTCTCTGTTCAGGAGCTGAAGAAGGGCTCGATCAGCAAGTTGATCAATACCACAGGGACGGCTTACGCGACCTACAGCGTGAACCTCAGCGCGGAGATGAACGGTTATTATACCCTTCAAACCAACCCCTCTACCGGCAGGCCTTACAAGCTGGGCGATATCGTAAGGAAGGGGCAGTTGATCGTAAGCTTCCAGAACCGGGAGTACGAGAATGGGATCGCGCTCGAATCCCGGAAGCTCACCCTCGAGATAGCGGAACAGGAGCAAAGCAAACAGACCGCCCTATACGAAAAAGGTGGCGTTACGCTCAGCGAGATGCGCAACACCGAGGTGAGGGTGACCAATGCCCGGTACGACTTGGAGAACGCGGAGATCAGCCTGGCGAAAATGAGCGTTAAGGCACCCTTCGACGGGGTAATCGTCTCCCTGCCACACTACACGCCAGGGAGCTGGGTGACGCAAGGGAGTGAGCTGGTGGGCTTGATGGCCTACTCACGGATGTACATGGAGATCAACCTCCCGGAGAGCACCATGGAGTACATCAAGGTGAATCAGCCCGTCCATATCACCCACTACACGCTCGTTGGGGATACGGTAACGGGAGAGATTAGCGAGTTGTCGCCCGCCATTAGCACCGAAACACGCACCTATCAAGGGAAGATTACTATCAATAACGACCGGATGAAACTGCGTCCCGGTATGTTCGTGAAAGCCGATATCGTGGTGGATCAAGCGGACAGCGCCATCATTATCCCGAAAGATGCGGTGCTCTCGCGAAGGAACCGCAAGTATGTATACATCGTGGAACGGAATACCGCGGTCTTGCGGGATATCGAGACAGGACTGGAGGATGAGGACAATATCGAGGTGACGAAGGGGCTGAATGAGAACGACAACCTAATTATTCGAGGGTACGAGACGTTACGGGAAAATAGCCGTGTCAAGGTGTTGAAATAGGCCGTTCGTAGCGCAATGGTCAAGGCCAACTGTACTTTTAATAGCAACTAGCAATGAGGAAAATACTCCGATTCGCGCTTAAAAATCCCGTTACCATCAGCATGATCGTCTTCGCGATCCTGTTGCTGGGCAAGATATCGTATGATAGGCTCAACGTGGATTTGCTGCCCGATATGAACGCTCCGCGCCTATTCGTGGAGGTGGAGGCTGGTGAACGTCCACCGGAAGAGATCGAGAAGTTGTTCGTGGAGAGCATGGAATCGATGGCGATCCGGCAAAACGATGTGGTGCAGGTCTCTTCCGCTATTCGGGCTGGCTCTGCCCGCTTGACGGTGGAGTACGTGCAAAACAAGGATATGGACGAGGCCTTCTTGGATCTGCAGAAGGCGATGAGCCCGTTCGCGCAGAACGCCGAGATTGAATCGGTCAATATCACCCAGCACGACCCGAACCGGGACCCGGTGATGCTGATCGCGATGTCCCATGCCTCGATCATCGATATGGCGGAATTGCGTAAGATGGCCGATAGCTATATCCGCAACGAGCTCATCCGGTTGGAGGGGGTGGCCGAGGTGGCCCTCTCGGGCGAAGAGGTTTCCGTGCTGACTATCGAAACCGATCCCTACAAGCTGAGCGCGTTCGGGGTGACCATGGAGGAGATCGCGTCGCGGATCGAGTCCAACAACCAAAGTATTTCGGGAGGTAGGGTGAGTGAACTCGGGATGCAGTACTTGGTGAAGAGTGCGCCCATGTTTGCTTCCGAGTTGGATTTTGAGAGGCTGGTTATCGGTTACAGGCCGATCGGGGACGTTGGCGGCGGTGCTACAGGTGGCATGGGTATACAAGGTGCGGGAGGTAGCGTGGAGAGTGCTCCCCTCTTCTTGGGGGAGGTGGCGACCGTGCGGTTCGAGAACGCCCGTCCTGACAATATCGTGCGTCTGAACGGCGAGCGCTGTATCGGCTTGTCTGTCTATAAGGAGATGCAGTTCAACACGGTTAAGGTAGTCGACTTAATCACGGATCAGTTGGGAGTGATCGAGCAGGCGCTACCAGGTTACTCGTTCGAGGTGATTGGTAACCAGGGAACTTTTATCAAGCAGTCGATAGGCGAGGTGCAGACCAGTGCACTCCTGGGGATGGCGTTGGCAGTACTGGTGCTTTTCTTCTTCCTTCGCCGTGTGAGTACAACGCTGATCGTGAGTGTATCGATCCCGGTCTCTATCATCGCCACGTTCGTGATGATGTACTTCGGCGGGCTCACACTAAACGTGATGACGTTGAGCGGGCTGGCCTTGGGGGCAGGGATGTTGATCGATAACGCCATCGTGGTGATCGAGAGCATCTTCAGAAATCGTGAGCAGGGACTGGAGCGTAGGGAGGCCATCATCACCGGCACAACCGAGGTGTCGGGTGCAGTGGTGGCTGCTACCTTGACGACCATCGTTGTCTTTATTCCCATTGTATACCTGCATGGGGCCTCGGGGCAGCTGTTTAAGGAGCTGGCGTGGACAGTCACCTTTTCGCTCTTATCATCGCTGTTCGTCGCCCTGCTGGTCATTCCCATGTTGTATGATCAGTTCACGAAAAGGAAGGGTGATCATCAAGAAACAACCTCGGTGCAGTTTAAGGGGTACGGCAACCACCTACGCTGGTTGTTAGCCCGTCGTGGATGGGTAATCGGTATCGCCGCGGCGATACTGGTTGTCGCCATCCTGCTTACTCCTTACGTTGGCACCGAGTTTCTCCCCCGTTCCGAGGGGAAAGATTTTACCGTTTCTGTCAAGTTGCCGGAAGGCACCCGCCTGGAGCGGACCGATGCCGTGGTGAGCAACCTGGAGTTTTTGTTGCGCTCCGTGAGCGAAGATAGCCTGGCCGCGATCTATACCCATATTGGTAAAGGAGCATCGGGAAACCGGGTGTTCGAGGGGGAACATACGGCCACGATAAAGGTGATGTTGTCTGATCAGGGCAAGGTGCCGCCCGAGCAGGTGATCGCCCGGTTCGTGGAGGTGACCCGAGAAATCGAGGGGCTGGAGCTTTCGTTCAACCAAGACGATTACTCCTTGAGCGAATTCCTGGGAGGCGATGAGGCTCCCGTGGTGGTGGAGGTGAGAGGGGATGAACTCGACGAGATCAGCTACCTCACGGATGAGGTGTTGCACCGGATGGCCTCGCTGGAAGGGGTCTATAACGTGAAGTCCTCCATGGCCGATGGGGCACCCGAGCTCAACGTCGCAATCAACCGTACCATCGCGGGTATCAACAACATCTCGGTGTCATCAGTGATTCAACAGCTCGAACAGCAACTGCAGGGACGTATGGTCGGCAAGATGGATTTCAAGGGCGAGATGCGCGATATCCTTATCAAGGTGCCCGACATCACCGCGAATGAGCTTGGGAACTTGTTGATTACTAGTGGAAACCAGGATTTTAGATTGGCCGAGATCGCCACCATTACCAGCTCGCGAGCACCTAAGGAGGTCTTCCGCCGCAACCAGGTGCGGGTCAACAAGATACTTGCCGATATGGACTCGGAGCGATCGCTCGACAAGGTGGCGCAGGAGATTCGCACGGCGGTCGCGGACATCGACCTTCCCACCAATTACTTCATAACGGTCACGGGGCAAGAGGAGAAACGTGCGGAGTCGATGGAGAGCCTGATTTTCGCACTGCTGCTCTCCGTGGTGCTGGTTTACATGGTCCTGGCTTCACAATACGAATCGCTGTTGCACCCGTTCACCATACTGCTGACCGTCCCGTTTGGCTTGGTGGGTGCCGTTATGATCTTCCTGATAACGGGTACCCCGCTTAATATCATGGGGGCGATGGGGGTCATCATGCTGGCGGGGATAGCGATCAATAACTCCATCCTCCTGGTGGGGCGCATGAACCAGTTGAAGGCGTCAATGAATCTCACCGAGGCTATCGTACAAGCGGGGCAGCAGCGTGTGCGCCCCATTATCATGACCAGCCTCACGACCATATTGGTCTTGCTGCCGATGACGTTCCGCTTTGGAGAAGGAGCGGTCATGCGTTCTTCCATGGCTGTGGCGGTAATTGGTGGACTTGTTACCTCCACGTTGATGAGCTTGGTGGTAATTCCTTGCCTCTATTCCCTTTTTGAGCAGATGAAACATCGGGTGATGAAACGGGGCGCTACAAAAGAATGAGAAAAAGAGAAGGATGAACTTTCTTTTAAATAAACGGGTAACGATCAGCATGCTGTTCATCGCGACCACCCTCTTGGGGTACGTGTCGTACAAGCAACTGCCGGTAGAACTGCTCCCCAACGCGGAGCTGCCGGTATTGTTCGTCTCCGTCCGCTCAGTACAGGATATGGATCCGTCGTACGTGGAGTCGGAAGTGATCATCCCCCTGGAGGGTGCGATTAGTTCTGTGGGCGGTGTGGATCGAATCCAATCGGAGATTAGCAGCCGGAACTCCTCCATACGCATCGACTTTAAAAGCAACATCAACTTCAAGACCACTTCGTTGAGGTTGGAGGAGAAGATGAAAGAGGTTTCCGCGTCACTCCCGGATGGCTTCAACGTGAACGTGCAGAAGATGGACGTCTCAATGATGAGCAACACCTTTATGACGCTGCAAGTACGTGGTACCGGGGGGGTCGACCGGATACGCAACATCGTGGACGAGGAGGTGACGGACGAACTGGGAAACATCGATGGGATCGCCGCGGTGCAGGTGTACGGGGGACGCGAGCGGGCCATCGAGGTGCAGTTGGACAGAGAGGCATGCAAGGCGTTGAACCTCACTCCCTCCCGGGTGAGCAGCCTGCTCAGTGCCAATGCCCGTGAAAAGGTGTTCGTGGGTACCGCCACCGAGACGCACCACCACTACTTCGTTCACGTGAGTTCGTCCTACACCAAGGTGTCTGACTTAGAGAACCTGGTGGTCGCTCCTGGCCCCATCTTCTTGAAGGACGTGGCGACCCTATTCTTCGACCTGAAAGAGGAGACATCCTACAGCCGCGTGAATGGAAAGGAGTCCATCTCGGTGTCACTGGTCAGTGATGCGCAGGCTAACCTGATTGACCTCTCGCATCGGACGCAGGAGGTGATCGATCAGCTGAACGGCCGGTTGGAACCGTATGACGTGGAGATCGTGGTCGATTCCAACACGGCCGAGACGATGGAAAACAACATCAACCAGATTATCCAGTTGGCTATAACGGGTGGGCTGTTGGCCGTGATCGTGCTCTGGTTCTTCTTGAAAAACGTGCGCTTGGTGCTCTTGATCGCGTTGGCCATGCCGATCTCGATCTTCACGGCGTTTAATATTTTCTACGTTGCCGGCATAACAGTTAACAGCCTCACGCTAATAGGGATGGCTCTCGCGGTGGGGATGCTGCTGGATAACAGCATCGTCGTGTTGGAGAATATTTACCGCCTCTCCGGGACTGGCCTACGTTCCGATCTATCGGTGACCCAAGGAACCAAAGAGGTGTGGCGTTCCATTGTCGCTGCCACGTTCACCACGGCGGCTATCTTCCTTCCTTTCCTCTTTTCCGATAACTTCCTGCTCAAGCTCATGGGTTCGCATATTGGTGTCTCCATTGTCTCCACGCTTATTATCTCGTTGGCCGTCGCCTTGCTGTTTGTCCCCATGGCTGCCTACTTCGTGCTGCAAAGCAAAAAGGGACGAACCATTTTCTACGAGAAGATATCTCTCTCGCAACGGCCTATCCAGGTCTACCTCGTCCTGTTAAAGAGCTGCATGCGGCATCCCGGGGTAACCATCTTTGGTTCGCTCGCCCTGTTGATCGTGACCTTGTTGATCGCGCTCTCCACCTCCACTACGCAGAAGCGGGAAGTAGACGCCGACCGGTTCAATATTTACGTGACCATGCCGACCGGGAGCACGCTCGAAAGCACGGACAACGTGGTAAGGGTATTGGAGGAGCGATTAGAGGGGATAGCGGAGAAGAAGGACTTGGTGGTTCGCGTGAACGAGGAGGAGGCCGCCCTTACGCTAATCTTGCAGGAGGATTACCAGAAGATCGGGAAGCGAAAGATAACCGAGATAAAGTCGGAAGTGCAGGCACTGCTGCCCGATGTGGGCGGTGCGAACATCTACGTGTCTGATGCTACCGGTGGAGGACAGAGCGGTGGGGCCCTCAGCGGGATGGGTAACTTCATGAGCCTACTGGGTATTGGCGATAACCAAGAGCGGATTGTCATCAAGGGCTCCGATTACGAGATGATGCAGGTGGTGGCCGAGGATGTGCAGTACCAGGTCGAGCAGCAGGAGTACATCCAGAGCGCCCGCGTCTCCTTCACTCGCCGCCAGCCCGAGGTGCTGCTCGGCTTCGAACAGATACTGCTGACCAACTATGGCATTACCCGCGGCAACATAACGACCGGGTTGTCGGAGTTGAACACGGAGTTCTCCTCCGGTACAACCTTTAAGGTGGGTAACGAGTCGTACGACATCATCATACGGGATAAGATGCCCCAAGAGGAGGAGGAAGAGCAACGGCGGCAAAAAACGATAGACGACCTGAAGGCGGTGCAGATCGCGAACGCGAGCGGAGGGTTGCACAACCTGCAGGATATCGCGACGATCAACAAGGGGTTTGGTCGCTCCCGCATTCTTCGTGTTAACCAGGATAAGGAGCTCACCGTCTATTACAGTTTCTCGCCGAGCATCACCCGCTCCAAGAGCCTGCTCGAGGGGTATCGTGCCGACATGGATCAGCTGATTGCCAACTACAACCTGCCAGCGGGGGTGGCCATCGAGGTGGTACACGAAGAGGATGAGTTCGGCGATTTCAAGTTCCTCATCTTGGCCGCTTTCTTGCTTATCTTCATGATCCTGGCCATGGTGTTCGAGTCGTTTACTACCCCTTTGGTCATGCTCTTTTCTATTCCCCTGGCCGCCATCGGCTCACTGCTAGCGTTGATCCTCACGGGCAATAGCTTGATGAATGCGAACACGTTGATGGGCTTTCTCATCCTGATAGGGGTGGTGGTGAACAATGGGATCATCCTGATCGACTACTCGAACATCCTTCGGCAGAGGGGTTTCCGGCGTGAGCGTGCGCTGATGACTGCCGGGCTGTCGCGCCTTCGTCCCATATTGATCACGGCGACCACGACCATTATTGCCATGCTCCCGTTGGCGATGGGTAATTCGGAGTACGCCGGTGCCATTGGCGCCCCGTTTGCCATCACGGTAATCGGGGGACTCGCGTTTTCAACCCTGCTGACGCTCGTGATTATCCCGACCGTGAACATGGGGTTGGAGAACGCGTTGACCTGGTACCGGACGTTGCCGCTTAAAACCAAAATATGGCATCTCCTGCTCTTTATTGTTGGAGCGGTTCTTATCTACCTGTACGTCCACGGTACTACGTACCAGGTGGTGTACGTAACACTGCTCGCGGTGCTAATACCGGGAGTAACCTACTTTATGCAGACCAGCTTGCGGCGTGCCAAGGCCGATGTGGTGGACCCGGATCAAGATATCCGCATCGTGGTGCGTAGCTTGGTTAAAATATATGACCGCGCAGGTCGTTTTGTCCGTGAATGGAACAGTGGGTTGAACATACGGCGGCGATTGGGCCTGAGCAGGGAGTTCCGTTCGTGGAAGGATTTCGTAAACGCCTCCTGGCTTTTTATCCTGTGGGGCTTCGGTCTCTACTTCACCTACTTTTATATCGATAGCAAGCTGTGGGGTTTCTTGTTCTCTTTTGTCATGTACGGTGCGACCCTGTTTTTGTGGCGCAAGGTACGGGGTTACCTTTATGGGCGGTTTAAGGGGAGCAAGGCGGTGCGCTACGCGAACCGAATAATCTTCTGGACACTGCCCTTGTTGGTCTTGGTGGGCCTGTACAGGATATTGGACAACCTCGCCATGGTGTTGGTGATCGGTGCGATATGGGGGATTGTCATCGCCATTTACGTGACCTCCCACTATATTTACGACAAGAACATCAATATCGAGCGCGTAACGGGTCGCCGTGCCCGGTTAAAGCGCGTCTACTTCCGTTTGGTCATGAGTATCCCGCTGATTGGTAAGCGCCGCCGTCCCTTCAAGGCGTTACGTAGCGTTTCGTTCGAAATTAAGACGGGCATGTTTGGACTGTTGGGACCCAATGGGGCGGGGAAATCGACCCTTATGCGGATCATCACGGGTATCTTGGACCAGAGCTATGGTACCATCTGGATTAACGGGCTGGATACCCGTAAGCACCGGGAGGAACTACAGAGCTTGATTGGCTTCTTGCCGCAGGAGTTCGGGATGTACGAGAACATGACCGCGTGGGAGTTCTTGGATTATCAAGCCATAATGAAAGGGTTGACCGCACGAGAGGCACGTGAAGAGCGGATAGAGTACGTGTTGAACGCGGTGCATATGCACGAGCGTAAGGAGCACAAGATAGGCTCTTTCTCGGGCGGGATGAAGCAACGGATAGGGATTGCCCTTATTCTCCTGCACCTTCCGCGCATCCTGGTGGTCGATGAGCCGACGGCCGGCCTTGACCCGCGGGAGCGTATCCGTTTCCGCAACCTGCTGGTCGAGCTGAGTAAAGATCGCATCGTTATCTTTTCAACGCATATCATCGAGGATATCTCCAGCTCTTGCAACCAGGTGGTGGTGGTCGATAAGGGAGAACTGAAATAAGTCGCTGGTGGTACACAACGTTCAAGATGGCGACCAGATACAGGTGCGCTATATCTCAGTGAAGCGCCCACATCCGGAAGCGGTGGAGGCAGAAGCGAACTTGGAGGACGCTTATTTATGTTTATTGAAAAATATCTGACGCGATGGGTTTTAAAAATCACGTGGGGCTGGTGGCCCGTGTAGCACGGTATAACCTGAAGATTATATTTGCCGGGAAATTCATCTGGTTCCTTCTGGCCGCTTTTGGTTTTTTCGCGTTCTTCATGTTTCAACGGGCGTGGAATCGCGGGGAGATCAACGAGGGTTACATCTACACCCTACTGCTCTTTCCCTGTTTGCTGCTCATCTTTTACCCGGTTGTTTTCGGTATTCAAAATGACGAAGACAACCGGATTCTCGAGATCATTTTCGGGATTCCCAACTACCGCTTCAAGGTGTGGGGCGCACGGCTGTTGATGGTTTACGTGGCGAACTACGCCATATTGGTCATCTTCGCGTATATTGCCCGCGTACTGCTCTACCCGGTGAACCCCTTCGAGATGGCAGCCCAGTTGATTTTCCCGATGCTGTTCTTCGGTAACCTGGCTTTCATGTTCTCTACCATCACGCGGAGCGGTAATGGTACCGCGGTAATCATGATCGTTTTGGGCCTTCTCGCCTTTAGTATCATAGGGCAACAAGGCGAGAACGCATCTTCGTTTTGGAATCCCTTTTTAAACCCCTTCTCCATGCCTACCAACGCACACCCCATCATATGGCACAATACACTACTCAAGAGCAGGGTGTTTCTGCTCGTGGGTAGCGTAGTGTGGTTGATGGTGGGTTTTTTAAACCTGCAGAACCGGGAGAAGTTCGTTTAGAACATGTTCATTTCCACAGGGTTATAAGTGTAGTTCAAGGTGTTTGTTTCAAGATTGCTGACCGTTTAAAGCAGCTTGTCGATTTTTTCGGTGAACAGCGATTTAGGTGCCGCGCTTACCACTTTATCTACCACTTCCCCGTTCTTAATGAAAAGGACGGTGGGAATACCGCGGATACGGTACTTGGCCGTGGTCTCGTCGTTGTTGTCCACGTCCACCTTGCCTACTACCACCCTGTCTTGGTACTCTTTAGCGATCTCATCAATGATGGGGCTAATCATTTTGCAGGGGCCGCACCATTCTGCCCAGAAGTCGATCAATACCAGCTTGTCTGTCTGTAACACCTCGTCCAAGGTTGCATCTGTAATTTGCAGTGTCATACGCTATTGTTTTATTTTCAGTTGATGGTGAAATCTATTTGTAAGTAGTTCGTCAGGTGGTCGATGAAGCGTTTATCCACCAGCACCCTCTCCTGTCTCGCGAAGAGGTTCACGCTCGTGCCGCCCTTCTCATCCACGACGTGGAAATATAACAACGAATGGCCGGAATTGTTTTTCACCAGGTTGGATAATTCGGTCACGGTGCTGTCGTTTAGCTCGGAAAGGGGTACATGCAGGGTGATTTTCGTGACCAGCTGCTCTTTCGCTTCTGACAGGAGCCTGATCGAGGATACCTTCATCTCTAACTCATCTTTTCGGTACCGCTTGGGTTGCACGTTTCCCTCCACGTAGATTGATAACCCCGGGCGGGCAAATTTGCCGTAGTTCACGCTATCCTCCCCGAATAGGGCCAGTTCGTAGCTGCCCACGTAGTCCTCTACCTTGAAGATGGTATAGGGGGATCCCCGTTGCGTTTGGCCCTCACGTACCGTGGTGACGATACCCCCGAAGGAGATCCTCTTCCCGTTCAAGGCAGGCAGGTCCTGTAACTTCTGGGAGTCTGCGTTGCAGACATGTTTGAGGATAAACCCGTACTCGTCCAGCGGGTGGGCCGACAGGTAGATACCGATAAGTTCCTTCTCCTTGTTCAGTTTTTCGAGGTCAGACCAGCGTTCGGCGTGAGGAGGCTTGGGTTGTGCGATCTGGAGAGAGAAATCGTCGCCAAATAGGGAGGCCATTGACTCCATCTTGTCTTGTTGGAACATGTTCCCGTACCGGATGAGGGTATCGAGGAACAGCTCCCCCTTGCTGTCTGTCGCGAAGAACTGCTCCCGGCTAATGCCCGGTAGGGAGTCGAACGCACCGGCCAGCGCCAATGCTTCAATGTTCTTCTTGGTACAGATGGAGAGATTTACCCGCTCCACGAAGTCAAAAGAATCCTTGAACGGACCATTTTGGGATCGCTCCTCAATAATCTCGATGACGGCCGTTTGCCCCACGTTCTTTATACCAGCCATCCCGAAGCGAATATCTCCCTTTGGGTTGACCGAGAACTTCAGGTGCGACTCGTTTACATCGGGACTCAGCACGTTGATTCCCATCGCCTTGCACTCGTCCATGAACTTGGTGATCTCGGTGATGTTATTCAGGTTGTTGGAGAGCACCGCGGCCATGTATTCCGACGGGTAGTTGGCCTTTAGCCAGGCGGTTTGGTAGGCCACCCAAGAGTAGCAGGTGGCATGCGATTTGTTGAACGCGTACTGCGCGAACTTCTCCCAGTCAGCCCATATCTTGTTCAGCACCTTCTCGTCGTACCCGTTCTTTTTCCCGCCCTTTAAGAATTTTTTCTTCAGCGGCATCATCTCTTCCGACCTCTTCTTGCCCATGGCCTTGCGCAGCGTGTCTGATTCACCCCTCGAGAAATTCGCCAGCAGCCTCGAGAGCAACATCACCTGCTCTTGGTAGACGGTGATGCCGTAAGTTTCGCTCAAGTACTTCTCCATAATGGGAATATCGTAGCTGATAGGCTCCTTGCCATGCTTGCGCGCGATGAACGACGGGATATAGTCCATAGGACCGGGGCGGTAGAGCGCATTCATCGCGATTAGGTCCTCGAACTTGCTTGGCTGCAACTCCTTGAGGTATTTCTGCATACCGGCCGACTCGAACTGAAAGGTACCGGTGGTTTGCCCGTTGCAGTAGAGGCGGTAGGTCCTCTCATCTTCCATATCGATGGTGTCGATATCGATTTTGATGCCTCGGTTAATCTCCACGTTTACCAGCGCATCCTTGATGATGGAGAGCGTCTTGAGTCCCAGGAAGTCCATCTTGATCAGTCCCGTCTCTTCGATTGCCGACCCCTCGTACTGGGTGACCAGTAGTCTCTCCTTGGTCTCCTTGTCCTCCGCGGTACTGATGGGCACCACGTCTGAGATATCGCTCTGCCCAATGATCACCCCGCACGCGTGTACGCCGGTGCTACGCACGTTCCCCTCCAGCATATCAGCGTAGCGCAAGGTGTCCCGCACCAGGGGGTCGCTGCTGTTGGCAGCCTCTTTCAATTCGGGTACCAGTTCTATCGCCTCTTTCAGCGTGATTCTCTTCCCGTCGGGCGACCGGTCGGGCACCAGCTTAGCCAGCCGGTCCGATTCGGGTAGGGGTAGCTTATGCACCCGCGCCACGTCACGAATGGATGATTTGGCAGCCATGGTGCCGTAAGTGATGATGTGTGCCACCTTCTCGCTCCCGTACTTTTGGGTCACCCAGCGTAGCACCTTGCCCCTTCCCTCGTCATCGAAGTCGATATCGATATCGGGCATTGAGATGCGGTCAGGGTTAAGGAAGCGCTCGAACAGCAGGTTGTACTTCAAGGGGTCAATATCGGTAATTTGCAGGCAGTAAGCTACGGCTGAACCTGCCGCGGATCCCCTGCCGGGGCCGACAGCTACATCCATCTCACGGGCGGCGTTTATCAGGTCTTGCACGATTAGGAAGTACCCGGGGTATCCCATGTTTTTGATGGTGTCCAGTTCAAATTGTAGCCGCTCCATGATCTCATCAGTAAGGGGGGTGGCATATCTTTTTTTGGCCCCCAATATGGTCAAGTGTTTCAGGTAGTCGGCCTCGAGCTTAACCCGCAATACTTTGTCGTAATCACCCAGTCGGTGGAACGTTTTCTCCCCGAACTCCTCGATCAGGTCCTGCTCACTGAACTTCTGTCTGTAACCCTCTTCCGTGCCAAACTCGGGGTCGATGGGGTAAAACGGCATTAGGGGTGGCTGGTCGATGGAGTAGAACTCCACCTTATCGGCTATCTCGAGGGTATTGGTGAGCGCTTCGGGAATATCCGCGAAAATACGGTTCATCTCCGCCGTGGTTTTCAGCCACTCCTGTTTCGTGTAACGCATCCGATCGGGGTCGTCCAGGTCTTTGCTAGTGCTGAGGCATATCAACCGATCGTGCGCGTCAGCATCCTCCTCGTTCTCGAAATGGACGTCGTTGGTCGCGATCAACTTGACGTTATATTTTTTGGCCATCCTTACCAACTCTTTGTTCACGATTACCTGTTTGGCGTAGGTGGTGGTATCGGCATCCGGCCGGTCTGTTTGATGGCGTTGCAGTTCTAGGTAGAAGTCGTCACCAAATAGCTCTTTATACCAGCGTAGGGTCTCCTCGGCATCTTCAATTTGGCCGTTGAGTATTTTTTGGGGAATTTCGCCCCCGAGGCAGGCGCTCGATAGGATCAGTCCCTCCCGGTATTGCTCTAACAACTCTTTGTCGATACGGGGGCGGTAGTAGTGCCCTTCCGTCCAGCTTTTCGAAACGATTTTAATCAGGTTCTTGTACCCTTGCAGGTTTTTGGCCAACACGATAAGGTGCCAACCGCCGCCATCCTCTTTGTCTGTCTTCGTGAAACGGTCGTTACGGGCCACGTAACATTCGCACCCGATGATAGGTTTAAAGATTTTCTCTTGTTCGGCTTTCAGTCGCTCCTTTAGCTGAGGTACCTTCTCTTCCGCCTCCCCGTTACCTTCCAACGTCTTTATCTCTTTTGTAAGTCGCTTTATCTCCGCGTGGAAAGGCCCGTTTTTCTCCTTCGCGTAGTTGTAAAACTTCTTGATCCCATACATCGCCCCGTGGTCGGTGAGCGCGATGGCCCTCATGTCGTCCGACCAGGCTTTGTCGATCAGGCCTTCGATACTTGCCTGGCCATCTAACGTGGAGTATTGGGAGTGTACATGCAAGTGTACAAAAGGGAGTAGGGTTGAATTCATAGTTGCTTGACTGATTTTCTGAACATGCTACATATGCAGGCAAGCAAAGTTAATGAAAACTTTTGTATTGGTGGATGTTGGAGAAGGTGCTGATACTTAATGATAATGGGCATCGATTGGGCTTAAAACGCTGATATTCTTGCACAGGAGTGTGGCGCAATAAAAAAGTGAGAAAAAGGGGTTGTTCCTCTTTCTCACTTTGTTAAGCAAAATCAAGTTTTGTTTTATTGGGTTTCGTTACGCATTGTTAACGATTAATCATCACCGGTGATCCTTTCTAGCCACTTCACCATACCAAACATAACCCCCATAGAGATGAAGCATACCACGGCGAATACCAACCAGCACTGCCACAGCGGCATCGCGTTGTACATGAGCGGGCCAATCCATATCAAGAGGTTACCCAGCGCGGTGGCGCCCAGCCAGAGTCCCTGGCAGAGTCCCAGCAGGTGTTTCGGTGCCACTTTCGTCACGAACGATATACCCAGTGGCGAGATAAACAGTTCGGCCACGGTAAGGAAGAAGTAGGTAACGATAAGTACCCACGGGCCCGCTTTCATGGCGTTTTGGACACCTACGTCCAATGCCTTGAAATCCAAGGCCGAAGGATATCCCTTTTGGCCTGAATAGATCATCAGGAAGATGTATGCCAGGGCAGCGATGCCCATACCGATGGCAATCTTACGCGGCGTGGAGACCTTTTTGCCCCTTCGTGCCAGGAAAGCAAAAAGAGCGATGATTATCGGGGTCAGCGTGATCACGAAAAACGGGTTTACTGCTTGCCATATCTCGGGTGGAATGGTTGCCGTTACCACGAAGTCGCGTGCAAAGAACGAGAGTGACTGCCCGTTTTGGTGGAACGAGAACCAGAAGAATACCACAACCCCCAATACCGCGAAGAGCGCGTACATACGTTGCTTGATCTCTTTGGCCATGGCGGCTTTTTCTTCCGCCGTGTATTGAACCACTTCGGTATCTACCTTTTTAATCGGGGTTGGGAACTGCTTTTTGGATACCAGGAAGATACTTACCGATACAAGCATCATTACCACCGACGCGATAAACGAGTAGTGGATTCCTTCGTTGAATATCTGCAAGTAGCTTTGGCAGAACTCCATATTCACCACCGTGCCACCCACCTCTTTAACCAGGCTGGTGATGTTCAGCATATCTTGCCCCACCAGGTTGCCACCACTGTTGATAAACTTGTGGCAAAGTTCGGGTAGAGCAGCATTGTACGTTAAATCGTTCATGCCCAGCCACCAGCTACGGAGCAGGGGTGCGATAAACGGGGCGGCCAGGGCACCGATGTTGATAAAGACGTAGAAAATCTGAAAGCCGGCGTCTCTTTTGTCTTGCGCCTCTTTAAGCGCTTCGGGGCCCTTTTTCGCGGCTTCGGCCTCGAAGTCGTCGTACATCTGCCCCACGATGGCTTGCAGGTTGCCTTTGAAGAACCCGTTACCCAGCGCGATAATGAGCAGCGAAACGCAGGTGAACGGCAGTAACCAAGCGAGGTTCGTGGAGGTGCTGGTAATGGGAATCGCGAGCAACGCGTACCCGATGGCCATGATAAACAGCCCCGAGGTGATCACTCCCTTGTAATCTTGCCTCTTGTCGGCAATGTACCCGCCCGGCAGGCTCAGCACGTAGATCAGGGTATAGAAAATAGCGTAGATTAAGCCGCTTTGGGGTTCGCTCAACCCGAACTTAGAACATAAGAACAGTACCAGTACGGCGTTCATAATGTAATAGCCAAAACGTTCGCCCATATTCGAAAGGGCGGCAGCCAATAAACCTTTAGGGTGACTTTTGAACATTGATTACTTTTCGTTTTAGGGTTATAAAAAATCTTAACGTTTCTGTCTAAGTATCTCTTGCGTTCAAGCTAAAACTCGCGAAAGTTAAGTGAAATATTTCTCAAGCATTTATTAATACGCGAATTAAATATAAAATTGCATCAAACATTTTTTTAAAGCGCAAACTTAAATAAAAAAGTTGACAATTTCCTTTTATTTTTCAAAAACATCGGGCGTATAGTGTAGTTTGTAAGTTCAAATAGTACATGCGACACCAAGTAGAGAAAGATAGAAAGACAAGGATTTTTACATTTGAGTTGTGGCATGAAAAATATTTTCATCGTAATCAAATATTTAGGCCCATTTTTTTGATTATAATCAAAAAATTAGGTATATTTGTGGTCTGGAGAGAGAATTTTAGCTGAGTTGGTCAACGAAACCAAGGGTGAATACCCGTTGAATGTTTTCTTCCTAACTTAATGGCGAAGCCAGAGGTAAATAGCAGGCCAATGCATAAAAAATGGAAAAGATGATTCAAAGAACGTTACTAAACCAACTGCTGTCCGCGTGTTTCAAGGGAAAAATTATCCTACTGTTTGGTGCTAGGCAGGTTGGTAAAACAACACTGTTAAAACAGCTCGTCAACGAGGTTTCCACACCTTCTACCTGGTTTAACGCCGATGAGGCGGATGTTTTACAAGCCTTTACCGATGCTGTTACCAGTACGCAACTGTTGCAACTAATAGGTGTAAACGCTAGGCTCGTGGTAATCGATGAGGCCCAACAAATCCCCGAGATCGGTAAAAAACTAAAATTGATATACGATACCCGTCCCGATATACAGCTTATTGCGACCGGTTCATCTTCCTTTGACCTGCACGATAAGATGGAAGAACCCCTTACTGGTAGGAAGCTCTCTTTTCATCTCTATCCCATCAGTTATAAGGAGACAGTGAATCACGCCACCGGTTTAGAAGCGAAGCGGCTGCTCGACACCCGGTTGATTTACGGTTTTTACCCCGATGTCGTTAATCACCCGGGAGAGGAGAAAGATATCCTCGTGGAGTTGGCCAGCAGCTACCTTTACAAAGATATTTTAAGGTTGGAGGGTATAAGGAAATCGGCTCACTTGGAAAAACTCCTGCAAGCATTGGCTTTTCAGGTGGGGCAAGAGGTAAGCTACAATGAGCTGGCTCGACTGGTGGGAAACATCAACTCTGTCACGGTAGAAAAATACCTAGACCTGCTTGAGAAATGCTACGTGATTTTCAAGCTGCCCGCTTTTAGTCGTAATCTTCGTAACGAGTTGAAGAAAGGCAAAAAATATTATTTTCACGACAACGGCATTCGTAACGTGCTCATTGGCAACTTTGCTCTTCCCAATATTCGGGGCGATAAAGGAGCATTATGGGAAAACTTTCTTATTTCGGAGCGATACAAGTATAACAGCTACCAGCGACGTTATGCCCGAGGTTATTTCTGGCGTACACACGATAGAGCGGAAATCGATTATGTCGAAGAGAGCGACGGGGTTATCAATGCTTACGAGTTTAAGTGGAAAGCGCGGAAAGTGAATTTTCCTGCATCATTTAAAGAGGCATACCCTAACCATGTCAACACGGTAGTTACCCGCTCAAACTTTGAAGCGTTTATAGGCGCGTAAGCTTTACGCCTCGTTGAACGCCAGGGTGTCGTTCTCTGCGACCACGGCCGAGTAGTGCCAGGTGGAACCTTGGTCATCGGAGTATAACAGGTGGTTGGATGTTTTGGTAAGCGGGTCATCATCCATTCTACCGCGATATTGAGCTTGAATACCCGGTTACTCCAAGGTCAACATCGGTGAAGGAGGTGAGGACCTGCATGGCGTATTGCTGTCAGATTTTAATTAAAAAAGAATGAGACGAATAGCTGTTTTCTGTTGTTTGTTATTGCTGATAGGTTGTCAGCAACCCAAGGGGGATTCCTCGTTGATCCTCTGGTATGAGCAGCCCGCTGACAGGTGGAACGAGGCCTTGCCGGTGGGTAACGGGCGACTGGGGGCCATGGTCTTTGGGCTAACGGCTACCGAGCGCGTTCAGTTAAACGAGGAGAGCCTCTGGAGCGGGAAGCCGATAAATAGCAACAATCCCGCTTCCTTGAAATACCTTAAAGAGGTGCAGGGGTTAATTCTTGAAGGCAAGATATTGGAGGCTACCGCGTTGGCCGAAGAGCACATGGTGGGTACACCGCCCCGTGTTCGCTCTTACCAAACGTTGGGCGACCTGTGGCTCGAGTTTGGAGAGAGCCCTTGTAGCCATTATCGCAGGGAGTTGGATCTAAACACGGGCATTTGTCGGGTGACATACGAGATAGAGGGGGTGGATTATACTCGTGAGGTACTGGCTTCGGCACCCAATAACCTGGTTGCGGTTCACTTGAAGGCCTCAAAAAAGGGGGCTTTAAGCTTGAAGGTGAGCTTGACGCGGGAAAAAGACGCGTTAACGAGGGCGGAAGGTGATGGACTGATCATGACGGGACAGGTGGTCGACTTGGATGATGCACTGCGGGGTCCGGGTGGAGGGCACATGAAATTTGAAGCCCGCCTAAAAGCAGTGCACAAGGGGGGTACGATTCGTACGGAGGACAATGCGCTGGTGGTGGAGAATGCCGATGAGCTGACCCTGTTGGTAACGGCGGCCACCGATTACAACCTGGAAAAATTGAACTTCGACCGTTCCATTGATCCCGGTGACATTTGCGGTAAGATTATCGAGAGCTCGGGGAACAAAACGTTCAAAAACATAAAAAAGTTGCATACGCGGGAATATCAATCCCTGTTTAACCGGGTTTCGCTGGAGCTCGGCAAAAGCGCTAATGCCGACATGCCTACCGACAAGCGCTTGCAGGCCGTGAAAGATGGCGCCTATGATCCGCAACTTATCACCCTTTACTTTCAATTCGGGCGTTACCTGCTGATGGGTAGCTCGCGTGCCCCGGGCGTCTTACCCGCTAACCTGCAGGGGGTGTGGTGCCAGGACTTTATGGCACCATGGGGATCGGACTACCATACCAACATTAACCTGCAGATGAACTACTGGCCGGCGGAGGTCTGCAACCTGAGCGAGACGGTAATCCCTTTGTCGCGCTTTCTTGAGCAATTACAGGGGCCGGGTAGTGTCACGGCACGTGAGATGTATGGGGCACGTGGCTGGACCCTGCACCACTTGACGGACGTTTTTGGTCGCACTTCTGTTATGGACGGGATCTGGGGCCTGTTTCCCATGGGTGGTCCCTGGATGACGTTCGCGTTGTACGAGCACTTCGCGTTCACCGGTGACCTCACTTACCTGCGGGAGCTGGCCTACCCGATCATGAAGGGCTCCGCGGAGTTCGTGCTGGACTTTCTGATCAGGGATAACGAGGGGCAATGGGTTACCGCACCCTCCAATTCACCGGAGAATCGATACGTTATGCCGGGAACAGGGCAAAGGTTTGATATGACCTACGCGGCGACCATCGACCTGCAAATCATTACGGAGCTGTTTAACAACTGCATCCATTCGGCTGACTGTCTCGGTATCGACAAAGATTTTACCGATACCTTGAAAGCTGTTTTAAGTGAGTTGCCTTCCGTGAAGGTATCCGAGAAAACAGGGGGGATACAGGAGTGGGTAAATGATTACGATGAGACGGAGCCGGGTCATCGCCACATGTCACACCTGGTGGGGTTGCACCCTGGCACGCAGATTACCCCATCTACCCCTGACCTTTATGAAGCGGCCAAGCAGACCATAGCCCGGCGTCTGGAAAAAGGAGGGGGACACACGGGCTGGAGCCGAGCATGGATCATCAACTTTTACGCGCGACTGGGCGATGGCAAGAACGCGTTGCACCACGTGAACGAGTTGTTGAGCAAGTCCACGCTGCCCAACCTGTTTGATGACCATCCCCCGTTCCAGATCGACGGGAACTTCGGGGGAACTGCCGGTATCGCCGAGATGCTTTTGCAGTCCCACGGGGGCGAAATCACGCTGTTGCCAGCCCTGCCTGCCGACTGGGAGAATGGGCGGGTGAGCGGTCTTCGAGCACGAGGGGGCGCGGAAATCGATATAGAGTGGCAAAATGGACAACTGCACAGGGTGAAAATTCACTCGTTGACAGGTCAGCCGCTAATCGTCCGCTATCAAGGGAAAACCGCGGAGTTGCCACTTAAAGCTGGTGAGTCCATCGTTTTAAATGAAGAGCTGGAAAGAAGGTGAAGCCTGTATACGTTCACTTTGCGCCTGTTGAACCTGCTTCAAAACCACCAGGCTGATAGTGTGAAGCCTGCATGCATTCACCTTACGCCTGGTAGCTCTGCCGGTATGGCAGAGCGGTATATATTTTCGTCTTCTCTTCCCAATACCCAGAAACAAGCTCCTGCTAAATTGAACTCCTTGACCAAACGCAACCTTTCCTGTACCGATTGTGCGTTGGCGTAAAAAGCAGCGTAGCTTACGCCCGCTTCTGTCCATTCCGCGTAGTTTTCTTTGTAAATATTTTGCCACCAAGTTTGGAAAGAGGGTCTTGACATGTAATAGGTATAGGTGCTGAATGGATATTGAATCATCCAACTCTCAGTGGAGCTGTTGTATTGATAACTCCATCCATAATTGGGAATACCCAATATTATTTTCTTGGAAGGAAAACTTCTTTCTTTTATCACATAGTCCAAAACACTTCTTACCCAAACGATATCTCCAACCGCGTCCAAAGGGATAGGCTCCTCGCCCAAGTGTTGGTCGTAGGCCATTATTTTAATTCTTCTCACCGCGTCTGTTTTCAGTCCATCCAAGTCAAATATCCAGTAACTTTCATTTGTTGGGTTGTTAAATGCCCCGATAGTTATATCCAATACTTTCCCTTTGGCTTGAAGTCTATTGCCTAACTCATGGGCAAAAGCAGTAAACAGTGCTTTGTCTTTTTCATGGGCGTTTTCAAAATTCAGATCCCATCCATCATATTTTCTCGATATAGCTGTATTGACCAGGTTATCGATCAGTTTTTTTCTTGCCTGGGGATTGTTCAATATGTTGTTAACCTGTTCCGAAGCAACATCACCAATAGCGGGAATGATTAGGTCACCATTATCGTGAATTTCTTTAATTTGTTGATGGTTAAACGCGTACTCCCGTTCGTGAATCTCTCCATTTGCCGTGGATGAGCTGGTTGACGTTCCCAGGTTATACCAATATGGATTAACCATGGAAAACAGATGGTGGTATTTCATGTAAACATCGTGGCTTTCCCTGTTCCACCCATCATTATACCAACCTGATATTTCATAATCATTCTTGATTTGTAGCGTGTCGTCTCCATTTTTTGGATCTTCCGGGTCATGACCCGCTCCTTTCCCTTCACAGGAGAACAAGCAGCCTATCGCTGATAAAACCACCATCAGCATGATAATACCTTTTGCTTGCATTTTCTCTATCATCTATGAAATCGAAGCTTCCCAACCTTTATCAAGAGCCCCCTGGGCGTTGCTCTTCAAAGTTGCATTTAGGAGCATAGATACATACTACCTCACTTATTGAGACATCTATTTGTAGGTGGTCAATAACTGTTTCAGATTTTGTGGGTAGTCAGTCGTGATGAAGTTGACTCCCATAGATATGAAATATTCAAAATCCTCGGTTGAGTTGACCGTCCATACATTGGTGGTGATTCCCAAGTTCTGAGCACGTTTCACCCAACTCGTGTTGGATTTGAGAACGCTCGAACTGTAATCCAGCCCCCAATAACCATCATTGTATAACGCGTCTGGTGTTAGGTTTCCATTCAGGTAGGCCACCCTGTTTTTGGGGTTTTTGGCAATAAGCCGTTTACATATGTTCTGACTAAACGAGATATAATCGACCAAGTGTGTTATACCATACTCTTCCACCAATTGAACTACCGCGTCAACGGCCCTGTTCTCATTGGTCGTGGTTGAATGCGGTTTTATTTCAATCACCAGTTTTACGGTGTTGCGCTCTTTGGCGAGGATGATACAATTACGCAGGGTAGGCATAGGTTCCCCGTTGGAGAGCTTTATATTTTTCAAGTCATCATAAGTAGAATTTTCCACGTTAATACCATTGATCGTGGCATCATGATTTAGCACCACCACGCCGTCTGTGGTTATATATACATCCATTTCTGAACCATAGATCCCTAAATCAATAGCACGGCGGAATGATGCCAATGAATTCTGCGGGTAATTTGGGGTTTGCCAATACCCCCTATGCGCGATGATCTTGGTAACTGCTTTTTGTGTGATTGATATGGCAACCGGTTGTATTTGAATGGATTCATTTGTGCTCTTTATCATGATTGAGCTTTCTCGAATCAACAATTCATCGGGTAACTCTGAAAGCATGAAAGCGTATGTTTTCTTGCCTTCTCTCCATTCATTGCCCTCTTTTTCTGTAACCCACTCGGGAAGCTCAAAATGGAATGGGATGTTTGCATCAACATCAAGTGTGAATTCTGGTTTACCAAACTGGATAAAAACGTTGTTTTTATCTACCGTTAAAATAGGATGGACTCCCTGCTGCGTTATCCTGATAGTTCTCTTTTCTAACCCATTGCTTATGGTTACCGTGGCTTTTCGCTCTTGAAACTCTTTGTTCTCTGAAACAGCGATCTTTAAATTATCAAATGAGACATTCGTGAGTACAGCTTTACACCAATCGGGTTTATCGGAAATGACTTGGACCGTTTTATCTGAGTTAACCGTATAAAAACTGGTGCCACCTGTGGCTTCAAAGTCAAGAACAAGGTTCTCGGGGCTGACCGTAAAGTAGCTCTTGACATCATCCGCCTCTTTGTTGTCGCAAGACAACATCAACAAGCTGATAACGAGAAACAAGCTGATGCTGAGAAACCTGTTTTTAAACGTTCTGTCCATAATAATAGGCGTTTTATGTGTAAAAAAGGTGACATCCCGTACAAGGGATGCCACCTTGTTACACTGAGAGTTATTTCACCCCTTCAAGCTCTTTTATATCGTCAATTGTCAAGGCGCCATTCCAAATGCTTATTTCGCCAATGTCAAACTCGTTGTCATCTTTTTTTGTCCATGGGCCACCACATAGAATTACACCGGTGAGATCAAGCCTAAAGCGGGCTTGATTAGTGGTGCTGGAATGAAATTGCTCACCACCGAGAAAGAACTTAACATCCCCTGGCTTGAATGACAAATACAACCTATGCCATTCATTTGCTTTTATCAAACCTCCACCGGCATATCCGGTAGCGCCAACACCAATGGTAGGGGGTACGGCACTTCTTACAAAAATTTCACCATCGTCATTATTGTTGAGGTTGGTCTGAAAAAAGGTGTAGAATCGTCCTACTGCCGGTATTTTAAATTCAAAAAACAGGGTGTATTCTGAAATGTAGTTCTCCCCTTCTTTAGGAACCATACCATGATCGGCCAGAAAATGGCAATTTACAGGGATGCGCACAGCCTTGTTGGTGCTTGAAGGTCCTTCGACCGATAAGAATTGGGCGTCCGGGTTGTAAGCCGTATTGCGAACGATTTGCAAATCTTTTCCTACCGTTGCTTTTACCAAGTTCGTGGGATCATCAAACAGCCACGACCCTATTTTCTTGATACGTTCCCTATGTACAACCGGCACGGCTACCCTAACATTAGACCCTTCATCTTTTGCTTTAATGATAATATTGTCTGAGCGCTCACCGGGTGAAATCGGTGTAAACGTGAAAATGTGGGTGCCATCCGCTTGACTTGATTTTTCACTTATCCAGCTTGGCAACTCAAGTTCATAATCAATATTGCTGCGAATTTTCAAGCTAAACTCTAAATGCTTATTGGTAAGTAAAACATATGACTTATCGGTAGTAATCGTAGCACTCCAATTCTGAACTACAGAGATGACAATATTGTCAAAACCGGATGATGAGACAGTTATTTCAGCGGTACGTCTTTTGGGTTTTTCATTATCAGACACCGTTATTTTCAGGTTGTCGGTCTTGTCATCAATAATCTCAACGTTACACCAGGTGGAATCAGAAGATACCGCCTTGAACTCACGGTTGGTGCTTACCGTCACGTATTTGGTATCGGATTCACCCACGAACTCTTGGATGAGTTCATTGCCTGCAACGCCAAAATAGGGTGCCAACGGCTCCGTGGTCTGCTCATCCTCTTCACAAGCGATAAACAGGCTTGCGATAAGGCAAAAAATAAATATTCTCGCTAATTTATCCATAATTTGCATTCTTTTTTTATTGTGATTCCGATTACAGCTCATCTTCCTCTGTAGGTGGAGCATCGATATTCCTGATGACGGTAGTTACGGTAAGACGTTTGGCTGAAGAATCTATGTATTGATAGTTCAGTTCGAATGTCTGAGTGACAGGGTTGTACGTGCTGCCTCCAAGGTCCTCCACATCAGCGATACCCCATGGTGCAATGGCTACACTGTTGTCATCCGCTATGGTTAATACCATAAAGTTCGTAAGAACGGCCTTTTCGTCATCCAACAGATTGTGGATCGTCATCCTTACTTGGTTAGCAGAGATTGCTTTTAGTGTTGGCTGTACACCCAAAATAGCTGTTAGGGAGGTACGTGAACTCCCGTTGTATTCCCCTGAATAGTCGTTGATCATCTCAATCTGGTACACTATGGATTTCAACTTAGGACTTATGTCATAGTTGGCATTATTGGAAACCAGAGAGATAGGTAGGGCATACGGTATAAGGGGATCCAGATTTGAAAAATCAAACGGAACGTATAATATACCATATTGTTCTCCTGCTTTGATGGTCACGTATTGCTCACCTTCCAATCGATAATTGTCTTTGGGTAGCATCACCCTAGGCCGATAATCTGGATCCGCCAGCAACTGGAGGGCATTCAGTGAGTCAAGCGCGTGCCTATCAATTTTCAACCTAACTTTTAAATCTTGGGTAATAGGTTGAGAAGAGGCACAGTAAACCGAAATGGCTATCGCGTTGTTGTCCGCGTCAAAAGAGTGCTCTCCCAGGTACAACAGCTCGTTGCTGTTAACAATGTAAACTGTTTTCTTATATTGTTCTCCAAAATCGACCTCATTGGAGCAGGAGACCCATACCCATATCAGGCAACAAACCAACAACGTGCTAATTCCCGTTACGTTTATCCTATTTGTTTTCATACGATTAAAATTATTATTTTCAAAGGTATCGTATGGAACTCGCTTTAATCATTCACTAAAGTTAGACTATTCCTCGCCATGGCCTTGTCCAATGCTCATTTGGTTTAACGGAATAGTTCGTCATGGGTGTAAATGATTTACATGCTCGTTTCATACGATTATTTTATCTTTATGTTTCAGTACATGACATCCCGTGATACAGGGAAAATATACTTTGTCTTGTTACATAAATCCAATCATTTGGATAAGATTGTAGTTCTTGTCAATCTCACTTTTCGGTATAGGCCAGAAAGTTTGTCTTGTGGTGAACACCTTGTAGAGGTAAGGTCTTTCCGTGGCTTTCACCACATTGTAGAACCTTTCAATGTCTTGAGTCCTAGCACTTACGTCCAGACCCATGACCGGCTCATTTTCATGAATGACAGCGGTTTTGTTGCGTCGCGTGTCAAAGTAGCGCCTTCCTTCCCACATCATTTCCAGCAAGCGTTCTCGCTCGATGAGTTCCCTCATCCTTTGCTGGTTGGCTACATCGGCATCCGTAATCCCGGGCAACCCCACACGGTGACGTATCAAGTTAAAGCATCGTTTCATTTCGGCTTGATCCCGTGAAACGGTTACCCCATCAACGGTATACGTGGCATCCAGCTCATTCATCGCCTCCACGTAGTTCAGGTACACTTCTGCCATGCGGTAGAGAATCCCGTACTTGGCTTTTCTCCGTCCGTTGGTTAACCACGAATCTTCATAATGGTTGAATTTTCGACACAGGTACCCCGTCATGGCATACTCCTCTCCCAAGGCGGCTGGCCTTTGTGCCGCGGCCTCTTTCCCGCTGATGCTGTTAGCAAAGAATTTTGCCACCTTTCCGTCAGCTCCAATCCTATCGGGCGGTGTTGAAACAGACGGATAAAACGAGTTATTAAATGCAACCGTGGCATAAAAACGGATCTCCCTGTTGACATACCATTTACGCGTACCCGCCAATAAGGTGAATCCATCGGTCATCCTATCACCCGAAAAGGTAGAGTCTCGATCCGTGTAACCGGTTTGTTCATAAGGAAACTCGGCACTTGAATTGCTGATGTCTCTTCCATCGGCCATATAGTACTGGTCTACTATACGTTGAGGGAAATAAAAGCCGCTCCAACCATCTATCATCCCGGGATCCATGTAGCGACCAAAGTCGGTAGCATCAGAAGCTTGTTTAGAGAACAACACCTCGGTGTTGGAAGAGACTTGAACACACTCTCCGTTAAACATATCGATATAGGAGTGGTAGTGATCAATGCCTCCGACACCCGCGGGGAAGTTTCCTTTTTCATCCGCGGGAACAGGAACATCGGGAGTATTGTCCTTTGCCGGCACCGTATACAGGTCATTCGGTTTCAGAACGACCAGCTCCTGAGCCGCGGCGGCTGCCTTTGCCCATTTCTCCATACTCTTTTCAGGGTTCAACAAAGGGGTTCCATCTTTCTTTTTAAAGCTCGCGAACTCCCCGTTTTGCCCATTGTATAACGGGCTGGCCGTGTAAAGGGTAAGTCGTGACAACACGGCTCTAGCGGCATTTTTCGTCGCTTTTCCTATCTCTGACTTGTCCATAACCATCTCCGGAAGCAACTCGATGGATGTTTTCAATAGTCCCTCCACGTATTCGCTACATTCATCCCAGCTATTACGCTCTATCATCAATTGATCGATGGGGGTGTCAAAGTCGACAGGGTAGTCAGGAACAATCGGTATTGGCCCAAAAGTCAGCATTAGCTCAAAGTAACACAAAGCCTTGATGAATGATGCTTCCCCTTTCCATTCCAATATCTGGATGGCGCCGGCATCCTTGCACTCATCGATTCTCGTTAAAAATGTATTTGCCCTTCTTATGCCTTCATAAAACAGGTTCCATCTGTTTCCAAAGCCGTAAAAGTTTTCCGATGTCATCTCATTGTTCGACCAAACGGCGTAGGAATGGTAATTGCCACGCTTATAACCCGAAACACATTCATCGGATATAGGCGTCCAAGGCATGGTAACATTGCCTCTACCGGGATTTCCTCTATAGGACCCGTTATCAACAATATAGCCATACAGGTTGTATAGGTATCTTTGGGCGTAGTCCTTTTTGGCAAAGACAGAGTCCAAAGTGAACAGGTCGGTAATATAGGGATCAATATCCAGAAAAGTACAGGAGGAGTTGAAAATTGCTCCTGTAGTCATGGTGATACCGACAAAAAGTATCAATAACCGCTTCATTATTTTATTTGGTACCATAATTATATTGTATTTAGCCTTTTCTTTAAAATGACATTTGCAACACCAGCGTGTATGACCTTGTGAGCGGATATACAGCTCCATTGGAGCTCGCCTGCTCCGGATCCCAGAATTTCACTTTATCCCAAACGTGGAGGTTGTCTCCGATTAACGAGATGCGCAGATTGGTCATTGCCAGCTTCTTGGAAGTTTCTTTCGGGAGTGTATATCCCAGTTCTAGCGTTTTCAAGCGTAAATAACTGGCATTGGCCAACCAGAAAGTCGAGTTGCGGTTGTTGTTTTGGTTATAGCCATAGGTAAGGCGTGGGAAAATCGCGTTTGGATTTTCCGTTGCCGGATCGCCTGAGTAAGACTCTGGGGTCCACCTGTTTTTTTGATCGTTTACAATGGTCAGCACATTGCCCAACTTCTCCCCGTTGAAAGGATAAAAACCGGTTCCGCCAAAGAAGAAGTCCGATTTCCCCGCACCTCTGAAGAAAATATTGAAGTCGAAGCCTTTCCATAAAACCGAACCTGCAAACCCGTACTGTATCTTCGGAATCCGGGCGTTCCCAATCGGCACGATGTCATCGCTATTGATCACCCCATCGCCATTCACATCCTGGTACTTGATGTCTCCGGGCAAAACCTTTCCAAATTGGGTGGGGCTGTTTTTCACATCGTCTTCGTCTTTAAAGAGACCTAATGATATGAGTCCCCTTGTGATGCCGTATGAATTGCCCTTTTGGGCCAGGTAGGGGTAACGGGGAATCACTTCGTCGTAATCTAAAATTTTATCACGTGTAAAAGTGAAGTTCCCACGTGCCTCAATGGTGAAGTCCCCTATTTTTTTCGTGTAAGAGGCGGTACCATCCGAACCCCAGCTCTTCATCCGTCCCACATTTCCCCAAACGGTGGAACCTATTCCAAGCGTTCCTGGTAACGTGTTGCGGGCCATAAAGATGTTGTCCCGTTTATCCAAAAAGGCATCCACGGTAATATTAATCGCGTTGTCCCATAATGTAAGGTCTATCCCCCAATTATGTTTTTTGGCGCTCTCCCACACCAGTCCGGTAGATCCAAGTTCAGCATCGGTTACACCGGAGTAATAACCGGGTATGTCCCCGAAGTAATAACCGCTTGCATTCACATTTACCCTGGTCAGGTAGGGGAATCGAACTTCGGAACCTCCCCTTTCTATTTTATCATTACCTACCAGACCGAATGAATATCTAAACTTCAAGGTGTTTATGAACGGGTAATTATCCCGCACGTAAGTGTAATTAGACACCACGTATCCCAAGGCCAGGGAAGGGAAGAAGCCGAACCTCTGCCCTTTGGGGAAGTTCTCTGAACCATTGTATCCAAAGTTCCCTTCCAGGAAGTAGATGTCATCAAATGAATAGGTGAACCTTCCGGCCATACCCTGATTTCGTCTCGGGATGGATGATAATTCATTGTATACGTCTGTACGTTGATAATCTTTCTGTTGGTAAAGTAGGAGTGCCCCAACACGATGCTTGTCGCTAATTATTTTATCATAATTGATTTTCCCTTCAAGATATATCGTGCGTCTGCCATAGGAGGAGCTGCCGTAGCTCATGGGCGAGGCAACCACCGTTTTGGTCGTGAGTAGTTCTCCCGTCTGCCAGTTACGATCTACAGCCATATAGAGATCAGGCATCTTGTATCGTGTTTGGGTATGGCTATTGTCATTATCGAACGAGATGCTTCCTGTAGCTTTCAGTCCATCTACCCATGAGCTGAAATCCTGCTCTATGGTGAGCAATGTCTCAATGGCATTCGAACGGTCCGTACGATATCCCGTTTCATTCAGCAGCACCGTTGGTGATGTATTGTTTCCTGGTCCATAGGATGGGAACATACCGTTGGAATACATAACGGGAACCGTCATGGGGGTGATATTTGAAACCGCGCTCCATATTTCACTGGTATTGCCCATACCGGGACGATTCTGATCGACCAATTTAGCAGAGAGCAACAGGCTCACCTTTGTACTAGGGGTGGCATCCACGTCGATATTACTACGGAAGGAATATTGGTTGCGGCGTACGTTGGAGTGATACTTCTCCATTCCTTCCTGTTTATAGATAGCATCATTGGTACGGTAAAAGAGGCTCATGTAGTATTTTGCCAACCGTGCTCCCCCGGAGATGTTGATATTGCCTTGGTGCGCATGTGCCCTTTCCCTCAAAATCTCCTTCTGCCAATTCACATTGGGGAATAGGTCGGGATCCATACCGTATTTGATGATATCGAAAATTTCAGAGGAGTAGATCGGAAGGCCTCCCCTCACCACCCTTGCCTCGTTGGCAAGCGTTGCATAATCATAGGCATTTAAATAGTCAGGGAGACGCGGCAAGGTTTCCACGCTCGTCTTAAAGTTGGCACTTACGGTTATCTTGCCCTCTTCCCCGCGTCGGGTATTGATAAGAATCACCCCATTTGCACCGCGGGCACCGTAGATGGCGGTAGCGGTGGCATCCTTCAACACCGAAAAACTCTCTATATCTTCCGGGGCTAAGTCGTTCAATCCTGATGTACCTCTATCGATTCCATCAATTAATACCAGAGCACTGCTTCCGCCCCCAAACGTGCTGATCCCGCGGATCCAGAACTCGGAGACATCCGATCCGGGTTCACCGCTGGATTGTACACCGATTAGGCCCGCGATACGTCCGGCCAGGTTGTTTGTCACGGAGCTTACACCACCCACTTTCAGCTCATCGGGCCTTACTGTAGCAATGGAGCCCACCACGCTCACCTTTCTCTGCGTGCCATAGCCCACCACGCTTATCTCCTCAAGCATCTGAGCAGCCTCTTCCATCTCTACATTGATAAATTGATTGGGCTCGGTTCCAACCTTTATCTCCCGGGTATTGAAGCCTATATAGGAAAACACCAGTACATCACCAGCTGTTACGGTGGTTTTGTACTTGCCTTCATAGTCAGTCACGATCCCTTTGCTGGGATCCGATTTTTCGTAAATGCTAACACCCACGAGTGTCTCTCCATGGCTGTCAGAAACCACTCCGCTCACCGTTACCCTTGTTTGAGAGTATGTCAGAGAACAGACCAAGCAGAAAGTGACGAGAGCTATAATTCTATTCATTTTCATATGATCAAAACTATTATTTTCAAAGGTATCATATGGAACTCGCTTTTTATCATGTTCTTGTGTGAGAAAAGTTGTTATGCTCGTTTCATACGATTATTATATTTTTATTTTTCATTGTATGGATATACAGCGTACCACCCGGTTAAATGTATCGGCAACGTAAATAAGTCCATCATAGGTTGCCGTGATGTCGTATGGACGGTTAAAGAGGGCTTCTTCTGGTTTGCCATCTCTATACCCGGATACTGCCGGTCCCGCGGGGGGGCCTGCAAAGACTGTACAGTTTAGCAGAGGATCCACTTTCCACACGCAATGGAACTTTTGATCGCAAATATAGACGTTACCCTCGTGGTCTGATCCCAAGCCACACAGTGTTCCCAATTGGGCTTCCCGTCCATGTCCCTCTTTCGACATGGAAGAGACAACCCCTGTCCCGATAATCCACTCCATATCGTCCCATGTAATCCATGGGGTGCTTTCACCAGGTGGAGTGTGTAGAGGATTAAACCGCATAATACGGCCAGAAGCCTCCAGTGACAAGTACATCATCCGATCCTTGGCGTTAAATGTCATATGAGAATATTGCCCCGTAGGGATATTTTGACCTATTAACTCCACTTTTCTTGTTTGTTGATGAACCCTTACAAAACGTTCGCCTCTCTCACTCATCATGTAAACATAGGTATCATCAGCCCCCAGGGCGCATGCCGTATATGAACCAAAAATCCAGTTGCCATTTTCATCTTTCTGGTCATAATAGATTTCCGAGTCAATATAGTTGCTCTCTTTGCTCAAGCTGTAGAAAAGGATGGGACGGGCGCCGGCATTTCTCTCCATCACGAAATTGTGCGTGAACTGCTCGTTAAATGTGGTGCTCCAAGGCACACTCATGTTGAGGACGGTTGTCATTTTGTTCTCAGCGGTAGAGATTAACCTCATCCGTGCACCGCTCTGATCATCCGCAACCAGCACGTTGCCAATATCATCAACGGCAATTTTTGCAGGGCGATAAAAGGTGGCGTCCAAGGCGGGGCCATCAATAGGCGGATTACTGGCTACATTCCATCTTCCCGCGATGGTGGTCACCACGGCTTTTATATAATACTTGAACCGTGTGCCCTCCAAAACCGCTTCTTTCCCATCCACGATCACTTTAATGGTAGAGAACTCACCAGGTTGCTTGGGAACCAAGGCGTAAATCGCGTTGTCCTGCACCCTTAATATCAAAGCTTTCTTGTCGTTAAACAGAAGGGTCACCTTCTCTTTGTCATTCCCGAAGTTGCTCCCACTCACAACGACTTTTGTTCCTAGCCCTCCTTTCGTGGGGCCAATGCCATCCACCTGAATGTTTAGACTGGGATTGTGGGGCCTGTCAAATTCATTGGTTTCAGCATCACTACTGCTTTCGCAAGCTAAGAGTAGTGACAGCAAGATAAGAAAAAGGAATCTTGTCATTTTCATGATGAGAAAATTAATATTGTTGCGTTTAAAATTTAGAAAAATTCATTCAATAACTTTAAGGACACAAATATAAACAAAATCTTGTATAAAGGTCGTTTTTTCAAGTTTACTGGTTAAAATTTTGTACCTCCAAGTTGAGCTTAGGGCATAGCAAGCCTGTTGGCATACTCACGTTGATATTGTGTATTTAATGCCTGTTAGCTGCCTGTTTTAACTTCAAGGATTCACCTGTATCTTCAATTTCGAATAGTTTTAACCTCTCTTTTCCTGCCGGACTGTTGGGTTGATGAAAGGCGAGCAATAGCCTCCCGTCGAAAGTTTTAAAAATCATGCCATGTCCCCCGTCTTCTTCAAAAAGCAACGCATCTTGTTGCATCCAGGGACCTTTTAGTTTGCCCGACTTAGATTCTGCTATCCCGATGGCATATCCTTTGGTGCCAAAGCTTGACCAAATCATCAATAGCTTGTTCCACTTGGTTTTGTAGATAAAACATCCATCGGTCACTTTGCTGTTTTTACCGGTTGACCATTTTGCCTCGGAAGCGTGAAACATGGTACGTGGTTTACCAACGGGCTTAGACAGGTCAGGGGATAATCGGATATAATCTATGGAGCCATCAACAATTTCAACCCATTCGTGGCAGAAAATCATATAGGGTGTGCCGTTTTCCACGTACAACGTTCCGTCCAACGCCATCCAGTTATCAGGTGTATGCGGCTTGTTGTCAAACGCCCTGAAGGGGCTCATCGGTGAGTCGGCCACAAAAATCTGGGTTCCCCTCTTGTAGTGAGGGGGCCAGTCCGTTTCACCTTCAGGATTTTTCATGTGTTTGTGGGTTTCAGAGGAGGTAAGGGTAACGAATAGATAATATTTCCCATTGTATGCATGCATTTCGGGTGCCCATACCATATTCGTGGCCCAGGAATTTTCATCCAAGACAAGCACGGGCTTAGGTGTTTCCCACTGCCTCAGGTCACTGCTGACGTAGACTTCAACTCCTTTGAAAGTTGCATTGTCGCTATTGTCTACTAAGCGGTTATGTCTCTGGGCGTACATGTAGTACTTACGTGTAACCGTGTCAGCAAAGATATAGGGATCACGTATCCTGATTTCATCGGCTGAAAACATTTTCTGGCTTACATCTTGTGCCGTAATAAGGCTAGTGAATAAGAGCATTAAAAAGGGCAATAAGATTCTCATGTGTAGTTGTTTTTATAAATGGCGAAAATATATATTTATTGCCGTCTAGTAGACAATCATCGCAAATGTATTGTTTTTTCTTAAAAATACAGGAATGTATCGTACTTTTAGTTTAGCTCGTGGGTCTCATGTTGTTACTCTTTTGATTGGACAATTCAAAACTATTTTTTACCTTTGAAGTACGATGACAATTTTGTTAAAAACAGGATTATGGACGGCAATCTAGCGATTAAGAGTAAAATTCACAAGTTTGTTGATAAAGCGGATGATCGAATCTTACGGATTATTGAAGCTATCGTTGACACGGAAGAGGGAACTAACCTGTCTGTTCCTGAGTCTTTTTACCAGGAGTTGGACAATGATAGAGAAAAGCACTTAAAAGGGGAGACGGCTTCGTACAGCTGGGAAGAGGTGAAAGGCAGGTTAATAAAAAGTCATGAATTATAAACTAGTTTTGAAATCTTAGAGTATTCTGTTTTCAACACTCACCGCGACCCTGATAACAAACCTTGAAAAGGTGAGAAAAACACGACTCAATTCTTATTGCTATTTTTGCAACCTGCAGCCGGTCGGTTTGTCGCTCTCCCCACGTGGGAGGGAGGAAAGTCCGGGCAACGCAGAGCACCATACTTCCTAACGGGAAGCGGTTCGCGAGGGCAGGCTAGCGTAACAGAAAACAACCGCCGCGGCTTGGCCGGGGCAAGGGTGAAAAGGTGAGGTAAGGGCTCACCGGGTGCCATGGTGACGTGGCACGCCGTACGCGCTATGGGTTGCAAGGCCATGTATATCGGATAGGTAGGGTTGCTCGCCCGATGCCGAGGGGTAGGCCGCTACAGGGGGATGGTGACATCGCCCCGCAGATAAATGACAAACACCCGGTTCGCCGGGATACAGAACCCGGCTTATAGACCGGCTGCTTTTTTCAGGAACCATCAAGAAGCGATATGGCGGGAAACGCGAAGAAAAGGGACAGCGAGGAAAAGGAGGAGCGTGGTAGGATCGGGCGACTTTGGAGCCGGGTCACCCGTGTAATTCAGTTCCTCACGTATGATATCTGGCGCTTGAACCCGGAGTCGATGTCGAACAAGGAAAACATCCTTTTCAACGCGATAAAAACGGTGATGCTGACCGTGCGAAACGTGCAGGAACTAAACATCGCTGCCAGCGCACGGTCGCTAACCTACCGTACCCTGCTCTCTATCGTGCCGCTGCTGGCCATTATTTTCGCCATCGCCCGCGGGTTCGGGATAGAAAACATCATGCAGAGCGGCCTCTTCAACTTGATGACCGGGGGCAACAGGCACCTGACGGAAATGGTGACCAGCGAGCGGGTAGTTGGTGGAGTGAGTGCCAGTGAACGTACCCACGAGTTCATCGACATCCTGCTGGAAGCAATTAATAATTCGCTGGAAGAGGCCAAGGGTGGGGGCCTGTTTGCTGGGATCGGTATCCTCCTGTTTCTCTACACCATTCTGCTCCTCTTTAATGACATCGAGGCCAACTTCAACAAGATATGGCAGATAAGCCGGGGGCGAAGCATTGCCCGGAAGATGACCGACTACTCGGCGATGGTGCTGTTCGTGCCCATCTTCTTTATCCTGATCAATGCGCTTACCATCCTGAACTATCCTCAGAACGATACGCTCAAGGCGATTTATATCCTCTATCCCTTTATCCCCAGGCTTCTGGATGTCGTCCCGTTCGCGTTGATTATCTTGCTGTTCACCGTCCTCTACCTGGTCATACCGAACACCAAGGTGAAGTTTCACAATGCGTTCATCGCGGGAATCGTGGCGGGGGTCACCTTTCAATTCGTTCAAATGCTCTACCTTTCCGGGCAGATATGGATTACCCGTTACAACGCGATTTACGGGACGTTCGCGGCCATCCCCCTCATGCTCCTCTGGATTCAGCTCTCGTGGTTCATCACCCTGATTGGTGCGGAGTTGTCGTACGCCGCGCAGAACGTGAGAAATTTTTCCTTCGAGAAGGAGACGAGAAACATTAGCAGAAGGTATAGGGATTTCTTTACGTTGATGATCGCATCGGAGGTGGTACAACGGTTTGCTAACGAACAGCCGCCTCTCACGGCCGATCGGCTTTCGGTGAGGTGCCAGGTCCCCGCCCGGCTTACCCACATCATCTTGGACGAATTGGTGGAGCTGAACGTGCTTTCTCCTACGCCTTCACCAAGCGATGAGCGGGTGCTTGCCTTTCAGCCGGCGGTGGATATCAACCTCATCTCGGTGAACTATGTTCTGTCGAAAATCGACTCTAAGGGGTCAGAAGACTTCCTGGTCGATACCGATAAACAGTTTCATGCGCATTGGGAAGCCCTTATCGCATCGCGAAGCAGCCTGTATGAAGGCAAGCACGATCTGCTGCTGAAGGATCTGGTGATGGAGAAGGAGGAGGGGGAGGATGAAGTGAACGAGGTGCTACAACAGGAGCGAAGTGATAAAACAATTCGGTGAAGCCAGTTGTTATTCAATGGCGATACGCACCAAATCATACAAGCAAATTATGTTAAAGATAAAGAACCTGCACGCGATCGTGGAGGGGAAAGAGATTTTAAAAGGAATAAACCTCGAGGTGGCTCCCGGCGAGATTCACGCCATTATGGGACCCAACGGTTCCGGTAAGAGTACGCTGGCATCGGTACTGGCGGGAAACCCCAAGTACGAGGTGACTCGGGGCAATATCACGTTTAAAGGGAAGGACTTGCTGGAGATGGCACCGGAGGAACGGGCATGCGAAGGGCTGTTTCTTAGCTTTCAGTACCCGGTGGAAATTCCCGGGGTAAGCATGGTAAACTTCACGCGGGCTTCCATCAACGCGCAACGGAAATACCGGGGTGAGGCCCCCATCTCGGCAAGCGAGTTCCTGAGGATGATGCGCGATAAACGGGAACTGTTGGGGATGGACAGCCAGCTGGTGACCCGCTCGGTCAACGAGGGGTTCTCCGGGGGAGAGAAGAAGAAAAACGAGATATTCCAAATGGCGATGCTTAACCCGCTCCTATCCATCCTAGACGAGACCGACTCTGGCTTAGATATCGATGCGCTGCGGGTGGTGGCTGAAGGGGTGAACAGGCTGCATACCCAGGAGAACGCGACCATCCTAATCACGCACTACCAGCGTTTGCTGGAGTATATCAAACCCCATCAGGTACATGTGTTGTACAACGGTAAGATCGTGAAGTCGGGATCTCCAGAATTGGCATTGGAGCTGGAGCGAAGGGGATATGACTGGTTAGTGAATCCTTAAGCGACGAACGAACTAAATACTACGCGGGGTGTATAAGGTGGCGCTTGGTTGTTGAACCCGCAACTGGTACACCGACCGTAGAATTTAATTATAAGATGATTGAGAAACAGTATATAACGTTGTTCGAGCAGTACCGGGAGGAGGTGGATAAACACTCCGCGGAGGGGATGAACAGGCTTCGCGGTGCGGCTTTGGAGGCGTTTAAACGAACGGGTTTCCCCACCTCACAACAGGAGGAGTATCGCCACTCGAATATCGCACACGCTTTCGATGCCGATTTAGGGCTGAACCTTCGGAACATTCCCGTGAAGGTGAGTCCGTATGACGCATTCAAGTGCAATGTCCCCAACCTAAACACCTACCTCTGCTTCCTGGTTAACGACCGTTATTACGGCAAGTTGGTGCAGGGGGACCCACTTCCTGAAGGGGTCTTCGTGGGGGGCTTGCGTGTTTTTGCCGATAAATACCCTGAGCTGTTTGAAGCGCACTACGGGAAGATAGCCGATTACACCGGTAACGGTACGGTGGCGTATAACACCCTGTTTACCCAAGATGGTCTTGTGGTGTACGTCCCTAAGAACGTGTCGGTCGAGAAGCCGCTCCAGCTGATAAACATCTTGCGAGGGGGGGTAGACCTGAACGTGAACCGGCGAAACCTGATCATCGCCGAGGAGAACGCGCGGGTAAAGTTGCTGGTGTGTGACCACGCGGTAGACGACGTCCACTTCGTGGTGACGCAGGTGACGGAGATCGCGGCCGAGGCTTCGGCGCAGGTGGATCTTTATGAGCTGGAGGAGAATTCGACAAAGGTGACTCGCTTGAACAACCTCTTTTGCGAGCAGCAAGAGCGTTCTGTCGTGCACGTTACCGGCATCACCCTTCATAACGGGTTTACCCGTAACAACTACCGCTTTAAGCTGTTGGGCGAACATGCGGATGTACACGCGGGTGGGTTGGCCATTTGCGACAAGAAGCAGCACGTGGACAACTTCGTATTCGTGGATCATGTCGTTCCGAAAGGCACCAGCAATCAGCTGTTTAAGACGGTGTTACAGGAGGAGGCCACCGGGGTGTTTCGCGGGAGTATATTGGTGGAGAAAGATGCCCAGCAGACGCTGGCGTACCAGGTGAACCGCAACCTGGTCATGTCGGACAAGGCACGGATGTTCGCGCAACCGCAACTGGAGATTTATGCCGATGACGTGAAGTGTTCGCACGGGCTCACCACCGGTCACCTCGACGAAGAGGCACGCTTCTACATGCAGGCGCGGGGTATCAGTGCCGAGGAGGCACAGCTGATGTTGATGGTGGCCTTCACGCGTGACGTGGTGGATATGGTTCGGATACCGGCGCTGCAAGAGCGTTTGGTTCACCTTATCGACAAGCGCTTCCGGGGGGAGTTCACCCGTTGTGGTAATTGTGAAGTATGTAAGTAGTTGAACTTCAGCGTTGAAATAATTAACAAAACAACAAAATAGCATATCAGTAAACCAGCAATATTTTAAACCGCACGAGGGATGTAAATAACCGTTTCATGTTTTTCGACGTACATAAAATAAGGGCCGACTTCCCGATTCTTTCCCGGGAGGTTCATGGCCATCCTCTGGTCTACCTTGATAACGCCGCGACCACGCAGAAGACGCGGCGGGTGCTGGAGAAGATCACGGAGGTCTACACCACGGCGAACGGTAACGTGCACCGGGGGGTGCACTCTCTTAGCCAAGCGGCGACGAACCTGTTCGAGGCTTCCCGCGAGACGGTGCGCCGGTTCATCAACGCGGCGTCGATCAACGAGATCGTTTTTACCAAGGGAACCACCGAGGCAATCAACTTGGTCGCGTCGTCGTTCTGCAGCAGCCAATGTGGCGAGGGCGACGAGGTGCTCATCACCGCGATGGAGCACCACTCCAATATTGTCCCGTGGCAGCTTCAACGGGAGCGGATGGGGATCCAACTGAAAGTGGCCCCCATCAGCCCGGCAGGCGAACTGCTCATGGGGGAGCTCGAGAAGCTGATCTCGGGTAAAACCAAGTTGATAGCCGTTACGCATGTCTCCAACGTGTTGGGAACGATTAACCCGGTGGGGGAGATTGTGAAGATAGCCCGCCAACATGGCGTGCCGGTGCTGATAGATGCGGCCCAGAGCGTACCCCACACCCGGGTGGATGTCCAAGCGCTCGATTGCGATTTCCTGACCTTCTCTGCTCACAAGGTGTACGGGCCGACCGGGGTGGGCGTCCTTTATGCCAAAGAGGAGTGGCTGAACGCCCTCCCGCCCTACCAAGGTGGGGGGGAGATGATTGAGAGCGTGACTTTTGAGGAGACCACCTACAACCGTTCGCCCTTTAAGTTCGAGGCGGGAACGCCCGATTACGTGGGCATAGCTGCCTTTGGCACCGCCCTAGATTACCTCACCGCCATCGGTCTTGAGCGAATTGAGCGGTATGAGAAGGAGCTGCTGGATTACGCTACTGAGCGGCTCCTCGCGATACCGGGACTACGTATCATTGGCACTGCAAAAGAAAAAAGTAGCGTGGTTTCGTTCCTGGTTGAGGGGATTCACCCGTACGATTTGGGAACCCTGCTCGATGGGATGGGCATCGCCGTTCGTACCGGTCACCACTGTGCGGAACCGCTGATGCACACGTTGGGCATCGATGGCACGCTCCGTGCCTCGTTCGCTTTCTATAATACCCGTGAGGAGGTCGACCGGCTGGCGGAAGGGATTGAGCGCATCGTCAAGATGTTTTAGTCGGGCTCGTATGAAACCGACATGTTTAAAATAATCATTTTCAAGGATGTTTAATGATTATTTTAAACATCAAAGGTTCATAAAGTAGACTATTCCTCGCCATGGCCTTGTCCAAGTAAACTTGTCCATTGCTCATTTGGCTTAACGGAATAGTTCCATACACCGAACCGAAAAAATAAAAAAATCGTATGAAACGACGGCTAATCCTGCTTTTTTTGATTTCCCTTTTCGGGGCACCCTTATGGTCACAAGCTGTGGGGGAAAGAGAGGTACGGTTAAGTGGCAACGCGTACGTTACCGAGTATCGGGAGGGTGCACGAATCGGCCGGAACGGTCTCGAGCAGTGGACTGATGCAAGGAGCCGTATAAAAACGTACCTCTATTTTTCAAAACCGCAAACCGTGGAGATAACGCTCAACGGGTATCTGCCCAAGGGTGATTCGCGCGTTTCTATTCGAATGGAGTATGAGAAGCTTAACAGCGTAAAGCTTTCAAGGCGACAGGTGGTCACCTTGAAGGAGGGTGAGTTCCGCGTGAAATTAAAACCGTTTCGCATCCACGTGGCGGGGTACGTTGCCATTTCACTGCAAGGGGAGTCGAAGTCCGGAGAGGAGTTCGGACGAATCGTCTCGCTGACCGTCAAGAGCGATGATGACCATATGGTGTACGTCCATGATTTCGAGGACTATTGGGCCAGGCGCGGGCCATCGGTGCACCTTGCCTATACCCTGCCGGATGAGCCGGTCGAGTGGTTTTATAACGAGGTAATGGTGCCGGTTCATAACGATGTTACCGGTAGTTTTTACATGGCCAATGGTTTCGGAGAGGGTTATTTTGGTATGCAGTGTAATTCGGAGGAGGAGCGAAGAATCCTCTTCTCGGTATGGAGCCCGTTTGATACGGAGGATCCCAAGCTCATCCCCGATAGCATGAGGGTGGTGCTTCTGAAAAAAGGGGAAGCGGTGCATGTAGGTGAATTCGGCAACGAGGGGTCGGGAGGGCAAAGTTACCTTCGTTTCCCTTGGAAGGTAAGCTATACCTACCGTTTTCTTACCCGGGTTCAGCCGGATGATAACGGCAGCACGGTGTATACCGCGTGGTTTTTTGCCCCGGAGGAGTCCCGTTGGCGATTGATCGCATCATTTTTAAGGCCTAAGACGGCCACCTATTATCGGGGTGCTCACTCCTTCCTGGAGAATTTCTACCCGGAGCAGGGATACTTAACCCGTATGGTTAACTTCGGAAATCAGTGGTTCAGAAGCCAATTGGGCGAGTGGATCCCGGCAACTGAAGCGACGTTCACGTATGATGCCACGGCCAAAGCCGGTGTGCGCATTGATTACCAAGGTGGGTACAATCCTCATGCGAACACCTTTTACCTGAAAAATGGCGGTTTTTTCAGCGATTCCACCGAATATCGATCCCGGTTTCATCGAACAACCAACGAACGACCACCAACGATTGATCTCGATGCGCTACCATAGGCTATCTTTGGATATCAATAATTCGCTTCACCTCTTTGATGACTAACGGTAGCGCGGGATAAACCATCCCGTGGTCATAACCTTGCAACTCCAGTAAACGGGTCTCTTTATGCCCTACGACCTTCATCATTCGAGCCAAATAGGCGTTCTCTTCATAACGCCCAAGCAGTTCCAGCTCTCTGTCGCCCGTGATAAGTAAAAGAGGGGGTGCATCGGCACGAACGTGAAAAAGCGGGGCGAATGCATCCACCACGGGTTGTGTGTTCTTTATCCCTCGCTGTTCACGAATGCTGAAGTGGGTGATGGTTTGGGCGCTTAGGGGAATTAGTCCCGCGATTTTGTCGGCATCGATACCATGCGCCGCCAGGTACTGTTTGTCCAGGCCGGTCATCAACGTGAGGTAGCCACCGGCAGAGTGACCCGATACAAATATTTTAGATGTGCAACCACCATATTGTTCGATGTTTTTAAAAGTCCAGGCAATGGCTGCGGCCGCGTCTTCTATATAGGCTGGGGCTTCCACTTTTGGCGAAAGTCGGTAATTAACGCCAATGATGCAAATGTTCTTGTTTTTCAATCCATCGGGTAACTCTTTCGAACCGCCCGTGAGTCCCCCACCGTGAAACCACACGATGGTGGCGAAATCCTTTATGTTGGTGGGATAGTAAATATCCAACACGCATCTCTCGGAAATATAGTCATCAGACTGACGAATGTTTTCAGGGTAATAGGGGATATTCCGCTCCGTTTCGTAGATCGTTTCCTGTGAAAATCCCGCTATGGCAAGGAGGGTAAATGTGAAGGTGAAAAGATACTTCTTCATTATGGCATTATTTTTTAAAAAGGAAAACTATTTCGTTCATATCCGCACTGAGTCGAGTCACGATGAACCTCTTAAAGGTTGAACACCTCTTAGAGAGTGACAGTAATGACGTTTCCCTCAACCATAAATCTCACGGGGGAGATTTTTTGCAACTCCTCTAGTACACCTTCGATGTTAGGTTGCCGGGTCGTTAACGTGTAGCTATAGACGAGCGCCTCCGGTTCCTTCACATGAAACAGCACATCGTATCGCCTCTCCAATGTTTTTATCACTTCCGCCAGTGGGGTGTCATTGAAGCAGAGGGTGCTCTGCTTCCACATCGAAGCCCGTGAGGGGTGCATTAAATTGCTCAATGTAACCCGCGAGGTGGTTTTATCGTACTCGATCATTTGCCCAGGGAGCATCGGGTAACTGCGCGAGTTCACATGAAAAGAGGTCTTCCCCTCATCCAATACCACCTGCACGGAATGGTTATCGTTGTATGCGCTCATGTTAAAAGAGGTCCCCAACACTTCCGTCCTAGTACCCTGCGCGTGAACCACAAAGGGTTTGCGGTGATTACTCTTCACGTTGAAATAGGCTTCACCATCTAGGTACACCTCCCGCTTTTTACCAAGCCCGAATCTCTCCGGGTACTTAATCCGGGTATCGGCATTGAGATATACCTCCGTTCCATCTTGAAAGAAAATCCGTCCATCCTCCCCCTTGGGAATATATATTTCCGAATAGACGGTTTCGCCCCAAAGGTCGGTTTTACCTCCGGAAAAGAGAGCGAAGCCGGAAATAATCGCGATCGGGAGCAGAACTGCCGCCACTTTCAGTGCAACCCTCCTGAATCGGTTGTTTTTGATCTCTTTGCCGATCTGTTTAAAAAGGCGGTCCGATTGGTCCAGTGACAGGGAGTGACCGACATGTGGATCAGACTCCATGAGGTACGCGTCCCGATCCATCATGTCTGATAGATGTTGTTGCCCCTCGATTGAGCTCGCGAACCAGTTGATCACCTCCTTGCCCTCTTTCCTCGTGGCAATTTCGGCCATGACCCTGTTTATAGTATCCCTTTTGGATGGTTGCATTCGTTCTGGTTTAATGTTTTTTCCCTTTTTATATTATATAGACACGGATTGTCGGAAAAGATATGAGTTTTCTTGTTCATCGCCTATAGTAAAATCGTTTTTATTTGCTGAAAGTAGGAGCGCAATATTTTCAAGGCCTCCTGGTAGTGCGACTTAACCGTATGAATGGAAATGCCCATCTTGTCTGCGATCTGCTGGTTACTATCCGATGTCTTCAGCTTTCGCAGACAGACCTCTTTTTTCTGTGGGGGCAGAAGGTCTATTTGCTCGTATAGCAACTCGGTGAGCTGCTCCTCCTCTATTTTTTTAAGGATATCCTCTCCCTCACCATCCGCTTGAGCGTTCACGTAGTGGATGGAGACCTCCTCCTTTCGATCACGTATCGTGTTTAGAATATAGTTCTTCGTCATCGTGTAGAGGTAGTTCTTCAAGTTGATCTCTATGTTGATTTTAGCCGTCGACTCCCAAAGCTTCACGAAGACATGTTGCACGGCGTCCTCAGCCGCGTCCGGGTTTTTCAGGTATTTCAACGCTAAGGCGTAGAGGTACCGATGATATTTTTGATAGATCATGGAGAACGCCTCTTTGTCCCTTTTCTTGAGTAAAAGGAACAACGCGTGATCCTCGTTTCGGTTGTATGGAAAAAAATCGTTTGGCATAAACCGTTTTCACTAGTAGCGTGCACGAGACGCCTGGTATACCCTTCCTTATCTTGACCAGCCGTAGGCAAAAGTACATGAAAAAACTGTTTTTTACAACCACTCATTCTTTTTCTTGGGAGAAGTGTCTACTTACTGTAAAGCGACTATGAAGAGGGTGTGGATAAGGGTGGTGCACTATCAACTATCAAAAAGGTGCCCATTTATTGTACAGTGAGAGCGTGAAGGATTATTTTTGTTTAATTTTAATACATGACACGAACCATGGGAAAAATTCCAATGAAACGATGCTGGCTAATCTTGCTTTCGCTTTTCGTGCTGGGCTCCGCGACGATCCAAGCACAAAAGGTGAACTTGAACGTTAGCCGCGAAAAATTGAGGGACGTTCTGGAAAACATTACGGAACAGACGGGATACACCCTGGCGTTTAGCAAAGAGGTGGTTGACCTGAGCGAGCGGGTAACCGTTAGGGTAACGAACACCGAACTGGATGAGGTGCTGAATCAGTTGCTGACACCTCGGGAGATCGGTTACGAGCTCAGAGATAACAAGATCTATATTTTCGAGCTCTCCATGGCCATGCTGGCAGAAGCAACGCGAGACGATCAACAGGGAACGCGGATATCGGGACGTGTAACGACTAGTGACGGGGAGCCGATTCCCGGTACCAATATTTCCATTCCCGGTACCGCTATCGGAACAGTAACCGACTACGATGGACAGTATGCCCTGTTAGTGCCTAAAGGGTCGACCCTCCGGTTCTCCTTTATCGGCTACATCGATAGAGAGTTTTTCATCGTGAACCAAACCGTGTTGAACGTGCAGTTGGTAGAGGATTTCGCGATGCTCGATGAACTGGTCGTGGTGGGATACGGGGTGCAACGCAAAAGCGTGGTGACCGCGGCGATTAGCCGGGTGACGGCCGATGAACTGAACGTGACGCGTCCGTCACGCGTGGAAGATGCGCTCAAGGGGAAAGTCTCCGGGGTGCAGATAACCCAAAGCTCGGGACAACCGGGGTCCGACTCCAAAGTACGTATCCGAGGAATTGGAACGGTGAATAACAGCGACCCACTATACATCGTTGATGGTATGGAAGTGGGCGGTGGCATCAATTACCTGAACCCGGTCGACATCGAGTCGGTAGAGATACTTAAAGACGCCGCATCAGCAGCTATTTACGGGGCAAGGGCCGCTAACGGGGTTATCCTGGTAACCACGAAAGGGGGTAGCAAAGGAAAGGCCACGGTCAACTACGATGTAAGCTACGGGTGGCAAAATCCCTGGAAAAAAAGGGAGATACTCAACGCGCAAGAGTACATGGTCATCATGAACGAGGTGCAGATAAACGATGGTAACCTGCCACGCTATACCCAAGAGCAGATAGCTGCCGCGGGCAAGGGTACCGATTGGCAGGATGAGACGTTCTACTACAACGCGCCGGTGCAGAACCATCAGGTGAGCGTGTCGGGAGGAACGGACAACCTGCTCTACTTCCTCTCGTTTGGCTATTTCAATCAGGCAGGTATCGTGGGGGGAGATCACGATAAATCGAACTACCAACGATACAGCTTGCGTTCAAACTCCACCTACACGGTGTTTCAAGCAGACGATCGTTCGTTCCTGAACAAGGTGACCGTAGGAGCTAACGTGGGGTACTCCCGGGATAAATCATCCAGTATCGAGACCAACTCCGAATATGGATCCATCCTGGGTAGCGCGCTAACTTTTTCTCCACTCCTTCCGGTGTATGCCGACGATGAGACAGCCGGTACCATATTGGCACAATATCCTTACGCGGTGAAAGATGGCGATCGTGTATTCTCGCTTCCCCCCGCGGGTTTCCAAGAGATAGCGAATCCCGTGGGCATGTTGTTCCAGCCCTACGCGGGAATCGGTAATGCCGATAAGTTCGTGGGCTCTTTCTGGGGAGAATTGCAGATCCTACCGGAGCTACGCTTCAGGACTTCATACGGTGCCGACCTCGCGTTCTGGGGATACGATGGCTACAACTTCCCCTATTTCCTGGCCACCCAAGGGAAAGATTTGCAGTTTAGCACGGTACAGAGTGAAATGAACCGGGGATATCGTTGGCAGATTGAAAATTACCTCTCTTATAACAAAACGTTCAACGAGGTACATAACCTTTCGGCCGTGCTGGGGCAGTCGGCATCACGCTACCGCCAACGCAACTTGGGCGGGAACGATCGTGACCTGCTGGAAACCAACCCCTCCAAAGCGAATATCAACTCGGCCATCGCCGATAGGCAGCTCGAAAGGACGTGGGGTGGAACCGGGGGGTACGACTTCACGGGTAGCGCTTCTTACTTCGGACGGTTAGACTACAACTACGCTGAGAAGTACATGCTGCAGGCCACCGTGCGGCGTGACGGCTCTACCAGCTTCGGTCCCAACAACAAGTGGGGCGTTTTCCCCTCTTTCTCGTTGGGGTGGAACGTGACAAACGAGGCCTTCATGGAACACCGTCCCGAGTGGTTCGACTACATGAAACTGCGCTTTAGCTGGGGCAAGAACGGGAACGACCGGATCGGTCATTTCCTCTATACCTCGTTGATGGATGGAGGACAAAATTACTACTTTGGCGGAGGATACCACGTGAACGAGGCCAACCCCGCGCAAGTGGGAGAGATTACCGGTTCCATGCAGTACGGTAGTTCGCCCTCCTACATCCCTAATCCCAATGTGAAATGGGAAGAGTCGGTGCAGACCGACGTGGGGGTGGAAGCCCGCTTCTTTACCAATAGGCTTACCTTCGGGTTCGATTACTTCGTTAAAGAGACGAGAGATATGCTGATGTACCAGCCAATCCCCTCGTACGTGGGGCTGGGGGCACCCATCGCCAACGTGGGAGACATGGAAAACCGGGGGTTCGAGTTCGAACTGGGCTGGAAGCATAAGGTGGGCGACTTCAACTACCACCTCTCGGCCAACGCATCGTACCTGAAAAACAGACTGATTAACCTGGGTAACGAGACCGGGGAACAGATATATGAAAGCATGGGTGCTACCGGCGTGGGGAGCTACGTGAAAGGGATGAACGGGGAGGTTTTCCCCTTCTTTTACGGCTTCATCACGGACGGGTTGTTCCAGAATCAAGCGGAAGTGAACGCCTACGTGAACGGCAAGGGTGAATTGATGCAACCCTCGGCGAAACCGGGCGACGTGCGTTTCGTGGATAGGAACGGTGACGGGTTAATCACCGATGACGATAAAACTAAAATAGGGAAAGGGGCACCCGACTGGACCTACGGGTTCACCATTGGAGGCGACTGGAAGGGGATCGACGTGAACCTCTTCTTCCAGGGAACCATTGGGAACGACGTGTTCGATTACGCGCAGCGAGGCGATATACCGGCAGCCAACCGACCGGCATGGATACTGGACCGGTGGCACGGCGAAGGGACTTCTAACCGGATTCCCAGGATGACCTCGGCCAATCCCAATGGCAACTGGCGTTCATCTGACCTTTACGTTAAGGATGGCTCCTACATGAGGCTGAAATCTACGCAACTGGGATATACCCTCCCGGGGGCGATCGTGAAAAGGCTCTCCATGCAGCGACTGAGGATCTACATTTCGGCGGAGAACCTGCTCACGCTCACGAAGTACGATGGATTTGACCCCGAACTTGCGTCGGGAGGCTATACCACCATCGGTGTCGACCGGGGCATCTACCCGCAGGCGAGAACCGTGTCATTAGGTGCTAACATAACTTTCTAACCGTAAACATTGCAGACAAATGAAGAAATTAATATACATACTGATGGCGATGCTCCTGGTAGCAGGAGTCACGGGATGCAGCGATGACTTCCTCACCAACGCTACCACCGAGCAACAGGCGGCCGGTGAACCCGCCACCGAAGGGGCTATCCTGTCCAACCTGGCCGCGGCGTACCAGATACTGCTGTTTGATAGCTACGCGGCCAATCAATACAATAGTATCGTGCTGATGTCAGACCTTCGCTCCGATGATATATTCAAAGGGGGCGGCGACGCGGGTGACCAGCATCAACTTTACCTCCTATCTTTATTTACCTCTACCCCGCAAGAGAATCTCGATGGGCTCTGGAGCATCTATTACTCCGGGATCGCCCGGGCCAACAACGCGATTGACGCGTGTGAAAACGGTGTCGGATTCGAAACAAAAGAGGCGCTGAGGGCGTTGGAACGTTATAAGGCGGAAGCGCATTTCCTACGGGCCTATTACACGCACTGGTTGTGGAAGTTCTGGGGAAATATCCCTTACTTCGAGGAGCCGCTTACGGAAGCCCCGTACATGACGAGGCAATATAGCGCTGACGAGGTGTACAAGGAGATAATGGAGGATTTGGATGTCGCGCTGGGAACCGATGAGCAGGGAAATGACCGCTTATCGATGAGGCTCCAAAAGGACGGGAGTGGGAACGACGTTACGGCATCGCTGGGCAGGGTCAACAAGGCGGCAGCGGTCATGCTGAAGGCGCGGGTAGTGCTGTATCAAAAGGATCAGAGCCGTTACAGTGAGGTCACGGCTGATCTGGCGGAAGTGATTAACAGCGGCGAATACGGGTTATTCCCCGATTTCCCGGCGATATGGTTAGACGCTAACGAGGTGACCAATAACCCGGCGAACCGGGAGTCGATCTTTGAAGTGAACCATCTACCTGAAGGAAAAACATGGGCAAGCGGATGGCAAGGGTATGGTACCAACCTACCGGCATTTATTTCACCTAACGGCCTAAATACCGGCAACAATACGGGTGACTTTAAAGGGGGATGGGGATTCGGTCCCGTGAGACCCTCCGTGTGGGAACTCTACGAACCCGGGGATAGCCGTCGGGAAGGCTCCATCAATCAATGGAAAGCCGATCAGTACACTGCCCGCTTTCAGGATACCGGTCTGTTCCTGGCAAAGTACGCCGCTCGGGTAGGCTACAACCCACAAGGGGACGTGGACTTGAACTACTCCAACAACTTGCGCGTTTTCCGCTACTCGGAAACATTGCTCACCTACGCGGAAATGATTGCCATACACGGGCAAAGCCCGGTCGGGGGCCTCTCCGCGCAAAGCTGCTTGGATAAGGTGCGCGAACGGGCGTTTGGGGTAGCCAATCCCGTTCCGGCCACCCCGGAGAATATCAAGTTAGAGCGGCGCCGTGAGTTCGTGGGCGAAGGGATGCGCTTCTGGGATATCGTTCGCTGGGATGATACGGCGTTACTTACCGAGAACCTGCCTGAGCACGGTAGTACCCGCACATGGAGCGCACATAACAAGTATCTTCCCATCCCGCAGACTGAAATAGATAAGACGGCTGGGACGGAGTTCGCGTTGAAGCAAAACCCCGGGTATAATTAAACAACTAAGTATCAGAATTGTATGAAACCGACATGATTAAAATAATCATTAATCATTAAAGGTTCCATACACCGAAATGTAATAGATTAAAATAATCGTATGAAAAATATAGTTACAACAAAAACGTGGATATGGCTGCTGCTCTTGTCGGTATTTGCCTGCAGCCCACAGGAATATGATGAGTATTCGCTCAAAGAGCTAGGCGTGATCACGGACAGCCAGGTTTCGTTTACACGAACGGCATCACCCAAGAGCAATAACTTGATCACGTTTACAAACACCACGCCGCTCCCGATGGGTGAAGTGTATACCATCCGTTGGGATTTGGGGAACGGGTCATCCGGCAATGGTACTTCAGCCGTGGGGCTGTATCCTTTCGCGGGTGAATACACCGTGACGCTTTCTATTTACTCGGCAAACGGGATGGTAGCGCGAAAAAGCGAGGTCGTCTCCATTGCAAAAGATGATTACAGCCTGGTAGATACCCCGGTGTATAGGAACCTGACCGGTGGGGCTGAGAATGCCGAGGGTAAAACATGGGTGTTTGACCAGTACAACAATTTCGCGAAGGAGGTGGCAACAGCTACCGGTTTCAATATCTCGGGACACATGGGCTTGGGTCCGCAAGGCTCTCGGGGTCAGGAGTGGTGGGGTGCCGCCGCCAACGATAAACGCGCTTGGCAGATGTACTCGACGAAGTTCACCTTTATCCAGAACGGCGTGCAGCTGAAAATCCAAAAAGAGGGGAACGAAGGTTATGGAAGGAACGCGAGTGCGGCCAGCGTGGGTGGATTCACCGTTCACGCGGTTGAGGGCGATGATGCCTACTTTACCTACAGCGGTGGGGAGTACACATTCTCGATTGACGAGGCGGGTGAGTTTCCCGTGCTCACGATATCAGGGAATGGCTACATGGGGTATTACGCCGGCAGCCAGGATTACGAGGTGATCTACCTGACCGATCGGGTAATGGCATTACGTGTCAATAACACGATCGAAGGGCAGGACTGGGTATTCGTCTATTGCTTGGAAGCGTTAAACGTGGAAGCGCCGAAGCCACCAAAGGAGCTGAAATCCATTCCTCTGAGCGAGGACTTTGAGGGCGACACCTACTTGAATTTGGTACAGGAAGACATGGGCAACGTGAGCCGAGTGGTGGATAACCCGTTGCCGCTACCCATCAACACGTCGGATAAGGTGTTCCGCTACTGGAAGTCGGGCGGCTTTTACAGCAACCTTTCATTTACCGCACCCGATTACAAGTTCGACCTTACCGCGCAGAACAAAATTCGGGTTAAAGTTTATATTCCCTCGTACAACGATTACGAAACGGAGCACGGGGTGGCGGGCCCATGGATCGTGAACGGTAAACTCCGACCGCAATTGGCGGTGAAGCTACAAGATAGCGAACATCCTGCTCCGTGGGAAGGACAGACCGAGATCGTCAAGGCCAATTTGGAATTGGACAAGTGGCTGGAATTGGAATTCGACTTCAGTGGCGTGGCCAACCGGAAAGATTACGATCGCATCGTGATTCAATTCGGTGCCGAGGGACATGCCGGAACGGGATTCTTCTTCTTTGACGACTTTGCATTTGACGAATAGTGGGATGACCAAGTGGCCGGGTTGTCGCGAAAAGCGGCAGCCCGGTTGACCATTCCATACGAATGAACCATCAACCAACATGAATCGAATGAACGGGATACTTGCTCTTCTTATCTGGCTCGCTTCGTGCGGTAGCGCGAACGAGCCTCTACCCGTCGTGCCGCAATCCCCTGTAGCGGTAAAGTGGACCATCACACCGTCTACCGTCTCGTTATCCTCGAAGGGTGAAATGCGCAACCTTATCGTCGAAGCTAATGGGGAGTGGACGGTGGTATCTAACCAATCCTGGCTTATGGTAAACCCAAGTCGGGGTTCCAACGGGCAGACCAGCGTGAAAATTACCGCCACGGGGAACTCCGGCGAGCAACCGCGTGATGCCCTGCTTACCTTTTCTTCCGGTGATAATCGTACAACGTACACCGTTAAGCAAGAAGGGGCCATCATCGCGAACCACGTTCCCGAAGGGTACACGCTGGTATGGCGGGAGGAGTTTAATGCCGACCGGCTGAACGGTGGTAAGCCGGCGCTGCCGAACACGAAAAAATGGTGGTACGAGGCGGCTGAACCGGGGTGGGTGAACAATGAACTGCAAACCTACGTGGATGGTGGACTTCGAGGAACCGATACCGTGGCGGCCATCTATGATGGGACGCTGAAGATCATCGCGCGAAAGAGCGGAAACGCCATCCTGTCGGCACGGATCAATACAACCGAGAGCTGGACCTACGGCTACTTCGAGGCGCGCCTGCGGGTTCCGGGAGGTAAGGGTACGTGGCCGGCATTCTGGATGATGCCGAGGGATTTCAAACAGTGGCCGCTGGACGGGGAGATAGATATCATGGAGTACGTGGGGTATCGGCCCAACGTGGTGCAATCTTCGATTCATACACAAGCCTACAATCACGTGCAACGAACCGAGAAGACGGCCACCAAGGCTATTCAAAATGCGGAGACGGAATTTCATATTTACGCGGTAGAGTGGACTGCCGACTATATCAAGGGATTCGTGGACGGTGAAGAGTATTTCCGCTTCGATAACGATGGGGCAGGGAACAAGCATACCTGGCCGTTTAACGTGCCTTTCTACCTCAAGCTAAACCTGGCATGGGGTGGTGATTGGGGTGGTTCGCAAGGGGTGGATGAGTCTAAGCTCCCCGCCGTGTATGAAATCGATTACGTGCGTGTTTATCAAAGATAACCGTCATCGTGCGAATAGCCGTGGGAGGTGCAAACTGACATCAAAGCCTCCATACACTGAAAATGTAAAAGATATAATAATCGTATAAATCAAATGAAGAGAATCAGCTTGCTCGTTTCCCTAACCATGCTGTTCATAGCTTGCAGCGGTGGGGCGAAGAGGTCGGATGCGATCACCCTGGACGCGGGCATCGAACGTAAGATCGATAGCGTCATGGCGGGGATGACCCTTGAAGAGAAGGTGGGGCAAATGACGCAGCTTGCCCTCGACGTGATCGGGGAGGGAGGAAATGTGTACTATAGCCACGAGCCGTTCCGTATAAATCACGCCATGCTCGACACGGTGATCGGTACATACAAGGTGGGTTCAATACTGAACACCTCCAACAACCGGGCGCGAACCACCGAAGTGTGGGAGGAGATCGTTCGCACGATTCAACAGCGTGCGCTACAGGAAATCGGGATACCGGTGCTGTACGGCATCGATTCCAACCATGGAACTACCTACACCGCAGGGGGAACGCTCTTCCCGCAAGCAATCGGGATGGCGGCCACCTTCAACGTTGAGCTGATGGAGGAGGGCTCTCGGATCTCGGCCTACGAGACACGGGCAAGCAATATCCCGTGGACATTCAATCCCACGATGGACCTCGGGCGGGATGCCCGCTGGCCACGACAGTGGGAGAGTTACGGGGAGGACGCGTACCTCAACGCACGCATGGCAGTTGCCTCAGTGAAAGGGTTTCAGGGAAGCGATCGGAACCGGGTGGGGAGCCATTCGGTTGCCGCGTGCGTGAAGCACTACATGGGATACGGCGTGCCGGTTTCGGGCAAAGATCGAACCCCGGCTACCATCTCCGAGAGCGACCTTCGTGAAAAGTATTTCGAGCCGTTCCGCGCCTCCATTGTGGAAGGGGGTGCTCTCTCGTTGATGGCCAACTCGGGTATCGTGAACGGGGTTTCTACCCATGCCGACTACCGGTTATTGACCGAGTGGGTAAAGGAGGATCTTAATTTTGACGGGGTTATCGTGAGCGACTGGGCGGATGTGCAGAACCTGCTTAGCCGCGACCGCATCGCGGCGAGTTACAAAGAGGCCGTGAAAATGGGCATCAACGCGGGGATCGATCTGGTGATGGAGCCTTATAACACCGCCTTCTGTCCCACGCTGGTTCAACTGGTGAATGAGGGTGCGGTCTCCATGAACCGAATTAACGATGCGGTGCGACGGGTATTGCGATTGAAGTACCGTTTGGGACTGTTCGAAAAACCATACTGGTCCGCTTTGGAATATCCCGACTTTGGCTGTGCCGAAAGCGAAGCCATCGCCAAAGCGGCCGCGGATGAATCCATCACCCTCCTCAAAAACGACGAGGGTATCCTACCTCTCCCGGGTAATGCACGTATCTTAGTGGCAGGATCTAACGCCCACTCGATGCGTACACTCAATGGGGGTTGGAGCTACTCGTGGCAGGGCGAGAAGGTTGAGGAGTTCGCACAAGACTACAACACCATCTACGAGGCACTTCAGAAGAAGTTCGGAGCGGACAATGTGCGGTACGAGCCGGGGGTGACGTATAAGATGGATGGATCCTACGATGAGGAGAATGAACCAGAAATCAGCAGGGCGGTAGCTGCCGCCAGGAGCGTTGATTATATCGTGCTTTGCCTGGGAGAGAACTCCTACTGTGAAACGCCCGGAAACCTCGATGAGCTGACGCTTTCGGAGAATCAGACACGGTTGGCATTGGCACTGCAGGAGACGGGCAAGCCAGTGATATTGGTATTGAACGAGGGGCGACCGAGGTTGATTCGAGAGATTGAACCGGGTGCCCAAGCGGTGTTGCAGTTATACCTGCCGGGTAACTTCGGGGGAGACGCGTTGGCCGATATCCTCGCGGGAGATGTGAACCCGAGCGGTAAACTACCCTATACCTACCCGAAGTATGAGCAAGGACTCATCACGTACGATCATAAGCCAAGCCAAAATATCGACGGGCGAATGGAAGGGGCATACGACTACGGTGCGCAAACATCGGTGCAATACCCCTTCGGGTATGGACTGAGTTACACCACGTTCCGTTACGATAACCTGACCGTCAGCCAGAAGGAATTTGCTCCCGGTGAGCTTCTGACGGTCACGGTAGAGGTAACCAACAGTGGGACGGTAGCGGGGAAAGAAACGGTCATGCTCTTTAGTAGCGATCTGGTGGCTTCCCTGTCGCCCGACGTGCGTCGCCTGCGCGCTTTCCAGAAGGTGATGCTCGAGCCCGGGGAGACCAAGACGGTGACGATGCCATTACCCGCCAACGACCTCGCGTTCGTGAACGCCCAAGGGAGGTGGACGCTCGAAGAGGGAGAGTTCATGCTGCAGGTGGGTACCCAGGTCGAGACGATTCGTTGCAAGGAAACTAAGGTGTGGGATACCCCTTCGCGGTAACCGTTTCTTGTCTAAACAACCCTTTCGTTTTTTCAAATAGTTTTTCTACATGACGTGGACAACGATTATCATCAGCCAGTTGCCTGCGAGATACCGAATTGTTTTTTTTGACTTAACCCATGTTTGACGCTTTTATGGACAGGACGATTCGCTTGGTTAAAAAACAAAAAAAACGATAACTTAAGGAAATAGTCGTATCTTTGACAAAAAGACAATTTAACGGCTGGGTGCCTATCGCTAGAATCGGTAGGGCCATCACCAGAATATTCATTAATAACGTAAAATAGAGGAATCATGAATTCACATCGTGTTATAAGCAGGAGAATTCAGCTGTTTGTGCTGGTCTCAATTTTCTCCATTGCCTTGGTTTACCCGCGAACGAGAATCGATACAAAGCTTGAAGGCGAATCGGATTGTGAGGCAATATTGGAAAATGTCTTCAAGGCGCATGATCTTAAGGTGAGATATGAGACCGCTCAGTACATATACCAGAGCAAGGGTTTTACAAAGAATGACCCCTTGTTGAACAGTTTCTTTGAGCAAATAAAGGGTTTCCCCTATTTTGAAAAACAACAGGACAGTACGCTTGACCTAAAGTCTGGAGAATGGGTGAAAGTGGAGTTCATGTCAAATGAGGAGGTGAGTCGATACTTTGAACAACTAAACTATACACCGGGGGAGGCCTATGAAGATTATAAAGCTTTTCTTCAGGATTTGCGGCTTGAAAAAGAGACCTACCTGCCATGTATAGATGCGGAGCTCGCGAAAGGAGAGGCATCGGAGTACGCTAAGAAGGAGATATTCTACTCGTTCAAGCCCCCTTTGTCGTCGCAATTGCCTCCAAGGATAACGAGGTTGGATTTTTTGAAACTGTTTAAAGAGTTTGTTCTCAACACCCCAAATGGGGTGATTCCAGATAGCCTGAGGGCGTACGCGTTTTTACATTGCGGTTGTAAAATCCCCCCTTTTTATTCTCTCTCACCCACACGAAGTGGTGAGTAGGGTAGTAACCCAAACTGTTTGTATTTTCAGGGAATCGTTGTACCTTCGCCCATTATTCATCTTGGTTTAATTATGTATCATGGGCAAAAAACAAAAACAGGTACCGCGCATTCTCTCGCCGGAGAACTATATTCGTCAACGAGCCCGCAACCTCCCCCTATTTCAATGCTTGGTGAACGAAGGTTGGGAAGAGGAGGGTCTCGTGTATGCCACCATCGCGCGGAAGCATATCAATGGAAACATCACCTTTTGTGCCTACCTTGTCGACCTAAAATGCCTCGGGATTAAAGACACAATGTATTTCTTTAACGCTCATCCGCTTGATTTCAATGAGTTTAAGGATGACATGTCCAATGACATCGATTCGATAGAATGCGATTACGACTTGGTTCACAACGTGATTCATGCCGCGTGGGAGTACGCCGAAGAGATCGGTTTTGAACCGCACCGAGATTTCCTTTCCATCACACAGTACATGTTGGAAGAGGATACCGATGAAATCCCTTTGATGGATATTCATTGTGGTGGCGATGATGGCAAACCGCTCTACGTGCAAGGTCCCCTTGAGGACGACGTGATGGCCAACATGATTGTTAACCGGTTGGAAAAGAAGTTGGGCCCAGGTAACTTCCATTACGTTTTAAAAAGCGAAGTATTGGAGGACTACGATTTCTTGAGCGACGATGAGGAACTTTTCGACGATGATGACGATGAATACGATGAGTTCTTCGATGACGGTGATGATGAGTGGGATGAGTTTGATGATGATTATATCGATGAATACTACGAGAATAGCCTTGAGGAAAACATCGATTATTTCCTGGAGTTAACTCAATTCATGGAGGGGGATGATGAGGGGGATGATGAGTGGGATGATGAGGAGGATGATGAGGAGGATGAAGAGTGGGATGATGAGGAGGATCCATGGGATATTGATTTGGACGAAGAAGACGAAGAAGCCCTGGAAAAACTTAAGGAATTAGAAAAAATAGATGTCATTACGGATCTCTTGTACGAGGAGTTCATCGATTTCACGAAGCTCAAGCGTATACTTGCCGAATGGGAAGAGGAGGCGGCGAGCTATACCGTAACCAATGCCGTTTTCTACCAAATGCTTGGTTTAGAAAGTGACGAGGAGGTGTCGTATGAAGATTTAACCTTTATGACCCGGGAGAGTGTTGGCGATAGGTTACTAGAGTACGCGAAAGAGCGATGGGGAGAAACTCCTTACACGGCCTGGCTCGAATGGCAAGGTATGGATGATGAGCTTGCGGCAAGCGCTGAACTCGCGAAAGCGCTCGACAAATACCCGGATTACGCGCTTTTCAAGTTGGAAGAGGCGATGCTGAAAATTCGAGCGAGAGAGTTGAAGGAGACGGAACTCTCGTTTGAGACCTACTTTGGTAAGAGGAAAGAGATTACGGCCGTAGAGTACTTGAAATTGCAAACAACCCGGCTCCATTATTTCTTATCGATCGATGATTTAACGGGAGTAGAGGCCATGAGTCGTTTTAACCGATCTCATGCACCTACGGGTTACCAATCGATTGAAATGTTCTTTTCCTTTTTGGGCATGTGCAAAACCTCCCTGCTAAGGTTGTGCCTTTTAGAGTGGCGAAAATAATTTAGTTTCATGGCTTTGCCTTTGGACTTAACTCGCGTTAAGGTTGTTATTTATGGTGAGTGACAGGGTACTGTTCATGAAGTCATATAAAGTAATTATCCTATGAAGAAAATTGTTTTTTTATTCTTAGCTGCAGTCCTGTTTTGTAACTGCACTCCGGACAAGACAGACAAACGAATTGAAAGTGACGGTGAATTTCCTATCATGGCTTGGATAGGGGTTCCTGAAGCGGAAACCTCCGTTGAGCGATTCAAAGAGTTAAAGGAGTCGGGTATCAATATTAACTTTTCAGTCTATTCAAGTGTTGAAGCGGTGCAAAAAGCGTTGGATGTTGCCCACGAGGCGGGGGTAAAGCTGATGTTTTCATGTCCGGAACTAACATCCGAACCCGAGAAGACCGCGGAACGATTCATGGCACATCCCGCTTTACAAGGGTACCACTTGGTGGATGAGCCGTGCGCAACAGCCTTCCCCTCGTTGGGGGAATGGGTGAGGCGTATCCAGTCGGTTGACAAAGAACATGGCTGCTATATCAACCTGCTCCCGACGTATGCCAGTGCGGAACAATTGTTAGGGAAGGATTTTGTGTTAGAAGAGGGCGAAGATCCCTACGCGAAGTATGTGGAGTTGTTCCTACAAGAGGTTCCGGTACCTTTTATCTCATTTGATCATTACCCGGTACTTGAAGAAAATGGAACGCGTACGTTACGTCAAGATTGGTACAAGAACCTGGAGATCATCGCGGCAGCATCCAAAGAGTCGGGACTCCCCTTCTGGGCTTTTTCACTAGCCATCGCGCACAAGCCTTACCCCATTCCGACCGTTGGCGAAATTCGGCTGCAGATGTACAGCAACCTGGCATACGGTGCGCAGGCCCTACAGTATTTCACCTACTGGCACCCGGGAGATACTACGATATGGGATTTTCATGATTCGCCCATTAACATCGATGGGACACGTAGCGTGGTATATGACCGTATAAAATTGGTGAATCAAGAGATACATGCGTTATCGGGTGTTTTTGGGGGTTCAAAATTGGTTTCTGTCTGGCATGCGGGCGATCAGATTCCCTCGGGAACTAACCCCCTTGGGGAATTGCCCAGTCAAATCAAGTCTCTGGAGATAGCCGATGGCAGCGTATTGGTATCGCTTCTCACGAAGAACGAGCGCTGCTTTCTGGTTATTGTAAACCGTGATCTCATGGAGCCGATGTCATTTTCTATAGAAACAGACGATACTGTGGGGATAGTGTCAAAGGATGCTACTGTAACGCCCGTTGGTAACGGTGCAGAAGTAGGACTCGCTCCTGGTGATATCGCGATTTTCACCTGGAGGCAATAGGCACCTAATGATTGTCCGTGCTTGCTCGAATGATTGAATGGTATCGTTTCATCATGCAATGCCTAACAAAATAGGGAGAGAATTGTCAAATTTTATAGAAATCCCGTAAGGAGAATACCGACAAAAATTGCAGTTTATGAGTTCTAAAAAAAGAAATCAAAAATCCGCGGCTAAAACGGAGCGGTTGCAGTCTCTGGATGCGTTGCGTGGATTCGACATGTTTTGGATCACGGGTGGGGCAACCATCGTTGGTGCGTTGGCTACCTGGTCGGGTGCCGATTGGCTACAGGTTGTAAATAGGCAGTTTCAACATGTTGAATGGGTCGGCTTTCGCTTTGAAGACTTGATATTCCCCCTCTTCATGTTCATCAGTGGAGTAGCTATTCCTTTTGCCCTGATTACTAAACGTGAGCGGGGAGTTCCTAGGTCTTCGCTGACAAAAAAAGTGTTCAAGCGGGCAATCATACTGGTTGTACTGGGTATGTTTTACAACGGGGTCTTTCAAAACGGCTTCGAGAATCCCCGGTTTGCCTCTGTCCTTGGGCAGATAGGTTTGGCCTACCTGTTCGCTTCGTTGATTGTGCTTTATACCAAGTCGTTCAGGCAACGGTTATACTGGCTGGCAGGAATTCTGGTAGGATACAGCCTTCTCCAGTTGTTGGTGCCCGTGCCGGGATTCGGTGCCGGGGTACTAACCCCCGAAGGTTGTATCAATGGATATATCGACCGCTTACTTTTACCCGGTAGATTGTATGGCGGGGTATATGACCCGGAAGGGCTGCTGTGTGTTGTTTCAGCCACAGGCATCACCTTAATGGGAACCTTCGCGGGAAATATTTTACGGGATCGAAAAACAATAGAAACAAAGAAGGTACTCAAGCTTCTGGCCATTGGGGCAGTTACCGTGCTGGTGGCCTTATTGCTAAGCCTGTTTTATCCCATTATCAAAAAGTGTTGGACCACGACGTTTAATCTGCTGGCCGGTGGAATAAGCTTTCTATCGATGGCCCTTTTTTATTGGCTCATTGATGTGAAGGGGTGGAAGAAATGGGCCTTCTTCTTCCGGGTTATTGGGTTGAACTCCATCTTCATCTACCTTTTGTACCGCTTTGTTGACATTCCCAAAACCTGCTCTTACTTTTTCGGGTGGACCACCCTCTTGGGTAGTATCGAGCCGGTCATTCATACCACGCTACGGGTATTATTGGTATGGTTGCTGCTCTATTACATGTACAAGAGAAAGATATTTTTAAGGGTGTGAAACCGACATGTTTAAAATAATCATGTGAAGCCTAAACCATCTGTCATGAAATGTTTTTCAGAATTTCCGGCAACGAGGGGTTTACTGGTAGCTTTATTAATGGCGATTATCCTCAATACTGGCAGCTCGTATGCCGATAATACGCCTGAATATACCATGGAGTGCGAGGGGATAACGCGTGTATACAGGTTGCACATTCCGGAAGGGTTGCCGGAGAACGCGCCGTTGGTTGTCGTGCTGCACGGTTACGGAGGCTCTAATGACGGCATTCTGAATAAAACAGCGGATCGCCACCGATTTGCCGCCTGTTACCCACGGGGTGAAAAAGATAGCCGAGGCAAGAGCTGTTGGAACGTCGGGTATCCTTTTCAACACGATATGACGATTGACGACGTGGAGTTTCTGACACAGTTGGTGCGTCACTTGCAGAACAAGCATGGCTTTAGCCGACATAACCTGTTTTGCGTGGGTATGTCGAACGGTGGAGAGATGTGCTATCAGCTGGCAGCCCAGCGTCCCGACCTGTTTGCCGCTGTTGCCCCAGTGGCTGGGTTGATGCTGCACTGGCTCTACAAGTCCGATAACTCCACCGTTCCCGTTTCTCTTTTTGAAATTCACGGCACGGAGGACCCAATTTCAGCATGGAACGGTGATCCGGAAAACAGAGGTGGTTGGGGGGCGTATCTTCCCGTACCCCTTGCCGTGCATTTTTGTGCGGCAAAGAACCGTGCCACCGTTATGCAAAGCGACACGTTGACCGGGAAAGCCCCCAATAACCGGATGATCATTCAACACCGCTTTACCGGGGGGATCAACGACAGTGAGGTGTGGTTGTACGAGATCGTGGGTGGGGGTCACTCCTGGGCCTGGGAAGATATGGACACGGGCGAGGAGTTGTGGAAGTTCTTCAGTAGGTTCATCCAACCCTGAGGCTTTTTATTCTTGTAGTATGCTAATTCCTAGTAAACATGGGAATTGATTTTCACTTTGTTTCAACGGTCAAACCGGTTGTTTAAAATTGACAGTTTATTAATTCGTGTGATGATGAAAAAACTTTTAGGAATTGATATTGGTGGAACGAAAACTGCGGTGATATATGCTCGTGAGGAAGAGGGGAACAGGATAGAAATCGTCGATAAATCCCAGTTTAAGACCACCAATGTCGAGCAGACGATTAATGAGATATTTTCTCACTTAGATGAGGTGATAAAGCGAAACGGGTTGAAAACAGAAGAGATCTCCGCTATAGGAATTAGCTGTGGAGGTCCCCTTGATAGCGAACGCGGCATCGTCATGTCCCCTCCAAACCTTCCGGGCTGGGATAATATTCCCATCGTGGAGATGGTAAAAAAGAGATACTCGCTCCCTTGTGCTATTCAGAATGATGCCAATGCCTGTGCTGTGGCAGAATGGAAGTTTGGAGCCGGTGTTGGTACCAAAAACATGGTGTTTTTAACCTTCGGTACCGGGCTGGGAGCCGGGCTCATTCTCAACGGGAGACTCTACTCCGGGACAAATGACAATGCCGGTGAAGTGGGACACGTGCGGCTGTCTGAGTTTGGCCCCGTGGGTTACGGGAAACAGGGCTCTTTCGAGGGTTTTGCCAGTGGAGGGGGAATAGCGCAGTTAGCAAAAGCCATGTTGACAGAACAACATCAACAAGGGAATAACGTAGCCTGGTGCGCGTATGAAGATATAGATCAGGTAACGGCACAAATAGTTGCCGAACAAGCGCATAAAAATGACCCGCTGGCCAAGAAAATTATCGAAACCTCGGCAACCTATCTGGGCAGGGGACTTTCGTTGCTGATTGACATCCTGAATCCGGAATGTATCGTTATTGGTAGCATCTATGCCCGGAATACCGCGCTGTTTTTCCCAATCGTGGAAAAAGTGTTACAGGAGGAGGCTTTGAGCAACGCCCTCGCGGTTTGCCAGATTAAACCCGCGCTCCTGGGAGAGAGCATAGGGGATTACGCGGCTATTTCCATTGCCAGCAGTCTAATCAACGAGTGACACCATGCATGACATCGTGAAAGATAGTTTACAAGAGGCCCTTGACTGCCTTCGTGAGTTTATGGGGAAAGAGAACAACTTGCAGGCCATTGATACTGGGGCAACGCTTATTTCCAAAGCTTTTCAAGGGAGCAATAAGGTCATTTGTTGCGGGAATGGGGGTTCATTGTGCGATGCGTCGCATTTTGCCGAAGAGCTAACAGGAAGGTTTAGGAGTGACAGGATTCCCCTACCTGCCATCGCGATCAATGATGCCGCACATATTACCTGCGTGGGTAACGACTACTCCTTCCTGGAGATCTATAGCCGTTATATCGATGCGATGGGGAAAAAGGGAGATATCCTACTGGCGATTAGTACCAGCGGAGACTCTGAAAACATCATAAGGGCATGTGAGTCGGCGAAAAAAAAGGGAATGATCGTCATCGGTTTGACCTGTGATTCAGATAATTCATTACGAACCATGTCGGATGTCTCTATTTGTGCTCCAAAAACCAACTATTCGGATAGGATACAAGAAATCCATATAAAGGTGATTCATATTATGATTCAACTGATTGAACATAAACTTTCCGTGAATGAACCATGCAGCTATCCTTTTTAATTGTTCAACGGCGAGAAGTTAACTAAGTTCTCGATTGCCTATGACGATATCATGAAAGGTGGACTGCTTGAATTCGAGATGGTCTCAAGCAAAGCTCCGGCTTTTTATCACTAATGCATAGTTGCTAACTGATATATTGCACAAGGAGTGTAGAAACTCTTTTTCAGTTAGCCTCTGTTTGCTGACGATTACAGTTTTTTTATGCTGGGAGGAAAATAAAAATCTCTGGCAATTAATAGATTCAAAACGAGGTATTACCTCAACAAGAGAAAATAAATGATGAGGATATTATTGACAAACTTACTGCTTGCCGTTTTCGTTTTCTCGGTGTTTGGGCAAAAAGTGAAACGGTACGATGTGGTTGTGTATGGTGGCACCTCAGCTGGCATATCTGCCGCTATCCAAAGTGCGAGGATGGGGAAATCGGTCGTGATCATCGAGCCAACGCGTAGGCTGGGAGGTTTAACCACCGGAGGCCTGGGGCAAACCGATATAGGCAACAAACACGTGATCGGTGGGATATCGAGGGAGTTTTACCGGAATATCCGGGAGCATTACAATGACCCCGCGAGCTGGAAGTGGCAGAGTAAAAGTGACTATATGGATGAAGGACAAACACGAACCGCGAAGGGTGAAGATGCCATGTGGACGTTCGAGCCTTCCGCCGCGTTAAAGGTGTATCACCAAATGCTCTCTGTTGAACAGGTCGATGTTGTATATGGTCAGCGATTGAACCGGGAGAGCGGTGTGAAAAAGGAGGGAGCAAGAGTTGCCTCTATCGATATGGAAAACGGGGCGAGGTATATCGGGGAGATGTTTATCGATGCAACCTACGAGGGCGATTTGATGGCGGCCGCCGGGGTGTCGTATAGCGTGGGACGTGAAGCGAACAGTGAGCACGGGGAGACGTTGAACGGCGTGCAAGCCAACAGGGTCAACCGAACGTTGAAATGGACCGTTTCCAGGAACGCGCTTCATCACAACTTTATCGATGGTGTGGATCCCTACGTGATTAAAGGGGATCCCGGTAGCGGCTTGTTACCCTTCATCGTGGAAGGGGGACAGCCGGGGATCGATGGACAGGGGGATAAGGGTATTCAAGCTTACTGTTTCCGGATGACGCTAACGGATCACCCCGAAAACAGGATCCCCTTTCAAAAACCGGACAGTTACGAGGAGATAAACTACGAGCTCCTTTTCCGGAACTACGAGGCGGCCACCGGTCCTATCGAGGAGATGTACACCTACGGCGACAAGCTGGTTCCCTGGATAAATTCGCCCATGCCGAACCGTAAGACAGACACCAATAACCAAAAGGGTTTCTCGACCGACTTCATCGGGCAGAACCACCGTTACCCCGAGGCCAGTTACGAGGAGAGGGAAAAAATAGTCCAAGCGCACCGCGACTATCAACAGGGGTTAATGTGGACGCTGGCGTATCATCCCCGCATTCCGCGAAAAGTAAGGGATGCTGTTTCGAAATGGGGTACCTGTAAGGATGAGTACGACGAGGGGAGTAACGGCTGGCAGGAGCAACTCTACATCAGGGAGGCCCGCCGGATGAAAAGCGACTACGTGATGACGCAGAAAAACTGTGAGCGGATCGAGGTGGTGGATGACCCGGTGGGAATGGCCGCGTACGGCATGGATTCGCACCACGTGCAGCGCTACGTGGATGCCAACGGTTTCGTGCAAAACGAGGGGAACGTGGAGGCACCGGTGACCCATCCTTACCCGATCAGTTACCGTTCCATCGTCCCCAATAAAGGGGAGTGCGAGAACCTGTTGGTCCCGATATGCGTCAGTGCCACGCACATCGCTTTTGGTTCAATCCGCATGGAGCCTGTTTTTATGGTACTGGGGCAATCCGCCGCTACCGCGGCCTGCCAAGCGATCGATCAACGGAAGGCGGTACAGGATATCGACTACTCGTTGCTGAGAGAGAAGCTGCTGGAGGATAAGCAGGTTTTGGAGATTGACGTGAAGTAACGTGAGCCACGACTGGCATTTTAAGGTTTAAAGTCAAAGTTGTCTGTTAGGGGAATGCCTGTTTTCCTATTTAAGCGATTTCAAATGTTGGACAACAGGACGCTATGTGGCAAAACAAAGAGATTTTAATGTATATTTGCCCTTTGTGTGTAAATTATTAAAAACAAAATAATCGTATGAAACGAGCATGACAACTGTTCTCACCCAAGAACGTGATTAAAAGCGAGTTCCATACACCGAAAATAAAAGAATAAAATAATCGTATGAAAAAGAGAGTTGTTTTTTTTGTTGTTTCAGTCGTTATGCTTCACGCGTGTACGATTTTGGCGCAATGGACACCCCAACAAACGGAGTGGTATTACCCGGTACCCGAGAAGGTGACTCCCGGGGTGGAAGCGGGGGCTCCGCCCTCTGATGCCATCGTGTTGTTTGACGGGAAGGACCTGTCTCAATGGGTGAACTCAAAGGGTGAAAAGGCAGAGTGGACCGTGGCCGATGGCGTGCTTTCGGTGAAACCGGGCACGGGAAATATTTTCACCAAGGAGCATTTCGGGGACTGCCAACTGCATATCGAGTTTCGCTCACCCGCGCCGGAGCACCACCATGGGCAGAATCGCGGCAACAGCGGCATCATGCTGATGAGCCGATACGAGGTGCAGGTACTAGATGGGGATAATAACCCCACCTACGTGAATGGCATGGTGGGGAGCATCTACAAGCAGTCAGCACCTTCAGTCAACGCGTACACGAAAAACGGGGAGTGGCAGGTGTACGATATATACTGGAAGGCGCCAAGGTTTGGTGCCGAGGACAAGCTGGAGTCACCGGCCATGATAACCGTGGTGTTAAACGGCATCGTGGTGCAGAATCATTTCATTCTAAAAGGGCACACGCCCTACATCGGTTTGCCGAAATATGAGGCGCATGGCAGGCTCCCCTTGATGCTGCAAGATCACGGGACCGCGGTTTCATTCAGGAACATCTGGATTCGGAATTTGTAAAAACAGATACATAACAACAGACAACTACCATGACGCTAACAAGACGTTCTTTTATAAAGACATCCACCGCCCTGGCGGCGGGTTTGGCGGCACCCACTTACCTGAAGGCCGGCACGCTCTCCGCGAGCGATCGGATAAACGTGGCGCTAATTGGCTGCCGTTCCATGGGATGGGGAGACCTGATGAACATCCTCTCATTGGGAAATGTGCACTGTCTGGCACTGTGTGATATCGACCAATCGGTGTTGGATTCAAAGGCAAAAGAGTTGGCATCCCGGCAGGAGACCAAGTTCCAGCTCTACTCCGATTACCGGCGGGTGCTTGACCAGAAGGATATTGATGCGGTGATTATAGGTACCCCCGATCATTGGCACTGCCTTCAATTCGTTGACGCGTGCAAGGCGGGCAAAGACGTGTACGTGGAGAAACCGATAGCCAATTCCATCGCGGAGTGTGACGTGATGGTAGAGGCGGCCAACAAGTATGGCAGCGTGGTGCAGGTGGGGCAACAGCAAAGGAGTGCCATGTTGTGGAAGGAGCTGGTCGACTACCTGAACACGGGTGCGCTGGGCGAGGTGTCGCGTATTCACGTGTACTGCAACTTTAATTACGGGGCGATCAAGGAGAGGGTGCCCGATTCTGAAGTACCCGAGGGGGTTGATTTTGACAGGTGGTTGGGCCCGGCACCAAGCAGAAGTTTTAACCGGCAGCGCTTTCACGGTGCGTGGAGGATGTTTTGGGATTACGGGGGTGGGTTGATGACCGATTGGGGCGTACATCTGCTGGACGTTGCCCTATGGGTAAAGCAACCGGCTAACCTGCCGCTTACCGTTCAGGCATCCGGGGGTAACTACCTTTTCCCCGACGGGATGCATGAAACGTTCGATACGCAGTCGGTTTTGTATCGATTCGATGACTACCTGCTGTCATGGGAACATAACGCCGGTATCGAGTCGGGTCCCTACGGGAAAAATTACGGTTTGGTCTTCACGGGCAAAAATGGCACCCTCGTGGCGGATAGGAACGATTGGCAGGTCTATCCCGAAAAGGAGAAGGTGCCCGCGAAAATCGTTAAGGCGGACCACCGCGAAGCCAGGGAGCACGCGGCCAACTTCTTGGATTGCATAAAGAGGAGGGATCGCAACACGGCCTGTACCATAGAGATGGGTAGCCTGAGTGCCAAGTATGCGCACCTGGGCAACATTGCGGCACGGATGGATGGGGCTTCGTTGCATTTTGACGACGAGCGCAAAACGTTTAACATTTCCGAAGCCGACCGTTTTATCAAGCCTGTTTATAGGGCACCCTGGAAGTTCCCTGAAGTATAGTAATTTCCGGATAAAGTGCACATGCGCTCGCATCATCTAGTGGGTGGTGACTTGAATGGGAACTGGCAGGACAACTGGTATGGCAAGCCGCGAACAGACAACCGCGAACAGCTAATCGTGAATTGCAAACTGCCAACTACCAACTTCTGGATTGGAGTTTTCTGAGTACGAAATATTTAAATACGATCAATGATGAGGGTACTATTGACCAACTTACTGCTTGCCGTTTTCGTTTTATCGGCGTTTGGACAAAAAGCGAAACAGTACGATGTAGCCGCCTTTGTTTATCCCGCGTACGCCGCGGATGACCCGCGCTTGCGCCCGTTCTGGCCGCATGGCATGGGCGAGTGGGAGACCGTGGCCACCATGCAACAACGAAACCCAGGGCATTACTGGAATCGCCAACCGCTTTGGGGGTATATCAACGAAGCCGATCCCAACGTGATGGCCATGGAGATTGACGTGGCCACGGAGCACGGGGTGAACGTCTTTATCTTCGACTGGTACTGGTACGATGGCCGCCCGTTCATGGAGACCACGCTCGACAACGGTTTCTTGAAAGCGAAAAACGTGGATAAGATGAAGTTCTACCTGATGTGGGCGAACCACGAGGTGGTGAACGTGTGGGATACTCGTCTGGCGGGCATAAACGAGCATAACGTGATCTGGACGGGGAAGGTGGATCGTCAGGAGTTTGAGAAGATCTGCAAGCGGAACATCGAGAAGTACTTCAAACACCCCTGCTATTATAAAATCGATGGTAAACCGGTCTTTATGATCTATGATATCCCTGAACTGATAGCGGGATTGGGAGGCATGGAGGAAACGATAGACGCCCTCCAGTGGTTCGTTGAGGAGACCAAGAAGGCAGGTTTCCCCGGATTGGATTTGCAACTAACCATGTGGGGACAAAACGTGAACCACAGTGGGGTGGATGGCAGCCGGACCAGCGAGCCTGACCCGGACTTCGTGAAAAAACTGGGTTTCACCAGCGCCACGCACTACCAGTTTGTCCATTTCGCGAACGTGGACCAGGACTACCTGCAGATCATGGAGGAGGTGAAAGAGGTGTGGGCAGATATCGATGCCACGTTCGACCTGGTGTACTATCCCCATATCAGCGTGGGGTGGGATAATAGCCCCCGTACGGCAAGAAGCGCCGTGGTGAAAAACAACACCCCCGAAAACTTCGCGAAAGCGCTAAGGATGGCGAAGGAGTACGTGGACAATCATCCTAAGCAAGTCCCGTTGATAACCATCAACAGCTGGAACGAGTGGACGGAAACGAGCTACCTGCAGCCCTGCAACGTCTTTGGCTATGGCTACCTGGAAGCGGTGAAGGAGGTGTTTAAATAGGATGATATTTATTATTTAACATGGGCCTACGGGTTTAATTCCAGAACAACAGTTGTTAATGAACGAGGTGTTATCGATAAAGTAGGATTTCTCTTATCAGTGTGATATACACGTGCTAATTCTATTCGATCATCTGTCCTGTAAACAGTAGTAGTTTTTACTTTTTCGTTATATGTTTTCGGTAATTGTAATTCAATGTTTTCTTGATTATATCCGGAATTGACAAAAACCACAACGATGCAGGAATGATCCGGAGCCAGATAAGCTGTGGCTACCAATGTATCTAAATCGTTCGCCCCTTCTGTTTCTACGCGGGTGTAACCTGGGCGGATAAAAAAACTGTAATTACCTAAAGCCCAGAGGATCTTATTGGAGGAAACAGTTCCTCCATTGAAAATATTGCCTTCTTTAGCTAAAAGTGAGATTAAGGCATAATCTCCGTTCAATTCCATGCCTTTCCAATATCCCCAAGCTTTTGCATTCGCATCTACCATGTCTGAGTAAATGAGTCGCCCGATCAACAGTCCGACTTGGATATCCTTTTTATCCTCTTTTTGCCAATCTGTCTCAAAACCATCCATGGGTGGAGCGTAGTGTAGTATACACCATTCCGTTTGGTGGAAATCCACATCGTATTGTTCAAATGCTTTACCCGCCTTTGAACGGACTTCTCTCATCTCGTTGTTCTTTGTGTGATTGTGATACGTATGCCCGGCTATCAAACGGGGTACATGTTTTAAATCACCAATATAATAGGGAGAGTTGACATCAAAAAAAGCTTTTACCTGTTCGTCCGGAGCCTCTTCTCCTCCAAAACGTTTGCGTAAGTTGCTGTCGGCTTCGTAGAGGTATTTTAAGCTGGCAGCTTCTCCTACAAGTATTTCAACATTGGCCAACTCTTTATTTCCTGATAAAGCCCTATCCAATGCGACATACATTTTTTTCATTTCACTTTTCTTCCACGGTGAACCTTCTTGGCGTGGTGAGGTCCAATCAACCTGAGGTTCATTTATTGGACTGATATAGGAAACGTTCCAGCCTTTTCCTTGATAATAGGAAGCTACATCGGTTAGATATGCAGCATACTTGTCATAGCTGTCCGGTTGGATATTGGCAGCATCGATATGCGAGGACCAGCCTTTCCCGTTTAGCGTATATTGGACCAATGGGGAATTTGAAAATAACAGGAAGTTGTTGCATCCAAACTTGACGGCTTGTTCCATAAAATATTGTTGTCCCAAACATTTCCCCCAATCATAGCCTTTTCCGTCTACGGTTAAAAAAGATTCAGCACGGCGCTGTAAAGGCATGATGTCTGCATCCGCTTGTTCAAGTGTGCCGGCACCAACGTTTACCCTCCATAAAGAAAGACCTATTCCTTTCGGACTTCCCGTTGCATCATATTCCGTGCTAAACAACCATTCGGCTATTTGCTGTTTTGCCGTATCACTCCAATACTTGCCCACGAAGTTTCCACTCCACGCATCCGATGCCGCAAAATTATCAATCACCTGAAAGGTCTTTGATGGGTTGACGCTAATGTGCTTTACTTGTCCGAAACAAACAGCGGCAGTAGAGAATAAAACAACAGACGTGAAAAAAATATTTCTCATTTTAATTTCTCTTGTCTTGTACAGGAATGTGTAAAAAATGCATTTACCCGTTAAAAATAGCCCCCTTTTTGAGTGATTTCATGAATGGTATCTCCTTGATGTACCCAATCAAAAATTTTATTTTCATTCACCAAGAATTGTTCGGCGCGAATCAATATGTCATATGCAATATCCCTGGGAACTACGACTATACCATCGATGTCACCGACAATGACGTCCCCCGGTTTTATATCAACATCCCCAATTTTAATGGGGATTTGATAATGGGTAATCAAGCATCTTCCTAAACTGCCATTGGATATTCTATACTCATAAAAAATCGGGAATTCTGCCTTTAATATTTGGTGCGTATCGCGTATACCCCCATCAATACAAGCTGCCTTGACCTTCTTCCTTTTTGCCGTTGCCGTCATTACTCCTCCCCACAAAGTTGCTTTATCATCGCGACTGGTATCCCATATGACGAAATGATCTTCAGCCATCTCATCGAGCATCTGTGTTCTAAATTCCATCTCCCCGGTAATTTTCACGTTAGGGGCACTTTTAACGGTAAAAGCAAAACCTGCTATGGTTGTATATTCCCGCAGTGGTTTTATCCTCCCGGGTATCGCCTGCTCCAACAGGCAGGCCTCTCTTAAAGCATCGTTAACAGCTCCAGTGTATAGTTTTTCAAACCTCTGCAATAATTCTTTATCCGAGACTGGGAACTCTTTGGTGGAAACCTTTTCACGGGTTTCAATTAATCTTTCCAGCTCCATCATTCCAATCTCTTTCGCGTACTGATTCGCATTCATTTGTTAGTAGTTGTATTGTTAAAAAATAAAACTTAGAACCTCAAGCTCATCCCGCCATCCACAAAGTAATTACATCCTGTAATGTAGCGCCCGCTTTCGGAACATAGAAGTAAGGCTAATTGAGCACAGTCACCGGGCTCTCCAATATACCCAAGCGGAATTTTTCGCACTGTTTTTTCTACATATTCGGGGTTGGATAATGCAACTTTATTTCTTGCCGTATTAATAACACCAGGTGCAAGTGAGTTAACCGTTACACCAAATGGAGCCAGTTGTGGGGCAAGATTGATTACAAGGTTGCTCAATGCGGCTTTGGATGCTGCATATATGCACATATCGGGATGAGGGCGTTTTTCCTGCACAGATCCTATGATTAGAATCCGACCCCACTTGTTCTTTTTCATATAAGGAACCACTCCTTGCATCAATAATAGGGTAGATCGAACATTCACGTTCATCTGCAGTGCAAATTCATCAATAGTCACCTGCTCCCAAGGATTGCGAATCTGATGGGAAGCGTTGGCTATGAAAATATCCACGGGGGGGCACTGTTTTTCCTTACTGAACTCCTGATAGTCACCCAAAACATTTTCCCTGGATAAATCATAGGGCCAAAGCCAGGCTTTTCTTCCCAAGCTTTTCACCTCATCCGCGGTTTCTGACGCCAATCGTGTGTTGCTCCGGAAATTAATGATGACATCGGCACCCGCTTCTGCAAGGGCCAACACGATGGACTTGCCGATCCCTTGTCCACCTCCGGTTATCAACGCGGTCTTGCCCGATAAACTGTTATTATTTCGCATAATTCTTATTTCTATGTCAAGCCGATGGTCTGTATTATTGAATGCACCTATAGATTTATCTGTATAAAGGGATGCCTTTTATGCTATTATCTATCCACAACAATTCACCTCTTTCCGCTTCCGTAACAATTAAACCTCCCTTCACTAAGAATGCGCAGTTAGTGGGGTTTTTACCCGGCAAGAAAACTTCTTCGATGATGATACCTTGGGGAGATATTACCTTTATTTTTTGTTGACCAAATATGGCCACGTGAAGGTTGTGATTCTCATCGAATGCCATTCCATCCGGTCCGATGGGGCCACTCACTTCAACCCAAGGGGCTGCTTCATACCAAGTGGCGGAAGATGAGTCCCATTTCCCTTTCCAAAGTCGATACTTGTATGTCTCGGCAACCACCAGTTCTTTCCCGTCAGCGGTAAAAGCCAACCCATTCGGGAAGTATTTTCCTTCGGTAATTTTTTTAACTTCTCCCTTTACTAACGCGCAGACATATCCTGTTGGTTCATGCCTTGAATTGCCCGGACAGGTGAAAAGTAGGTTCCCGGAATCATCGAAAGCCAAATCATTCGGTTTATCCAGAGGCTTCCCGTTCACCTCGTCACACACGACCTTTATGCTCTTTTTTTTTGGTTCAAGCACCGAAATGCAATTGTTCTTGGAGTCACAAAACCAAATATGATCACGCGTGTCAATTGCAATCCCGTTTGGTGAACCGTTGGTCGGGTAGCGTGTTATCTTATTATCCACCGAAAAACGAACGATATTACCCCCTTGTTGTTCCACCAGCCATATGTTTCCCAATGAATCCACGGCTGGTCCTTCCGGGAAATCTAATCCCTCTATTAAAACTTTAATCTTGTTCTTTTTCATTATTAACGTGGTTAGTTTTTACAACCCGCGTTTAAATACTAAACGAGACAGTAAGCTTTAATGAAAAGCCCTCTCGTTATTAAATACCTCCTACGTTTGGATACCAATTGGGTTTCTTTGGATCTTGATGGAAACGGGCATAGTAGTCCCCTTTTTCTTCATAATACCGTTCATATTTCTCCATCTTTTCCTCGTCTAACGCTACACCCAGTCCCGGTCCATCGGGCACCTTAATACTGCCGTCAATGTATGGCATTTTGCCCCCCTCGATAATATCATCTTCCAAATAATGATAATGCGCATCACCGGGCATAGTCATGGCTGGTATAGTGGATGCCGTATGCAACATGGCTGCCAGCTCGATGCCGAACTCTGCCCCGGAATGCATGGCAACACCTAAGTTAAACGTTCGGCATACTGCGGTTAGATCCTTTACTCCCCGTGGACCCTCCCAATAATGTAGATCCGTAAGGATAATATCGATGGCATCTTGGCGGATGGATGGACCCAAGTCGTCAAATTTATTGGGATACATGTTCGTGGCTAAAGGTATCCGTACCTGTTGGCGAACGGCACGCATTCCTTCTATGCCCCATGACGGGTCTTCAAAATACTGCAATTCCAGATCTTCCATCCGGCGACCAGCTTTCACGGCTGTCGCTACACTCCAAACCCCATTCGGGTCTATCCTCAATCCAAAATCGTCACCCAACTTCTTCCGGCAAAGTTCAAGAACCCGCACTTCTTCCATGGGATCCATGACGCCTGCTTTTAGCTTCATGGCGGTAACACCCAGTGTCTCTTTCAGCTCAATGCAAAGTTCAGCCATATCTTCTGCACAAGTATCGTCCCCCCCACCTGGGCGGTCATACCTCCAGAAAAGATATGCTATCATGGGTATGGAATCTCGTACCTTCCCTCCCAGTAACCGATGCATGGGAACGTTGCATGCTTTCCCAATTATATCCAAACAAGCAATTTCTATTGCACCGTATAGCCTGGCGTTAGACAGGTAATAGATACTGCGTAGTACTTTCATTTTGATAGCTTCCAGATCGAAAGGGTTCATCCCTATAATCCGGGGTTTCAGTTTCAGAAGTGCAGCTCGTGAGTCGCCGCCACCTACCTCTCCCAGTCCCACGATGCCCTCATCGGTAATCAATTCCAGGATGGTTCTCAACAAATACCCCGGGTGCACTCCCGTGTTATGCCGTAACATGCAATTCATGGGAATTGCTACTGTACGGACTTTCATGTCAATTATCTTCATTTACCTTTTATTTTAAATAGTATTCTTTAGTCTGTACATTCCCCATTTGGTCTGTCCATGTAACCCGGTAGTTCCCTTTAAAACCACGGAATTTGACCTGCCCGTTTTTATCCGGCTTGGCGGTCAGGTTTGTTTTCCACTCGTTATTGATTAAGTTGTCAAGCGCGTAGTAGGCTGGTTTTGCCACCATGTCGCGCGTGAAAATGCCGGATGTTGATGGTTCCCCGGGTGCGCCGCAATCGTCTACCACGTTCCACCAGGTGATTCCCATCATCCGCTCCAGGCTGAACCAGAGGCGGTACAAATTTTGGGTGATGATCGCTTGTATTTTTCTGCCTCTTTCATCGTTTCCCGGTGCCGTAATGGTGATCTCGCTCAAGTGAATGGGCAATTTAGCCTGACTTAACCGTTCGTTCCATCCCCAGATATGCTCCGGGGTCTGAATTTCCTTTCCCGCGGCGATATCGAGGCATTGTTGTGGATTGAACAGGTGCATTTGTGATCCCATGATGTCTACTTTACAACCTCTGGCCAATAGGTCATGCACTTGATCGGTATAACTCTGGCTGAGGTTGTAATCGTTGATGTTTAAAAGTACGTTTTCGGGAAACACTTTACCCGCCACCTTGAAAGCTTCATAGGTGTAATCGCCGGGCATAATGCCATAAACACTTTTCGCGAGGCCACTTCCCGGTATCAATAAGCCTCTCTGATGGTCGGTTGCACTCTCGTTCACCACATCCCAACTGTTTACACGATCCCCGTAATAGTCCGCCAATTCAACGATCCGTTTTTCAAACAGCACCTTTAACGTTTTCGTCAACTCCGGGAACATCTTTTCCAATTGCTCCGCGGATAAACCCTGGTATGTTTCGGAATACTTCTCGCTATCCAGGTAGTTTTCTAAATTCCCGTATTCCACGATTAGCTCATCCATTTTTGCTTTTTCTTCAGGGGTCATGAAGTTTTGTATGATCCAATTCGGGTTGTGCCATTTTCGATTTCCCCAGATAATGGGATGACCGTGGATGCGAATCTTTTTGCTCTCCAGGAATTGGATAACGGGATCCGGTGCCGGCCTCCTCCAATGCGGTTCCATTTTCGGCTCCATCACGCCGTTCCAATACGACTCCGTGTCCCAGTACTCCTCCTTGAAACGGGGGCGATTCGGTTGCATTTCAAACGTCTTCCAATAAAAGGCCACCGTGGCCGAGTTAAACAGGGTTCCATACAACGCTTTGTAACGGTTATTATATTCCGTCTTTCCCAGTTGGTTGTAGTTAAAAATATGCGCACCGAAAATGAAATCATGTGAAATCTGCTCTATCTTTACTTCCGTGCCCGGGGCATAATCCGTCAGCATCAGTTCACCATCTGCCTTCCTGTGTTTTTCAATATCCTGGTCGATCTTTTTCTGTACCTCGGGATTCCATATTTTCCAATACGCTTCGCTCATGATCTTTTCACGATCCTCTTTTGAGCTTTTTGGGAACGATGTTTGTGCTTGCGATAAGGGGCAAGACAACAACAAGATTAACGCGATCAGTAGATTATTTCTCATTGTTTATTTTTTATTATTTAATTTCAATTTCATACCAAATGGTCTTGTATTCTGGTTTCAGTTGGATACCCGTCTTTCCCTCAATTGATGTCACTGGTATTTCTTTTTTACGTTTTCCTTCAGAGTTCAGCACAAAGCATTTTGTTTTTTTCGGGTCAGATGCTAACGACAGCGTTACGGGTATACCTTCTGCATATACAGGTGCTTTACCCCAATCAGTCAGCGTGATATGATTGTTATCCAACTCTTTTATCTTCATCCCATTGTTTTCAATCAATCCCGTTGCAGCCACTAAAATTCTTATAGGAGCTTCGGAGTTACTAAAACCATTCGCATCACGAGAAACTAGCGAGACCGTTGCCCACTCCAGACGAGTACTACCTACAGACAACTCGATGTCATCCAACAATATTTTTCGTCCCTCGGGAAAACCTGTAAACAATTTTGTATTGGGAGTATTGACAACGAAATATCCCTTTCCTTCAATTTCACAATTCCAAATCAACTCTTCTGTATCACTTTTCAAAATTTTACCCGTTGGGATGTCAAAATCGGATACCTTGCTTCCGGTACCCCCATTTAGCGAAACACTTGTTTTGTGAATCAGGGATAAGTTTGTATTGAATCCTGCACCTGAGATATTGGCACCCACTGATTTGTCAGACACTAACTTATCAAAATATGCAGCATAGTCAATGGGAGCACTAATTGCACTTTTCGATTCCCGAACATCACCTCTCAAATAGATTGTCGCGCAGGCTGGAAAGTGAGCCAATACATCGGTACGATTGTTGATACTGAAGAAATAATTATTGTAATCTAAATCGAACTCATTTCGATGATTGAAAGTATACTCGAAAACACCATCCCAGCCCTGGAATGCTCCATAGGAGCGTAACATAGGTTGTCCTTCAGCGCCATACTGATTGGGAAAAGGGTGGTTATATTCGCTTACCGTATAGGGCTTCCCAAGTATTCTCTGAGATGCCAAACTCTTTATCGTTGCCATAGAGTTCACCATTGATTCGTTCCTGATTCGCCAATTTTCATTAACGGGGCTGGGATGACACCAATAAGCATGATTGTCGATGTAATCCAATTCATTCTGGATAAACGGAGGACTATAACCCAGCTGAGTCCCGGAGATCAAGGACTTTGCCCCCAGTTCATTTTTCAGATAATTCGACATCCCTACCCAGTACTCATGTTCCGTGTCGATAAGAAACTGATAAAAATCTTTTCTTGCTCCCAATGTGGCAAAATCGTCTTTTTTGATTACAGGTACAGTGCCATCCTCCACTCTTTGAGCTACATCAAATTGTTTTATTGTACCACTTTTAAAAGACAAGTCATCAATCTCATAAACACCGGTTGGAAAACGAGTTAACTCAAGTCTAGTGTCACCTGTATCATCAGTGGCTGTGAATGAAATGCTGAATCTTTTCCACTCTTTTACTACCTCAAAGGTTTGATGTAGTCCTTGGGATTTCCAACCGTTACTCACATCAGATATTGCCAATCCCAATGTACTTGGAACGTTTCCTACTACTTTTCTTATCTTAAAAGTTAGGGTGTAAGGTTTCCCTTTCTTCACTTTGAGTTTTCTGAACAATTTGGGAAAATATTCATCCTCTCCTTCACGGGTAACATTGATTTTCAATACACTGTCTTCGACATTACAGATTGCCGATGAGTTTCCCTCAGACAAAATCCAAGTTTTGCCATCAATAGAAATAGGTGCTTCAAATCCCCCCTCCTTTATTTGTTCATCGTGTAAAGGGATATCTTGCCAATTCCAAGCTTTTAACAATGCTTGTGTGGAAGAATACTTGTTACTCAGCCATATGTTCCACTGCCTTTGAAGTTCCCCGATATAAGGTTCCGGCAATCGATCAATGCCTCCACTATGATATTGATTTAAAAGGGCATTTTCATTATTGATTTCAATTAACGCTACGCAAGGATCGTTGGTATAGGGTAGGTTGGTATAAGGATTGACGTGCGTTAACAAATCTTTCGCGTACTCCTTTTGCAACTCTATCATCCGAGGCTCAAAGTTGTCAACCCCCTTGTCCAAGTGAGGTCGTTGATCAAAACCGGAGAAACCGTCGCGTTCATCCAATTTTCTCGCCACATGTAAATTTATGTTTACATATATTCCCTTCTCTTTAAATTTAGAAATCATGTAATCTAACCGATCCAATTGTTCAGGATCAAGATTCCTTTGTGTCGTAGAGTCTTCAGTAAAAATTCCAGCCTGTTTCTCGTTGCGAAAATTTCCATATTTAGCATCAAAATAATGAAGCCTCACACAATTGATCCCGTACCCAGCCAATTCAGTGGCTAAAAGATCAGCATCTTTATGATCCGGAAAGTTGGCTGCTCCTGTGAGGTTGGTGCCATGCAAACGAATAGGACCTGCATCAGTCACAAACCGACCATTTTCTATTTTCACAAAACCATTTTTACCGGCTGGGGCATCTAAAAGATGAGACATATCAGCAATATTATCCTTTCCATCCAGTGCTATTAGGAATGGGAAAAGAGGCGGAAATTCGTCGTCAGTTGTTTTCCCGGAACAGGAGAACAGCAAACATACAACTGCTATGTATAATATATATTTTTTCATGATATAATTGAATCTATCTGATTAATAGGTCTCAAAGCCATCCCCATCCTTCAATAAATCGAACTCTCTCTGGTTCATTTTTCCGGATTTGTCTTTCCAGTTGACAACGTACCTCCCCTTGAAGCCACGGAAGTGTACCACCCCGTCTTTGGGTGCTTTTAGGGTGATGTTGGTTTTCCACTCCCTGTTTATCAACTTGTCAAGAAGGTAATAAACAGGTTTTGGCTTCAGCTCTTTATCATATATTCCTGAAAATGACGGCTCACCAGGTGCGGCACCACCATCCACCACGTTCCACCAGGTGATCCCGATTACGTCGGGGTGACTGAACCAGAGCCTGTATAAGTTTTTCGTGATCTCTGACTGAATTTGCTTCCCGGCATCGCTATCGTCCGGGGCGCTAACGGTGACTTCACTAACGTGTAGTGGTCTACCCGCGTCAGCCATTAAGTCGAGCCTCTGCTCTATTTTTTCAGGCGTTAAAATGTTGGCGCCACGTGCGATCTCCCTGGATTCGTTAGGATTAAAAATGTGCATCTGAAGTCCTACCTGATCTATTCTGATGCCCCTGTCAATTAAGTTTCGCACGATCTCTAAATATCGGCGGTAGAGTGTCATGTCCCAGTGCATATCCGAATCATTGATATTGAGAAGTACTGAGTCCGGGAAATATTTCATAGCCCATAAAAAGCTTTTATAGGTGTAATCATCCGGCATTAGACCGCGGTTTGCCTGATCGGTGGGTTCGTTCACCACGTCCCATCGCTGTACTCGTCCATGATAACGTTTAGCTAAATCTCGGATGTGATCTTCAAAATAGGGTTCCATCTCTTTTCGATTCTTAGGCATCCATAGTGGTGGACCCCATTGAGGTTGACCGTAAATAATCGCATGGCCGTTCATATTGATTCCCTTCGATTCGCAGAACTCGACGACGGGATCCGTTGGTGGACGACGATACTCGTATGAGCTGCCGGCTTCATACCTTGGCTCGCCCTTTACCGGCTCCAGCGTTCTCCAGTAAAAGGGCACGGTAGCGGCATTGAACAGATCCCCGAAGGTGTCTTCATACTGCTTGTTTTTCTCAGGGCTACCGCAATCTCCAAACAGGAAAATATTTCCTCCAAATAGGAAGTGGTGGCTTATTTGCTTCACCTCGATGTCAGTATCTCGCGGGAGGTTTTCAAACTTCAGAACAGCGTTCGCTTTTCGATTTTTTTCAATATCGGTATCAATTTTCTCTTGTACCTGATCGTTCCAGATGTCACGGTACTTCTCGCTCATCACATCTCCTGAGCTTTGACTTGAAACCTTTCCGAAATTAATCATACAGCATAGCATCAAAAGAGTGTATTTCGCTTTCATTTTTATTTTCTTATTTACTGACTTGAAGCACTCCATTTTAACCCATCAATTTCTCTTCATAATAATTCTTCTTGAAAAAGAATTTCAAGCCAATGAAAATTAGCACGGCACCTAAAAGGTAAAATCCAGCCAGGAACATGATGCCCGTTTCCAGGTTCGCCACGGTTTTAATTTTCCCTAAAATTACAGGAGCCAAAGCGCCCACGATAAAGGCAAATGCAAGCATGACTCCCATGGATGAAGAGCGGTATCGAGGCTCAATCACATCGAACAAAGCGGCAAATAGGTTCGAGTCATATATGCCCCTGAATACACCAAACAACCCCATGGCTACATAGCACCAAAGCTTACTGTCTGTAGCACCCATCCAAAAAATGAAAGGCGCACCTATCAACAAGCCGATAATCTCGACTTCCATGCGTATGCTTTTTCTTTTAAGCGCCAATCGGTCTGAGATACGGGCACCAAGCATCACTCCAAAAAATGCAAAAAGAAAATGATACAAAGTGGAATGCAAGCCGGCTGCAGATAAAGACATGTTGAACTGTTCATGGAGATAGGTGGGCATCCAGGTGAGGTAACCCACATTGACAAAACACATGCATCCAAACGCGAGGCTTAAGAAATAAACCGTCTTCCTAGAAAAAATTGCTTTTACCATCTCGATAAAAGAGGGTTTTTCCTCGACTTCATTTAACTCCTCTTTTGGCATGGGGGTGTCCTTAACCCTCCACAATACGATAAAGGCCCACAATATGCCCACTAATCCGAAAGACAAGAACGATATTTGCCAGCCGAATTTTTCACCGATGTATCCCGCGATGAATCCACTTGCAACGATTCCGACGTACAATGACGTTTGATGGATAGACATGGCCATTGCCCTCGTTTTCTTGTGAAATTGCCCGATTAACGAAGTGGCAGCCGGGTAGTAAAAGGCTTCGCCTCCACCTGTTGTAATACTTCGTAGCAGGATCAATGAAATAATGCCGGTGGCAAGGCCTGTAAACAGCGTGCCGAGGCTGAATATTAGCAAGCTGAAAAAGATAATCCATTTACGGCGAAGCAGGTCACCTGCGAAACCTGCCACAGGAACCAGTATCCCATAAACAAGCGTGAAGAGGGTGGCAACTAAACCAATCTGAACATCATTCAGGAGAAGATCGGCCTTAATCAAAGGTATTACAACATTAAATACTTGTCGATCGCCTTGATTCAAAAAATATGCGACCCAAAGTATTATAATTAATTCCCATTTGTATGGAATCAGCCTCTTTTTTTCTTCTTGTCCAGTAGCATTTACACCGTTTTTTCGCATAGAAGTTCAATGTTTGTTGCTCTATTTGAATAAGTTTTTCAAACTATTCAAATATTTTCGCGTGTACACGCATCTCATACATTCTTACAATGCCATCCTTGCTTCCAAGGGTGAAATAAATACGCACCTTTTTTGCTGTTGTCGCTTCAAAAGTTCTGGAATAGGCGGACTTGCTATTGCCAGTTTCAGTGAAGATATCCACCCACTCATCGTTCTCCTTTTTTTGAAATTTAAAATCGATACTTGGCCACCCTTCTTGTATCCAAAACTCAAGTGAGTATATTTCATATTTACCTTCCAGGTCTACCTCTATCCACTGAGGGCCATTACTTGTTGTAGGCTTACATAGCCACCTGTTGCTGTTGTCAGAGGTGTTTAAAATCCCGTCAACCGCATTTTCACCAACAAATTGAGGTGCATAAAGACTGCTTACCCTCACGGGTTTTTTCAAGGCTACATTGAAGCTCTTAAACACCCTCACTTTCAATGTTCCGCTTAACTCGCCACCTTTAACGGTTATAGTAGCCACGCCTGGTGCGATGGCTTTAACTTGTCCCATCACATCCACGACTGCAACATTTTCATTATCAGATGACCAGTAGAAACGGTTAAAATCGTTGGCATTATGGGGAACGGGTAGTGGGTTTAGGGATAATTTACTTCCAATGGCTAAATCTACAACCGATTCATTAAATTCAATTTTCTCTAGACGTATCCGTTGGTTTACCGCGACGGGAACTTTTGCTTCAATACCATTATGGGAAACAACGATATTTGTAGCTCCCTCTCCTATTGCTTCAACCAATCCGGAAGAGTTGACAGTAGCCACCGCGGGATCCTCGCTTTTCCAACTATAGGTTACCTTGCTCGGACTGGCCTTAAGTTGCATTTGGTCACCCACGAGCATAGTCAGCGATTGATGATTTACAAAGATTGATTTTTCCACAGGAGTTCGCTCGTAGGGATCACATCCTGTAAAGCACCCGATTAAAAACAGGCAAACGAAAGCTATTGTTATTTTTTTCATGTTAATCATTTTTAATCGTATTAGTTAAACGTTTACGGATTATAGTTCCTCCTTGTTTTTGGGGTTGAACTGAAGTCGCAACTCCTCCTTCATCTGATAGGTTTTATTGTTTATTGTATAATCGTAACGGAGAAGAAATGTTTTATAGTGTTTATAACCGTCAAAGGTTACATCAAAGGTGTTTGGGTAGTCGCTATCACCGTCAACCTGGCTTACTTGAATTTTACCGTAGGGAGTGATATGTACCTTGCCTTCTTCATCAACATCCAGGATTAATGCATATTGTTCATGCACTTCGGTATTCGCTATGTAGGCTTCAGTGCCGGCCATGATGCGCACTTTACTACCGGTGAGGGGGTGTATGATTTTCGTTCCGAAAATATTTCGGCCATCCTCTTTCCCTTTCAGGTTGTACGTGGCGCCTTCGGCTTTCGCGAAGTAGTTTTTTATGCGAACTTCAAAGAGCACGTAGCTTTTATCCGGGTTAGCTTCATAATTGTCGTGTGAATCAATTCTTAGGGGAATATAGTAAGTAGAGTCAGGGGAAAGTCCTTCAGGCCTGATTCTAATCGGAAGTGAAGCTTTGATTTTTCCTGCAGGTATCTTAAGCTGATAGGAGTCGATATCATACTTGCTTTTTGGCAGTTGGTTGGCATATTTGTTGTACTCAACATCGTAATTGGTTTTATTGTACAGGTCAATAAGCGTGGGGTCTTCTACTAAAAGGATGTTTATGTCCTCTGTTGTTGGATTGGTACCCCCACATGAGGCTGACAGATAACCTATTGACTCCGATTCTCTTAAATCGTAATATTTGGAGTAAATGTTGTCTGTTTCACTAATCAATGCAAACACATTTTTATACTGCTCTGCTTTGAAGACTTCATCGTTATCGCACGATAATAATCCCACTAGTAAAATGATAGAGACAGTAAGAGTATTGTATATCTTATTTTTCATACGATTATATTATTTTATTGTTCAGTGTGAACTATTTCATTAGTCTTTCCATCCTGGATTTTGGTCGAGAGAAGGTAGCCTTCGTACTTCACTTAAAGGTATCGGTAAAAACACCATCCGTTTATTGACGATGCGTTCACCAATCCTTGATGTATTGGGCACCACTCTCCTGTAAAAACCCTCCTTGGGACTTTCAATGTTCATTCCGGTTATCGTTTCGTTCTCCGTTTTTTCATAGATTCCCCAACGGCGAACGTCGTGATAACGTTGATTCTCTCCCACAAATTCAATCATTCTTTCACGCTCAATCAGTTCTTGAACTTTTGAAGCATCGGCTAATTCCTGGTCAGTCAATCCCGGCATTCCGGAGCGATGACGTACTTGGTTGAACGCTTTTTTTATCTCATCGACATCACGTCCAATCGTGTAGGTTTCTTCTCCCAATTCAACTGTATGGCTTGAAGTGAGGTTGTTGAGAGATTCCGCGTACCATAGTAGTACATCGGCATAACGAATCATTGCAAATGCCTTGCCCATTGTCCTGGCGTTGGTGCCCCGTAAAGCATCGCTTGGATGGACAAACTTTTTCAAGGTATATCCTGTAATCGGAACCATCCTTCCTGTTTCATCTCCCGTTTTTCCATTAGGTGAATCGTAATAATATGTTATGGTTTGATTGTAATTTCCTACCTGAGTAGAAGAGGACATGGGCCAAAAGCATTCGCTGAAACCTATAGATGCATAAAACCGCATTTCCCGGTTTACATACATGTTAAACACGTCAGGATTGATGCGGTAACCTGAAAACGTGTTTACGCTAGAGGTAAAACCATCTTCCGAATAGGGGTATTCATCACTGGAATCAGTAATATCCCTACCATCGATCATGGAATAGTTATCTATGATCTTTTGTGTTATGGCAAGAATGTTGTAGCCGCCGTTTGATTTAGGAAAGATTAAATGAAAAGACAGATCATATGCTGTTACATTACGTGCCCATACAAATTCGGGGTTCGCGGGAATGACCGCTTCACCGTTAAATATATCGGCATATGAATGGAAGTGATCAATTCCAGCCGCACCCCCTTCGTCCCACTCTTTGTAATAGTCTGGGTCTGAGGTTACTCCGTTTGGGAGATCTGGGGTAAACATATTGGCATCGACAGTATGCAGTTTATAAAGGCCCATATCCATGACCCTTTTCGCTGCGGCAGCGGCCAATGCCCAGCGGGCTTCATCGTAACTTTGTGAGACGTAATACTCCCCGTCAACGGTACGTTTCCATGTGCCGAAAAAAGTTCGGGCTACATTTCCACCGTTGAAGAGGGGGCTGGCATGAAAGAGCCTCACCTTGGCTATCAGCGCGTATGCTGCGCCCTTCGTGGGTCGCCCAAACTCCATGAGTGGTAAACTTTCTGGCAGCCAGGTAGTAACCTCCTCCAATTCGCTGCAAATGTAATCCACAGCTTCATCATACGTGGCACGAGACCGGTCATAATAGGATAAATCTTCATTGGAGTTCACCACCTCATCGCCTAACAGCATGGGAGGTCCCCAATCAATTAGCAGTCGGTAATAAGCATATGCCCTGATGAAACGTGTGTTTCCAATAATCGAAAACCGATCAATTGCGCTTAGGTCAGTCACCTCGTCAATACGGTTCAAAATGGTATTGCACTTGCGTATGATTTTGTAATAGGTGGAATACCAGTCAGAGAAGGTTCCCATATTGCTTTCGGATATCGCACCCAATACGAAATCAAGCCCGTTATAGCCACTTGCGGTAGCTAATGTAAACGCCTCATCGGTTGCTAATGGGCCAGGTGTATAATTGCTTTGATATAATCGAGCTTCATTTGGGAACATACTGGCAGTCTGCCACATGTACGCTTCAATGTACCGTTTGGAAGCAAAAACAGAATCCAGTTTCAGTTCATCGGTAAAATAATCATCCACACTAAGGTAATTGCATGAGCCCAAGGCGATCGTCAAAGAAAAAACGATGAGTAAATTACCGACAAGCGATGTTTTATGCTTTTTCGTGTAACGGTTTTTTTTATTTATGTAATGCATAATCAATGTTGTATGTTTGTTTATTAAATATTACATGTTAATATAAACCTGGATAGCGTAAGTAGTTGGGATGGGGTATACCCTACCATTGTAGCGCGCCTGTTCGGGATCGAAAAGCTTCACTCTATCCCATACGTACAGATTGTTTCCTACCAGTTGAAGATCAATTGACGAAATGTTAATCGCTTGAAACAGCCGATGCCTGAAATTATAATTAAGTGTAATCTCTTGTAGCCTCAGGTAGCGTGCGTCTCCTTTCCAGAAATCGGATAATTGCGAGTTATTGTTGTTGAACCCATAATAGAGCCTGGGGAAACGAGCATTTGGGTTCTCTGTCAGGCTCATTGAAATCCCGTTGTTAATAGCATACTCCTTCGGGATCCATCGGTTTTTGGGGTCATTTACAATCGACAAGATATTTCCAACATTGGCCCCGTGGAACGGAACATACCCCATGCCATTTCCATCCTGTCCCACGTGGAAAAAATCGGTTTTGCCGGTTCCTTTAAAAAGAACGCCTAATGTTAGGTTTTTATATCTAAACTCTCCGCCAAAGCCATACATGAGTAGGGGATAGGTACTATAAGAAAATGGAACGCGGTCATCGGTATCAATAATGCCATCTCCATTTACGTCACGATATTTAAGGTCGCCGGGCATTACGGTGCCAAACGTTTGAATTGGGCTGGTATCAATATCGTGTTGATCTTTAAAAAAGCCCTCAGAAATATAACCCCTTATTACCCCATATGGGTATCCGGATATTTCTTGGTACGGATATTTTGGATTCGCTTCCTCCCAATTGCGTACGTTATTACGCGAAAAAGTATAGTTACCTCTAAAGGTAATCTGAGTATCTTTGTTAAATGAATGCGTGTACTCTGCGTTCCCATCGGTTCCGTAACTTGTCATTTTCCCAACATTACCGTAAGGCATTGTCACTAACCCAACATAGTATGGTACTTGAACCCTTTGTTGAAAAATGCCATCGCGACGATCCTGAAATAGATCTACCACAAATGAAAGTTTATTATTTAACAAACGACCTTCAAAGCCAATGTTAGCTTTTAATGCCTTCTCCCATTCAAGGTTGTCCGCCCCGATTATCATTTCATTCACACCCTCTACAGAAGTAGATCCCCAGACAGACACGTTGCTAGTTGTAACCAGTGTCAAATAGGGGAAACGCCGTGAGGTGAGTCGGTCGTTACCCACCGATCCATACGAGCATCTGATTTTGAAAAAATTCAACCAGGGCAGCACCTCTTTCATCCATTTGTACTCGGTTGGCACCCAGCCGAACGCGATAGATGGGAAAAAACCAAACTGGCGTCCCGGCTGAAAGTTTTCAGAACCAGTGTATCCAAAGTTAACATCCACCATATAGGTATCACGGTAGCCATACGTCAGTCGGCTTGACAACCCTTGATAACGAATCGGGATGGAGTTCAAATTGGTCGTGCCGTCACTTGCACGTTTAAAGTCGCTCATGTAATAATATACCAATCCTGATACACGGTGACTTTCCCCGAATAAGTTTTCGTAAGTTAATGTGCTTTCAAGATGGTACTTACGGTTTAAATCCATGGTTTTACTGTAACTGGCCGCACTTGATGGAACCCTCAGAATGGTGATTAATTTTCCATGTCCGTCACGTCCAACAGCTTGATACAATTCCGGTTGAATAGAACGATTCTCGTTGAACCAACTCACTATATCGTATGCGCCTTGAACCCTTAATTTCAATCCTTCTAACCACATAGACAAATCTTGATTCAGCGCAAGGGTGAATTTACCGTCAAATTTTTGATCAGATCGCCGCCCCATGTGATTTATCATTGTAGAAGGAGAGGTCATCTCAGCGGCACCAACGGCGGGATATTGTCCATTGGAGTAAATCACGGGCAATGTAAGGGGATTTATCTGCGATTGTGCCTGCCAGATATAGTCCGTGCTTGCAACCCCCGGTTGGTTATGAATTGAAAGGAATCCATCCATTCCAAAATAGAGGATGGTAGATCGAGACAGGTCAAGGTCTATATTTGCCCGATAGGTATAGGTGTTATACCCCACGTTGGATCCATATATGCTTGATTTATCATATTTATATGCAGCCGTTTCATTGCTTCCACCTAAACTGAGGAAGTACTTAGCAACCTTTGCCCCTCCCCGTGCACTTATGTAATAGGATTGCCGCAAAGAGTTGGGGTTAAGTATCTCCTCTTGCCAATTCACATCGGGGAAAATATCAGGGTCAATGCCATAATTGATGATGTCAAGCACCACGTCGCTATACATTGGGTCCTCCTGGCGTACTGCCAATGCCTCATTTACCAAATTCGCGTAATCATGAGCACCAAGGTAATTAGGGAGACGTCGTAAATGTGATAGCGTGTAATTGACACGAGCCGTGATATTCAGTTTGTCAATTTGACCACGCTTGGTCGTGATTAAAACTACACCGTTTGCTCCTCGGACACCGTATACCGCTGTTGCAGAGGCATCCTTCAAAACAGAAAAGCTCTCTATATCAGCCGGGTCAAGCGAGTTAATATCCCCTTCCAATCCGTCAATCAAGACCAAGGCACTACTGCTGGCACCGAACGTGCCTATACCACGGATCCAGAATTCGGAAATGTTTTTTCCCGGTTCACCACTGGTAAGCGTAGAGATTACCCCTGGCATACGACCTCCCAGTAGATTGGTTACCGAAGTTGTGGGTATCTGTAATTGGCTTGCATCTACTGCAGACACGGCTGCCAAAGATGATATCTTGCGTTGAGTAGTACCAAATGAAGTTATGATTACCTCTTCCAGCTCAGTATCGCTTGCTGTAAAACGGATCTTCAAATCCCTCTTTTCCTCTAATGCCAAATATTCAATTTTATCATAACCTACGAAGGTAAATACTATCACATCACCACGTGAAACCCTGAGTCTAAAGCTTCCGTCTGCATCAGATGTTGTACCCACGCTGATGTTATCCCTTATATATACAGTTGCACCCGGTAACTCTCCCCCAGTATCGTCATACACCGTACCGGCAATCTCGAATGTCCCTTGTTGAGCTTGTAGGCCGAAGCATAGGAACATTAAACAGATCGTTATCCACGTTTTTTCCATCATGTGTTTATTCGATTTAGTGTTTTTTCATTGAAATTCAATTAATAGACAATTTCCTTACCCTACCATTTCCATGGTCCGCTACATATACCGTACCATCTGGATCCACCGCTATTCCTGTTGGGTCATTAAAAAGCGCATCCTCTTTTCCGCCATCTTTCCACCCCGCTCTGCCGGGTATTCCCAATACTGTCTCTACCATGTTATCTGGGGTCAAACGTCTAATACAATGGTTTTTGCTATCTGCCATGTAAATGTTTCCTTCACTATCGGAAATCATCATCCTTACATCGTTAAATTGAGCCTCCTCTATAGCACCATCTCGATGACCTGCAGCGGAAATGGTGTTTAGCCTTTTAAAAGTACCTTCAGGATCGGTGACATCCATGGTGAAAAGCGTGTTTGGTGAGTAGCTTGATGTCCCACGCATCATAACGTATAGAATATTGGGTTCATTTGCTCGAAAGGTTATGCCGTTTACTGCACCACTTACGGGGTAAATCAGTTCCGCCTCCCACGTCTGCAGATTTACCTTCATTATACCATTATTAAAAAAATGAGTGTAAATTGAGCCGTCAGTTGGATTTAATATTGATGCTGGATTCCAAGGATTAAGGGGCGTCTGTTCTGCTTTTGTCCATCTTGCCGTATAATATTTAGGTGCCCAGAAGCTTCTAGGATCAAGCGTTACGTACTCACCGATGGAGTTTTCAGAAGAAAACAGTACCATACCCGTCTCTAAATTAGCGGCCAGCACACCGCAAACAAGATTTCGTTGAATGGTAACCAATTCATTTGACTCCTCGTTAATTCTAGCTAAGTGATCACCTCCGCCTTCAACAAAAGCTCGATGTGCAACAAACAAATTCTCGTCGTTGTCCATGCATATCCAATAAGGTCTTAAAGTAGCGGAGGCTAAATCGCCATCTTGGTACACGTAGGTCCCGTTGCCTACTACGGTTGTTACGCTTACGGAAGATTTATACAAAAAATGTTTGTTCAGGTAGGTGACAGAGTCGGATCCAATCACCACCGAAATAGTACAAGTATCCCCGGGTAAGCGGGGTGCCGTCACGTACATATGGCTACCGTCAGACCCGATAACAGGCGCTTGTTTTGAATTAAAGTACACCTTAATAATACTCGGATCAGAACCGAAGTTCTCCCCTGTTAACAATACCTTTTCCTGATACTTACCGGAATCAGGATAAAAGGTGGTCAGTTTTACAGGTTTTCCCGGGTCATATATAGAGCCGGCATTTTTTTCGATTTTATTTTGGCATGACATCGAAAAGAACATGCTGAAAAATAAGATCACTACAGCGTGTAAGACATATTTTCTCATAGAACCATGCTTTAAATAATTACTGTAAACTCATTAACTACAATAAACGATCATCGATTAAATTTTTGATACTCAGCTATTTAATAAAATTATTTTTAAGTTGCACACACTTTTAAACAATAGTTAGCAAATAGAGCTCATACATTCACTGAGACGTTTACACAAATAACTAATTCAATATAATTGAATTACTATCCATCATCACCAAATTAAAGTGTTTGTTTATTAAATGGCAAATATTCATAGTTAATAAATCACAACAAATTATTTTTTAACATATGCAGCTTGAATAGTTGTTGAATAAGCATGATCTATGCAATCTGTCGGATAACCGAAATGTGATGGTTATATATCTCGTTTCTTAACGAATAAGGAGAATATCGAAGGGTTTGATATAAGGCTGCAGGGAAATTTCAGAAGAATTAAAAAGTTCTTTTATGGGAATTTAAGCTTACGCTCTGCAGTTCAAGTCGCATTAAAGTCAGTAAACCATGAAAAAAACTGATAAATAATATGATTAATCAAACTTAATGTTAATTTTGCATTATAAAATTTATACAGATGATACAAGTAATACATAGGGCATTGAATATTTTGGAACTGCTGGCAGAGAACCCTAAAAGTGAAATCGGTTTGTCTGAAATCGCCGACACGTTGCATTTAAAGCATTCAACGTGTGCCAACATATTGAAAACACTAGTCAATAGGAATTATGTTGAACAAGTGAAATTCAAAGGAAACTATAGGTTAGGGTATATGGCTCAACAATTAGCCAATTTTAATCCTTATGACACGAGATTGATAAATGTGTCAAAATTGCCTGTGGAAATATTAATGAATGAAATTAATGAGACCATCATTCTATCCAAGATAAAAAATGATAAACGGATATTAATCAAAGAGATCAATTGCAATCATGAGGTTTTCGTTAAGACCTCTAAAGAGTCATCTGTTTACAAGGCAACCACGGGGCGCATGATATTGGCTCACTACTCTCCGAGAGAATTCGAGTCCTTTTTTCAACGTGTAGGATTACCTTCGAAAGAGGAGTGGCCCGAGGTGGAAAGTAAATCAGATCTCATCGATTATTTAACCGAAATTAGAAGGGATCAATTCGCTTTTTCACATAATAATCACGTGGTTGGTCTTGCAACGCCCATATATATAAACAACAAGATCTATGCTAGCTTGGGCATCTATTTGCCTGATATACGTTTTGGAGAACCGGAAAAAAGTAAAATGATTAACGCATTAAAACAAACGACTACTACTATAAATAACGAATTAAAGTTTGCACATTAAGCCTGATGGTGTTTGTATTCTCTGCATTTTTACTTAGTGTTGCATTTACTATCTGAACTCACGTTGGCTCTACCGAAAAACAAATATAACCGATTGTTTTGATAATTGGAATAAAATCATTACTTTTGCAAACTTTTTTGAACCTGAAAAGGGGAAAAGGGGTAATAATATAAACTTATTCAAACTGAGCAAAATGCCAAAGATCAAGACTAATTCCGGTGCCAAAAAGAGGTTCGCCCTTACCGGAACAGGAAAAATCAAGAGGAAACATGCTTACAAGAGTCACATTCTCACGAAAAAGACCAAGAAGCAGAAGAGGAATCTAACGCAAACGGGTCTGGTTCACAAGGCCGACGAGAAGAATGTCAAGACCTTGTTGGGTCTGTGATGAAGGGAGCAAGGTTTCACGTAAAAACGATTTATTAACAGGATGTATATGCACCTAAGGGCTCCGCGAGAAGGGGACGCTATCATTCAAAACAAGTAACATTATGCCAAGATCAGTCAATCATGTTGCATCGCGCAACCGCAG